>NZ_AWFA01000048.1 GCF_000682675.1 Hyphomonas pacifica | reverse complement strand
TATGACCAGAGATGCGCATCAGGGAGAGGAGACCATCACATGGCACAGGAACGTCCGTTTGAGTTTAAAGGTGTAAACCATCTCGCGCTGGTTTGCCGTGATATGAAAAAGACAGTTGAGTTCTACAGGGACAAGCTGGGGATGCCCCTGATCAAGACGATCAATCTGCCCAACAATTCGGGGCAGCACTTCTTCTTTGATTGCGGAAATGGTGACTGTATTGCTTTTTTCTGGTTCCCGGAGGCGCCTGAAGCATCCCCTGGTATCGCGGCGCCAGCCATGCTGCCAACGCAGGGAAGTTTCGTTTCTGCACACGGATCAATGAACCATATTGCCCTGAACATACCAGCGGAGAAATTCGACGAATACTACCAGCGTCTGATTGATATGGGCATTGAGGTGACGCCGATTCTGAACCATGACAACTCCCCTAGCCAGGTCAGCGCTGAGGTCACGGAAGATGTCTTTGTGCGGTCAGTCTATTTCTTTGATCCGGATGGCGTCTGCCTGGAATTCGCAGCCTGGACGAAAGACTTCGATGAAAGCGATGTGGCGCACGAGCCCATATCTGTCGCGGATCTGTAGGCTGGCAGGAATGTGAGGCACAACCCGGGAGTGTGCTGCGCCCTATAGAGTTTATGGAGGGGGAACAGGCGTGTTGCGACGACTGTCTTCTGCCTCCAGATTCTGGTTCACCTTGCTGAGTAGGCGGCGCAGCTCAGACTTCTCTTTTGCCGTCATGCCCTGAGTGGCCAAATCGTTTACTTCCTCAACCAGCGGCATCAGCTTGGCCTTCAGGCGTTTGGCTTTTGGTGTCAGGTAAACATTTATCTTGCGAGCATCTTCGGTGCTTTGTTTGCGCGTGATCAGATCCGCCTTTTCAAGTCGCTTCACAGCGATGACCGTTGTCGGCTCTCGCATGTTTACGCGCTGGCTGAGTTCCCTCTGGCTGATTCCGTCTTCAATCCATAGTACGCGTAGGAAATGCCACTGTGCGGCAGTCACTCCGTATTCTGAGGTGCGGGTCTCCAGGGCGCGGGATACGGACCTAAAGGATTTGCGGACCAGATAGCCAAGACTGTTCGTCCACTCGGCATATGGGCTTTCGGTTTTGGCTTTTCGTACCATTCGATATGCTCTCCAATGATTGCGGCGAGTATCGGATGGGAGCGCTTTCAACGCAAGTGCTGGTTGTAAACGCAAGAGGATGATTTGCAGCTGGAAAATAGTTAGATAGCTATGCAAATAGGTTCCGATTTGCTACCGCTTTAGGAAAGCAAAGAACCAAATGGTTACTAACCGAAAAAAATATGGAGGATCGCCCAATGACATCAGACGCCCGGATCGAGGACGCGGTAGACAGCCGGTTTGTCAGTTCTGTATCGCCCACTGCGCCGAGAATTATGGCAGGCGGTCATCCGTGTCAGGGGATTTACTGGACCCCCAAAGGCAACCCACATCCAAAGGTCGCCTTTATCGCTACGCACTATAATGTTGACTTTTCAGAACATTATTTCGCGGCCTATGTCGCGTCCCGTGGCTATGGTTTTCTGGGATGGAACACGCGCTATCGCGGCGCAGAGGACATGTTCCTGCTGGAGCATGCGTTGGTCGATATCAGTGTCGGGGTGAAATGGTTGCGCGAGCATGCCGGGGTGGAAAAAGTCGTCATCTTTGGCAATTCGGGCGGCGGCTCTCTGATGGCGGCCTATCAGGCCGAAGCAATTGCGCCGACGTTGACAGGGAACCTTGTGGGCGAAGGAGCTGATTGCCTGTCGGCGCTGCCCAAGGCCGATTATTATATCTCCAGCAATGCCCATATTGGCCGTCCTGAAGTGATGACGGACTGGATGGATGCATCTGTAACGGACGAATGGGATCCTGTCGCGACGGACCCTTCACTGGATCCATTCAACCCGGACAATGGTCCGCCATACACGCCGGAGTTTGTGACGCGCTATCGCGCGGCTCAACGCGCCCGAAACCAGCGCATTACAGATTGGGTGAAGCGGGAACTCAAGCGTCTGAATGATGCAGGCATTCCCGACCGGTTGTTCCCGCTCTTTCGCATGTGGGGCGATCTGCGCTGCATGGACCCGTCACTGGACCCATCTGACCGTAAGCCGGGTCTCTGCTATCGCGGCGACCCCCGCGTTGCAAACCGTAGCCCCAGCATCGGCCGGGCCTGTATGCTGACGACCTGGCTGAACATGTGGAGTCTTGAGACGTCCAAATGCCAGGGCGAACCACACTTGAAGAAACTGGATATACCGGCACTGGTCATTCAGGGGACGGCTGATACAGGCGTCTTCCCAAGTGATGCCAAGAGAATTCATGGAGCCATTGGCAGCGAGGACAAGACATTGGAGTTGTTGCCTGGTGCGCACTATTTTGAGGACAGTGCCCAACATCGGCATGATGCGGCTGATGTGGTGTCGGACTGGCTGAAAGCACACCTCTGATCATGGGTGCGCAGACTGCCAAGATTGCAATTCTCGGAGGCGGGGCCATGGGGTCCGTCTTCGCAGGCCTGTTTGCCGAAACCGGACATGAAGTGACGATTGTCAGCCGAGCAGGCGCGCACATGGACGCGATCCGCGCGAATGGCTTGAGGCTGGATGGCGCAAGCGGGGACAGAAGGGTTCAGGTTCGCGCGCTGGATACGCCGCCCTCGGAAGAATTCGACCTCATTATTCTGGCGACCAAGGCCACGCAGGTGGAAGCGGCAGTTGGTAGTCTTGCCCCCATGATTGGGGAGGCAACATCTATATTGGCCATGCAGAACGGCCTGGGGGCTGCAGATATTGTTGCAGGACATGTGGATGCCCACAGGCTGGCCGTTGGTATAGCTGCGGCTTTCGGGGCATCCGTTGTTTCGCCGGGGTACGCCCACCACACGGGAATGGGGGCGATCAAGATTGGCGCTTATCGTGACATGGCTGATGAAAAGACGGCGCAGATTGCGGATTTATGGTGTAGTGCCAGCTTCAAGGCTGAGGCGGTTTCAGACATTCTCACCATGCAGTGGGAAAAGCTGATTTGTAATGCATCTTTCAGCGCGCCGTGCGCCATTACAGGCCTGACGGTGGGAGAGGCGCTGACTGACCCGGCGCTCGGTTCCATCTGCCTTCAGGCTGGTATCGAGACCTGGGAGATCGCAAGGGCCTGCGGCGTGCCTCTTACCGTAACGGATCCAGAAGCCCATGTGCATGCATTTGCGGAGCGGGTTGCTGCGGCGAAACCTTCGCTATTGCAGGATGTGGAAGCTGGCCGACCCAGCGAGATCGATTTTATCAATGGTGCAGTCCCACGCGAAGCAGCGAAAATGGGGCTGAAGGCTCCCGTCAATCAGACCCTCTCGGCCATCGTGAAAGCCATTGAGGCGAAGCGTGGCGCGTGAGGGCGCGCGCCGCGCGACGTTCTAGGCTATAAGCTTTTCAATATGCGGGAGAAGCTCAGGTTTCGCCTCCAGCCCGAAGCCTGGATGGTCTGGCAGGCCAATCATGCCCTCCCTGATTTCAAGATCCGGCAGGTAGCCCCCAAAGGGCTGGAAGACAGAGGGATAGGCTTCGCACCCGCCGAGATTCAGTGCCGCAACGATATGAAGGTTCAGAAGGTGGCCGCCATGCGGGTAGGCCATGGCGCGATCAAAGCCGTGGGCCTCCATGAGAGCGATCATGTCCGCATATTCCGTCAGGCCATAGCTGAGCCCGGCGTCCATCTGGAAGACATCAATGCCCGGACGCATACCGCCGTGGCGCAGCAGGTTCTGCACATCTAGCGCAGAGAACAGGTTCTCTCCTGTGGCGACGGGAGCCTGGTAGGCCTCGATAACCTGGCGGTTGAGGTCATAATCCAGTGGATCGCCCGCTTCCTCATACCATCGCAGACCATAGGGCTTGAGCATCTGTCCGAGGGTAATGGCGCTTTCAAGATCAAACCGTCCATTTGCATCCACACTGATATTTTGACCAGAGCCTGCTTGCTGAATAGCGGTCTCCAAGCGTGCGATATCGTCTCTAGCAGACACCCCTCCAACCTTCACTTTGAATTTCGTGAATCCCATATCCTGATAGGATTTCAATTCATCACGTAGGCGTTCGGTACCATCATTGGGGTAGTAGTATCCGCCTGCCGCATATACACTAACTGTATCGGCGGCTGTGCGGTCAAAATGTTGTGCGATGACGGAGTAAGCCGGTGCATCGGCCAACTTTGCGCAGAGATCCCAGGCTGCTAGCTCAATCGCAGCGATGGCTGAAGCTCGGTCTCCATGACCGCCAGGTTTCTCGTCTCGCATCATGACTTTCTTCAGGGCGGCGGGAGAGAGTTCTCCGGTTGAGTCTGTGTAGGCCTCGGGGGTGGCGGACATGATGCGGGGAATAAGCCGATCACGAATGATGCCGGATTGCGCGAAGCGGCCAATGGAGTTGAAAGCCAAACCTGTGACGGGTTTGCCATTCCGGATGACATCGCTGATCACCGCCACAAGGGAAATGTCATGTCGTGAGAAATCTACCACCGCATTCGCAATGTGGCCCGTCATGCGCACTGCCAGTTCACGGACTTCAACAATTTTCATCAGGTTCTTCCTCCAGATTTTGTGCGCATTGATGGCTTGCAGAAGCCAGAATATATAGATAGCTAAGTAAATTGTGTCTATGCTCTAGGACGGCAACATGCAGGAGAAAACACCATGTCGGCAGTCAAGATACTTGCGCTATCAGGAAGTCTGCAGGACGAGTCCTTTAATCAGCGCCTGCTTGATCGTGCGGTACACTTCGCCCGGGAGGCCGGGGCGGATGTTACGTCGATAAAATTGGAAGACTTTGACCTGCCACTCTATTCGCAGGACCGGGAGATGAATGCTTTCCCGGAAGATGCGAAACGCCTGAAAGCATTGTTCTGTTCGCATGACGCTTTCCTGCTTGCGTCACCGGAGCATAATGGCTCCATCACGACTGCCCTCAAGAATGCGATCGACTGGGTGTCGCGCTCGACGGATGGCGAGCCTCCTCTTGCGCTGACAGGGTTTCGGGGAAAGGTCGCTGGGCTGATGTCGGCATCGCCCAGCCCGTTCGGCGGACTCCGCAGCCTTTCACACCTTCGGCAGATTCTGACCACAGTTCAGACCCTGGTCGTAACGGAGCAAGTGAGCGTCACCTTTGCCCACATTGCATTTGAGGGGCCGGAGCTGATCGACTCCCTTCCAAACCAGTTGCTTCCTTTGTTGGCGAAACGCGTGGTTCAGCTTGCAAAGGTCAGCGCCTGATGAGTGAGTTTGAGCATATGGGTGGGCAGGCTGCAGGTCGTTACCGCTTTCCGGCGCGGCTGGCCTCCTTCATGACATCCTTGCTACTGTCGATTTTCATGTGCGCTTTCGTCTCCCTGATCGCAACTGTGAAGAGCGAGGGACTGAGCCAGGAGCTGTTTGGCGCGTGGATGAGCGCGTGGCTGATCAGTTGGCTGCTAGCGTTTCCAGTTGTGCTGATTGTTATGCCGATTGTACGGCGGATCGTGCGGGCTGTCTGCCACCCGGCTTGAAACTGCCGATCTTGAATTTCTCGTCTCTCTGCCTTGCCTCTGGTGCAGAACATGCGCAATGCTGGGCATATGTTAGCGTGCACAGTTTCGCGGAGGAAAAGATGAAGACCTGGCTCAAGACGACAGTTTTCAGTGTGATGCTGGCGGGGCTTGGGGCCTGTCAGGTACAGGCGCAGGCCGCGCCCCCTGCAGAGGCCGCGCCGCAGCGCGCGCTGCCGGATCTGCCCATTCCTGATGACGCGCCGGAGGCCGACGCCATCTCCCTGATACCTGACGCGGAAGACCATGAGATCTGGGAGCATTTCCTCAACCAGCTGACGGTTAGAAATGTCACGCGCCCCCAGATTTATCCTGTCTATCCATCGGCAGAGAGAAATAACGGCAAGGCCATTATCGTCGTGCCGGGCGGTGGATACATGTTTGCTTCCATTGAGAATGAAGGCTTCCCGATTGCCGAGCGGTTGGCCGCGGAAGGCTATAATGCGTTCGTCCTGAAATATCGCACGCAGCCAACATCGGTGGCACCGGATGCCTTCGTGCAGGAAATGGCTCAGGTCTTTTCAGGCTTGGGCAGCCGGGAATTGGATGCCTATGAGCCTGCGGTCGATGATCTGCGGCTGGCGATGGAATATGTGTCGGCGCATTGCCCAGAGTTGGGATGTGAGCCCGGCAGCGCGGGCCTGATCGGCTTTTCTGCGGGCGCCATGTCCGTGATGCAAGTGCTGCGTACGCCGCCTGAAGGCGTTGCGGTCGACAGTGCCGCCCTGATCTATCCGCCGATGACGCAGCCCGTGGATGGCGAGATCAATCCGCCGCTCTTCCTGGCGATTGCATCGGATGATCCGCTATTCCAGCAAGGCCGGTTCACCCTGCCCAAGGCGTGGTTTGAGACAAATGGCGCGATGGAGTTCCACCTTTACAGCGATGGCGGGCATGGCTTTGGCACGCTGAGGAAG
The DNA here is from genome assembly GCF_000682675.1 of Hyphomonas pacifica. Classification (GTDB taxonomy): domain Bacteria; phylum Pseudomonadota; class Alphaproteobacteria; order Caulobacterales; family Hyphomonadaceae; genus Hyphomonas; species Hyphomonas pacifica. Next base: position 8,351 of record NZ_AWFA01000048.1, on the reverse strand, counting down.
GGTACGAGCAGCTCTAGCTGGCTGGAGCAGTATGTGAACTGGCTGACGCTTGGGGCCGGATCCGGCAAATAGAGCCTGCGCGTCTATTTCTGCAGCTTTGATTTGAAGCTGTCCCTGGCGTCGCTCCTGCGCGCGTCCAGCTTGGTGCGCAGGCTCTTGCGTAGCTCTGAGGCAGCGTCTTTTGAGGACGTCTCAGTTGGCGCGGCTTCGGGCGGCGATGCGCCGCTTTGGGCATCAGGGTTCGGAGTCTGAGAGTAGCCGCAGACCGGACATACGGATCTAAGGGGATCGAGCGGAGCCCCGCAAATATAGCAGTCGCCACTACCAAATTTGTTCTCCGACATGTCTGATATCTCCTGATGGGCGGCAGGCGGCGAAAATGTCTCCATATAGACAGGCGCACGATCCAGCCGTTTCGGGTCACACGGCCCGGTGGCTGGCTCTAAGTTTGGGGGCTGGTCCGGGTCTGAGTGCAAGCGCTCAGTCGGCGCTATGCGAGATTTTTTAAAGATAACTCTATTCGACTAGATTAATCTATCTTACACTTTCCGAAGATCCGGGCAGAGACTCAGGACGATAAAAAGACCTTCGGGAGGAAAACCAAAATGAAACAAGCATCTATGGTGGCTGCGGTCAGTGCCATTGCGCTTATGACGGGTGGACACGTCTTTGCTCAGGAAATGGATGAACCGGCCGATAGTGGCGATGAATTTCGCGAACTGGACCAGGTGACGGTTACCGCGGTCAAGCGCGAGCAGGACCTCAATGACGTGCCCGTCTCGGTCACGGCGTTCACATCGGACCTGCGTGAGGAACTGGCGCTGGATGACCTGTCGGACCTGTCCAGATTTACGCCGAGCCTCGCCTTTTCCGCCGGCGATGACCGTGTCTTTATTCGCGGTGTGGGACGTCAGACGAATACGAACGGATCTGATCCGGGCGTGGCGACCTATTCGGATGGCATTTATGATGCCTCTACTGCGGCCATCTCCAAAAGCGACTTTTTTATCGAGCGCGTAGAGGTGTTGCGGGGGCCGCAAGGCACTCTCTATGGCCGGAACTCGATTGGCGGCGCGATCAATGTGATTTCAAAGCGACCGACGGATGAGTTCGCCGCAGAAGCGCGCGTTACGATCGGCAATTATTCCCTAGCCGAGGTGAATGCGAGCGTGTCCGGGCCGGTCGCCAAGGGCTTGAACCTGAAGCTCGCAGGCTCTTACTTCAATCAGGAGGATGGCTATCTCGAGAATGTAGCGGGAGGAGAAAGCGAAGCGGGCGCCGAGGAGGTTGGCTATCTGGAATTCCAGATGGACGCTGAGGTTACAGAGAGTTTTTCCTTCTGGCTGAAGGCGGACACAGCGGGCGGAAACTACCGTAACCGGACGACTATTTATGGGGGGCCATATGATACAGCGCCATTTCCGAATGGATATCTGACGCCCGGCCCGGCCTTCGGATTTCTGACCCCCGGCTACAACAGTAAGAGCTCGGAAACCAGCAATCCAGCAATTGATGACATTCGTACGTTCGACGTAAACGCGCCGACCAGTTCCAAGATAAATGACAATTACGGCATCTCGACGCTTGCGACCTGGAATCTCGATACAATCGATATCAAATATCTCGGCGGCTACAGGACGTATTATTACGACTCCTATCGCGACGACGACAATACCAGCATGATCTCCTACACGTATCCTCTGGACCCGGCGAATGCGAATGCAGGCGAGGTGCTGACAGGTGGGCCAAACTGCCAATGGCTGCTGGAAAATGTCGGGCCGGTATGTGCTCCGGCTACGATCTATCCGTCTCGTACATTCGGCTATGTCGAGGACAAGGAATATTGGAGCCATGAGGTCAACATTCAGGCGTCGGGAGACCCTGACTTCTGGTGGATCGTCGGGGCTTATGCCTATGAAGAGAATTTTAGCCAGCAGTCGCATTTCGGCAACGCAGCCCAGCCACAAATGAAGACGCCGCTGGCCGCGCCTGAAAACCCAAGCGGTGATTATATTACAGCGCTGTCTGACCTGAATACGAAATCCTATGCGCTTTTTGGTCAGGTGGATTATGCGCTGACGGATGAGCTGACCGTGACGGGTGGTCTGCGCTATTCGGTGGACGAAAAGGAAGGCTCCGAGAGCGTGCGTGTGCTCGGATATGGCATTGTGCCGGGCTTTACGCTCGGCGGATCCGGTATCTTCGCGCCCGTACTTGATTTGACGGCGTCCTCTATCAGCTATCAGCAGGCCGCTGGTGTGGACAGCGAAGTGACGATTGACTCAGACACCGGACTGGCGCACAGGCGCCTGAAGAATTCCTGGAATGCGTGGAGTGGCACGGCTGGTATTCAGTGGCAACCTGACATTCGTTCAAACTACTTCTTCCGCTATGCACGTGGCTATAAATCGGGCGGGTTCAATGCAGGCGGCATCAGCCAATTCCCGCAGACGGACGAAGAGCTGATCGATTCCTACGAACTTGGCCTGAAGAAGACGCTGGGAGACACTCTGCAGGTGAATGCCACCGCCTATTATTACATCTATGACGGCTTGCAGATCCCGCTGGATGTCCAGGAGAATGGCCTTCGCCTGACGCGCTTCTTCAATCTGGAAGAGTCGACGGCGCGAGGGATCGAGTTGGAGACAAATTGGTCGCCTACGGACAGGCTGCGCTTCCTGTTCAGCTATGCCTATAATGACTCAGAGATCCAGAATGCCTGCTGCTTTGTAGACATTGCTGACCCGTATGCCACACAGCCCGGCGCGCAGCCGGTCGGCCAGCCTGACGCAAGCAGCAACCAGTATCAGAGCCTTGAAGGCGAGATGCTGCCGCGCACCATTCCCAACAAGTTCGGTCTGAATGCCAGCTATACTGTTCCGTTGGCAGATAGCGGGGACCTGACGCTAACCGCCAACTATTCCTGGCAGGACGCAACCTATCACAGCGTATTCAATCGTTCCTATAACGAAACGCCGTCCTATGAACAGGTTGATCTAATCGCGCTTTTCAGGAGTGTGGATGATGCTTACAGCATTATCGGCTATGTGAAGAATGTGTTCGATGAACAGGGCTATGACGGCTCTAACGGCACATTCCTTTACCAACCATTCGGAACTGTCGCGCAGACATACTATATGACTGCGCCGCGCACCTATGGTGTGCAAATCCAGATGCGGTTTTAGTAGGCGGGCAAATGCAACACACACCGCTTGAAGCTACCCGGAAGCTGCCAATGTCGACCAAGCTCATTTATGGGCTTGGTACGGTGGCTTTCGGCATCAAGGACAATGGCTTCAATGCCCTGCTGATGATCTATTATAATCAGGTCGTCGGCTTGTCAGCGGGCTGGGTGGGCGCCGCGATCATGATCGCCATGATCGCGGATGCCGTGCTGGACCCGATCGTCGGGCAATGGTCCGACAGTTTACGGAGCAAGTGGGGGCGACGTCACCCCTTCATGTACGCATCGGTTCTGCCGGTGGGCATATTATATTTTGCCCTGTGGATGCCTCCGACAGGCGTATCGGACATTACACTGTTTGCGTATTTGCTCGTTATCACGAGTGGGACACGGATCGCGATTGGCGTTTACGAAATTCCCTCGACGGCTCTGCTCGCGGAATTCACGCAGGATTATCACGAGCGAACCGTGCTGGTTGCCTACCGCTTTTTCTTCGGCGTGGTTGGCGGCATCCTTATGGGCATTGTGGTGTTCAGCATGATCTTTGCTGATGATCCGGTGAGCCCCGGCGGCCTGCTGGATGCTTCGGGCTATCATCGCTATGCGGCCATTGCGGCGCCTCTGATGGCGACAGCAATTTTTTTGTCTACGCTGGGGACACATGGCCGTATCTTCAGTCTGGCAAAGCTGCCGCCCCCGCAACATGAAGGCGTGCTGAAGACCGCGCGCAACATGTTTTCAACCTTGTTCGACCGCACCAATGCACCGATCCTGATCGGCAGTATTTTCGGCTCCATGGCGGGCGGACTGAATGCCGGACTGATGATTTATTTGCAGACCTATTTCTGGGAATTGTCATCTGACCAGGTCGCGACCCTGACATCGGCCGGCCTATTGGGCGTCGTGCTCGCCTTTGTTTTGGTGCTGCCTTTGTCCAAGAGTTTCGGCAAAAAATGGACGACCCTGGCGCTCTATAGCCTGACTCTGCTGGCCATTGTTCTGCCGGTTGCCTTGAGGTTGTTTGGTTTGTTCCCGGAGAATGGCAGCCCTGCGCTCGTGCCGCTGTTATTTGTGTTCATGGCAATTGTCGTGATGTCTGTCATCGCGGCGTCGATTCTGATTGCGTCCATGGTCGCGGATGTGACGGATCAGATCCTCCTGAAGACAGGGCGGCAATCGGAGGGGCTCATCTTTTCGGCGACCACCTTCGTCAACAAGACCATTTCCGGCACCGGCGTGCTTGTGTCCGGGCTGATCCTGACGCTGGTCGGTTTTCCGGAGGAGGCAAAGCCCGGGCAGGTGGACCAGAGCATCGTTACAAATCTGGCGATTGTGTTCTCACTCGCAACGTTGTTCTTCACCACTACCGCCCTGATCATCACCAGCTTCTATCCCGTTTCGGAAGAAGATCATCAGTTGGCGGTCGAGGAACTGGCCCGCAAGCGTGCGCCAGAGCCAATTTTCAAGCAGGAGGTTTCATGATCGGCCAGGCCGAGAACAAAAACACACATGTGAGGGCACATGCAGATGAATAGTCTGGATTTGTTGATCCGGATGGCCGGGTGTCTTAAGTGCCCCCGAAATTATATACGCTGGCCCGAACGGGTCGGCCCAAGAGACGTGTAATGGTAGATCGTTCCAAATCAGACAAGTCTGCACTGATGGCGGAGGTGAAGTATCCGCGCCGCACGGAGCGGCGTCGGCGCACGCGCGCATCCATTCTGCGCGAGGCGGCGAAGCTATTCGGCAAGGATGGCTATGGTGCAACCACTATGCAGGCGATTGCTGACGCGGCGGACATTCATGTCACGACGCTTTTCATGCACTTCAAGACCAAGAACGATCTGGCGCTGAGCCTGGTCACGGCGCGCGTTGATGAGCTGCGTGACCGGGCCGTTCAGGCGCAAGGTGAACTGGCATTCTTTGATTTCTTTCGCGCAGAAGCCCTCAATTTGGCAGATACTCTGGAGGCAGAGTCACGCCCGGGTGTCGCGCTGTGGAATGCGTTGCGAAACGAGGCGGATCTTGCCTTCGCGTGGAGCGAATATCACCACGAGCAACAGGACATATACGCCAATTACGTGGCCGCGGAATATGCGCTGGATCGCAGTGATGATTACAGGCCGGAACTGGTCGTGTCGCTCTTGCTGACCGCCATATCCCTGCCTCACCGCAAATGGGTGGAGGCTGGCGGCAAGATCGAGCTTGGGACGGAAATTACGCGCGCACTGGAGATCGCTATTCCGGCTGCGCGGCAGATGCTGAAATAGGATACGCGGGACAGGCTGTGCCAAGTGGGGAGACATCAGCCGCTTTGCATATATGATGTGATTGGCCTTTCGGCATTCATATCCGAAACAGACCCGCAGAGCAGAGCAAGTGAAACGCCATGACGGAACTTCCCTATAAAGCGCCCGCCCTGGAAAAGGGGCTCGATATTCTGGAATGTCTTGCCACGGTGAGGGCGCCGCAATCCATCTCGGATATTGCGCGAAATCTGGGCCGTTCCCGCAGTGAGATCTATCGCATGGTCGTGGTGCTTGAGGCACGCGGATATGTTGAGCGCACGGATGATCCGGAAAAGCTACAGCTATCTAACCGCCTGTTTGAAATAGGCATGCGGTCTCCGCCGAAGATGAATTTGCATGAGGCCGCGCTGCCGGAAATGTCTGCGCTTGCCAGCCGCATGATGCAGTCCATTCAACTGGCCGTTATTAGCTCAGACCAGATCGTTGTCATTGCGCGCACCGAAAGCCCGGATGATGTCGGCTTCAGTGTGCGGCTGGGGCATCGGCGCTCCATTATGAAGTCAGCATCCGGGCTTGTTTTGTTTGCTTTCGCTTCGTCCGTACAGAAAACCAAGATTCTGGCGGATCTGAAAGCGGGAGGCGCAAGCGCCGCCGAGATCGACTCTCTTGAAGGGCAGTGTGAACAGGTTCGCCAAACCGGCTATGTCTGCATGCCGTCGCTCATGGTTGATGGCGTGACAGATATTGGCGCGCCTATCTTTGACTCTGCCTCAAGTGGTGCGGTCGCCAGTCTGACTGTGCCCTTTGTCGTGACGCGCCGGGCGGCAGTAACAGTGGAGGAAGCGCCAGGGATGGTTGCGGATGCGGCCGGACGGATTTCTGCCATTTTGGGGCACGCCGTCATTCAGGGTGCCTAGTCCAGGTGGAACACTTCTTCCATGGGAACCCACCATTCTCCTGTTTCGGCTGAGTCGAGCGGTGCCTGGCATGGGTCTGTCAGGGCCCACCATTTTTTCGTGTCCGGATCTTCACCCATTTTGGCCATGTCGGCCTCAATATCATTGCCGTGATATTCATAGATGCCGACCAGAAAATTTTCTGGCTCTCTCAGGAAGATGCTGTAGTTGCGGATGTTGCATGCGGTTATCTGGCTCAAAATACTCGGCCATGCATCGGCGTGAAGCGCCTTGTATTCCGTGGTTTTCTCCGGTTTCAGTTTGATCATCCACGCTTTGCGTTCCATGATTTCCTTCTCCCTGTCAGGTGTTTGCCGCCCGGCATACTCAATCCTCTTACTGATTATGCTGCCATGAACCAGTCGGGCAGGCGATGGTATTTTCTCAAAATTATATCGTTCATATACGATCATGGTAGTTGCATATGAAACGCACGGGGCGTATAAAGCATGTAACAGCCAACCCGGAAAGAGGTGGCGAGGGAGGAAAATCATGCGAGGCGGCCTGCGCTGTTCCCACATAGGATGTGGATTGCTTCTGATTGCTCGCACAGGGGGATCAGATCTTTGACGTACTTACCGACAGTTGAGAGCCTTCAGGCGCATGAGGCGCCCGATTGGTTCCGAGATGCAAAGTTCGGCATTTTCATCCACTGGGGGCCATATTCCATTCCGGCTTTCGCGCCACATGCCAAAACCATTATTGATGCGGGGGATGAGAAGGACGGCTTTGCGAATACGCCTTATGCTGCCTGGTACCAGAACACGATGTTATTTGAGGATAGTCCGACGGCGGCATATCACCGTGAGACGTATGGTGTGGACTATTCGTATGATCATTTCGGGGATGCGTTCAATGAGGCGCTGGAGGACTGGGACCCTGTGTCATGGGCGCGGCTCTTCAAGGCGTCCGGTGCGCGCTATGTGGTTCTGGTGACGAAGCATCATGACGGCTTTGCGCTGTGGCCGAGCGATGTAAAGAATCCGAACAAGGAAAACTGGCATACAAGCCGCGATGTGGTAGGTGAGCTGGCCGAGGCTGTTCGGGCCGAAGGGCTGAAGTTCGGCGTGTATTATTCGGGCGGTGTGGACTGGACATTCAAGCATGAGCGGATCGAAAGCTTTGCAGGGTTCATGACCTCCATTCCCGGTGAGGCAGAGGGTTATATCGACTATGCCAATGCGCAGTATGAGGAACTGATCGAGCGCTACAAGCCGGATTATCTATGGAATGACATTGCCTATCCGAGCGCGCAGTCTTCGTATGACATTCTGGCGAAGTATTACAACACAGTCCCGGAGGGACTGACCAATGACCGGTGGATTGCGCCGGATGGGCAGCTGCCGGAGGGGGCGTTTGACAAGCCTGAGGGGTTGACGGGCCTGCTGCCGCCGATGCCGATGGTGTGGGATGTGCGCACGCCAGAATATGGCATGTTCGAGCGTATGCTGCCCTTTCTGTGGGAGACGACGCGGGGTATGGGGCACTCGTTCGCGTATAACCGGAATGAAACGGATGAAGATTATATCAGCCGGGACGGGATCGTCTCGATGCTGGCGCGGTCAGCGTGCTTCAATGGCAATGTTCTGCTGAATGTGGGGCCGCGGGGTGACACGATCATCCCGCCGGGTCAGGCGGCTCGACTGGAGGCTGTGGGAGCATGGTTGAGCGTGGCGGGCGAGGGTATCCATGACACACGGCCTGTTCTGCTGCCGGAGCGTGAGGCGGGCGGCCTGGCCATTGGCGCGACGCGAGGCGGGGGCGCGCTTTACCTGCATGTGTTCGGCGTGCCGGAGGGTGAGACGCTGAGCCTGAGGCTGCCGGCGGAAATAGGCGAGGTAACATCTATTACCCAGCTGGGCGGAGAGGTTAGCGACTGGTCCGCCAGCGACGGCCGTCTCAGGCTCACCGTCCCCGCTTGGGCAGACACCGCCGTGCAAAGCCTCAAACTGGGGGTGAAGG
>NZ_AWFA01000047.1 GCF_000682675.1 Hyphomonas pacifica | reverse complement strand
CCCCCCCCCCCAGAGTGCCCCAAAAAACCAGCCCCGCATGACCGCACCCCTCCCCCTGCCAGGCGACAACCGTCTCGGCTGCGTGATTGAAGACCTGGCCAGCAAGGGCTGGTCCTGGCAGCCCGGCCTTCTGCCGGATGCCCTCCTGATAGCTCTGCGTGACGAGATTCACGCATTGGAGGCAGAGGCCGCGCTGGCCCCGGCTGGGATTGGCCGCGAAGATGCCTTTCAGGTCGATCACTCCATCCGCAAGACGCGCATCACCTGGCTGAACGATTCCAGCCCGGCGCAGCTGGCCTTTTCCGACTGGGCCGAGCATCTTCGCGAAGCCTTGAACCGCTCGCTGCTGCTGGGCCTGTTCGAATTCGAGGCCTGCTATGCCGTCTATCCGGAAGGCGGCTTCTATGACCGGCATCTTGACAGTTTCGAAGGCGCGAAGAACCGCATCGTCTCGCTCGTTGTCTATCTCAATGATCAGTGGAGCGCAGAAGATGGCGGCGCGTTGGTCGTGTGGCCGGAACGCGCGAGCGAAGACGACGCCCCTGTCGCGACATTGGTGCCGGAAGGCGGCGGCGTGGTGCTGATGCTGTCAGAAACCATTCCGCACGCAGTGCAGCCGACCACGAAGAAGCGCTATGGCATTGCCGGCTGGTGGCGCGTGAATCAGGCGATTGACGGAAAGGTCATCCCGATCAGTTGATGCCTATTTGAGGCTTCTCAGCATGATCTCGAAAACTTCCAGCACACGCTCAAGCATCACGGTATTTTCCCGGCGCGCTAAGGCAAAGCCTGAACCGTTCAATGCACCCTGCACGATCATGGCCGAAGCATCAGCCCGTTCCGGAGCGATCTTCCCCTTGTCGACCAGATACTGAATACCGCCCCGTACATTCTTTTGGCCAAGATCGTGATCAGCCTCATACCATTCCGCCAGGCCCAGGGCCCGCGGACCTTCCAGTAACACGATACGCTGATAGTCTTCGCGCATCACCCAATCAAAATAGACCCGCGCGCCTGCAAGAAAGGCGGCATAGGGGTCCTCATCGGACATGGCCTTCATGGCCGCGATGCGGGTTTCATTATCCATTGTGATCTGCAGATCACGCCAGACCTCATAATAGAGATTCTGCTTGTTCTCGAAATGGTGGAACAGAGCGCCCTTGGTGATACCTGCCTCAACGACAATGCTGGAAATGCTGGCCTCATAACCATCCTCCGAGAACCTTTTTCGAGCAGCTCTCAGGATGGTTGTGCGCGTTTCGAGGGCTTTTCGGGCACGTGGCTTAGGCATGGCGGCTTTTCAGTTGTCCATTTAACATACCAGTGGTATGTTAAATTACCAATGTGGACTTTTTCGGGTCCGCGAGACCCGGAACGGCACCACCATCACGACAACAGGCTGGGTGGCTTTCCGAAACCGCATTGCCATAGTGGGACGCGGGACGACCGCGCGAGCAGGTTCTTTGCCTGCGCGCGCGGTCGTCTTGATTCAGGGATAAATAGCCAAGCAGACCATAGCCGTCACAGCGCATAGCAGACACGATCAGATTCCCTCCCAACCTGTAATTAGAATTACAGGTTGGGAGGGAAATGACAAGTCGGTAGACGCGCCTTATCGGGAAGACGTGGCCCTGCCCGCACCATAGGAAACAGACAGGGCCGCAGCCTTAGTTTTCTGCGGTGAACCGCACCGTGGCAGAGGCACCTGCCGTCTCTGAAGTATAACCCGGTTGGCCCCCGCCCAGAGAGATAACCGCCTCTCCGCGGATCGGCGTCACGAACTTGCCGTCCGTATCATAATAGCCAAGCCGGTCCGGAGACAGTTCGAACGTCACTGTCCGCGTCTCACCCGGTGCAAGCTCCACGACATCAAATGCGATGAGCTCAACCTTCGGCACGGAGGGGTTTGCCCGTTCCTTGTGCTGAATATAGGCCTGCACCACTTCGCGACCGGCCATGTCGCCCGTATTGGTAACCGTCACGCTGACCGGCAAAGGCTGGCTCGCATCATGGCTTTCCGGCACGGACAGGCCATCATAGCCGAAGCTGGTATAGGAAAGGCCATACCCGAACGGATAAAGCGGCTCGCCCTCATAATATTTATAGGTGCGGTTCTGCATCGAATAATCGCCAAAGTCCGGCAGGTCATCTACCGATTTGTAGAATGTCACCGGCAGACGGCCGGACGGGCTGTACTCGCCCCATAGCAGGTCTGCGATGGCATTGCCTGCCTTCTCCCCCGGATAGAAAGCCTGGACAATGGCCGGCAAATTCTCGCTTTCCCAGTTCAGCCCCATGGCAGAACCGGAGAAGTTTACCATCACGACGGGTTTTCCGGTCGCATACAGATCTTTCAACAAGCTCTCCTGGCTTTCAGGCAGCTTGATGTTCGTGCGGTCTCCGCCCAGGAAGCCCTCCAGCTCGACACCCATTTCCTCGCCTTCGAGATTGGCATCAATGCCGCCAAAAAACAGGATGACATCGGCGTCTTCCACTGCGGCCATGGCCTCGGCCTTCAGATCCCGCGAGACATCCGTCCAGTTCAGATAGGCATATTTGTCCAACTGGTCGCGCGGCCAGCCACTGTCGAATTTCAGCGTCATCTTCACGCTATAGGGCTCGCCCGCTGTCATCGCGATGTCGTCACGTTCGCCCACTTCCTGGCCGTTGATTTCCACTGTGGACCAGCGCGACGGCTGGAACCGGTAGACCCCATCCGTCTCCGGAACAATCACGCCGTCCCAGATGGCACCGAACTCATCATTCAGCCCACCCGTGCTCGGCGTGCGGTCCCAATAGAAATCGATCTTGTCTTCTACTGTCTCGACTGCCGGGTCACCGGAGAGATCCTTCTCGACATAATAGGCCGCCTTCACGCCGGGCACCAATTCGCCTGCCTCATTCTCATGGAACAGGACAGAGGCCGGCACCGGCTTGTAGTCGGAATAATTGTCGCCCGCGATGGTGGATCCGACCGCATAGGTTACATTCTCTGCGCCCACTTTCGCGGTCACGCCTTCCAGCGCAGTGACAGGCTGTGTCGGACGGCCATAATAGTTCGCCACCAGCGTCCACCAATTGTCGGCATTCGGACCGATCACGGCCACCTTAGTTTCAGGCGCCAGTGGCAGGATGCCATCATTCTTCAGCAATACCAGAGACTGCCGCGCCGTCTTTTCGGACAGCGCGATATGTTCGTCATTCGCCACAATATCCAGCGACAGATTCGCCCATGGCACCATGGCCGGGTCATCATACATGCCCAGCCTGAACAACGCCGTGTAGAGACGGATGACCGCCTGGTCGATGGTTGCCTCATCGATCAGCCCCTGCGCGACCGCGTCAGGTAGCGCGTCCATCTTGTTGCCAAAGCCGTCCCCACAATTGAGGTCGGTACCCATCTTCACGGACAGGGCCGCCGCCTCTGCGCGCGTGTCGACATAATCATGCGCCACATAGGGCGCTTCGCCGGCTTCCTGCTTCGCCTCATCATAATAGAAGTCACCAATCGCGCCGCAATCGGAGACGACATAGCCGTCAAAGCCGAGTTCGCCGCGCAAGAGGTCAACCATCAGCCGCTCGCTGCCACAGGCCGGCGCGCCCCAGACGGCATTATAGGCGCACATGACAGAGCCGACATCGGTTTCGTCAAACGCCATCTTGAAGGCGGGCAGATAGGTTTCCCACAGATCTGCGTCGCTTGCATGATAGTCATCGCGGTGGCGCGACGGTTCCGGCCCGGAATGGACGGCATAATGCTTTACCGTCGCGACGGCTTTGAGATACTTGTCGTCATCGCCCTGGATGCCATTGACGAAATTCACCGCCATGCGGCCCGTCAGGAACGGATCCTCGCCATAGGTTTCCTGTCCCCTGCCCCAGCGCGGATCACGGAAGATGTTGATATTGGGCGACCAGAAGGTCAGCCCGCCATACATGGCGTAGACATCTTCAGACGCATAATAATGATGCTTGGCGCGGCCCTCGTCTGAAATCGTCGTGGCGACGTCCAGCATCAGGTCTTCATCCCAGGTCGCCGCCAGGCCGATCGCCTGCGGGAACACCGTGGCATGGCCCGCGCGGGCGACGCCGTGCAGGGCCTCGTTCCACCAATTGTATTCGTGGATGCCAAGCCGCGGAATGCCGGCAGCCTTGTCATACATCTGGGCCGCTTTCTCCTCCAGTGTCATGCGGCTGACCAGATCCCTTGCCCGTTCTTCTGGGCTGAGGGAGGCGTCCATATAGGGCAGAATCGCGGGCTCTGTCGCTTCTGGCGCATCCAGCGCGGCAACAGGTGCCTCGGCAGGCTCTGTGCTGGTACAGGCCGCCACCAATGCAAGCGATGCGACTGCCCCCATAAGGCTGAATTTATTGAATAATTTCCGGTTCAACATGGCTATTTCCTGCTCCCTCTGGATTATAAGGAGGGCACAGAAACAGCCAGACGCCCCCCACATTTGAGAGCATTGTTGCACGCTAACATTTTTAAGGCCAGACGCTTTTTGGCCTTTTTCGCGGGGGTCGCAATCCGGGCCCTATACCGGCTTCAAAGTCTTCGGATTGATTCCACCCATGCGGCAGACTTCCGTCCACTCATCGGCCTTCACCGGCTGAACGGACAGGCGGAAAGACGTCACCAGGCTCATCTCCTCCAGCTTCGGATTGGCCTTCACTTCTTTCAGCTTCACCGGTTTTGGCATGTCGGCCAGCGCCCGCACATGCACGCAGTCCCAGCGTTCATCATCGGTCGTGGAATCCGGCGCGCTCTCGGCCGAGATCTCGACAATGCCGACCACTTCCAGCCCCTTGTTGGAGTGATAGAAAAAGCCCCGGTCGCCGACTTTCATGTCGCGCATGAAATTGCGCGCCTGATAGTTGCGGATGCCGGACCATTCCTCGCCCTCATCGCCCTTGGCCTTTTGCTGCTCCCAGCTCCAGGCGTCCGGTTCGGATTTGAACAGCCAGTATTTCATGATGTGCCTCTTCGCATTTCACTTTGTCAGACCTAATCGGATTCCGGGCCACGTCCACCCGGCCCCCGATGCAAGCCCAGCTGCACGCCCCTTCGGACATAAGCGTTCAGCCCTTGCGCTGCCCCGGCGGCTGGCTAAAACGCTCTGTCCTGCACATGCCGAGACAGATCGCCATGCCCAACTACATCTCCCTGACAGAGGCTGCCGCAAGGCTGCAGACGGCGTACCGTGTTCTCATTATCGGCTGCAGCGGTTCAGGCAAGACGACGCTTGGCCGCGCCATCTCCGACGCATTCGGCCTGCGCTGCATCACGCTTGACCAGGAAGTCCTCTGGCAGTCGGGCTGGGTCGAGCGCGACGATGCAGAACAATATAGTATGATCGCCAAACTGGTTCAGGAAGACCGCTGGGTGATGGACGGCACGAATCCGAAAACATTTGACCTACGCCTGCCACGCGCAGACCTTGTCCTCTGGCCGCGCCTGCCGCGTCTCGCCTGCATCAGCGGCGTAACCAGACGGTGGCTGAAATATCGCGGGCAAACCCGTCCCGGCATGGCGCAAGGGTGCCCGGAGAAACTCGATGCGGAGTTCCTGCATTTCATCTGGACGTTCGAGCAGACCGTCTCCCCCCGTATCATTGAAGGGCTCGACACGCATGGGCCAGACGTGCCTGTTCTCGTATTCCGCTCCCGGAAAGAAATGACAGGTTTGCTCACTCTCTCAGGCGCGCCTGCCCAACTGTCTTAGCGCTGCGCGGACGAGACCGTCATACGCGGCCCAGCCTTTATAGTCTGCCATCTCCGGCGTGATGCCCTGCCAGGCGGCACTGAACGCCTCCGCCGCCCCTTCCCCGGCAAGCGCCGCGCGCAGCGGGTCCACCACGATACGGATGGTGAACAGCACAGCGCCTGTCTCCGGCAGTTTGGTGATCGTCTGGCGTTCCACGCGCAGATACAGCATGTGCAGTGCAGCATCCTCCGGTGTCTCTGCAGCCAATGCCTTCAGCGGCGATGAGCTGGGCGTGAAGCGCGCCTCGCCCGCCTGAACGGTCCAGTTGAAGCGCTCCAGAATGAGGTCCGGCTGCAGGCCATCAAAGATGCGGGAAATCCGCCGCACCAGATCCGGGTCAGCGCCCGGCACAGGCGCATGCAGCCCGCCAAGCGGTTCCCCCATCTTGTCAGACAATCGCCAGAAGGTCGGCCCGCACAGGCTCGCCGCCTGCAATCGCCACAGCCCGTCTTCTCCCCGCACCATCAGACAGAGATCATCGGAAACCTCCGCGGCAGCGGCCTCCAACGGCGTCGGCCATTCGCCTTCGCACGTTCCCTGTTCCAGCGCGCTAAGCACCAGCGCCGCCGCCTCCGCCATCTCGGCCTCTGCTCCGTGAGCGGCAAATACCTCAATGCGGCGGGTGCGCATCAGGTCGCGTTTCGGCCCCAGCCAGGCCTCTGCTTCACTGTCGGGGGTCAGCCAGTCTTCGCGAGCAACCGGCTTCAGGCCGGGCGCAAGCCCCGGCGGACCGCTCAGAAAAGGCAGATAGGGCGGCGCGCGCATTACGAGTCTCAGACGGGCACTGCCGCGCCCCAGCTGACAAAGCCTGCAATTTTGGGCGTGGACGGAAGATACATCGTCTCCGCTCCGTCCAGACGAAAGCCCGCAGCGGCAAACATCGCTTCAGTGTCGCGCGTCAGATGGCACCCACCACCGAGAGGTTTCCACACGGGCTCTATGCGGCGCTGCCATTTCGCAACGCCCTTATCGGGCGCCAGGCCATGCTCGGAAAACAGGATCTTGCCATCCGGCTTCAGCACACGGCGCACCTCGCGCAGGCTCGCCTCCCAGTCCGGTATTGTGCACAATACAAACGTGATCACCGCCGTGTCGATGCTGTCATCTTCAAGCGGAATGGCTTCGGCGCCGGTTTGCAGGAATTCGATATGATTGCCTATGCCCAGCGCGCCAGCCTCCCGGCGCGCCTTCTTCACCATCACCTCGGATGGCTCCAGCGCATAAAGATGCTCCACCTTGCTGGCGTCATAATAGCGAAAATTCGTGCCGGAGCCGCAGCCGACCTCAAGAACCTGCCCCTCCGCCTTCGGAACAATCTTTTCCCGCTGCTTCATGATCGGTTTCGTCTGGCACGCGCATGAAACGACATGCGGAACGACGTAACGCTCCCACGGGTTCACTGGCCGCCCTCCAGATCACCCGGTGGAACATCTGTATCCGGTGTATCGACAGGCGTGGAGACCGAGCTGTAGCCGGGATATTTCTGGCGCTGGATCAGCGTCTTCGTGCCCTCGGTCGGGCGGGCGATCAGGGCATCCTGCGAAATGTTGACGACATATTCGAATTTGTCGCCCATCGGCTGATAGGTGGCAGAGCCATAATCGGCATCAATACCAAACCGTCCGCCCTGTTTCTCGGCAAGCGTATAGACATCCAGACCCGGATTTTCCGCCAGAGCGATGCCATTCGTCGTGGCCTCGGTCACTTCCGTCGTCGTGAAGCGGCGCGACATGCGGCCCTCGATATAGTCCAGCCGGTAGATGGAATCATAACCAAGCATGTTGGCCATCGGCTTGAACTTGATGACCTGCGCGCCGACTTCGAACTGATTGCCGCGCAGCACGGGCTGCGTACCATCGGCCTGAACCAGCTTGGTGCCATCCGACAGCGTCATGTCCAGCGCATAGGCATTGTCCTCGCCCGGCAAGGCGGCGAATTTGATATTGGCGGCGTAGCGTTCCTTGGTCAGACGCTTATAGGTCTGCAGATTGAGGCCCGCAAAGGCAACCACGCCCGCCAGGCCCAGAAATCCCACACCGAAGACGAGCCGGAAAAAGCCCGATCCCGCTTTCAGCTTGGCCAGCTTCCCGAAGCCCGCAAACAACAGCATCAGGCCAATGACCGCAGCAATTGCCGGCAGGATCCACCAAATCAGTCCCATCAAATCACTTCTCCTGTCTGCACCACGCCCGCCAGTCTCTCCCGGCAAGGCCTCCCAAGCCCGTTATAACACCTTATTAACACTTGTTTAGCGCGTCAGATACCGCTCAGTTCCGGCGCAATTAGGGCAGAGCCTCCCTCTCTCTTTTCTGTCACGACGCCTAAAGAGACAATCAAAAGAGAAAGCGCGCTTTTCTCTGCCCAGCCTGCTCAAATCCTGCTAACGCCACCCGCATGAACTTTCGTGACTTCATGCTGCTTTTCGCCGTCTGCCTCGTCTGGGGACTGAACCTGGTCATCACACGCTGGGTGGTGGCCGATATTGGCGTGCCGCCGATCTTCTTTGCCGCGACCCGCTTTGCCGGTGTCGCGCTGTTCCTGCTCGCTTTTCTGCGGCCAAGACCGGAAGACCTGCGAATGCTGTTCCTGATCGCGATGTTCATCGGCGCGGTACATTTTGCCCTGCTCTTCCTGGGCCTTCAGAATGCGGAGGCGTCCGCAGCCTCGATCACCGGACAGCTCGGCGCGCCCTTCTCTACGCTGATGAGCATGGCCTTTCTGGGCGAGACGATTGGCTGGCGGCGCGGCCTCGGCATCATGCTGTCTTTTGCGGGGGTCGTGCTGATCGCCTTTGATCCCGGCAGCTTCACCATCTCCATCGGCCTGGTCTACATCACCATCGCCGCCTTTATCGGCTCGATCGGGGGCATTCTGATGAAGCGCATGGCCCCCATCAAGGCGCTACAGCTGCAGGCCTGGGTCGGCCTGTTCAGCTTCGCGCCGCTCTTCATCACGTCCGGTCTTTTGGAAACCGGGCAGATCGAGTCTCTCATGCGCGGCGGCTGGCAGCTCGGCCTGGCCTGGCTGTTCGCGGTGGCAGGCGTGTCGATCTTCGGCCATGGCGCCTTCTATTCCCTGATCAAGAAATACGACATTTCGCTGCTCTCCCCGCTCACGCTGATGACCCCGGTCTGGGGCGTCATCTTCGGCATCATCCTTCTGAACGAGCCGATCACGGCGCGGCTGGTGCTTGGCTCTGTCATCTCCCTGTCTGGCGTCTTTGTCATCGCCGTGCGCCAGAACCAGCGCTTGCCGGAAGCCTCCATCGTGGAGAAAATGGGCTCAGGAGGCAGCTAATGCAGACAGACAGCGTGGAGAGCCCGAACTTCAACGCCCGCCGCCACGCGCTCGACATGCTGGTGCTGCACTATACCGGCATGGAGTCCGGCGAGGCCGCCCTGCAGCGCATGTGCGATCCTGCCGCTGAAGTCTCCGCCCACTACATGGTCTGGGAAGATGGCCGCATCACCCAGCTGGTCCAGGAAGACCAGCGCGCCTGGCATGCCGGGGTCTCCCGCTGGCAGGATGATGACGATCTGAACTCCCGCTCCATCGGCATCGAAATCGTCAATGGCGGGCATGATGTCCCTTTGCCGAATGGCCGCCTGCCGCCCTATCCGGATGCGCAGATCGCCGCCGTCATCGCGTTGTCGAAAGACATCCTCTCGCGCCACGCCATTCGACCGTCCCGTATTGTCGGGCATTCGGATATTGCCCCGGCGCGCAAAATTGATCCGGGCGAGCATTTCCCGTGGGACCGTCTCGCCGCAGAGGGTATCGGCTACTGGCCTGACCTGCCTGCCATGTCAGGCCGCGATGGTGGAAGCCTGCTACCTGGTGATACCGGCAAGCATGTCGAGCACCTGCAGAGTGTTCTCAGAGGCATCGGCTATGAACTGGCCGTAGATGGCATCTATTCCGATGAAACGGCGAGCATCGTGCGCGCCTTTCAACGCCGCTGGCTGCCCTTGCAGCTGACCGGACATACCGATGCAGGCACGCTGGCCCGGATCGCACAGATTCATACGGGGCTGGAGGCCTCTTCCTCTTCTTGAACCGAGATATCTTCCTCGTCATCTTCGGCGATGACGTCTTCCTTCTGCATCCGCGCTGCCCACTCAACCGCCAGCGCTGCGCCGAACAGCAGCGATGAGACGGACACGGACAGCCAGATGAAGCCCAGGATAACAGAGGACAACGCACCATAGAACGTGTCCAGCGCGGTGAATTTCAGATAGAGGTGATAGCCCCAGGTCGCGACCAGCCAGGCCAGTGCCCCCGCCGCTGCACCCAGCGCCTTCGCCCTGTGTCCGCTGACCCGCCCGCTGAGCGACAGGGCAATGATCAGATAAAAGATCACAAAGCACGCAATCCCCTTCCCCAGCCACAATTGCGCGGCAATGTCGGAAATCGTCTGCGCCAGATCGAATGCGATAAAACCGTCACGCTCTGTCACGACAGACATGATCAGTTGCAACGCGCCCAGAATCCACACCGCCAGGATCAAAAGCGCCGTCATCAGGATGGACACGCCTTGAAAGCGGATGATCCTTGTGCGCCGTTCACTGCCCGCCACCATGCGGATGCCCGTGATCGCCGCCTTTGCCCCGGAACTCGCCGTATAGAACACGACGATCACCGCAATCAGCGCCTGAAAGGTGATCACCTGCGGCGTCGATTCATGGATCGTATCAAGGTCTGCCTTGCTGAGCGGGGCCACGGCTGAAACCAGAACCTGGTCCACCGTATCGGCCAGATGCTGGCTGATCTCGCGCGGCAACAACGTGAACAGCAGGGTCAGCGTCAGATAGACAATCGGGAAGATGGAAAACAGCGCATAGAAGCTGATGCCCCCCGTCACAATCCGCACTTCCGGCTTGGACAGCCTGACCATCGCACACCACAGCGGCTCGAGCAGCCAGTGCATGACCGGCTCTGGAATGGGCAGCTTTCGAAGGTATTTCAGCATGCAGGGCACTCCGGGAATTCTGCAATATATGGGGCAATTCCGGCCCCTCTCCCACCCCTGAAGCGTTAAAGCGGGAGTTGAACACCGCCCGCGCCTGAGTTATATACACGCCACATTCCCGTGTTGCCGCGGCTGCTGACCCCACGACAGCATGAGGAATATACCATGTCACACCCCGCTAATCGGGCGGCACGCCGTGCGGCTGCCCGCCATCATAATGGCGACCGCAAGGTAGAGCCAACCTATCGCGGCTTTGCAGAAAAGAAGTGGAGCCTGGTCTATCTGCGTCATAACAAGCTTCACAGGGCGCGTCAGATCGGCAAGATCTGGCCATACCGGGAGTGGGAGAAACTGATGGCAGATGCCGTGCCTGTAAAAGTCCTGTTCGTCTGCAGCCACAACAAGTGGCGCAGCCCGACGGGCGAAGCCGTGTTTGCGAATGTCGCAGGCGTCTCCGCCCGCTCCGGCGGAACGGCGCGAGATGCCCGTCATCAGATCACGGTGGCAGATATCCGCTGGGCGGACATCATCTTCGTCATGGAAGACAAGCATGAACAGCGCTTGCGGGCCGATTTCCGGCAGGAAGTCGCGTACAAGAAGCTGCACGTCGTGCTGGATATTCCGGACGACTACCAGTTCATGGATGACAAGCTGGTGACGCTACTCCGGGAAAAGTGCGAGCCGCTGATTTTCGCTGCGGCTTAAGTGGATTTTACGGCCCGCAGGTCCACACGCCCTGATAGGTCCGTTCGGCCCCGTCCGCGCGCTGCACCAACAGCTTTGCGCTCTGGCTGACCGTCTCTGTGCCGTCATTCACGCGTTGCTCTACCGGTGTCAGCGTCAGGATCATGCCCTTGCCGCCAAACTTGCCGCCATCGGCCTCCAGCATGCTGAAGCCGCCTGTCTCGGTGCCGGTCAGGGTTTCGGCATAGCCATTATTGTTGATCCCGCCGCGCGCGCGGAACTCATCGCCGACATTGGCCTTTGCGATGAACAGCAAGGCATTGTCTGGCTCGGTCTGGAAGCTGCAGCCTAGCTCTCCTTCCAGATCAAGCCCGGTGTCGGCGGTGATCGGCAGGAGCTGGATGTTCGATCCATCTCCCCCGATTGTCTCCGACGCCGCATCCGGCTGGTCCGGCTGCAAGGCCTGATCCGTATCCTCTGCCTGTGCCTCATCCTGCATGGCCGGCGCCATAGCCGGGGCCTCTGGCTGCGTAGACGGGGCGTCCTCCCTGGAACAGGCCGCCACAAGGGCAAGGGACAGGGCGAGTGCGGTAACGGATGCTTTCATCATGGCGAGACAACGATCTTCCAGCCCCCCGGTTCCCATGGTCTGCAGACTTATTTTCCCGCCAGCGCCACCTTGCGACTTGCGGCGTTCGCATCGGCAACAGATTGCAACATCGCGTCCAGGTCTGCCCGGTCGAACACATGGGTGCCCAGCATTACCATCTCGATCTCCCGCGTGGCGGAAATGTCCTCCAGCGGATTATCCCTCAGCAACACCAGATGGGCCTTACGCCCTGCGCTGATCTCTCCGGTATTACTAGCCATGAAGGCCGCCGGTTTCACCGTTGCAGAGGCCAGCACTTCGGAAGAACTCATGCCGGCCGCATTCATGGCTTGCAGTTCGTCATGCAAGGAAAAGCCCGGCACCATGACCGGTACATTCGCATCCGTGCCCGCCAGAATGTCCACGCCATGCGCCAGCATCGCATCGAGCAGGATGTGCTGCGCCTCGGCATAAGCCTTCCAGTAGATAAGGCTACGGGCCTGCCGACGTTCGTCCATCCCTTCCGGCCAGCGATAGATGTTCACCTCCGGCAGCCAGCCCATACCGCGCGACGCAATCACCGTGCCCTCGGCAATGCCCGGGTTTTCGTATTCCAGTTCAGCGGCCTGTAACTCTTCCTTCAGCTGGGATTTCTGGCGGTGAAAGCTGTCGACCAGATCCAGCGTGGACGTCACCATGATGCCCTCGCGCACCAGATTCTGTGCCACATCATCACTCCGCTCCCGAACGAACTCCAGAAACGCCCCTGCCTCGTCAGGGCCATAGCCGCCAAACTCCTTGTCCAGCTGTTTGACCAGTTCCTCGATATGCGCAATCTCGGAAGCATTGCCACGCCACACAGCGTCCAGATCCGTCGCCACCGGAATGTGCCCCACCAGCGGCATCCCGGCCTCGGCGGCCACCTCGCTCAGCTGGTCATAATTTTCGCGGCTGAGAAAGCTGCTGGATTTCAACGCGTCATAGCCTGCCGCCTTGAAGGCCGCGACCGCCCGCTCGACATCCTTCCGATTACGAACAATGGTCTTACGCTGCGTCCAGCCAACCATGACGCCTTCAAAGCCCACAAAAGTCGCAAATTGCGGCGCCACCACAAAAATCTCCGGCCCGATCCGGCCTTCTTCGATCTCGCGCTTCCAGGCCAGATTGTTCGGCTGGCCATTCATCTCGCGCACCTGCGTCACGCCATTGGCAACATAAAGCAGCAGATCATTCGCGCTCTCCCACAGATGCACATGCGAGTCGGTAAAGCCCGGCACCAGATACATGCCCTGTCCGTCCACGGCGCGAATGCCTTCCGGCACGTCCCCTGCCCCGACGGTCCGGATCAGGCCATCCTCAACGATCACGGACTGGCCCGGAATGAACCGGTCTGCTTCCGGCGCCAGTACATTCACATTGGCCAGCGCATAGGTCTCCGCTGCCTCTGCCTCAAGCTCCGGCTCGGCCACGTCGACAAAGGCGCCATACATCCGGTTCAGCTCGCGATCGACGAACAGATAGCTCGACACCGTCCCCAATACCGCAATCACCCCTACGGCCAACAGCCCCCTGATTACCCATTTCATCATGATTGTCTCGCTTATCTAGTCACTGTCTAGATTTAGCCGTACAGGCGCATCTAGACAGTGTCAAGTTATGCGCTATGATACACTTCATGACAGCTTCATCCCCTTCCGCTTCGCGCGCCGCATCAAAACGCTACCATCATGGAGACCTTGGCCCGGCGCTGCTCAAGGCGGCGGAAGAAGAACTTGCTGAAAACGGCACGGAATCCTTCTCCCTGCGCGCCGTTGCCAAGCGTGCAGGCGTCAGCCATGGCGCGCCAGCCCATCATTTCGGGGATGCCAAAGGCCTGCTCACCGCGCTCGCCGCCATCGGATATGACCGCCTGATCGCCGTGCAGGAGGCCCGCCAGGCCACTGCCGCGCCGGACAAGACCTCCCAGCTGATCGCCATCGGCCTTGGCTATGTCGATTTCGGCATTGCCAACCCGGCCCTCTTCCGCCTGATGTTTTCCTCCGAGAAACCTGACCGCAGCGATGAGGCCTTCGCGGCCAGCTCCCTCGCCGCCTTCGGCAAGCTGGTAGAGCTGGTGCAGGCCGAAGTCGGCGCGGACCCGTATTCAGACGCCGCAGCCATGAAGGATGTCGTCGCCTCCTGGGCCATGGTGCATGGCCTGGCAGATCTCATCCTGTCCGGCCGCATTGAGCGTCTCATGGGCCTCAGCCAGCTCCCGCAGGATGAAACCGACGCCATCCTCACAGACATTTTGCTCCGCCCCATCCCGCGATAGAGCCTTCAGCGCCCGCCATCTGGCGCGGCCCGCTGCTTTCCCCTATATAGCCTTCCAGACCAGACGGCCGGGCAGCCGCTGGCATGCTGGTAACGGCATGCTGGAGGAAAGTCCGGGCTCCAGGGAAACAGGGCGACGGCTAACGGCCGCCCGGCGCGAGCCGAGGGAAAGTGCCACAGAAAGCAAACCGCCCCTTCTCGAAGGGGTAAGGGTGAAAGGGTGGGGTAAGAGCCCACCGCAGGCCTGGCGACAGGACTGGCACGGTAAACCCCGCCCGGAGCAAGACCGAATAGGGGGCGCATATGGGCCGTTTTCCGCCCGCGCCCCGGGTGTGTCGCGTGAGGTGTCTGGTAACAGGCACCCCAGAGGAATGGCTGCCAGATCTCCGCAAGGGGACGAACAGAACCCGGCTTACAGGCCGTCTGGTCTTTTATCTTCAGGCATCCAGTACGACGTCAAACCCGCCAAAGATCATCCGGCTGCCATCGAATGGCATCTCCATGCCGGCCATGCGCTCATCCGCCATCAGCTTTTCCCAGGCCGCATCGCGCGCATCCTTGGACGGCCAGCTGATCCAGGACAGCACGACCGTCTCCCCCTCTTCCAGCTTCACAGCCATCGGCATGGAGGTCAGCTTGCCCTCCGGCACATCGGCGCCCCAGCATTCAACAACAGACAGCGCACCAGCTTCCTTGAACAGTTCCGCTGTCTTTTTGGCATGGTCCAGATAGGCCGCCTTATTGGCCTCTGGCACCGCCGCCACCATTCCATCCACATAGGTCATATTCGTGTCTCCTAGCGTCATGAGTCTCAGCACACCCTCTCTAGTAATTGACAAATATGTTGAGGTCAACATATTCTGCGAATCATGGATTCTGCGCTCCCTCTTGCCATCACCCATGAAGTCCGAGACCGGTGTCTCTGCCTGCACCTTCAGCGCGCTGCCCGCGCTGTCGCGCGCCGCTTTGATGATCTTTTCCGTCCCCTCGGCATCACGCAGGGCCAGTTCTCACTCCTGATGTCGCTGAACCGGCCAGACGCGCCTCACATGGGCGATGTTGCCCACCTTCTCGCCATGGATCGCACGACATTGACCGCCAATCTGAAACCACTGGAGCGGCGCGGCCTCGTCACAGTGACGCCAGATCCGAAAGACAAGCGTGGCCGCTGCCTTCAGTTGACGGAGGATGGCCGCGCCCTGCTGAAACAGGCCGTCCCCCTCTGGCGCACCGAGCATGATGCCCTGGATATGCTGCTCGCCTCCGGCAATCCGGATCGTCTGCGGGAAAACCTGCTCGCACTCTCCTTCCCTCCCCCACAGGAGTAGACCATCGAAAACTTCATCATCCTCTCCGGCTGCTCCGGCGGTGGAAAATCAACGCTGCTTTCGGCGCTGTCAGACCTCGGCTACACCACGATCAATGAACCCGGCCGGCGCGTGGTAGAGGCCGAACAGGCCAGCGGCGGCACCGCCCTGCCCTGGCAGGATTTGCGCGCCTTCCTCACCTGCGTGATCGCGCTCGCCCGCGCAGATCATGAGGCGGCCCGCGCGCATACGGGCCCGGTCTTCTTTGACCGCAGCCTGATTGACGCCCTCACCGCCTGGCAGCACCTGACCGGCTCTGCCGAACTTGCCCCGCTGGCGGAGCAATACCGCTATGCCCGCACCGTCTTTCTCACGCCGCCCTGGCCGGAGATCTACGAAACGGATGAGGGCCGCCAGCATGGCCTTGAAGAGGCCGTGGCCGAATATGACCGCCTGCTGACGGCCTATCCTGCGCATGGTTATGAGACAATCCGGCTGCCGAAAGCGCCGGTAGCAGAGCGTGTCGACTTTCTGCTCGGCCAGCTTGACCTGCCAAATGGCGGGGATTGAGACGGTCCTGTGCTACGCCTTCTGGCGCGGAACCTGTCGCCGGCATTGGCGCGGCACAATCTGAATTCGTGGGATAAGCCGCTGGCGCAC
>NZ_AWFA01000046.1 GCF_000682675.1 Hyphomonas pacifica | reverse complement strand
TATCGGGCGCGCATCATTTGGTGCGCGCCCGACTTCTTGTTCAGTCAGCTAGGTTCCGGTCAGATTGGGCATATAGTCCTAGCATCGTGCCGACAAAACCCCCTGCCGTATCCGTGCTGAGGATCGTACCGTCCTGATCCGTGGCTATGACTGTCCACTCGCCGCTCGGCGCGGCCTGATGGAAGTCATAGCGATCCGCCCGCGCGGTGATTTTCAGTCGGATAGGTTGGTCTTCAGAAGACAGTGCAGGCAGTTGCGCAATGATCTCGCCTTCCGCTCCCATGTCGCCGCCTGCGCGTTTGCGCAGCCGGATGACGCGCTGACCATCTGGGTTCACAGATACGCCCAGCGCATAATAAAATTCATCATTCTGGAATGCGGCAATGCCGGCTTCTTCCTGTGGGCTGGCGGGTGTGAAGCTGACTTCGGTTGAGGCTTCGGCATTCATGTGCTGCTGACGCCGTGCCGCAAAAGAGGGGTGTCCGAAATCGCCCAAGCCTACGGGCCGGTCTTGCAGGATCAGCTTGCCATCTTTCATCGTATACCAGTGTTCCTGTGGCACACGGACGGTCATCCAGTTTAGCGGCAGCGTGTCGCCGTCAAACTCCTGTGTGACCGTGAAGTTGCCTGTCAGGGGCAGGGGCGCGTCGGGCTGTTCCGGCAGATCCGGCTTGTCAATCACATAGGGCACTTCCTCACCGGGTTTTGGGCCGATGCGAGGCCATTCACCTTCCCAGGTCACCGGCAGAAGGAAGGTCTCCCGCCCGGTATTGTATTGGTTCCCCCGATAGGGGCGGGTGCCAAGAAAGACGGCCCACCAGTTTCCGGCGGCGTCCTGCGCGAAGTCCGCATGGCCAACTGAGGTGACGGGATTGGCCCGGTCTTCCGGCAGATCCCTCTGCGTCAGCACGGGATTGCCTTCATAGGGCGTAAAAGGTCCAAGCGGACTGTCTGATTTGAAGACGACTTGAGAGTGCTGCGGCCCGGTGCCGCCTTCCGCCATGCTGAGCAGGTATTCATCTCCCAGGCGATAGAGGTGCGGCCCTTCAATCCAGATCGGCTTGTCTTCTATCCGTACACCGCCATTCACGGCCACAACGGCATCTCCAACAGGCTGGAAGGTCTTCGGGTCGATCTCGCGAATCCAGATGGCCCTGTGCCCTTCATAGGTAGAGCCGCCTTCCGGTTCATCATTGTTGATCATGTAGGCCTTGCCATCAAGATCAAAGAATATCGAGGGATCGATCCCGCCAACATCGGGCACCCAGACCGGATCAGACCATGGCCCGGCTGGATCTGCTGCGGTGACGACGAAATTGCCGCCGCAATCGACGCACGTATTCACGACATGGAACAGGCCGTCATGATATTCGATGGTCGGCGCAAACACGCCGCGCGAGACGCGCAGCTTGCCAAAGTCCAGCATGTCCGGCCGGTCGATGACATTGCCGATTTGCGTCCAGTTGATCAGATCTTTGCTGTGGAACACCGGGATTCCGGGATAATAGGCGAAGGTGGAGTGCACGAGATAATAATCCCCACCCACCTGGGTGATGCTAGGGTCAGGATAGAAACCCGCCAGAATAGGATTGCGCGCCTGATTGTCCGCTAGCGGCGTCTCGAAGATGGCATCCTGGCCTTTATAGGTCAGGTATTCAAAGGCCGCCTCGCTGCTCGCTTCCGTCTGCTCGGGCAGGGCGGTTTTTTCCGCGCAGCCTGCCAGCAGGGCCATCATGCCAGCACTGGTGGCCAGGATGAATTTCCGGTTTCCGCATCGCGTCAATGTCTCTCTCCCTCGTGTTTTTCTTGGTATGGACCTTGTTTGATTTGTCATGATAGCGGTATCATAAATCAAAAGCCAAGGGCCATTGAAGCCCTCTGCGCCAAGGGAGGAAAATTTACATGACATTCACCAGACGCCACGCGCTTGCCCTGATGTCTGCCAGCGCCGCAGCTGCGGCATGTGCCATGCCGGGCGGGGATGTGCCGCGTCTAGGAACGCAGACCGCTCCGCTCAAAGCCCTGGCCGCAGCAAAGGGCATACGTTTCGGTACAGCCATCGCGCCGCAACAGCTGGACGACCCGAAATATGTGGAGATCGTGCTACGCGATTGCGCGGTCATCGTCGCTGACAATGCCCACAAGATGTATGTGATCCAGCCTGAGCCGGGCGAGCTGAACTTTGCTCCTGGTGACAAGCTGGTCGCCTTTGCCAAGGCCAACGGCCTTGGCATGCGTGGTCACACCTTGCTGTGGCAGCATTCGCAGTGGCTGCCGAAATGGGTCAACGAAACGCAATTCGCCAGCCGCGCTGAGGCCGAGGCGCTGCTCGGCAACTACATCACCAGAGTCGCCTCTCATGATGCAGGATTCATCTACTCCTGGGATGTCGTGAACGAGACGATTGATCCGGAAACAGGTGGCATTCGCGAAACCTCGCTGACGCGCGCCATGGGGCCAGAAGTGATCGATTTCGCCTTCCGTACAGCGCATGCTGCAGCGCCAAGCGCTACGCTCGCCTATAATGATTACATGAGCTGGGAGCCTTCCCATGAGACGCACCGCGACGGCGTGCTGAGGTTGCTGGAGCGGCTCAGGAAGAATGATGTGCCGATTCATGCGCTCGGCATCCAAAGCCATTCAAATGATGCGCCGCCATCGGCCTTCAATGCCACGCAACAGCGCCTCTGGCGTAACTTTGTCGATGAGGTCGTCGGAATGGGGCTGGATGTTTATCTTACCGAGTTTGACGTGAATGACACTCAAATGGCGCCTGGCATAGCCGGGCGCGATCGAGAAATGGCCGCCTATACGCGTGATTATCTCGACATGATGTTCAATTATCCGCAGACAAAAGACCTGCTGATCTGGGGCATGGTGGACAATCAGAACTGGCTGCAAGGCTTCAAGCCGCGCGAGGATGGCATTGAAAAACGCCCCACATTGTATGACAGCCAGTACCGTCCAAAGCTGATGCGGGATGCCGTTGCATCCGCGCTCAAGTCGGCCCCTGACAGGCGCGCTTAGACGCAGGTTTCTCTCTTACTGCCTGAATTGGCTTGAAAATCTTGCAGAAACGGTTTCAGGTCCCCCCGAATTACTGGCAGCAAGACCAGAGCACAGAGCCGAAAAGGGGTGCACGCTGAGGGGGCGTACAGGATTGAAAATGGCCGAAAAAGTTACGAGAAATGGCAGACGCCAGCACGCCACGATTAAAGAAGTGGCCGAATTGGCGGGCGTCTCGCAGATGACCGTGTCCCGCGTGCTGAATGGACGGAATGTTGTGCGCGAAACAACACGCGTGCGCGTTGAAGAGGCTATTCGCGAACTGAAATACCGGCCCAATCTGCTTGCGCGCAGCCTGGCTGGCGGCAGCTCGCTGTTTATCGGTATGATCTTCAACAACCCCAGCAACAGCTATCTCAGCGAGCTTCTGATCGGCGCCATGAATCGCTGCCGTGAGGCTGGGCACCACCTCGTGCTGGAAGACTTTTCCTCTTATGCCGAGCCGGCAGACGTTGACCAATTGGTGGAACGTCTTAGCGGGGCGGGTCTTGATGGCATTCTGGTTGTCCCGCCGCTAAGTGAGGATGACCATCTGCTTTGCAAGCTGGACGAGGCAGGCATTCCTGCTGTTCTGATTGCCCCAAAATCCATGCTTGAGGCAGGGACCAGCCTGTCGATTGATGATGAGGCCGCCGCTACCCGGATGACGGAGTATCTGATTGACCACGGACACAAGCGCATCGGTTTTGTGATCGGTGCTAAAGATCAGATGTCCTCTCACCGTCGCCATAGTGGTTTCATGAAAGCCATGCAGGCACATGGGCTGGAGGTTGATCCCGCACTCGTCAAACAGGGCAAGTTTACCTATCGCAGTGGCATGGAAGCGGCAGATGCCATGCTGGCCCTAGATGATCTGCCTACGGCTATTTTTGCGAGCAATGATGACATGGCTGCGGGGGTAATTGCCTCAGCGTTCCGCCATGGAAAGCGTGTGCCGGAAGATATATCTGTGGTCGGATACGATGATACGCCGATTGCGAGTGCCATTTGGCCCCAGCTGACCACCGTGCGCCAACCAATTGCTGAAATGGGATATCAGTCTGTGGATCTTCTGGCGAATTTCATCGCAGATGATGAGGAGACGGGCAGTGCACAGCGGCATGCTGTTCTGGATGTCTCCATCATTGAGCGTGACTCGGTTCGCCCCCTGAATTCATAAGTCTCGCTTAGTCGACCACATCGTGGATTGTCAGCCGGACTGTGCCCGTCAGGGTGTCTCCGCCAGCAAGGCTGTGCAGGCCGGTTATGTTTGTGCCATGTGCGCTGTTCACCGCGTCCGGTGAATGGCTCACAGGCTCAACACAGAAAAAGTCTTGTCCTCTGGGCGTGTAAACTACTGTATGACTCATCAACGGATCGGCGCTGATATCGACACGGATCTTTTGCTCGGGCCAATAGATCGCGGCCTCCGGCTCTTCCATGATAAAAGCATTGTCCAGAGACAGGCTGTCGACCTCCCGCCAGATCGTGAGATCTTCCTCCTCTGAGGGAGACGCCACTTCAGTAGGGATCATGTCTTCACCAGACCGCCAGATGGCTTTCACATTCACCATCAGGCGGGCATCATGGCGGGGGAAATAGGGGTGCCATCCCAAACCGGCGGGCATCGCCTCTGTTCCCGTATTTGTCAGCCGCATGGTCAGCGTAAGGCCATCTTCCGTCAACTCGAATAGCTGTTCGGCGCGATAGGCCCAGGGCCAGTTGCCAGTTGCGTGATCATAGACCATGTGGGCGCTTGCCTCGCCGGTCTTCTCGGACGTCCATGGCTTCTGCCAGGCTTGGCCGTGAATGGCATGCGGCTCTGGCAGGAAGTTCGGTTCCAGCTCAATCTGGCGTCCCTGCCAGGTGAAGATGCCGTTCTGAATACGCCCCGAAAACGGAAACAGTGGGAAGCCCGCACTCTCCAGTGGGCCGGCGGAGGTGCTGGCCCCGGCCGTCGGGAAGGGGCGTAGAATGTCCATGCCCTTATAGGTAAAAGCCCCCGTTGAACCGCCAATTTCCGGCAGAAGGGTCAATTCGCAGGGGCCATGGGAGAGGTGCAGGGTCATGCCAGCTTTCGGCGCACTTTTGAGAGCCGCCGCCTGTTTTCTGTTTTGAGTCGGCGCCAGAAAGCATGAGAACGTTGTCATGAAAAGTCCCAATCCGGTTCGGTATGCCTGGATCGCCCGTCAAAACAGGCAAATTAGGGCATTTTAGCGTGCCACAGCAATTCATCTTCAATCGAGTCTTGCGAGGTCAGGATTGAAATGATAGCGGTATCATTTGCGAGGCAAGCTCAGAAAAATTTGCCAGCGGGAGGGTAGTAAATCGTGTTTCTTGGCATCGACATCGGTACATCCAGCGTCAAGGCAGCGCTCATTGATGAGAGCGGACGCCAGGTAGAGGTCAGCCAGGCTGATCTACCGATTTCCCGTCCGAAGCCGCTCTGGTCTGAGCAGAATCCGTCTGACTGGTGGACAGCCACGAACATGGCGGTCGCCAAGCTGGACGTGAACCGCCGTCATGGCGTGAAGGCCATTGGTCTCTCCGGACAGATGCATGGCGCGACCCTGCTCGACAAATCCTTGGCTCCTCTTCGCCCCGCCATTCTCTGGAATGATGGGCGCAGTTTTGAAGAGTGCCGGGAGCTCCAGGAAGCGACCCCTGAATTCGTCAGCAAGGGTGGCAATCTGGTTATGCCTGGCTTTACCGCCCCGAAACTGGAATGGGTGCGCCGGCATGAGCCTCAAGTTTTCGAGAAAATTCACGCCGTTCTGCTGCCCAAGGATTATGTACGCCTTCGGATGACCGGGGACCTTGCTTCCGACATGTCGGATTCCTCCGGCACGCTGTGGATGGATGTTGAAAACCGCAAATGGTGTGACGAATTGCTCGCAGCTTGCGGTCTCAGCGAAGCCAACATGCCGAAGCTCTATGAGGGTCATGAAGTGACCGGCGTGCTGCGCCAGGAGGCCGCTGAGGCCTGGGGCATGCAGCGCGTTCCGGTTGTGGCGGGGGGCGGTGACAATGCCGCCGGCGCCGTGGGGGTAGGGGTGATTGATGAAGGCGAAGCCCTTCTCTCGCTCGGCACGTCCGGCGTCATCTTTGTGGCAGGCAATACATTTCGGTCAAATCCCGGCTCTGCGGCGCATGCCTTCTGTCATGCCCTGCCGGACCGCTGGCATTTGATGTCTGTGATGCTGAGTGCGGCCAGTTGCCT
This sequence comes from Hyphomonas pacifica, assembly GCF_000682675.1. GTDB lineage: Bacteria > Pseudomonadota > Alphaproteobacteria > Caulobacterales > Hyphomonadaceae > Hyphomonas > Hyphomonas pacifica. Next base: position 10,354 of record NZ_AWFA01000046.1, on the reverse strand, counting down.
TGACTGGGCCGTCAAACTGACCGGAACATCTGACGCTGGAGAGCTTGTCAGACGTGCGCAAACCGAGGCTCGCCTCGGGGGACCTGAACACTTCCTCCCATATCTGTCAGGTGAACGCACGCCTCACAACAATCCGCATGCGTCAGGTGTTCTGTTCGGTCTAGGGCATGATTCCGGCCCGGCGCAGATCGGTCAGGCCGTGCTGGAAGGCGTAGCCTTTGGTATGGCTGACGGGTTTAACGCGCTGGTCGAATCCGGTGTCGATGTGCACAGTATTTCTGTCATCGGCGGGGGGGCGCAGTCCACCTATTGGGGGCGTATCCTGTCTGCCGTTCTGGATTGCCCGATGGTCTATCGTGATGGCGCGGCCACCGGCCCGGCCTATGGCGCAGCGCGGCTTGCCCGCTTTGCGGCGCTGGGCGGAGATGTGGAAGAAATGTTCGAGGCTCCTGAAGTGCTCCAGATCGTGGAGCCGAAAGACAGCGATCAGGACAAGCTTGCCCCGAAATATGAGAAATTCGGTACACTGTACCGTATGCTGAAAGAATCTTTCTAAGGAGAACGAATTATGGCTGACGGTGAGATCAAGGTAGATAACGATCCCGTTTTCAAAGGGATCGACCCGATCAAGTATGAAGGCCCCGATAGCGACAATCCGCTGGCCTATCGTTACTATGACAAGGACCAAATGGTTCTTGGCAAGCGTATGGAAGACCATTTGCGTATGGCCGTGTGCTATTGGCACACCTTCTGCTGGGATGGCTTTGACATCTTCGGCGCAGGCACAACGGATCGCCCATGGCACGCCGCCCGGAATGACCGCGCTGCTGCGGACGCCAAGATGGCCGCTGCATTCGAGTTCTTCACTAAGCTGGGCCTCCCTTATTATTGCTTCCACGATGTGGACGTGACGGAAGACTCCGCAACGCCGGATGAGCTTTCCAACAATCTCAAGCGCGCTGCAGATCGTCTGGCTGCCTATCAGGAAGCGACAGGCGTGAAATTGCTATGGGGCACGGCAAACCTGTTCAGCAATCCCCGCTTTGCGGCTGGCGGCCTGACCAATCCGAACCCGGAAGTTGCGGCCTGCGCCGTGCGCCAGATTCGTGACTGTCTGGAAGCCACCAATCAGCTTGGCGGAGAAAACTATGTTCTTTGGGGCGGTCGGGAAGGCTATGACACCCTGCTGAACACCAATCTTGACCGTGAGCTGAACAATTTTGGACGCTTCCTCTCCATGGTTGTGGAGCACAAGCACAAGATCGGCTTCAAGGGCAAGATCCTGATCGAGCCGAAGCCGCATGAGCCGATGTACCATCAGTATGATTTCGACTCTGCCACCATTCATGGCTTCCTTCAGCACTTCGGCCTGGAAAAGGAAGTGCATGTGAATATCGAGCCGAACCATGCCACGCTGTCCGGTCACAGCTTTGCGCACGAGATCGCAACCGCGGTGTCGCTTGGTATCATGGGCTCCATCGACATCAACTGCGGCAACTACCAGAATGGGTGGGATACGGACCAGTTTAACCTAGATGTCCGTGACATCACGCTGGCCCTGATCGAGCTGCTGCCGTCTGGCGGTCTCGATACCGGCGGCTTCAACTTCGATGCCAAAGTGCGTCGTCAGTCTAGTGACCTGGATGATCTTTTCTACGCTCATGTGGGCGGTGTTGACGCGCTTGCCCGTGCTCTACTGTCTGCGGCGGACATCATCGAGAAGGGCGAGATCGCGAAATTCAAAGCTGCGCGTTATGCCGGCTGGGAAAGCAGCGACCTTGGCAAGATGATGCTGTCCGACGGCGCGAGCCTTGAGAGCATTGCCGACAAGGCCGCCGCGACGGGTCTCAACCCGTCTCACACCAGCGGCCGTCAGGAAATGCTGGAAAACCTGGTGAACCGCAGCCTGAAATAGGCCATTGCTTCAAAGACCTTGCCGGATGGAAACTCCGGCAAGGTCTTGTCACTATAAGGAAAAACAAGCTAGTTTCAGTTCACATGACCCATGTGGCTGGACGATTTCACACGCTTGATACCCTGCGCGCTGATGTCCTCCGTCCCAGGGCGTGACAAGGGATAAACCATGGCGGACGGCCTGAACATGCACAGCACACCCCAAAAGGGCCGACCTGCAACCATTATTGATGTGGCGCGCGAGGCTGGTGTGTCTTTCAAGACGGTCAGCCGCGTGCTGAACGGCGAGACCAACGTTCGCGAGGAAACCCGCCAAAAAGTGATGGAGGCAGTCCGCACGCTGGACTATCGCACCAATCACAATGCGCGAAACCTGCGTGCCCGGCAAAGCCACATTATCTGTCTGTTCTACGCAAACCCGTCCCGCAATTATGTTGGCGAGGTCCAGCTTGGCGCCCTGCAGCGCTGTCAGGCGGAAGGCTACAGCCTGATTGCTGAGGACTGCAGCGACAATCATCCTTCTCTGCTGGCCCTGCGCGCCGAAACCAAACTGGCCGGCGCTGTGTTGACTCCGCCTCTGTCAGATGATCACAACCTCGTCGCCGAACTGCGCGACCGGCGTATTCCCTTCGTGCGGATATCTGCCTCGGAAGAGGGGCAGGGTCTGAACGTTTCCATGGATGATACCGCCGCAGGTCAGGAAATGACGGAATACCTGATCGGTCTTGGTCATAAACGCATTGGCTTTATCCGCGGGCCGGAGAGCCACACACAGGCGAATTTGCGCCACAAGGGCTATCTTGCGGCACTGGAAAAGGCGGGCATTCCGCTAGACCCGGACCTCGTATGCCAGGGCAATTTCGCATTCGATTCCGGCCTTGGCTGTGCCGAAACGCTGCTTGACCTGCCCAATCCGCCCACCGTCATCTTTGCCAGCAATGATGACATGGCTGCAGGCGTGCTGGCGACGGCCTATCGTCGTCAGATCAGCGTGCCGAAAGACCTGTCGGTTGTCGGCTTCGATGACACGCCGCTAGCCTCCACCATCAGCCCCTCGCTGACGACGGTTTATCAGCCGAGCCGGGAACTGGCCTCTGCTGCTGTCCGCATCCTGCTGGAAGAGACAAGCAACCCTTCGGATGAGCCTCGCCACGAAGTGCTGGATTACCGGCTGATCCTGAGGGAATCGACCGCGCCACCGCGCGCCTGAAAAGCAATTCCACCAGTTCCCAGGGCTGAGGCTTTCGTGTAAGCCGCGTGGCGATGACACGTATACTTCCTCTGCCGCATATCGCGCTGACCAAGCCCTATGTTCCTGGTGGCAAGCTGAAAGGCTCGACCGGGCATGTAATCATGCTGGCTTCCAACGAAAACCCCTTCGGGCCGAGCCCCAAGGCGGTTGAGGCGATGAAGGCGGCTGCCGAAGAGGTCCACATCTATCCAGATCCCGAATATGGTGCCCTTCGGGAAACGATTGCCAAGGCAACCGGCATTGCGGATGCGTCGCGGATTGTCGTGTCTTCAGGCTCTGACGAGATCATCCACCTGCTGACGCAGTGCTATGCCAGACCGGGAGATGAGATCCTGTTCACCGAGCATGCCTTTTCCATGTACCGAGTCTCCGCGCTGTCTCACGGCGCTGAGCCGGTTACGGTGCCGGAGACGGATTTGACGGCAGGGGCGAATGCCATTCTTGGCGCGGTGACGGACAAGACCCGGATCCTGTTCCTGGCGAACCCGAACAACCCGACCGGCACGATGATGACGGTGGAGGAGCTGGAGCGCCTGCAGGACAGCCTGCCGCCGCATGTCCTGTTCGTGGTAGATGGCGCCTATGCCGAATATGTCAGCCCGGATTACGAGGCCCAGATCCGCGATCTTGTGGATCGCCGCGTCAATACGGTTATGATGCGCACCTTCTCTAAAATTCACGGTCTGGCAGCGCTACGCCTTGGCTGGGCCTACATGCCTGAAGAAATTATGCAGACATTTCAGCGCATTCGCGGGCCTTTCAATGTGAATGGGCTGGCGGTCGCTGCGGGCATGGCCAGCATTCAGGACACGGAGTTCCTCACGAAAAGCCGCGAGCATAATGCCGAATGGCGTGCCAGAATGACGGAGGCGCTGAACGCAATGGGCCTGCCAACACCGCCCAGCCATGCGAACTTCGTGCTGCCGGATTTCGGCGCGGCCGAGCGGGCCAATGCTGCGAACGAATTCCTGAAGGCGCGCAACATTCTGGTGCGCGCCGTGGGCGGCTACGGCCTGCCGACGCGTTTGCGGATCAGTGTCGGCTCCGCAGAAGATAATGAGACAGTGCTTGCGACCCTGCGGGAGTTCACCGCGTCACACTGATATTGTCAATCAGGCGCGTCTTACCTAGCCAGGCGGCGGCCAGAAGGCGCGCAACAGTGCCTTGGGGCAGGGGTGCGTTCGGCAGGTCTTCCAGCGTTGCTGGATCGACCAGGCTGACATAGTTCATCTCCGTAAAGCCGGCCGCCATTATCATCGTGCGCGCTTCTTCCAGCGCGACTGATGGCAGCGTTCCGTTGGTGACGCGAACCGAAGCGCGGTGCAGCGCGGCCTGCATGGCCGGGGCAATACGGCGCTCTTCAGGCGTCAGGTACAGATTGCGGGAAGACTGCGCCAGCCCATCGGCATCACGGGCTGTCTCGCCGCCGATGATTTCGATCGGGAAGCCCAGATCACGCACCATGCGCCGGATGATCTGCAGCTGCTGGTAGTCCTTCTCACCAAACACGGCGACATCCGGCTGCGTGTGGAGGAACAGCCGCGCGACGACGGTTGCCACGCCATAGAAGAAATGCGGTCGATAGATGCCGTCCAGCAGGTCCGACATTTCCTCGACGCGTACATTCGTCTTCGTGCCGTCCGGATACATTTCCCTGACGGTCGGCAGGTAGACGAGGTCACAGCCCACAGAATCAAGTTTCGCGCGGTCAGCTGATTCGTCGCGTGGGTACGTGTCGAAGTCTTCGCCCGGGGCGAACTGGGTCGGGTTAATAAAGATGCTTGCGATCACCTTTGTCGCATTTTTTTTCGCAATTCTGACCAGGGACAAATGCCCCGAGTGCAGAGCGCCCATTGTCGGAACAAATCCAATAGTTTCACCGGCTTGGCGCCACTCGCGAATCTGGTTCTGAAGATTGGCCCGCGTGCGCACGGCAGGTGTTAACGTATCTGTCTTCGAATTCACTTTGAAAAACGTCCCGTCTGAGGATTGTGTAAACGCCCTGTTAACCCATTCGGAGGAATTTTAAACACATGACACACCGCATCCTCGCTCCGATTAAATCATTCGCGCTTTCTGTCGGCCTCCGCCTGGCAGCTGGCAAGTCTAAACGTCCCTTCTCTAAACGTCCCTTCGTGGCCGCTCCAGAGCCGCGTACACGCTATATCAGCCCGAACATGGTTGATGAATGGATGTTTGACCGCGATGGCACGCCTGTCACGGAAGCAGCAGAAGTCTACTCCCGCGATCTTGGCCGCGTGGCCGGCGCGCTCGGTACGCTTCGCAACCTGCTGTCAGAGATTTCCGCGCACCAGCCGCTCCGCGCTGACCTTCCGGTCGATGCAGCCTTCGGCCCGATCATGTCCGACGATGTGCTCTTCGACGGCGAGCCGATGGCGCCTTACTATGCCGACGCGCCGATGGAGGATGCTGAACTCTTCATGGATGTGATCGCCAGCGAGAAGGCGACGCAGGGTAACCTCTCCCACGTTGCCTGAATCACGTTACTAAAGCCTACAAGACAAACGACTGAAGGAGCCCTCGAATATGCCCGCTGATGGATTCGCCCCACTGGAGACGGTAGGTGGCCCGGACCTGTCAGCGCAGCAGCGCGAGGCCCGTGTTATTGTCGTTGGGAATGAAAAGGGCGGCGCCGGCAAGTCCACAGTGTCGATGCACTTGTCGGTGGCCCTTATGCGCATGGGAAAGAAGGTCGGCGTAATCGACCTTGATGTCCGCCAGCGCAGCTTGACCCGCTATCTCGAAAATCGTCTCCGCTGGATGCAGTCCACGGGCGCGAAGCTTCCCATGCCCGAAATTGTCCGCGTTGACGCCTCGACAGAGCGCGACCTGGACCGTGCCGAATCCGAAGAGACTCAACGTTTCCTTAGCAGTGTGGCGCGCCTGAAAAAGGCATGTGATTTCATCATCATAGACGGCCCTGGCGGTGACACCTATCTGTCACGCCTTGCGCATGTGAATGCCGATACGCTGATAACGCCGCTGAATGACAGCTTCGTGGACTTTGATCTTCTGGGCGATGTGAACCCGCAGACGCTGGAAGTGATCCGGCCGAGCTTCTATTCCGAAATGGTCTGGTCCTGCCGCAAGAAGAAGGCGCAGACGTCCCGCCGTCCGATCGACTGGATCGTGATGCGCAACCGGATGTCGCCGCTGGCGGCACGCAACAAGGAACGTGTCGGCGAGGCGCTTACGAACCTCTCCAAGCGCATCGGCTTCCGCCTCGCGCCCGGCCTTTCCGAGCGTGTGATTTATCGCGAACTCTTTCCGGCGGGCCTGACCCTGCTGGACCTGACGGAGAAGGGGTCCAACGTGTCCTTCACGATGAGCCATGTGGCCGCCCGCCAGGAAATGCGCGATCTGTTGATTGTCCTGCAACTGCCGGAACTCGTCGGAGCAGAGATCGAATTCTAGAGATTACAAAGATTTAGAGTGCTTCAGGCCAGCCAAGTGCTGGCCTTTCTGTATTCTGGACCCCACATTATCCTCAACGACAAAGGAGGAGGTGTGCATGGTGTTCAATAATAGTGAGTGGCTGGCGCAGGTTCAGGAAGAGATCATCGATCCGGACCGCGAGATCATTGACCCCCATCACCATCTCTGGCCACAACCGGACATGCACTACAATGTCGACGAGTTTCTGACCGATTTAACCAGTGGCCATAATGTAAAACAGACCGTCTTCATGGAATGTGGCGCGGCCTATCGCCAGGATGGCCCGGACCATTTGATGCCTGTGGGCGAGACCGAATTCGTAACAGCGGCTGCGAAGGACATGAAGGCACGTGGCGGGCCATATATCGCGGCCATCATCGGCCACGCTGACCTGCGCAGTGCAGATCTCGATGAAGTGCTGGACGCGCATACTGAAGCGGCTGATGGCCTGTTTCGTGGAATCCGCCATGCCGGCTCGCGCGATACGAGCGGTGCACCCTTGCGCATTCCGGGCCGGGCACCGGAACGTCTTTACGCCGATGATGAGTTCCGACAGGGCGTCGCGCGTTTGGGTGAACGTGGACTGACTTATGACACCTGGCACTATCACCACCAGAATCAGGATTTTCTCGATCTCGCCAGGGCCGTTCCAAATACGACGCTTGTGCTCGACCATTTCGGCACGCCAATTGGTGTCGGGCCCTATGCGGAACAGCGCGAAGAGATCTTCGCGAAATGGAAGGAAGATGTCGCCGAGATCGCGAAGTGCCCGAACGTGGTTGCGAAGCTGGGCGGGCTTGCCATGCCGGACAATGGCTGGGGTTGGCATGAGCGTGATATGCCGCCAAGCTCCGATGAGTTCGTGGAGTCTCAGCAGCGCTGGTATGATCATATGATCGAATGTTTCGGCGCTGGCCGCTGTATGTTTGAAAGCAACTTCCCGGTCGACCGCTGGTCGATCAGCTATCCAGTTCTCTGGAATGGCCTGAAGAAGATTGCTGCCAAGTATTCCGAAGTGGAGCAACACGCCCTGTTCGAAGTCACCGCCCGGCGCATCTATCGCCTCTGAGGCTGCGGACTAGGCAGACGGCAGGGAAGCCCGTATAGGCCCGGCCCATGGCAACATTCCCTTTTGAGATCAAAGCCACCGAAGGCAAGGCCCGCACCGGCGTTCTGAAGACGCCGCGCGGAGACATTCGCACGCCCGCTTTCATGCCGGTCGGCACAGCCGGTACGGTGAAGGCGCTGTACATGGATCAAGTGAAGGATGCCGGGGCGGATATCATACTCGGCAACACCTATCATTTGATGCTGCGTCCGGGCGCCGAGCGCGTGAAGCGTCTTGGGGGCCTGCATGCCTTCGCGCACTGGGATGGCCCGATGCTGACCGATAGCGGCGGCTTTCAGGTCTGGTCCCTTGCGCAGCTTCGCAAAATGGATCCGGACGGCGTCACCTTTCAGAGCCATATTGACGGCTCCACCCACCGGCTGACCCCGGCGCGCAGCATCGAGATTCAGGCAGACCTGCTTGGTGCCGACATCTCTATGCAGCTGGACGAATGCACAGACTATCCCTGCTCGCATGAGGAGGCTGAGCGTAGTCTGGACCTGTCGCTCGATTGGGGCCAGCGCAGTCTTGACGCCTTCGGAGACCGCGACAGCCAGACCCTGTTCGGCATCGTTCAGGGGTCGAATTACGCAGACCTGAGAGAGAAGTCTGCCAAGGGCGTTGTCTCGCAGGGCTTTGGCGGCATCGCGCTGGGCGGCCTCGCCGTGGGGGAGGGGCATGAGCAGATGTGCGCGACCATTGATCTAACCATGCCACACCTGCCGGATCATCTGCCACGCTATGTGATGGGCGTTGGCAAGCCGATTGATCTGGTCGAAAGCGTTGCCCGCGGGATCGACATGTTTGATTGCGTTCTGCCGACTCGTTCCGGGCGTCACGGACAGGCCTGGACCTGGGACGGGCCGGTCAATGTGAAGAACGCTAAATTTGCCGAGGATCTATCACCTCTGGACGAGGCCGTGAACTGCTCGGCGAGTCAGGACTATTCACGCGCCTATTACCATCACTTGTTCAAGGCCGGGGAGTATCTCGGCCCCATGCTGCTCAGCTGGCACAATACGGCCTTCTTTCAGGCTCTGATGCAGGAGATCCGCGCCTCTATTGCCGAGGGACGGTTTGAAGCGCTTCGCTCCCGACTTCAGACGGCCTGGGCGTCGACGAAGTCGTCTCCGAAGGATGAACGGGCGTAAGATTTTCCAGCTGTTTCTGCTGGTAGTCATCATAGGCCTGTGAGGGAGGTGGCGCGACCGGGCTGTCGCCCTTGTACGTTACGGCGTTCTCATCCCGCTTCACGGTGAAGTTCGGGCGTGCGGGCAGGGGGCAGCCCTTGGCGAGCCCCATGCCTTTCAGATACGCCCGGCGTTGTGCGCCGATCTTGTAGGCAAGATTGTACTTTTTTTGATGGCTGTCCGCGCCGGTCGCTTGGCGAATGATGCCCCGGAAGGGAATCAGCCCTCTCGCTTCAGAAGCCACTGCATTGAGTGTTGCCTGTGAGGCCGAGTCGGCCAGTTTCTCTGTGCGCAGGCGCTCGTCTGGCGAAGGCGTGTCCCAGTCCGGGCCCAGCACGGTGTCCAACTGGGCTAGAAGGCGCTGGATATCCTGGCAGGTGAGGTCGGTAGGCAATTCGTAGGGGCTTTCCACCCCTTTCAGGATCGGCGGAATTTCTTCCCGTCGCAGATTGAGGTCTTCGAGAGGAGAAAGGGCGGCGTCCGCGAGTCCGTCACGTGTCTTTGTGTAGGCCGTTCCGGCTGCCTCGCCGACATTCTCTGTCAGAGAATCATTATCCTGTGCCGTCTGTTCAGCGGGCGCGGGTTGGCTCGCGCAGGCGGCCATCAGCAGAATAGTTAGGAAAACAGGCGCAAATCTCAACATAATCGGGAGGGTGATGCGAAAATTATGGCGACATCAAGCCATAGGCTGCATCAGGCGGTTGACCGCACCCGTCTGGTCGCCTAAATCGCCCGTTCTGGCGGTGCCCTTAGCTCAGTTGGTAGAGCAACTGACTTTTAATCAGTAGGTCACAGGTTCGAACCCTGTAGGGCACACCATCCTCCCTCCCGAGAGATAATAAGAGCTGAAACCGGTTCCGGTTGAGATTTGCCGTCATCATGTGATGTGCGGGCGTGTGTGGTGATGGCCGCGAATTAATCTGTTCCATCCAGTCTCATGCGGAACATCCATGCGGCTTCGCCCGTTGGTTTTCTGAAAGGAGACCATCATGAGCAAGTATGAGACAGATCTTGACCCTCAGCGCCGCGAAGACCTCAGCGAGCAGCGAGGTGATGGTGAAACGCCGGGCCGCAAGGATACAGACCAGGCAGGCTTTCGTCGTGGAGAGGGGCCGCGTGATGGGGAACATGGCTTCCTTCGAGACGATGGTCAGAAAGACCGCCCCCAACCTGACGAAACCGCTGCAGACCGCGCGGAGCATCTGGACGAAGGCAATAATCCCGTCCTGATGCCAAGGGATGGTCGCCACCCCAATGCGCCAGACACCCTGAATGCGGACAAGGGCGCAGAAAGCGCCAGACCAGGTGCTCTTAAGCCCGCACCTGATACACAGGAACTGGAAGACGCCTATTCCAAGAATGATCCTGGTGTCAAAACCAAAGACTAGCACAACGCTAGTATAAGCACCAAAAGCCGGACCGGGCGTTGCCCGT
>NZ_AWFA01000045.1 GCF_000682675.1 Hyphomonas pacifica | reverse complement strand
AACCGCCAAAGGTGGTGGGAGGTGAGGGGCAGATAAAGGGATACACACCGGCCCTGTCCCGCCCTATCTATTACCCATGCAGGCCTTTGCCGAACTTCTGGACCGACTTGTCCTCACCCCGTCGCGCAATGGCAAACTGCGCCTGATGGTCTCCTATTTCCGGCACGCGCCGGACCCGGACCGCGGCTATGCCCTTGGTGCGCTGACCGGGGATCTGGACCTGAAAAGCATCAAGCCCGCCGCAATCCGCGAGCTGATCACGGACAGGATGGACCCGGAACTCTTCCGCCTGTCCTATGACTATGTCGGCGACATGGCCGAGACCGTTAGCCTTGTCTGGCCGACAGAACGGCGCGCGAACCGGTCGCCGCCTCTGTCGGAAATTGTCGAAGCGCTGGAGGAGGCCACCCGGCCAGGAGCGCAGCGTCTGGTCGCTGGCTGGCTAGACGGGCTGGACCCGACAGGCCGCTGGGCACTGTTGAAGCTGATCACCGGCGGCTTGCGCATCGGTGTATCCGCGCGGCTGGCAAAGCTGGCGCTGGCCGAGTTCGGCAGCGTCGACGTGACGGAAATTGAAGAGATCTGGCACGGCCTCGCCCCGCCCTATGAGAGCCTGTTTGCCTGGCTGGAAGGCAAGACAGACAGGCCGGAACCAGACATCCGCGCGCCCTTCCGACCGGTCATGCTGGCTCATCCGCTGGTGGCGAAAGCTGACCGGGACAATCCGGATGCGGTCGATCCGGCACTGATCACACCGGAGGCCTTCGCCGCCGAATGGAAGTATGACGGTATCCGCGTACAGGCCACTTCCGAAAACGGTGTGCGACGCATCTATACCCGCACAGGGGACGACATCTCCCACACCTTCCCGGATGTGCTGGCGGCGATGGAGTTCGAAGGCGCGATTGATGGCGAGCTGCTGGTACGCGCAGAGGACGGGGAAAGCGTCGCGCCATTCAATGCGCTGCAACAACGGCTGAACCGCAAGACCGTCTCGAAAAAGCAGATGGAGACACACCCCGCCTTCATCCGCGCATATGATTTGCTGCAAGATGGCGAGGAAGACGTCCGCCAGCTGAGCTTTCGGGAACGGCGCGCACGCCTCGAAACCTTCATCACCCGCGCGGAAAGTGCGCGGTTCGACCTGTCGCCCCTCGTACCCGTCACGACGGTGGAGGCGCTGGATGCTCACCGTATGAAGCCCCCTGCCCCGGAGATTGAAGGCCTGATGTTGAAACGCTGGGACAGCCCCTATCTGCCCGGCCGGGTGAAAGGCTATTGGTACAAATGGAAGCGTGACCCGTATCTCGTCGACGCTGTTCTGCTTTACGCTCAGCGCGGCCATGGGCGCCGATCCAGCTTCTATTCAGATTTCACCTTTGCCGTGTGGCGCGATGAAGACGGCGAAGAGCGGCTCACCCCGGTCGGCAAGGCCTATTTCGGCTTTACCGATGAGGAGCTGAAACAATTGGACAAATTCGTCCGTGACAACACGATTGAACGGTTTGGCCCAGTACGCTCAGTCACACCGTCGCTTGTACTTGAAGTGGCGTTCGAAGGCCTGCAGAGATCTGCCCGCCACAAATCCGGCATTGCCATGCGCTTTCCGCGTATCAACCGCATCCGCTGGGACAAACCCGCCGAAGAGGCCGACCGTCTGGAAACATTGGAGGCGATGCTGCCGCAATAAAAAGGGCCGGACAGAAACCCGCCCGGCCCTTTGAAATTTGGTACGGAAGAAGAAATCCTTAAACGGACTCTTTCAGTTCCTTGGAAACGCGGAAGGCAACTTTCTTCGACGCCTTGATCTTGATGGACTCACCCGTTGCCGGGTTGCGGCCCATGCGTGCCGGGCGCTTGCGCACTTCCAGCGTGCCGAGGCCGTTCATGCGGATACGTTCGCCTTTCTTGAGGCGCTTCGTGATCCGGTCAGCCATGTCCGCAAAGATTTCCTCGGACTGTTTCTTCGTGAGGCCATGAGCCTCTGCGATTTCGACAGACATCTGACGCAGGGTCGTTGTCGTTGCCGTTTTCGGCGCAGCCTTGGCAGCAGCAGCTTTGGCCGGAGCGGCCTTTTTCACTGGTGCAGCTTTTTTGGCAGGAGCAGCTTTCTTCGCCGGTGCAGCTTTCGCAGCAGCAGGCTTCGCAGCTGGCTTTTTCGCCGTGGTAGCCGCTTTAGCAGCGGCCGGTTTCGCAGCGGCCTTCTTGGCCACAGGTTTCTTTGCCATGAGCAAATTCCTCTATTGAGTCTCCGCAGAGACGGCGGCGTATAACGCAAATTCACCCGATGGCATCATACTTTTTTCAGCCGTAACTTATTTGCCACCTGGAAATTCAGGCACATATGACGAGCATGGAAAAACGTCTGTCTCTGATCATCATCTTGCTGGGCCTACTGCAGCCCCTGTCCGGGGCGCTTGCCCCTGCCTTTGGAATTGGCACGCCAATTGGAAATGCCACACGCGGCATCACCGCGCCGGAACAGCCCCTGCCGCTTTTCTTTTCCATATGGAGCGTAATCTTCCTGACATATTTCCTGTTCGGCCTGGCCTATTGGCAGAAGCGCGAACCCTGGATGGACCATGTGGCAAAGCCTCTGGCGCTCGCTGGCCTTTTCAATGTGATCTGGATGATCAGCGCACAACTCATCGCTTACCAGCCGCTGAATTTCCTTCTTCTGTTTCCTATCGCCATCATGGCTTGGCTGGCAGCGTACAGACTGGACCGCCTGCGTGAAACCGGCTGGAGCCCAATCAAGGCATTGGCAGACATGACGACATGTCTTCTGGCAGGCTGGATCAGTGTTGCTGTCGCCATTTCCATTCCGTTGACAATCCGGAGGTTCACCGATCTTGGGCCGACTGACCTGCCCTGGAACATGCTATGGACCACGCTGATCACCGCAGGCATAGCCGCGTGGATGTTCGCGCGCTATATCAGCCGCAGCTGGTGGTACTTCATCGCACTAGCCTGGGGTGTGATTGGCATCATCCTGAACAACTGGATGGAGACACAGATGCATTGGCTGGCCATCGCAAGCGGGATTGTTCTTGTCGTGATCCTTTCCCTGCGCCTGTTTCGGGGGGCAGACGGCGTAGTCACGACCATTTGAAAAACTGGACAAGCCACACAAACTGACGCTCTCTTACAGCCAAACATAGATCAAGATCCGGCCTCCTCATGGACATAGAACACCTCACCTTGCCAGACATCGATACAACTAATTGGCCTGTCTGGCTGTCGTCTTCATGGCCCTTTATGGAGAAATGGGGGCTGGTCCTGCTCGCCTGTATCGTGATCTGGCTTGTCTCGGGTCTGGTAAAATACCTGATCATGCTGGTCGGCAAGCGAGCCACGGCAAAAGACAAATCCTTTGAAGGGTCCAGCTGGGATGTGGCCAGCTCAATTGCGCGGGTCTTCGCGCTGATCTTCATGTCTCCCCTGCCCCTTGGACTGGCCGGATATGACTGGGAAGCCATCATAGACAAACGTGGGCCCGGCGCCTTTGCAGCGGTGGCCATTCTTGTCATTGCTGTGATGTTCGCCAATTGGGTGGCCCGCTCCATGCGCGCCTTTGGCGGCAAGGCACATGCCCATCATGGCGCAGACGACACGCTGTTTGCTTTCTCCGCCTCGCTTCTGAAATACCTGATCTTTGCCATCGCCATTGTCCTGGCACTGACCCAGCTCGGCTTCCCGACAGCCTCTCTTGCCGCATTGCTCGGCGGCGCGGCGCTGGCGATCGGCCTGGCCCTGCAGGATACGCTGAAGGCGGTTGCGGCTGGCGTCATGCTGGCTCTGTTCCGCCCCTTCCGCATCGGGGACTATGTAACCTTGGCCGGCATGGAAGGCGAGATTTCCGACATCACGCCCTTCCGAACGACATTCCGGCAGATCGACAACAAGACGGTATCGGTCCCCAATGACAAGGTATGGGCCGATCCGCTGGTCAACCACACGCGCCAGACGCGCCGCCGCCTCGACCTCTATTTCGATATTTCGTATGACGACAATATGGACCATGCGCTTCAGGTTCTGCTGGCTGTTGCGAATGATCATCCGCGGGTTCTGGCCAAGTCGGAAACCTGGGTGGGCGTTCATACCCTGGCAGACTGGAGCGTGCGCCTGCGTCTGCGGGCTTTTGTTGCCACTCCGGAATTCGTGCAGGTCCGCGCGGACATCACCAAGGGCGTGAAAGAAGCCTTTGACCGCGAAGGGATCACAATTCCCTTCCCGCATCAGGTCAACATGGCGTATCGCCCGCACCCTCAGCCGGATGTTGAGCCGACTGACCTGCCTAAAACGAATGATATTGAAACCTAGATACCCTAATCCCCATACAGGAGACCGGCATGCCAGAAGACCTTACCCCTAGCGCTCTGTGGGCTGAATACTCACCCTATATTCTCGGCTTCGGCCTGAAAGTGCTTGGCGCGCTTGTTGTCCTGATCATTGGCCTGCGCATTGCCGGTTGGCTGTCAGGGACGGTGCGGAAGGAGGCGCTGAAGCGCGAAGGCATTGACGATACGCTCGGGAACTTCTTCTCATCGCTTGTTCGATGGGGCCTGATGGCAGCGGTATTCATTGCCGTTCTGCAGGTTTTTGGCGTTCAGGCCACCAGCTTTGTTGCTGTGCTTGGTGCGCTCACCCTGGCCATAGGCCTTTCCATGCAAGGCGCGCTTGGGAATATCGCATCCGGGGTCATGATCATGCTGTTCCGCCCCTACAAGCTGGGAGACTATATCGAGGCCGCAGGTGTCGGTGGCACTGTAAAGGACATCAACCTGTTCCAGACCGTGCTCGCCACGCCTGACAATGTGAAGATCCTGATGCCCAACAGCCAGGCCATTGATGGTGTGATCGAGAATTATTCCGGCTACGATACGCGCCGGGCAGACGTCACCTTCGGCATCGACTATGATGACGACATGGACAAGGCCATCGACATCATCAAAAGTGTGATCGAAGCTGATGCCCGTATCCTGAGCGACCCGGAACCCTTCGTGAAAGTAGTCAATCTGGGTGACAGCTCTGTCGACATTGCCAGCCGCAGCTGGGTGAAGGCCGACGACTACTGGGATGTGAAGTTCCATTTGACCAAAGCGGTGAAAGAGGCCTTTGATCGTGAAGGCATCTCTATTCCGTACCCGCATCAGGTGGAAATCCAGAAAAAAGCCGCCAATGACTAGAGTGAGATCGAAAGCCAAATGCCCCCCCCTCCGCCTTCTTCCGAATTGCCTGAAGTCACGGTCGAGCCGGTTCCGGCGCCGGAACCCAAGGCAAGCCAGGCGGTAGAAAAACCTCAACCGCGCCCCTTGCTGGCGCGGCTGTTCGGCATTTCCATATGGGGCGGTCTGAAGCTGATTGGCCTATGCATTCTGGTCGGATTTTTCGTACTGGCCTCGCAGTTCGATCCGACCAATCCGGATGTGAATGCGGGTGAAGCGATCATGAATGTCGCGCGGACGGCAGTGTCAGCGCTTGGGTGGGCGCTGCAGAATTTCTGGAAACCAGCCTTGGCAGGCGCAACAATTGTATTGCCGCTCTGGGTGCTCTGGCGGATGATCAGCCTGCCGTTTCGGAAATAGGGTCATTTCGGGGCGCGGGAACCCCTCTGCGGTATCTGCGTAGACTTGTTGGAAACGGGACAGGAGCCCCATATGAAATATTCTCTGATTCTAGCCCTTTGCGGCCTGATGATCACGACTGCCTGCGCCTCATCGCCCGACTATCGCCCTGCCCTGACAGATGACGGACAAGGCTATTCCTCTCAGGTTATAGAGGCGAACCGATACCGCGTCACCTATAGAGGCGATACCGCACAGACCTCGGCAGAAGTGCAAAACATGGCCTTGCTGCGCGCCGCCGAAGTAACCATGGAGCATGGCGGCGACTGGTTTGAAATCGTAGGCGACGAAACGTCTGGCGATGTGAAAACGCAGCAGCGTCTGGCGGACCAGGATATAACCACGCGCCCCGAACTACGCCGCGACTGCGGCCTCTTGGGCTGCACGACGCGCGGCTATCCGGTCGATGTGCGCCGTAGCGATATCGAAACCGAAACACGCGTCATCTACAGCCATACTCTGGAAATGGTGATCCATCAGGGGCCGAAGCCGCAAGGCAATTCCCGCGCCTATGACGCCGTCGAAACGGCTGCAAATTTGAGGACCACGATAGACTGACCCTGCGTGACAGCTTTGCAGTTGTCGCAAGCGCCTTATCATCCTCCTGGACTGTACATCCGGGAGGAAATTTCATGGACATAACAAAACTGATGTACCGCGACGGCCTGATGGAGGGCGAACGCGTTCTCATTACGGGCGGCGGCACAGGTCTTGGCAAGGAAATGGCCGAAGGCTTCCTGAAGCTCGGCGCGGAAGTGCATATCTGCGGACGGCGCGGACAGGTCTGCGAAGACACCGCGGCCGAGCTGATAGGCAAGCATGGCGGCAAGGTCGTGCCGCATGCCTGTGACACCGGGTGGCCGAGGCCATCAGTGACATGAATGACCAGATCTGGGCCCAGCACGGCCCGCTGACGGGCCTTATAAACAATGCCGCCGGCAATTTCATCAGCCGCACCGAAGACTTGTCCATTCGCGGCTTTGATGCAATTTCGAACATCGTGTTTCGCGGCAGTTTCTACATGACGCAGGACATCGGCAAGCGCTGGATCAAGGCCGGTGACAAGGGCAGCGTATGTTCCATCCTGACGACCTGGATCTGGAATGGCGGGCCGTTCGTGGTACCCTCCGCCATGTCCAAGGCCGCCGTCAACACGATGACGCAATCGCTGGCCGTCGAATGGGGCCGCTATGGCCTGCGCTTCAATGCCATCGCGCCGGGGCCCTTCCCCACCGAAGGCATGTCCAAGCGCCTGGCCCCGGACGCAGAAGGCGCAAAGCGCATGGATTCCGGCGTCTCCAATCCGATGGGCCGTGTCGGCGAAATGCACGAACTGGTCAATTTAGCCGTGTTTCTGATGGCGCACGGGGCGGAATATGTGAACGGCCAGACCATCGCGATTGACGGGGCCGCCTATAACGCCACCGGCGGCAATTTTGCCCAGCTGACGGCGTGGGGCGATGAGGAATGGCAGGCCGCGCGCGACGCTATCGAAGCTACGAACGCGAAAGACAAAGCGAAACGGACCGTGTAGACTGCCACCTCGATATGATACCATGGAGAGGATGATCGACATGTCCAGACGAATTTGCCTGACCAGCCTGCTCGCGGCCAGCGCACTGTGCGCGTGCGTGGCCCCTGCGGCGAGGATCGTCAGCGGGCCAGCCGCCGGGCCAGAAAGGGCTACGGAACATGTGATCACAGGACAGCTGACCTATCGGGAACGGATAGCCCTGATCCCCGGCAGCCTGGCGGAAGTGACCCTTATTGATGTGTCGCTGGCGGATGCGTCCTCCACGCTGATCGCGGCAGAAGAGATCGAGATCGGCACGGAGCAAGTGCCGATCCCGTTCACCCTGATCTATGACTCCACTGCGCTTGAGCCGCGGATGAGCTACACTCTGCGCGCAACGATCAGCGATCCGGAAGGGAACCTTCTGTGGACGACAGATACGATGTACCCCATTGCGGCCGACAATGGGGATATCAATATCGGCACACTGCTGCTGGTCAGTGCTGCGGTATCCTCTGTGCCCTCTTCTGCCCTGCTGGGAGAGGAGTGGATCGTCGAAGACATCAATCGAAGCGGCGTCATGGATTATGCCCGCGTTTCCATAAAGTTTGGCGCTGATGATACGGTGAGCGGAGAGGCTTCCTGTAACCGTTATACCGGCAAATATGAGCAGACCGGAAGTGATCTCGCGATCGGTCTGCTGAGCTTGACACACCGCATGTGCAGCGAAGCACAGATGGATCAGGAAAACCGGTTCACGGACATATTGAGCCGCGTTACAGAATTATCCTTTGACCAGACAGGCGCGCTCATTCTTGAAACAGATGACGGCGAAAGCCTTCTGGCACGTCGCTGGTGAATGGACAGGCGCAACGGCACCGAAGCGCTTGCCCGGCGACTGCTGGAGCTGAAGCGCGAAACGGAGAGCCTCGTAGCTGGGATCACTGGCTCCGTCGCCTCCGGCAAGACAACACTGGCCGGTGAGATCGAGGCCATTCTCGACAAGACTCACCGTGCAGAAACAATCTCGACAGACGGCTTCCTGTTTTCCAACACCATTCTGGAAGAGCGCGGACAAACCCTGCGCAAAGGCTTTCCAGAAACCTATGATCTGACAGCCATGGGCGACGCTCTGGAAGCGCTTGCCGCCGGAGAAGCCGCCTTCCCAATCTACAGTCACGTGACCTATGATGTTGACCCGGTTCTGACGCGCACCATCGCCCAGCCGGACATATTGATCCTGGAAGGGCTTGGCTTTCGCCCGCTCTCTCCGCCGCCACGTCATGACCGGGAGCCGGACATCTTGATCTATCTGGATGCGACGGAAGACAATCTGCAGACCTGGTTTCTGGAACGCTTTGTGCGCTATTGGAACGCAGCAAGACAAGATCCGTCTTCTTTCTACGCCAATTTCCTGCACATGTCTGAACCGGAACTTCTAGCCTTTGCAACATCCGTCTGGGAGCAGATTAATTTGCCTAATCTGCGGCAGCATATTGCCCCGCTCCGCGAGACGGCGGATATTGTTGTCCTGAAAGATGCCGATCATGCCATCCGCATAACGCATGACAGGATCGGCTAGTCTTTATCAGGCGTTTGGCGTGATCAGATATTTCTCGCCCGTTGCCTTGGCATTGTAGGCGTGGAGCGTCTCCAGATCGAGGGCTTCGGCGAGGGAGACCTTCTTCGTGTAGTGGCTGGCAAAGGTCGTGTTCAACTCGTCGATTACGCGCTTGTGCATCCGTTCGCGCACCTCCGGGGCTGCCTTCTCCAGGAACGGCGTTAGCAGATAGCCGCTGAGATTCCAGGCAAAGCCGACACCGGCCGGCACGATACTCGGCGACATGTCCAGCCGGCCATAGATGTAGACCTGTGTCTCGGTGCCGGATCCGTACCGGGAATATTCTTTCATCTTGCGATTGGCCGCTGCTTCCATCGCGATCAGCAACTGGCCCGCAAGCGGACCGCCGCCAATGGCATCGAAGCCCATCGTGGCACCCGTCTCAACGAGACCATTGATCAGGTCTTCCATGAAGGTGTCTGAGGAAGAATTGACGATATGTTTCGCCCCGATGCCGCGCAGGATGTCTTCCTGTTCTTTCTTGCGGACGATATTGAGGAGCGGCACGCCGTCCTTGAGACAGATCTTGTTCAGCATCTGGCCCAAATTCGATGCGGCAGCTGTGTGCACGAGAGCGGAATGCCCTTTTGCTTTCATCGTCTCGACAAAGGACAGCGCCGTCAACGGGTTCACATAGCAGGATGCGCCCTGCTCCGCCGTGGTGCCCTCCGGCAGGGCCATACATTGTGAAACATGCAGTGTGCGATATTGCTGATACATGTTACCGCCCAGGCAGGTGACCATCTTGCCAAGCAGTGCCTGCGCCGCAGGGGAGTCACCCGCCGCAATCACGGTGCCTGCCCCTTCATTACCCACGCCCAGAGACTGGCCGAGGCGGGCCTTCATGGCGCGCAGGCCACCTGCCGGCACATCAGCCGAAATAGTGGGGCTGTCTTTCGTGCCGCCCTGCATAGCGGTCGACATATCCGCGCCGCCGACGAGGAGGCCAAGGTCAGACGGGTTGATCGGCGTACCCTCAACGCGCACCAGCACCTGATCCGGACCGGGAGTTTTCACCGGCGCCTCTTCGAGGGAGAGTTCGAGCTTGCCTTCCGGTGTCACCAGCGTGCGGATCTGCAGGCTTGTCTCGGGGAGTTGGTCAGCCATTGGGTATTCCTCTCTAAGCGTTTGAATATCTGATTTTTCAGGGAGTTATAATGACCTTGCCGACGACTTCCCTGTCCGTCAGCAAGCGGTAGGCTTCACGCCACGCGTCCAATGTCAGGTTGGCATGGATGCGCGGATGAGTCTTGCCTTCCGCCGCCCATTTCCAGATGGCCTGCACATTCTCTTTGCCGCGCTCCGGAAAACGGCGGCCATACTCCCCCGCCCTCACACCGACCACGGAGAACCCCTTGATCAGGGGCATGTTCACCTTCACCTCCGGGATTCGTCCCGATGTGAAGCCGATCACCAGAAGCCGCCCGTCAAAGGCGATGCAGCGCACACTCTCGTCAAACACGTCGCCGCCGACCGGATCGAAAATCACATCCGCGCCCGCACCACCGGTCAGCGTCTTTACCTTGTCCCGGAAGCCCTGGCTGACATTGATCACATAGTCGGCGCCATGTTCCAGCACCTTGTCGAGCTTTGCATCGGAAGCAGATGTTGCGATCACCGTCGCGCCGAGCAGCTTGCCGACATCAATCGCGGCCATGCCAACGCCGCCACTTGCGCCGTGCACCAGCAATGTCTCGCCCGGCTGCAGATTGGCCCGGCGGACCAGCGCCACATAGGCCGTCAAATAGGCGGCGGAATAAGACGCTGCCTCCGCAAAATCCATAACCTCCGGCACGCGGGTCAGGCCCAATGCTGGCAGGACGGTATAGTCTGCAAAAGCCCCGGTCTTGTTGCCGCCCGCCACACGGTCGCCCGGCGCGAAATCTTCAACGCCCTCCCCGACCGCTTCAACGATTCCGGCGCACTCCATGCCCTGAATGAAGGGCAGGTCCGGTTTCAGCTGATACTTGCCCTGGCTCATCAGCAAGTCCGGGAAGTTCACACTGGCCGCCTTCACGCGGACCAGCACCTCCCCCTTCCCCGGCTCGGGCCGGGCAATTTCTGCGACGCCAAGACCTGAAAAATCCTCCGTCAGCTCATGACAGACAAGCGCTCTCATAGACGGGCAACGGTCTCGCGAACCATGTCGGCAATTTCAAGACAGGCAGCGCGCGAGCCCGGCGAGAAGCCGGTAAAGGCCGTGAAGGCGTGTGGCAGGGTTTCAAAGCATTTGTGCTTCACCGGCACGCCCGCCGCTTTCAGTCGCTTGGCATAATCATCACCCTCATCGCACAGCGGGTCATGCCCTGCTGTAACGAGGATAGCAGGCGGAAGGCCTTCCAGCTCTCCCGTCTGGGCTGGGGACAGCAATTGGTCTGACCGGTCAAAGCCTTCCGGCAGATACTGGTCCATGAACCAGTTCATCGTGTCGGTGCTGAGGGAGAAGGTTTCGCCAAAATCCTTGCGGGAGGGATAATCCTCCACCAGATCCACGGCCGGATAGATCAGCAGTTGATAGGCGGGCAGCGGCTTGTGCTCGCGCTGCATTTCCTGGCTGATAATGGCGGAGAAATTGCCGCCCATACTGTCACCGCCGACGGCTGCCATGCCCTCTGGTGCGCCATATTTCCCGGCATTGCGCACACCCCATTCATAGGCCTGGATACAATCATCAAGGCCCGCCGGAAATTTATGCTCAGGTGCCAGCCGGTAATCAACCGAGAGGACCGGGCATTTCACAACAGAGGCGAGAATCGAGCACCAGGCATGGCAGGTCTCCAGATCGCCGATCACGCCGCCACCCATATGATAATAGACCAGCAAAGGCGCTTTCGGGTCCTGCGTCTCGGGCCGATAAAGGCGGACGGGAATCTCGTTGCGGTCCGGGCCGGGAATGGAGAAATCCTCGGTCTTCACACCTGGCTCCAGCGGTGCGGCCATCGAATCCAGCTGTTCCTTTACGGCAGCCTGCACAACTTCCGGCTGCAGCGAAGACAAGGGTGGCGCGTTACGGCCATTCCAGGCCACCAATTGCAATTGCGGCTCCAGCACCCGTCCACGTATCTGAACAGGCTCGCCGCCCGCCATGCGAACCAGAATGCCGTCTGGCAGTTTGAAAATGAGCTTGGTGATCATCTGCTGCAGGCCCATGCCAGTCTCCCTGTGCTCCAAGAACCGGAAGATTAGACCTGCCAGGGCACATCCGCCAAGGGCTGGTACAGCTTTACTTTGCGGTAATCTCTCGAACTCCGCCCAGCAGCATGGACGCGGCAAACTGTGTGGCCCCGTCAACATCAATCGGACGGCGCGTCAGCATATGATCGCCCATCTCACGTGCAATGCCGATTGCAGCAGCCGTCAGATACGCCGTATCGAGTTTCGGTCCCTCATCCCTGGACAGCACATGTTCCAGGTCCAGACGGATCTCTTCTGCAACAGCCAGCATTTCCGGCGTATCCACGCGCACGCCAATCAGTGCCAAGTGCGGTGCGCCATTGCGGATCGCCTCTTCATTCTCCTGGGCGATAAAACCGAAATAGGCCCGGAAGGCATCATGGACATAGGCCTCGAAGTCCGTTGCCGTAGCGCGCACATCGCTAAGATGCGCGCGGAAGCGATGGGCGGAATCCTCGGCAATCGCCTCAAATACTTCTTCCTTGGACTTGAAGTAATTATAGAACGTGCCCGCCGCGAGCTCCGTCTCCCGGATAATGTCGCGCACAGTGGTGGCCTCAAAGCCGATCCGGGCAAATACATGACGGCCGGCATCCAGAATGGCGCGCCGATTGGCGGCTTTCGAACGGGCACGTTTGCCGGAGGGGGACGGGAGGATTTTTGCGGGTGCTGTCATGGGGACTTCCTGAGCGGGATCGCACCATCATGACCAGAGTGTCACCATGCGTCAACTTTTTACACGCCCTGCGCGAGGGCATCTGCAGTGCGGTCTCCACCCGCCTCACGTTTAAACTGGCGAAGCATGGAAACAATCACGCCGAAAACGACCCTCAGAATGATCAGCAGCAAAACTCCCAGAAGCGGTTGGCCCAGCCCGATGGCCAGAAAAGCGCCAAGGATGATAGCCACATGCAGGGTGACGATCCGGCCATAGGGCGCGAACATTTCGCTGCCGAGATCTGCGTCCCGGAACTCCCCCTTGAGGATATAGTCGCTGACATAGAGCATCAGGTTCACCGCCAGAATCGCCCCGACGAACCAGGCCATCCCCTGCCCTGACCCCAGCGCCCACTGCACCAGGCCCAGCGGGTCCTCCCCACCTGACGACATGCCCTTGCCGGACATGGACCGGATGAACAGGCCGTGGCCGTAGCAAAACATGCCATAGTGGAAGATGAAAAAGGGAATGATGAAAACCAGGCCCGCCAGATTAAGCAGGCTGGTAAAGCCCGTTCCGATCATCCGCAGAATGGTCATCACACCGATGACCAAATTCTCCAGCCAGTAGAGCGCCACCAGCGGCACCGCGCCCCAGCCATAGATCACAATCGCCAGGATCGGCAGCAGATCGACCGTCAGCACCAGCCAGGCCAACGGATTGCGATAGGTCCGCAGGACAAGTTCAGGATCGAAGAAACGCTTCATTCAGCGCCGCGCCTTCCGGGCGCCGCCCCGGTCATCCAGTCTGATGTCACGATACGTCCCCCTATCGCGTCTGCCTATTCGTAAGCCTGCGCATACTCATAAGGTGGAAACGAGAACGGGTCACGGGGGGTCAGGCCTTTTGAGCCGCGAGGATTGTTATAGTCACCCAGTAGAATCTCATAATGAATGTGAACTGCGGACGCATTGCCGGATGCCCCCATCATGCCGACAGGCTGGCCGAAGCCGATATGCTTTCCGGCCGAAACGCCCGGCTGAATGTAAGCGAGATGTGCATAGCGAGTGTAGACGCCCTTGCCATGGTCAACCAGCACCATGTTGCCATAGCCAGTGGAGACGCGCGCCTCAATCACCCTGCCCGGCGCGGTCGCGTAAATCGTGCCTGCTGGGCGCGACTGAAGGTCTATGCCATCATGGCGTCGGCTGAAACGTTGGCCGAAGCCGGAGGTCAGGCACACATCATTGGCCGGGGATGCCGCCAGCGGCATGCCATTGACCACGACAATCGGCTTGTAGTTCAGCACCCAGCCATCTTCATCCACCAGCGGCGAGTTCGACACCCGGATGCCATAGCAGGCGCGCAAATAGGCATTTGGCTGAAATGTGCCCTGCGGCGCGGCCCTTACGGGCGGGCTTGCCGGTGTCTGCGTGACAGGCCCGCGCGAAGGCGCATTACGTATATCTATCGGCGCTCGCGTGGCACAGGCAGTCAGCACCATCAGCATAAGGGCAGGCAGGAAACGAAACATGCCTGCCCTTATGCCCTGTATACGGTTAATATCAGGCAACAACGGGGGCGCGTTTCGCTCCGCGATCAATCTCTTTCATTAAGTCTTTGCAATAAGCGTTAAAATCCACCTGCATGCGGTGGCGTGGGCTGTCATAGAAGTGGCCGAGATGCCGTTTCTCGTCTTCGACGATGATGCTTTCCATCTCTGCCTCCGATGGGAAGGCATAATCACCATTCAGGGCGGCAGCGACCAGCTTTGACTGCTGCTCAGCAAAGTTCACCAGCGTTGGCAGGGGCTGAGCAAGGCCCAGGAAGAAGATCGTCTCCCGACCCGGCTTCACCATGCGTTTGTAGAGCGGGAAGACATTTTCCTTCGGCGTCAAATCACCCTGCTTCAGGAAGGGGAAGGTCACATTATAGCCGGTTGCCCAGACAATCGCGTCCACCTTTTCCCGCGTGCCATCGGTAAATACGACGCCATCACCGTCCAACCGCTCAATGCCCGGTTTAGGAATGATGTCGCCGCACCCGACCCGCGTCAGGAATTCCCCGGAGACAGACGGATGCCCGTCCAGCGGCTCATGATCCGGCTTGGGCAGGCCGTAATCTTCCATCATGCCGATGGTCTTCTTGATCTTCTTGCGGGCCAGTGCCCGTCCGATCCCGGAGGGCAGCCAAGAGGGCAACACCGCCTTGTCGGCTGGCTGGCCATCCATATATTTCGGCATCACCCAAACACCGCGGCGCATGGAAATGAACAGCTTCTCCGCCAGCGGACGTTGCGACAATTCCGAGGAAATATCCATGGCAGAGTTCCCTGCGCCGACGACCATGGCGCGTTTGCCGCGGAAGTCATAGGGCTCGAAAGGGTCCGTATAATTGTGGGAATGTACCTGATAGCCATCGAACTCGCCCGGATATTTCGGCATGCGCGGATCCCAGTGATGGCCATTGGCGACAACGACTGCATCATATTCCCGGGTCTCCCCGGTAGACAGCGTCACCTTCCAGCGCCCACCGGGCAGATCTGCCACATTGGTCACTGCCGTATCGAATGTAATGGTCTCGCGCAGGCCGAAATGATCCACATAATCATGGAAATACTGCAGCAGCTGGGCATGGTGGGGGAAGTCCGGCCAATCCTCCGGGACAGGATAATCCTCAAAGGCCAGGCGCCATTTGGATGTGTCGATATGCAGGGACTGATAGCAGGAAGAGGCCCCGTTCGGATTCTTGTAATACCAGTTGCCGCCGATATCGTCCGACATCTCGAAACAATCATATGGAAGGCCATAATCCTTCAGGCGCTTGGCCATGGTAAAGCCGGAACAGCCCGCGCCAATAATGCAGGTCTTAGGTTTTGAGGCACTGTCGAATGCCATTTTCTCTTCCTCCAGATGAGCTGTTTGTTTTTGCTCTTTTGACAATGATGTTATCGGGGCAAAACAACTCGTCAAACGAATGAGGGCCAAAATGAGCAATGACCCCGCGTCAGCCCCCGAACCTTGGGAGCTGATGAAAGAAAACATAGAAATGATCAGCGGCGGTATTCCATGGGGTCGCCGAATGGCGTTCCGGTTCACACGCATCGAGAAAGGTCATGCCTGGGGGCTGCAGCCTTGGAAGGAGCGCCTGGTGGGCGATCCGGATACGGGCGTGATCCATGGCGGCGTGCTGACCGCGTTTCTGGACAATCTGTCCGGCACGGCGGCCAGCTCGGCACTTTCCAAACCGCGCTTTGTGGCAACGCTGGATTTGCGGATCGACTATATGCGACCGGCAGAAAAAGGCCGTGACATCATTGGCGAAGCCGAATGCTATCACACCACGCGCAACATCTGCTTCACGCGCGCCTGGGCCTATCATGAAAGCCGCGACAAGGTGATCGCCACCGCAGCCGGTGCCTTCGCCATCAACAAGCCGCGCCCTGCGGAAAGCATTGCGAGGATGGGCTGATGGAAGAGGAAGACATGAAACTGACCCGCGCTGACGAAGTGCGCGCCTTCATCGCCCGCACACCGCTGGCCCAGGAAATGGGCTTGCGCTGCGAAGTCATGGGCGACGAGATGACCATGATCATGCCCTTTCAGGACAAGCTGATCGGCAATTTCATGATCAAGGCCATCCATGGCGGGGCGATTGGCGCCTTCCTGGAGCTGACATCACAGGCACAGGTCTTCCTGGTGACGGAACATCTGGCCCGTCCGCCAAGACCGATCAATCTGACAATTGACTATCTGCGCCAGGGTCATGCCAAGGATCTCTATGCCCGCGCCGAGATCACCAAGATGGGCCGGCGCATGTGCTCGGTCCGCGCCGAAGCCTGGCAGGACGAGCGCGAAAAACCCGTTACGACGCTAATGGCCCACTTCATGGTGGCTGGCGATTAAACAAGTTTGGGGGTGGACAAGCCGCGCCTCCCCACCCCTGAACTTAGCTCCTAAACTATCCCAAAAGAAACCCGAAAGAGGCCCAAACAGCCCCATCGAAGCCCCATTCTATTGGAGCTGTTCTGCTGCTTCTGTTTCTTCCGGCGCGTTCGCGTCCGCAGCGATGGGCGGAAAGGCCCGCGCCATTTCCTGGTTCCACTCATACAGATGCGGCCAGTTTTCACCCGCATTGTCCATCAGCCCAAGATGCACGATGACCAGATCCCGGCTCGGCACGATCCAGATGGTCTGGCCCTCATGGCCCTGCGCGGAGAAGGCATCATAGGGCGGCGAGTGCGCAGCCTGACTGGCCGGCACAGGGTTGGCTGACGGCGTCAGCCAGAAACCGGCCCCATAAGTATTCGCGTCTGTGTCTTCCGGGTCGGTACGAGAAAAATCCACCCAGCCGTCCGGCAGCAGGCGCCGCCCGTCCCACATGCCGTCACGCAGATATAGATAGCCGAATTTCGCAAAATCCCGTGCAGACGCCCAGACGAGCGACCCGCCGAGATAGGTGCCCGCTGTGTCATATTCGATTACCGCATCCATGCCGATGGGGTCTGCCAGATTACGATCGAACCAGTCCGTGAAGCTCGCCGCGCCGCTGACCTGCTGCAGCGCATGGCCGATCAGATGAAAGCCCGCCGTGGAATAGTTCCACATAGCCCCCGGCGTGTGCACGGGTGGCAGATTATCCTGCGCATATTGCAAGACATCGAAGCGACCGGGGCCATACATCATCTGTACAACATCATTCGTCCTCAGATCAGTTGCGCCGATTTCCAGATAGTCGAGCCCGTCCGTCATGGTCAGCCATTGACGCCAGGTAATTTCCGCCCTCGGATCGCCTGCTGCAAACGGTGTTGGCATGGGGGCGTCCAGATCATCAATCAGGCCCAGCTTGACCGCCCGCCCGACCAGCGAGGAGGTGATCGACTTCGCCATGCTCCAGGAGACCTGCTTGGTGTCCGGCCCAAAGCCCTCGCGATAGGTCTCGAAAACCAGTTTGCCATGATGAATGATAACGACCGCTCGCGTCTCCCCCATCGGATCGGCCAGTTCACCTGCCATGGCGTGGTCAATGACGGGCTGGACAAGGATCGCCGTTTCCGCCGGCATCTCTCCCGTCTCCCAGCCACTTGTTGGCCAGGCGAGCTCGTCCGGCTGGGGCGGCAGCCGCACAAGTGGTTCCGCACTGGCAAGGCCCGGCGCCAGCATCAGGCCCAGCGCTGCCAATCCTGATTTAACGTATCTGCTGCACACGAAAAACTTGCCCATCTTGCCCGCTCTCCCTTACTCTTTGTGTCAAAGATTAGGGGCAAGGGATGAAACTCGTCAAAGCACTTTTGATTGTCGCGGTGACATTGGCCGTCATTGGCGGCGCTGTCTGGCAATTCTGGCTGAAGGATCAGGTGGCCTTTGCACGTGTCGCCACGGCCTATGGTGCCAAGACGGTTTGCTCCTGCCTGCACATTGGCGAGCGGGAGATGGAAAGCTGCCGCAACGACTTCACCGTGGATGTCAGCGCCATCACTTTCAGCGATGAGAACAATGTGACTCGCGCCAGCGTGCTGGGCGGCCTCGTAAAGGCCGAAGCTCGATACGAACCTGGCATGGGCTGCACACTTGTGAAGAAGTAGCAGCTAGTCCCCCATACGCTCAACGGGGGCAGGCTGCCCGTCAAACAGGTTCAGATATTCAGGCTTCAGCTTGTCCCGAAAGGCCGATTGCGGCACCGTAATGTGATAGGCTCCCTCCGCATACGCCCCAATGTCATAGGGCGCAAAATGCACGACATAGCCACCGAATTTTCCAGGCACAGTGGACGGCACGAAATTCACCTCCCCTGCGAGGATGCTGTCTGCATTGACCAGTTCAGCGGCCTCGGCAGCAAATGTTTCCAGCTGGCCTGAACCGCCAGCCTTGCGCTGTTTCTGCTCGGCAATCTCCTGCCAAACCAGATTCATGTGCTCACGGATTGTCGCTTGCGGCTGAAGGAAGAAATTGCTGAGCCGCATGGGCTGGCCCGTCTGGGAATCATAAAGCCGCGCATCGGTCATGTAATTGCCATGCGCGCCGCCGGTGAAGGTATAGATGAAGCCCTCAAGGCTCATCACATTGCCGGCTTCTGCCACGACATTCCACTGGACGCGCACGACATAGGGCCGGAAATAGTCCGGATCGGCTTCCTTGTAGGCCTTGGCATCGGCCAGCATGGCCTCGATGCGGATCTGCGCGCTGTCGACCACATCCATCGCGATGGCGGGTGCCTTCTGGAACAGGCCCTCATCAAAGGTGACCTCTGCCTTCAGATACTCATCATCGACGAGAATTTCACGCGGCAGATCCGCAAGGGTTTCGATGGCCGTGACATCGACTGAGCCGTCATAATCATCGCCTTGGCCTGCAACAGCTTCGCCCGCATCGGGCAGTTCCCGCACCTTCTTCTGGCAGCCTGCCAGAAGAAGGGCCCCTGCGAGCGTAGCCATTGCGAGTGTCTTCATGCCGGTCTCCCTAGAGGCTGAGGAGTTCGGTGTCGCCTCCCTGTGCCGTGATATTCACAGTAAGAGTGCGCTCTGTGGCGAAACGATGCAAGTAGTGTGGTCCACCTGCTTTTGGCCCGGTTCCGGAGAGGCCTTCGCCGCCAAAAGGCTGCACGCCTACCACGGCTCCGGTCATGGAGCGGTTCACATAGGTGTTGCCGACCGGCACGGCATCGCGCACTTCGATCTGGAAGCTGTCCAGACGTGAATGGATGCCCAGTGTCAGGCCATAGCCTTTCGCTTTCAGCGCCGCACCGACCTCATCAATATCATCCGGATCATAGCGGACAATGTGGAGGATCGGGCCGAATTTCTCTTCCGTGATCTGATCAAGGGATTTCAGCTCGATCAACGCCGGGCCGAAGCCATAGCCAGTCTCACCAATCTTGCCCGCCGGGATCTGGTGAAGCACTTTGGCCTCTTTCTCCATCTTCGTCAGGTAGTCCTGCAGCATCTCGCGGGATTCCTGGTCGATGACCGGGCCGACATCTGTATCCGGATCGGCCGGGTCGCCTAACTTTAGTTCGTTCATTGCGCCGATCAGGCCGTCAATCAGCATGTCGGCCGTATCATGCGGCAAGAATGCGACCCGAAGGGCAGAGCAGCGCTGCCCGGCCGAGCCATAGGCCGACACGATGATGTCGTCGATCACCTGCTCCCTCAGCGCCGTCGTATCGACGAACAAACCGTTCAAACCGCCTGTCTCCGCGATCAGCGGAATGATCGGTCCGTCGCGATCTGCCAGTGACTTGGCAATGATGCGTGCCGTGCTGGTACCGCCCGTGAAGCAGACACCGGAGACGCGGGGATCCTTGATCAGGGCAGAGCCGACTGTCTCGCCGCGGCCCGGCAGAAGGTGCAGGGTCTCTACCGGCAGGCCCGCCTTGTGGAACAGCTTCACGGCTTCAAACGCGATCAGCGGTGTTTGCTCAGCCGGCTTGGCAACGACCGTATTGCCGGCGGCCAGTGCGGCCGCGATCTGGCCCGTAAAGATGGCTAGCGGGAAGTTCCACGGGCTGATGCAGCAGAAGACACCTCGTCCGTGCAGGGAGATCTGGTTGGTCTCGCCTGTCGGCCCCGGCAGGCGGACCGCGCCGGTGAATTCCGCCTCGGCCTGCTTGGCGTAATAGCGGCAGAAATCAACCGCCTCGCGCACTTCAGCCACGCCGTCGCCGAGCGTTTTGCCTCCTTCGCGGGCCATAAGCGCGATCAAGCGCGTCATGTTCTCTTCGAGAATGTCACCCATGGCACGCAGATGCTTGGCGCGCTCTGCCCCCCCGAGACGATCCCAGCCAACCTGATAGCCGGCCGCAGATTTGAGAGCCTGGTCGATTTGTTTCTCGTCGGCTTCCTTGACGGAGCCGAGCACGATTTCAGTGTCGAACGGAACGCGTACCATGTCGCCGCCGCCTGTCTCTGCCTTGCCGTTGACAATCGGCCCTGCAGAAATCGCAGGGCTGTCACGGAAGGATTTGACGGCTGCGGCCAGCTGCTTGCGGACAGCATTCTGACTGATATCCATGCCGGAGGAGTTGCGCCGGTCCGGCCCGTAAAGGCGCGGCGGTGTCGGGATGCGCGGGTGACGGCGCGGGCCGACTTCCACCTTCACGATCGGGTCAGCCACAACCTGTTCGGCCGGAACGTCCGGATCGAGAAAGGAGTGCACGAAACTGGTATTGGCACCATTCTCCAACAGGCGGCGCACCAGATAGGGCAGCAGGTCGCGGTGGGCGCCGACCGGGGCATAGACGCGGACCTTGCGGCCTGCATCCGCCGCCGCATAGAGCGCTTCGCCCATGCCGTGCAGACGCTGGAATTCAAATGCCGTGGTGCCGATATCGTCCGCCAGCTGCTCAATCGCCGCGACGGAGTGGGCATTGTGCGTGGCAAATTGCGGATAGATCGCACCGGACGCTTCCAGCATCTTCCGCGCGCAGGCAATGTAATGGAAGTCCGTACCGTTCTTCGTGGTAAATACAGGGAAGTTCGGGAAACCTTCGACGTGCGAATGCTTGATCTCGCTGTCCCAATAGGCGCCCTTCACAAGGCGCACCATGAAGCGGCGGCGGGTCTGCCCGGCAAGTTCCTTAAGCAGATCAATCACCGTGCCGGCACGTTTCTGATACGCCTGCAGGGCAAGGCCGAGGCCGTTCCAGCCCTTCAGCGAGGGTTCGCGCGCCAAGCGCTCGAGAATTTTCAGGCTGAGGACCAGGCGATCAGCTTCTTCTGCATCCAGACAAAGATTGACGTTTGACTTGGCGGCGCGCTCGCAGAGCTCCAGCACATCGGGATACAGCTCTTCCATGACGCGCGCTTCATTCACCGCTTCATAGCGTGGGTGTAGCGCGGAGAGTTTCACCGAGACGCCATTGGCCTGTTCCGGCGGGACAGAGGGGTCCTTATCGGCGGCGACGGCATCAATTGCGGTCTGATAGGCCTTGAGGTAGCGCTCGGCATCCTTGGCCGTGCGGGCGCCTTCCCCAAGCATGTCAAAACTGAAATGCGCGGCCTCGCCCGCCTTCACCATTCGGCGACCGCGTTTCTGCGCATCCTTCACATTGCGCCCCAGCACGAATTGTTCGCCCATGATCCGCATGGCCTGCATCATTGCGGCGCGAATGACCGGTTCACCGCTCTCACGAATCAGGCCCTGCACAAAGTTTCCCGGTCCCTTTTTCAGGCTGGCCGGCACGCCAATAACACGACCTGTCAGCATCAGCCCCCAGGTGGACGCATTGACCAGCCACGAATCCGACTGCCCCATATGTGCACTCCAGTCACCGGAGCTGATCTTCTCGGCAATCAGTTCGTCGCGTGTCTCGGCATCCGGCACGCGAAGCAAGGCCTCTGCCAGACACATCAGTGCCAGCCCCTCGGCATTTGACAGACCGAACTCCTCCAGGAAGCTCTCCATCATACCCTTGTTCTTGTCCTGCTGGCGCGCCTTTTCGACCAGATCCAGTGCGCGCCGCATCGTGGCCTGGCGCAGATCGTCAGAAAGGGGGGATTGTTTCAGCAGATCTTCAAGAAGCGCCTCTTCATCGGCAAATTTGATGTCGTCGAGGGAGTTCCAGTCGATCTTTTCCAAAGCAAGCGTGTCAGCCATATAATTCCTGAATGAGCGTATGTGTGAATGGTGTAAGAGCTAAGTACACTAGGCTTTAATCCGCAAAAGGCGAATCCGGGCCAATTTTTGCCTCTCATTAAGCCAAACCGGGGCAGAAGCCTATCACCTATGTTGCCTGCACAGGGGGGCTGTTCAGGAGAACGCTGGCCCTTTACGCAATGTTGCAAGCCCGCCAAGATGGCGCGGGACTGTGGCTGAGGCTGTTGAAGGAGCGCTCATGCGCATCATGCTCGTAACGGACGCCTGGGATCCTCAGGTGAATGGCGTCGTGCGCACAATGAAGCGCGTAATCGAGGAAACCGAGGCCATGGGCCATGTCTGGGAGATTGTTCATCCCGGACAGGGCTTCATGACCATGCCGCTGCCGACCTATCCGGAAATCAAGCTGGCCCTGTTCGCCCGCCATCGGATC
Source organism: Hyphomonas pacifica (assembly GCF_000682675.1). Lineage (GTDB taxonomy): Bacteria > Pseudomonadota > Alphaproteobacteria > Caulobacterales > Hyphomonadaceae > Hyphomonas > Hyphomonas pacifica. Next base: position 108,517 of record NZ_AWFA01000045.1, on the reverse strand, counting down.
GAGGAACGCTTCCACGAGTTCGAGCCGGATGCCATTCATATTGCCACAGAAGGCACGCTGGGCATGGCCGGACGCGCCATGTGCCTGACGGTGAAACACCCCTTCTCGACAGCCTATCACACACGCTTCCCGGAATATGTGGCCGCCCGCCTGCCAATACCCATCTCTGCCGGCTATTCCTTTGTGCGCTGGTTCCACAAATATTCCGGCAAGGTGATGGTGCCGACCCCGTCCATGGTGGAGGAACTGAAAGCCCAGCGCTTCATCAATCTCGTCGCATGGAGCCGCGGCGTGGATACGACTCTCTTCAATCCGGACAAGCGCATTTCGGAAGGTGCGGAAAATGACCCGTTCAAAGGCTTGGCCCGTCCGATCTTCCTGAATGTCGGCCGTGTGGCAGTGGAGAAGAATATCGAAGCCTTCGCAGAGCTGGATCTGCCGGGCACCAAGGTGATCATTGGAGACGGCCCGCAACGCGAAGAGCTGGAAAAGCGCTACAAGGATGTCGTGTTTCTGGGCGCCAAGTTCGGCGAGGAACTGGCCACATATTATGCTTGCGCAGACGTGTTCGTCTTTCCCAGCCTGACCGACACGTTCGGCCTGGTCGTGCTGGAAGCGATGGCCTCCGGCACGCCTGTGGCGGCCTTTGAGGCCACCGGGCCGCGCGATGTCATTCCCGGCTCGAATGCCGGCACGATCACGCCCGTCGGCGGCGATCTGGCATCGGGCGCAAAGGCCTGTCTGGAGCTGGACCGGGAGACCTGCCGCAAATACGCCGAGGGCTATAGCTGGCGCGCCTGCGCGGAAGCCTTCATCGAAAATTTGCAGCCCCTGCCGGCCCCTGCCCGCAAGCGTTTCTGGCAGAAAATCCGCCTGCGCCGCCGCAAGAAGCCTCAGATTCCCGGCTTGTAGGGCCCGGCTATCTCCGCGCGCCGCGATTGGCCAGTTGCTCGGCAATTTCCTGCTGGGCAAGCCGGTCTTCAACCTTCAGCGGGATCAGCCCCTTTTCCAACAGATAGCCATCCGGCCCCATGGCGCGGTCTGACACGAATTCCGTAATGAATTCCGACAGGCCCGGCACAAGCGGCAAATTCTGGTCTTTCACATAGATATACATGCTGCGCGACAGGCCATAATTGCCCGACGCAATTGCCTCAAATGTCACGGCGACCCCGTCCAAATGGGCCGCTTTCACACGGTCTCCATTCTGCTCCAGAAAGGAATAGCCGAGCACGCCTATGGCAGTTGGCGTCTTGATCAGGGACTGGATGACCGCCGTGTCATTCTCGCCCATATCGATCCAGGCACCATCGGTACGGATCGTATGCGTGCGCAGCTTGTAGGCGTCGGGGTCAGCTGACTGGAGGGCTGCCATGTCCGGAATGGCCAGCGCCCCCTGTTCCATGCCCAGTTCGACAAAGGCATCACGCGTACCGGAGGTAGGCGGCGGGCCGAACACCATGATCTGCTCATCCGGTAGATTCGGATTGACCTCGATCCAGCTTTTGTAGGGATTGGCGATGAAGCCGCCCTGCCCGTCCGGCAGCTCTGCCGCCAAGGCGCGGTAAAGGTCCACCTTTCTCAGATCCAGTGGTGGGGCCTCGCGGGCATTGGCCAGCACGATGCCGTCAAAGCCGATCGAGAGCGCGGTGATATCCGTAATGCCATTGCTGGCACACAGGGCCGTCTCGCTCTCATGCACGGGGCGCGAGGCATCCGCGATGGAGGGATGGTTCGGGCCGATGCGCTGGCAGAAGGTCTTGAAGCCACCACCTGTGCCGGTCGTCTCGACAATCGGCGTCGGGTAACGGGTGGTCGCGCCAAATCGCTCGGCCACGGTCGTCGCAAAGGGCGCCACCGTGGACGAGCCGACAACGCGGATCTTCTGCGCATCCTCTCGGTCCACCGGTGGTGGCAGGATAACGTCTCCGGTCTCGAGTTCGGACAAATCCGTTTTGCCGCATGCTACCAGGCACGCCATCAAAAGAGATACGAAGAGAGGCCCAAGCCTGGCTGTCATTCGGGAGGAACTCCTCGGCAAGTGGTCGCGTTTTGATCAATTAGCGGCAAGGTTTTGCCCCTGTAGAATAAGGGCTTTAAGCCCCGAATGTTATCTATGGGTGACAAAAAATGTATGCTGCCCAAAATTTTTGCTTGCATGCCCGAAAAGAGTCTCCTACATCGCCGTTCGAAATTGAAGCGGCGGACATCTGGGCCAACCCTTAAACTGGGGGCCCCCTGTACTAACGCCCAAAGCTGGTTAAAAGCCCTTTGGAGGTTAGGTGTCATGCACTCCTATGCTACTCCCTATAATATTGTTGCCGACGCACAGCCGGACGTTCCCGTTTGGTGTTTCCGTCCGGAGCGCGTCACCGCGGCCGCGAAATGGTTCCGGGAATCCTTCCCGGGCGAGCCATTCTATGCCGTGAAGGCAAACCCCGGCGAGCACGTGCTGGAAGCCCTCTGGGAAGCTGGCGTTCGCAGCTTCGACACGGCCTCTCTCAACGAGATCGAGCTGATTCACCGCAAATTTCCGGGCGCCCGCATGGCGTTCCTGCATCCGGTGAAGAACCGCCGCGCGATCCAGCGTGCCTATCACGAATTCGGCGTGCGCATCTTCGTCACCGACACGATGGAAGAGCTGAACAAGATTCTTGAGGAAACCGGCTACGCCAAAGACCTCACGATCATTGTGCGTATTGCGGTCTCGTGTGACGGCGCTGCCCTGCCGCTGGCGGGCAAGTTCGGCGCAGGCGCTGAAGATGCAACGGAAATCCTGCGCGAAGCCCGCCGCTATGCGGACGAGTTGGGCGTGTCCTTCCATGTCGGCAGCCAGGCCATGAAGCCGACAGCCTGGGCCACCGCCATGGCAGACGTTTCCCGCATCATCATCGCGGCGTCCGTCACGGTCGACATCGTGGATGTCGGCGGCGGCTTCCCGTCGATCTATGCCGAAAACCCGCCTCCGTCGCTGGAAGACTATGCCGCCATGGTCGAGCGCTCCTTCGAAACAATGTACGTTCTCGAAAACGCCGAACTGTGGTGCGAGCCGGGCCGTGCGCTGGTGGCGGAAGCAGAAAGCCTGCTGACCCGTATCGAACTGGTCAAAGGCGACGCGATCTACATCAATGATGGCTCCTATGGTGCCCTCTATGATGCTGTGCACGAGCGCTGGGCCTTTCCGATGCGCGCGCTGCCAGGCGATGGTCGCACGCTGGGCCGTCTCGTCGAGTACACGGTGTACGGTCCGACCTGCGACTCAACAGACAAGTTCCCAGAGAAAGTCTGGCTGCCAGCCGGTCTCACCGAGGGTGACTATCTGGAGTTCGGCAATCTGGGTGCCTATGGCCGTGCGATGTCCAGCCGCTTCAATGGTTTCGGCGAAACCGAAGTTGCCTTGGTGCATGATGCGCCGTGGCCGAGCCTCTACAATGCGGTCGGTGCGGAAGTCATCTCAATCGGCACGTCTGCCACGCTCTGAATGTCTGGAAATCCATACCGCCTGAGGACCAGCGCCAGATCCGGCGCCTCTTCAGGCGGGCTGGTCAGCCAGGCATGCCCGCCCAGCCCCCTGCCCTCAGTATCCGGTGGCAAGACGCGGATGGTCTGGCGGGCAATCGCTGCTCCAGAATCAATATAGCTGACCGGCTGGGGCGCACTTGCCACCAGTTGCGCCCGCACCAGTGGGAAATGGGTACAGGCCAGCACGATCGTGTCGATCCTATCTCCGCCAGGTGCCTCGAACAGCGGAGCCTGCGCAGCAGCAAAGGCCTCAACTGGCAGGTCTTCCCCCCGCGCATGAGCTTCGGCCAGCTTCACCAGCTCGATACTGCCATGCATAATGACCTGAATGTCCCTGGCAAAGGTGTCAATCAGCTCTGCCGTATAGGCGCGGCGGATGGTGCCCGGTGTTGCCAGGAGACCGACTGTGCCGGTCCGGGTCAACTGCGCAGCGGGCTTGATCGCGGGGACAGTGCCGACAACGGGTATATCCAGTACGGCGCGTACATCCGGCAGGGCCAGCGTGGAGGCCGTATTGCAGGCAATCACAAAGACATCCGGGCGAACATACTCAACCAGGCGCCTTGCCACTTTCGGCAGGCGGTCTCTCAGCGCCTCGTCAGACTTGTCGCCATAGGGGAAAAAGCCGGAATCTGCTGAATAGTGGATACCCAGTGCAGGCCCCAGCGCACGGATTTCCTCCGCCACGGTCAGGCCGCCAACCCCGGAATCGAAGACGAGCACCCGCCCCCGTGCGGGCGACGGCATAAAATTGGAGGGGAGCGTATCGGTCAGCATTTGCGGAAAGACTAGTCGCATTTGCACAAGGCGAAAACCGGGCAAGCCCGTGGCTTTGGCACGGGATTTGTTGTGCAGCGCAACATAAGTAGCTATATATTCTTCTTTGGAACAAGGGAAACACCATGTTTGATCTCTGGCTGACACCTTGGCGCGCCACACTTTCCCTGACCGCCGCCACGCTTGAAACCATGATTGCCGCTCAGAAGAGCATGTCCATGCTGGCCCCCATGGGCACCATGGAGCCTGTGACTGAGAACAAAATGCGAGATGCCTTCCATGTGGCCGCAGACGTGAATTTACGCCGCTGGGAAGACACTGCCGGTGCCATCCAGAATCTGCCGAACTGGTATCATGAGATGAACCGGATGCCGGGCAATCTGATGACCGACTGGTTCGACGCCGCCCGCCGCAGCCACAAGGACTAGTCTTTCAGGCCCTCTTCCCGCGCGGCTGGCAGCCATACACCGAACGCCGTGCCTTCCCCAATCCGCGTTTCGACGGCGAAGCCGCCGCGATGATGTGCCATGATGTGCTTCACAATGGCGAGGCCTAGCCCGGTGCCGGTGATCTTGCCGCCCCGGCTCTGATCGGCGCGGTAGAAGCGTTCTCCCAGGCGCGGCAGGTGTTCGCGCTCAATGCCTGGCCCCTGGTCTTCGACCCGCATCCAGACGGCACGTTCTTTTGTGCCTGGACGTCCGGAGGCTGGCAGCAAAGTCATGCGCTCAGCCCCCATCCAGCTTTGTCCGGCCTTGATACGCGCATCGGCCATGCTGCTGGACAGGCCAAAGCTCAGCACGATCTGGCCGCCTTCCACTGAATATTTCAACGCATTCGAGACGAGGTTCTCGACCACCTGAATCATCTCATCGCGGTGGGCGATGACCGGTATGCTGCCGCTTTCCGCGCGCACTTCGAGCCGCACGCCCTTCTCTGAGGCAATGGCGCTAAAGGCATGCGTAGCATCGGAAACGATATCCTGGAATTCCTCGCGTTCACGCGGCGAGACATGTTCGGAGGATTCGATCCGCGACAGGGATAGAAGATCTGCGATCAGACGTGACATGCGCTGGGTTTCTCCTGCCATGATGGCGAGGAAACGGTCCCAGGAATCCTTGTCGTCCTTGGCAGGTCCACGCATGGTTTCGATGAAGCCTGACAAGGCCGTCAGCGGCGTGCGCAGCTCATGGCTGGCATTGGCCAGAAAGTCTGACCGCGCCCGCGCCGCACGACGAACGGGGGTCAGATCCTCCAGCACGACGAGAGTACGCCGCGCTCTGCCAGGGCGAGAAACATAGGCCCGCCAGGTTTCATCCGGACCGCTTTCCACCTCGACGGCAGTTGGTTCGACTGTGCCGCTGTCAATAGCATTCTCGATAGCCGACAGCAGGCCCGGAGAGCGGATTACTGTACTGGCACGTGGTTTCACCCGGCCATCCAGGCGCAGGATGAACTCGGCCTCTTCATTGAATGCGACAATGCGCTGTTCGTCATCAATCTCAAAAGCAGGCAGCGGCAGCGCATCCAGCATGACTGTGGAATCGTGCAGCTCCGGCACTGTGGTAGTAGGCTCAATCGCAAAGCGGGGGCTGATGGGCAGAATGGAAGCGGTGCCGACATAGACAGCCATCGCCACAGAGGCCGCCACGAGCAAGGCCGCGAACGCCTCAATCAGCCCGACAGCCCCGGTCAGCCACATCAGGAACAGGATCGCCCCGAAGCAGGCAACCAGCGTTACAAAGTCCCTGGCCCGGCGCGTCAGGGCCCTCTTTGCAGCTTCTTTTGCGTCGGCTGACATGCCTTCGCTCATTGCAACTCCCGTTAACAGACTGCCCACAGACACCGTTCTCTGTAGCGGCTATTATGTAACGATAAAACTACCAAGTGCCGTTATGCATCGAAGGCGCAGCATTTACTGTATCTTAGTCATAAAATGATTATTGAATAACGATAATTTATCGTTGGCAGTCGAGTAGTTGGCGCGTAACGGACAAAAGATAAAGCGGGAGCATTGCCGACGGCATGACACGATCAATTCTACTTTTCAGCACAGCAATTCTTGCTGCGTGCGCCTCATCACCGGCAAACTTGCCCGGAATAGATGGCGACCGAGGAGAAATCTTTGCCGTCGCCCCTGATGCGCCTGCTGAATGGGCAGCGCGTGACGTGGTCGGCATTGCCCCGACTGGCAACTGGCTGACGCAGTTCAATGACCCGATCATGGTCGATCTGGTACAGGAAGCGCTGGCCAACAGCCCGACGCTGGAATCACGCGCAGCCCTGGTTCGTGCTGCCAAGGCCGCTACACGAACGGCCCGCTCCCAGCGCCTGCCCAATGTGGATGCCTCCATATCTGCCGGTGGCACATCCAATGCCTTTGAAACGGCAGGCGGCATCGACCGCACAACAGACAGCGTCTACGGCTTGGGCGTCGATGCAAGTTGGGAAGCCGATTTGTGGAACCGGCTGGGCCGCGGCATTGCTGCGTCAGAGGCTGATCTGGCCGCAAGCGAAGCCGATCTGGCCGCAGCAGAACTTTCGGTTGCTGCGCAGACCGCCATCGCATGGATCAATCTGAACGCCGCGCTGGCGCAGGAAAATGTTGCCCTGCAGACCTATGAAGCACGCGACCGTGTTCGCATCCTGACCGAGCGCCGCTTTCAGCGCGGCCTGGCCCAGGCGCTGGACGTGCGCACAGCCCGCAGTGCGCTGGCAGGTGCCGAAGCAAACATCGCCCTGACTCGTCAGTTGTCTGGCGAGGCAGCTCGCCGTCTTGAAATCCTGCTGGGCCGCTACCCGGCAACGGAAATTGAAGCCCCGGCAGAATTGCCGGTGCTGGACATGCTGCAACCGGAAGTCAGCCCGATGCTGCTACTGGCTCGCCGCCCTGACATTGCCGGCGCAGAAGCGAGACTGGTCGCCGCTGGCCTGAGAGCCGAACAGGCACGCCTCGCCATGTTGCCCAGCCTGCGCCTGACCGGATCCTTGTCCACCAGTCAGGCCGACTTCGCAGACGCGATAGACCCGGAACGCATCGCCGCCCGCCTTGTGGCAAGCCTGGTGCAGCCACTGTTCACCGGCGGTCGCCTCAGCGCACAGCGCGATGCCGCCATCGCCCAGGCAGAAGCCGCCATCGCCGATTATGCCCGCGCAGCTCTGTCTGCCTGGGGTGAAGTGGAAGACGCCCTTGCCGCTGACGCCCTGCTGGCCGATCAGGAAGATGCACAGATGCGCTCCCTCGAAGAGGCACGCCTGGCAGAAGATCTGGCGGAACGTCAGTATACAAGCGGTACGATCACGATCTTCAATCTGATTGATGCCCAGACGCGCCGCCTGACAGCGGAAAGCAATTTGGTGTCAGCTCGCGCCAATCGCGCAACCAACCGCATATCCTACCATCTCGCCCTTGGTGGCGGCTTGCCCGTGAGCGCCGCTGCCAATGCCAACCAAACCCCGCAGGAAGACGTCGCAGAATAGCGACAGGAGATAGATCAAATGGGACGCATTCTTTCAGTCTTGTTACCACTCGGCATCGTTGCCGTCGTTGGGTTAGGCGGGGTTTTCGCGCTGTCAGCCGTGAAGCCGGAACCTGAAAAGGCCGCTGAACCGAGCGCAGGACTCAACGTCTTTGCAGAACCTGTTCGCCGGGGTGACCTGAAACTCGTCGTCGAGGCCCAAGGCGAAGTGAAGCCGCGCCGTGAGATCATCGTCGCGCCGCAGACATCCGGCCGCATCTCCTATGTCTCACCAGACTTCATTGACGGGGGATTCATCAAGAAGGGCCAATTGTTGGTACGCGTCGAGGCCGCCGATTATGAGCTGGCCGTTGTTCGTGCACAGTCCACCGTTGCAAGCGCGCAGCAGGCCCTTGCCCGCGAAGAGGCCGAGGCCGAACTGGCCCGTCAGGATATTCTGGATCTTGGCATCTCCGATGCCTCCCCGCTTGCCCGTCGCGAACCACAACTGGCCGAAGCTCGCGCAGCCCTGGAAGCCGCCCGCGCACAGCTTAAGGACGCCGAACTGGCCCTTGGCCGGACCGCCATCTATGCGCCGTTTGAAGGCCGTGTACGCGAACGCAACGTGGATATCGGCCAGGTCGTGGCAACAGGCCAGTCTCTTGGCAAGATCTTCGCCAATGACGTGGTTGAGGTGGCCATGCCCCTGAACGACACGGAAATGGGTCGTCTCGGCCTGCCGCTGGCCTTTGCCGCCTCCGCAGAAAATCCGGGTCCGGAAGTTACCTTCCGCGCCGTTGTCGGCGGCGTACCGCGTGAATGGCATGGTCAGGTTGTCCGCACGGCCGCAGCCGTCAGCACACAGACGCGCCAGATCAATGTGATCGCGGAACTGAAAGACCCCTATGGGGCCGGCGCAGACGGTGACGCCCCGATGGCCCCTGGTCTGTTCGTTACCGCCGCCATTCAGGGGGAGACCATCAAGGACATCCTGATCGCCCCGCGCGCCTCCCTGCGCGGCGAAGACCGCATGTTCGTTGGCCTTCCGGACGATGGAAAGCTGTCGATCCGTCAGGTGGATCTGGTCTATTCCGATCCAGATGGCGCCTATGTCACCTCCGGAGTCGAGGAAGGTGAACTGGCCGTTGTCAGCCCGATCCAGGCGCCCTTCGATGGCATGAACATCACCGTGATGCAGCGCATGGAAGACGGCTCCATCAAGGTATATGAGCGCAAATCCTCCGAAGACACATCGAAGACGGATGAAACCGCCGAACTGGCTCAGGCTGGCGACGGAGACAAGGGAGTCGCCCAATGAACGGCATCGTCGCCTGGTTCGCACGAAACGCGGTTGCGGCAAATCTGTTGATGATCGTTGCCTTTGTCGGCGGCGTCTTCGGCTACACCAAGATGGAACAGGAGATGTTCCCGGTCGTGAATGTGACCGGGGCATCTGTCTCTGTTGCTTGGAACGGTGCCTCACCGCAGGATGTCGAGGAACAGATCGTTACGCGCATCGAGGAAGCCGTCGCCGACATTAACGGCCTGGACCGGATTACTTCCATCGCCAATGAAGGCTTCGGTGTTGTCAACATCAAGGGCCGCGACGACATCGACATGGACAAGTTTCTGGATGATGTGAAACTGCGCGTCGACCAGATCAACAACATGCCTCAGGCGGCGTTCCAACCGCAGGTCACGCGCTGGGAGCAGCGTAACTCGTTTATGGGCCTTGCGATCCACGGCAATGTCGATGAACGCACTCTGAAACGCCTTGGCGACAAAGTACGCGATGACATTGCCAATATTCGTGGCGGCGAACTGGCCGAACTGAATGGTGTCATTGATGAACAAGTCAATATCGAGGTCTCCGAGGAAGCGCTGCGCCGTTTCGGCATCAGCTTCAGCGACGTGGCCAACGCCATTCGCCAATCTTCTCTGAACTCTTCCGGTGGACGCATCGAGTCGTCCTCCGGCGATGTGGCGATTACCGCCCGCCAACTGGCTGACACCGCCAAGCAATTTGGCAATATCATCATCCGCCAGACGACAGAAGACGGCACGATCCGCGTGGATGATGTCGCCTCGATTGATGACGGGTTCGTCACAGACAAATTCCAGGCGACGTTCAATGGTGAGCCGACCGTGTTCGTAATGATCCCATCCCCGGACACAATGCACATCCTGGATTATACCAAAAGCTTCCATGAGTATGTGAAGAAGGCCAACGACCCTGCCAATGGCATTCTGCCCCAGGCGGTGAAGGTGGATGTGCTGTGGGACGATTCCGAAGGCTTTCAGGACCGTATGGACCTGATCACGCAGTCTGCCCTGCAGGGCGCTGTGCTGGTGATGCTGGTGTTGATCCTGTTCCTGCGCCCGACCGTGGCGCTGTGGGTGACGGCAGGCATCATCACCGCCTTTGCCGGCGGCATCATGCTGCTCCCCTATTTCGGGGTCTCCTGGAACATCCTGTCGACCTTTGCGGTGCTGCTTGTGATCGGCGTGATCGTGGACGACGCCATCGTCGTGGGCGAGAACATACACAGGGAAATCGAAAGCGGTCGAAGCGAAGGCCTCGATGCGGCTATTATCGGTACTCAAATGGTTCTGAAGCCCGTGATCTTCGGGGTTCTCACCACAATCATCGCCTTCCTGCCCTGGGCATTCATTACGGGCCCGACCCGCATGTTTACCCAGCAGATCACCTTTGTGGTGGTCGCTGCGCTGATCTTCTCGGTGATCGAATGTATGCTGATCTTGCCGAGCCACCTGTCGCACATGAAGAAGCAGAAATTCGACGGCCCGTCCGGCAAGCTGCTGCGCCTTCAGCACAGCATTGCCGATAGCCTTCTCTGGTTTGCCAACAATATCTACAAGCCTGTTCTGGAAGTGGCGATCCGCTTCCGCTATGCAACCGTGGCTCTGTTCTTCTGCCTGTTCTATCTGGCCACCCAAGTATCGGGCATGGGCATCGTTCCGTTCAAGTTCATGCCGGAAATCGAAGCCGACATGATTCAGGTCGAAATCAGCATGCCGGAGGGCACGCCCTATGAGCGCCTGATTCAGGTGCGCGACCAGTTGCAAGCAGGCATCCAGAAGACCAAGCAGGAAGCCCATCAGGAATTCCCGAATATCGAAGGTGACATCATCACGGACGCATCCGTGGTTGCCTCCGGCACCAGTGTCCGGTCCTGGATCAGCATCATCCCACCGGAAGAGCGCCCTGTTGGCTTGCGGTCCAGAGAAGTCTCAGAATTCCTACGCAACAATGTCGGCGACATTCAGGATGCAGAAGAAGTCACGTTCGATTTCACCTTCAATGACGAACAAAGCGGCGTGCGTTTTGCCCTGAATCATCCAAATCTGGAGCGCCTGCGTGAAGCGGCCGCAGTGGTGAAAGAACATCTTTCTACGTACAATAATGCCTATGACATCGGAGACAATCTGTCCTCCGCGGCAGAAGAGATCCGTATCTCGATGAAGCCGGGTGCCGAGACCCTTGGCATAACGCTGGCAGACGTGTCCCAGCAGGTGCGCCAGGCCTATTTCGGGGAAGAGGTTCAACGCCTGCCCCGCGACGGGGAAGATGTGCGCGTCATGGTGCGCCTGCCGGAAAGCGCCCGAGAAAACCTCGACAGCCTCAGCGCCCTGAAAGTACGCACGCCAGATGGTCGTGAGATCCCGATCACGCAGGTGGCCAATTTCGAGTATGCCCCCGGCATCAACCGGATCATTCGCCGCAACCGCACCCGCTCTGTGTCGGTCTATGCCGAAGTCATGGGCGAAGGCGGCCGTGGTCAGATCATGAGCGCCATGGAGCAGGATTTCTGGCCCGACTTCCAGAAACAGTTTCCGGACGTTCAGCGCGGCGAGGCTGGCGGCTTTGAGGAAGAACAAAAATTCTTCGCAGAGATCGGCCGTCTGATCCTGATTGCCATCGGCACAATGTATATCCTGCTGGCCGTGGCCTTCCGGTCCTATGCCCAGCCCATCCTGTTGATGATGGCCCTGCCCTTCGCCTATTGCGGCGCGGTTTTCGGGCTGTGGATCTTCAATACGCCCATGGCGATGTTCTCCTTCTTCGGCATTGCCGCTGCGGCAGGCGTTGTGATCAACGACAACTTGGTGCTGATAGATTACGTCAATCGCAGGCGGGATGAAGGCGCAGGCGCCGTGCAGGCGCTGGTGGATGGCGGGGTCTCCCGCTTCCGCCCGATCCTGTTGACCTCGGTGACGACCTTTGTCGGTATCCTGCCCCTAATCGCAGAGAAATCCGTACAGGCGCAATTCCTGAAGCCGATGGTTGTCTCGCTCGGCGCGGCAGTGGCCTTTGCCCTGTTCGTATCCCTGCTGATGGTTCCGGCAATGTATGCAGTGGGCGTGGAGATCGGCCGTATCTTCCAGTGGACCTGGGGCGGCAAGCCCTACCGTCAGATCGGCGAGACCTATAGCGGCGAAGTCACGATTGATGAAGAAGAATTGATCGGCACCAGCCACAGTGACGGGCTTGGCCGGGCGGCTCCTGCGGAGTAAATTGGTTTCAATTGATGTGTATTTCCCCGCCCCTACTGGACGGCAGGTGCACATCCAAAAGTCTGGGAGAGACCTAATGAAGAAACTCATGCTTGGTGTCGCAACTGCGGCGCTATTGGCAGCGTGCACGTCCGCGCAAACCGATGAGACGGTCCAAACGGTAGATGCAGTTGAGACCGTGCAAGCGCCTGTCGCAGAAACTCTGACTACCCCGCGGCCGACGCCGAATGCAGACGGGAAATATGTTACCGCCGATGGCCTGGAACTTACCGCAGCAGACTATTGGGGCCCTTGGGGTATCGACCTCACCCTTCAGAACTCAGACGTGAAGCCCGGCGACAATTTCTACGCTTGGGCCAATGGCAAATGGCTCGATTCCTTTGAAATTCCGGCCGACAAATCCCGTTATGGATCTTTTGACCTGCTGGCCGAAAAGTCTGAGCAGCGCGTTCTGAATATCATTGACGATCTGGCTGCCGCAAAGCCTGCACTCGACACGCCAGAAGGCAAGATCGGCGCCTACTACAATGCCTATATGGACACAGATACGATCAACGCCGCAGGCCTTGCCCCGGCCCAACCCTATCTGGACAAGATCAAGTCTATTAAGAATTTGGATGATCTGGCAGTTCTGTTCAGCTCGCCGGGCTTCAGCTCCCCGATCAATGGCTTTGTCTTCTCTGACGACAAGGATCCAAACACGAACATCTTCCAGATGGGCATGGGCGGCCTCGGCATGCCGAACCGTGACTATTATCTCAAGACGGACGACAAATCTGTTGAGCTGCGCGCCAACTATCTGGATCTGTTGACCTTCCTGCTTAGCAAAGCTGGCTATGAAGATGCTGCGCAAGAAGCCCAGAAAGTGCTCGACCTGGAAACAGAGCTTGCAAAGGCAGACTGGGACCCTGCCCTCTCCCGCAATCCGGAAATCACCTACAACAAGGTGTCAAAGGATGATCTGGTCACCATCGCTGGCACCTTCCCGGTAGTTCGCGCACTCGACACGCTCGGCGTCGGGGACCAGAAGGAATTTCTCGTCGCAGAAATTCCGCCGACTCCTGAGGAACTCGAAGCGGCCGGCATCACGCCTGAGCAGGCTGAAAAACTCGGCGGCGGCTTCCCTGCCATGTTCAAGATCATCAGCGACACGCCGCTGGACACCTGGAAAGCCTATCTGACCGCGCACTTCCTGTCCGATTACAGCAGTGTTCTGCCGCAGGAAATAGATGATGCCGATTTCGCTTTCTATGGCACCGCCCTGCGCGGCCAGCCGGAACAGCGCGAGCGCTGGAAGCGGGCCGTGTCCGCCACTCAGGGTGTGCTGGGTGAAGCCATCGGCAAGGTCTTTGTCGAGCGTTACTTCCCGCCGGAAAATAAGGCTGAGATGGACGATCTGGTCAAAAACCTGCGCAAGGCCATGGCCGTGAACCTGCGGGATCTCGGCTGGATGAGCGAAGCCACGAAGGTAAAGGCAGAAGAGAAACTGGACGCCTTCAACCCGAAGATTGGCTATCCGGACAAGTTCGAAACCTATGACACGCTGGTCGTGGGCAACAACGCGCTGGAAAACCAGATCAATGCCAGCCAATGGGCCCTTGAGGACAATATCTCCAAGCTGGGCAAGCCGGTCGACAAGACCGAATGGTTCATGACTCCGCAGACGATCAATGCCTATTACAACCCGGCTTATAACGAGATCGTCTTCCCGGCCGCCATCCTGCAACCGCCTTTCTTCAACATCTCGGCTGATCCGGCTGTGAACTATGGCGCCATTGGCGGTGTCATCGGTCACGAAATGGGCCATGGCTTTGATGATCAGGGCGCCAAATATACCGGCGATGGTGTATTGGAAAACTGGTGGACGGAAGAAGACCTGGCCGCCTTCCGCCAGCTGGGCGATGCCCTGGCCGAGCAATATTCGGCTTACTGCCCGCTGGATGATGGCGAAACCTGTGTGAATGGCCGCCTGACGCTCGGTGAGAACATTGGCGATTTGGGCGGTCTTTCCCTCGCCTATCGTGCTTACAAGATGTCCCTGAACGGCGAGGAAGCCCCCGTGATCGACGGCCTCACCGGCGACCAGCGTTTCTTCATGTCCTGGGCCCAGGTCTGGCGGTCCAAATATCGTGAAGAAGCGACCCGCAACCAGCTGGCAACGGATCCGCACTCGCCACCGAACTACCGTGTGAACGGCATCGTTCGCAATCTGGACGAGTGGTACAAGGCCTTTGATGTCCAGCCGGACGACGCATTGTACCTACCGCCGGAAGAGCGAATTCGCATCTGGTAATAAGCTGAAACAATAATCTATGTTACAGAAAGCGGCGCTTCAAAGCGCCGCTTTTTTATGAGCTGTTAAGGTTGGGCTGGTATTGTTAAGAACTGGCATGGGGGTTGCATCATACTGATCAGGCAAAGGACCCTATCCAAATATGGCAATCATTGACCGCCTCTTCGGAAGTCGAAAGTCAGAAAGCCGCGCGCCTACCACCGAGCGTGTCGAGCAGATGGTTGCTACACATGTGGAGCGGCCCCGCCCTGCACGCGCCATGGTCTATCGCGAAGCCTATGTGACCTATAATTCTGGCTACAAGCGACGTGGAATTGTGCTGGATCACTCTGATACAGGCGTGCGTTTGCGCTTCCCCACCAATGAGCGCCTGCCCGCTACGGTGACCTTGAATGCCAGCGCTGTCGGCCTTGAAGGCCAGGCCCGCGTGGTGTGGCAGGAAGGTTCAGAAGCCGGATTCTCCCTGATCCGGCGCTAGTTCGCCAACCCTCAAACCTTGTCAGCGAAACTTTCCCCAAGGACAACTTCCTTGGCTTTTCCGGTATTTCAAGCTTGTATGGCCTCCCATCAGAAAGAAAGGGAGCCCAAAATGGCCATTATGAAATCCGAGCAGATCCTCGCCGAATCCACCAAATCGTTCGAGGATGCCATTCAGACAGCCATCACCCGGTTTGATGCGACGGTCAAAGGCCTCGCCTCTGCCTATGTGAACGAGATGTACACCACCATCAAGAATGGCAAGATCGACAAGTATCGCGTCAACCTCCAGATGACGTTCGAAGTGATGCCACCGAAAGCCGACGACAAGGCCTCCCGCAAGAAGGCCAGCAAGAAGAAATAGGGCGCTGATCGGCCCGGTGGGTATATATCTCGCCGGGCCTGCTAGCTGCGGCAAGCTTCATATTCACGGCATATGGTCGGAAAAGCACGTGACAAGTTTCGCGGTACGCTTAGTTTCCATCGAAAGCTGGAGGAGATGACCGATGCCCCGTTCCCTGATCATTGCCGCGATTGCGCCCGTCTGCCTGGGCGCACTTATCACCCTGCCGGCCAGTGCCGAGGCCCCCTCTTCCGCAACAGACCAGGAAACCGCCATGCACGCCACCGAATTCACCTCAATTGACGGCAAGCCGCTGGATCTGACCTCTCTTGGCGCAAAAGCCATCCTCGTCGTGAACACCGCCTCCAAATGCGGATACACGCCGCAATATGAAGGCCTCCAGAAACTCTATGAATCAAAGAAAAAGGACGGCCTGGTTATTGTCGGCGTGCCGTCCAATGATTTTGGCGGACAGGAGCCTGGCACCGAGGCTGAAGTCAAAACCTTCTGCCAGATCAATTATGGCGTCACCTTCCCGCTGACCAAGAAATACGCCGTCACCGGCGCGAAGGAGCACCCCTTCTATCTCAATGCCGTCGAGAAACTGGGCGATGGGGCACAGCCGAAATGGAACTTCCACAAAGTGCTCGTTTCTGGCGGTGGGACGCCCCTGAAGGCCTACCCTTCCGCCACCAAGCCGTCTGACCCGGACTTGCTGGCCGATATTGAAGCCGCCCTCGGCGGCTGACGCGCTCTGTCCTGCGCCATGACGGGCCTTCACAGGGGGCCCGACAGGCCGGTTACGACCTAAGCACGGTCTTGACGACTCCCCGGTGGAAGCGCTTTGTGTTCGCAAATGCAAAAACCTTAGCGGAAGGAAACTCCATGTCAGAACAAGATCCCGTCGTCATCGTCGGTATGGGCCGTACCCCCATGGGCGGCCTACTCGGTGACCTTGCCAGCCTGACTGCCAGCGAACTCGGCGCCATCGCGATCGAGAAAGCTGTCAACGAAGCCAAACTGTCCGTTGGCGAAGCCAATGAGATCATCATGGGCAACTGCCTTCCCGCTGGCCAGGGCCAGGCTCCTGCCCGCCAGGCAGGCTTCAAGGCAGGCCAGGACAAGGGCCTGGAAGCCACCACGATCAACAAGATGTGCGGCTCTGGCATGCAGGCCGCCGTTATGGGACGCAACGCGATCCTTGCCGGGGAAGCCAGCATCGTCATCGCAGGCGGCATGGAATCCATGACCAACGCGCCGCACCTGTTGAATGTACGCAAAGGCCACAAATACGGCACCATGGCCGCTCAGGACCACATGGCGCTGGACGGCCTGTCCGATGCCTACAAAGGCGGCCCCATGGGTGAGTTTGCCGACATGATCGCCGGCGAATACCAGTTCACCCGCGAGCAGCAAGACGCCTATGCCCTGGAAACGCTGAGCCGCGCGCAGACCGCCACCAAAGAAGGTAAATTCAAGCGCGAGATCGCCCCGGTGACGATCAAGACCCGCAAAGGCGAAACGGTTGTTGATACAGACGAACTGCCGCGCACGGCCATGCCGGAAAAAATCCCGACCCTGCGCCCGGCCTTCTCCAAAGACGGCACCGTGACGGCGGCCAACGCCTCCGCGATTTCCGATGGCGCAGCAGCTGTCGTGCTGATGCGCGAATCCGAAGCCAAGAAGCGCGGCCTGACCCCGCTGGCGAAGATCGTGTCCGCCTCCAGCCACGCGCATGAGCCGGAATACTTCACCACGGCCCCTGTGCCAGCCATGAAGAAGGCCCTCGAAAAGGCTGGCTGGAGCATTGACGATGTCGACCTCTGGGAAATCAACGAAGCCTTCGCGGTCGTTCCGATGATCGCCATGAAGGAAATGGGCATTTCCCATGAAAAACTGAACGTGAATGGCGGCGCCTGTGCCATGGGCCACCCAATTGGTGCCTCCGGGGCTCGCCTGATCGTCACGCTGCTCGCCGCCATGGAAGATCGCGGCGTCAAGAAAGGCATGGCCAGCCTCTGCATTGGCGGCGGCGAAGGCATCGCCATGGCGCTTGAGCGCTACTAGGCGCTGATATGCTGGAAGATACCCGGGTCCCGGATCATTTCGTCGAACAGGCGGGCTGGTGCGCGGATCTGGGGTCTCCGTTTACCGCCGCCCTGCTCCGGAAATTCGCGGAAGATTTTGACGCTGGCGGCCCCATGTATGATCTGTGCAAGGACTGGGACGGCAATCCCCGCAAGGATGCCCTGGCCCTGCGTATTGCTGGCGCGTTGCACCATGCCGTTCTGACAGGCGACGCCCCGGAGCTTGCCGCCGCTTACCCCGCCGCGAAATATGACTGGTCCATGGATGATGTCTGGGCCAGCGCGGGGCCCTGGCTGACTACCCATATAGAGCACGTCAGGTCTTTCATTCAAAACCCTCCGCAGACCAATGAAACCCGGCGCTGCATTGCCCTGCTGCCGGGCTTTCTGCACCTCGCCGACACATACCGCATGCCCATGAATTTGCTGGAGCTGGGCGCCAGTGCTGGCCTCAACCAGAACTGGGACCGCTACGCCTATGATGGTGGCACCTGGCAGCGCGTCGGCACCTCTGACGTCAGCATCAGCACGCATTGGCGCGGACCGGAACCGGCGCATCTGGACACTGCACCGATCATTGCGTCACGCGCGGCGTGTGACCTGAACCCGATCAATGTGGCGGATCAGGCCGCCTATCTGCGCCTGAAAAGCTATACATGGCCTGACCAGACCGAACGGCTGAGCCGCCTAGACGCCGCCGCAAGCCTGGCGCAGCGCAAAGGGGTGCGCGTGGACCAGGCCGATGCCGTAGACTGGCTGGCCCGCAAGCTAAGCGAACGCCCGCAGGGAGAGCTGACAATCGTCTATCATTCGGTCTTCCTGGTCTATCCCCCGCGGGAGGTCATCGCGCAGATCATGCAGATGATCGAACAGGCAGGCGCCGGCGCCAGCGCCAATGCGCCACTGGCCTGGCTGTGCTTTGAACCGGAATCCCTGTTCGGGGGCAATCGCACCTCGCCGCGCATGCAGACACGTCTGAAGACATGGCCCGATGGCGAAAATCTGCTGCTGAACGAGTCGGACGGACATGTGACAGAGGTGGACAGCCTCCTCGGCTAGTCGCTCTCTTCTGAGGCATAGCTCGCGGCCAGTTCCGCCGAAAAACTGTTCAAGGCAGATGCGGCTTTCTGGCTGAAGCTGTTCGTATTCACGATGATGACAAGCCCCTGTTCCGGCAGAAGATGTACGGTCGATAGCCACATCGTGTTCGACCCGCTATGCCCCAGAACCGGCCCCAGTTTTCCCGGCGGAATCATCCCCCAACCGAAGGCGTAATCCGAATCCGCATCCGGATAGGGCGTCATCAGCTTTTCTTCCGTCGGCCCGGGCGTCAGGAACCGGCTAAGGAACACAGCATGCGGCACGAGCGGAACATGTAGGGTTCCGGCAGGCCCTAGCGCCGCCGGGTTGTCCGCTGCCGAGCCTTTACCTTTGGATTTCCATTGGCCAAAGAGGTTTCTGGCGTGGCCTTCAACGCCCTCCTGCGGCGGGCCAAAGCCCCAGCCCTCCCCTTCCGGGACGAGGGTTGAGAGGAACAAGGCCTCATAATTCTCATAGCCCTGCCGCTCGGCGATCCGGTCAATCGCGGCCCCGGCAATCATGTAGCCCAGATTGCTGTACTGGAAGGTTCCGACTTTTCCATCAGGCGCTTTGGAGAGATATTTTTGGGCCAGCTCCGTTCGCTGGGCTTCCACCGGCTCTTTGGAATCCCGGTGGGTCAGGAACCAGGTCGTAGCCGGATTGGCCGCCAGACCACTGCGATGAGAAAACAGCTGTTCAATAGTCACATCCTGCCAAGCGGGGGACATATCCTCTGCCAGGTCCGGAAACAGCTCCGGCAGGGTATCGCCCCATTCGGCCTTCCCCTGCTCCACCAGACGGCCATAGAGCAAGGCTGTGAGCATCTTGGTGTTGGAGCCGATATGCCAGGCATCGCCCGGCTGGACCGCGTCTCCGCTGCCCTTGCGCCGCTCGCCCGAGACTGCAAGACCCAGCACCTCCCCGTCCGCATCGACCACGACCGCGCCCAGAGCGACAAGCCCCGCCTCCTCCCGGACAGTGTCCACTTTTTCCTGAAGCTCAACCTCGGTCAGCGGCGCCGCCAGGGTGGGAAGCGCCATCAGGCCCAAAGCCGCCACGGCAGCCATCATCGAACGAAACATCATGCATCTCCTGCTATCCTTTAGGGATATAGTCAGGTGGACGAGGACTTTCTTACATCTTCCACCAGATCCAGCGGCAACGCCGTCGTACGCTTGGCCACGCGGATCACAATGCGAGACTGGACGTCAGAGACGAGGGCAGACCCCAGCAACTTGTCACGCAGGAAATTGTCATAGGCGTGCATGTCAGTCGTCACGATGTGGATCATGTAGTCCACCGCGCCGGTCACCGTCATGCATTCGACGACCTCCTGCCAATCCTGCACCATGCGCTCAAACGCTTCGAGATTCTCCCGGCTCGGCAGCGCCAATTTGACGCTTGCCAGCACTTCGAAGTTGAGTCCAAGCGAATTATTGTCCAGCAGGGTGACGCGCCCGGTAATGAACCCGGCCTCTTCCATGCGCTTGATACGGCGCCAACACGGGGAAGAGGACAGACCGACACGGTCAGCGATCTCAGCGACGGATAGTCCGGCATCATGCTGGATGATGTCCAGGATTCTCGCATCAACGGCATCTAGTTCTTGGGCCAATTTTGCTTACACTCCCGCAATTTCCGGTAAATTTTACCCCGGAATAACAAAAACCGCGCAAGAAAGGCAAGCAATTTCGTGCGATTTACCCAATAATATGCCACAAACCCTTGGGATAGGCATATCATGCAACATCGCGAAGTTACGCTGGACGACAAATACGATCTTGTCGAGGGCAAAGCTTTTATGACGGGCATTCAGGCGCTCGTGCGCCTGCCACTTGACCGCAAACGACTTGATATAGGCATGGGGCTGAATACGGCCGGCTTCATTTCCGGCTATCGCGGCTCTCCTCTCGGCGGATATGATCAGCAATTGCGGGCCGCGCAGAAATGGCTCGACACCTATGACATCAAGTTCTGGGAAGGCCTGAACGAAGACCTCGGCGCCACTGCCGTCTGGGGTAGCCAGCAGCTCGGCCTGTTTCCGGGGGCCAGATATGATGGCCTGTTCGGCATCTGGTATGGCAAGGCCCCCGGCGTTGACCGGACGGGCGACGTCTTCAAGCACGCCAATGCCGCTGGCGCCTCAAAGCATGGCGGCGTGATTTCCATCATTGGCGACGACCATAATTGCAAATCCTCCACCCTGCCCTCGCAATCCGAATTCGCGATGCAGGATGCTGAAATCCCGGTGCTGAACCCCGCCTCCATTCAGGATGTACTGGACTATGGAATTCATGGCTGGGCGATGAGCCGCTTTTCCGGCGCGTGGACGGGCCTCGTCGCGCTAGCCGACACGATGGATTCCGGCGCCGTAGTCAGCGTGGATCTGGACCGCTTCAACTTTGTCAGCCCGGAATTTGTGATTCCGGAAGACGGTGTCCACATGCGGCGGGGCGACAGCCCGCTGGACAAGGAACGCCGCCTGCGCCAGGTGAAGCTTCCGGCCGCACAGGCTTATGTGCGCGCCAACCAGCTCGATCAGATCATCCTGCCGTCGCCGAAGCCCCGTATCGGCGTCATCGTGACAGGTCAGGCCGCCCGCGACGTGTTCGAGGCGCTCGCGGCGCTTGGCCTCTCTCCGCAGGATGCAGGACGCCTGGGCCTCTCCATCTACAAGGTCGCCATGCCCTGGCCCTTGGAGCCGGAAGGGGTCCGGGCGTTCTGCCGCGGGCTGGAGCGCGTCGTCGTCATCGAACACAAGCGCCCCCTGATCGAGGATCAGCTACGCTCTGCCCTCTACGACCTGCCGGATGGCCAGCGCCCCTATATCGAAGGCAAGCGCGACCGCGAAGGCAAGCCCCTGCTCTCCGACATCGCCTCCATCTCCATTCCGGAAATGGCCGGCGCCCTGATGAAGATCATGCCGGAAGGCTGGGACACGAGCCGCGCCGACACCTATTTCGACCGCGTGGGCCGTGCGGGCGAAGCGGCCCGCACCAATGCCTCCCCCACAATCCGGACGCCCCACTATTGTTCCGGCTGCCCGCATAATACCTCCACCGTGGTGCCGGAAGGTTCTCGCGCCATGGCCGGTATTGGCTGTCACTATATGGCGAACTTCATGCCTGACCGTAAAACCGACATGACCAGCCAGATGGGCGGCGAAGGCATTGCCTGGGTCGGCCAGCACTGGGCCACTGATGAGGGCCATGTCTTTGTGAACCTTGGAGACGGCACCTATTCCCATTCCGGCAGCCTCGCCATCCGCGCGGCGGTCACCTCCGGCGCGAACATGACATACAAAATCCTGTATAATGACGCCGTTGCCATGACCGGCGGCCAGCATGTCGAATCCGGTCAGACCCCCGCCCAGATTGCTCAGCAAGTTGAGGCGGAAGGCGTCGAGACGATCGTCGTCGTCACCGAAGACCCGACCCGCTACGCCAATGTGGCCAACCTTCCCCGCCGCGTGAAAATTTATGACCGCGAGGATCTGGACGAAGTTCAGGACATGCTGCGCAAGACCAAGGGCGTCTCGGTCATGATCTATGACCAGATCTGCGCCACCGAAAAGCGCCGCCGTTCCAAGCGCGGCCTGCGCGCGCCGGACCGCACCCGCGTCATCATCAATACCGAAGTCTGTGAAGGCTGTGGCGATTGCTCCATCAAGTCGAACTGTCTTTCGGTTGAGCCAGTCGAGACAGAACTCGGCCGCAAGCGCCGGATCAATCAGTCCACGTGCAACACAGACCTTTCGTGTTTGCGCGGATTCTGCCCCAGCTTTGTGACCATTCAGGATGGCGAACCGGCTTGGGAAGACCAGCCGCGCCCGGTGTTTGACGATGCCGGCCTGCCCCTGCCCGAAACGCCCAGCCTGGCGGAGCCATGGAACGTGCTGTTTACCGGCGTTGGCGGTACAGGCGTTACGACCGTGGCCGCTGTGCTGGCCATGGCTGCGCATGTGGACGGCCATGCCGCCTCCAGCCTGGACATGACCGGCCTAGCCCAGAAAGGCGGCCCGGTGCTCAGCCATATTCGTTTTGCGCGCGAGCCGGAGATGATCTCCACAGGCCGCGTCCCTCCGGCCAGTGCTGACCTGATCATCGCCTGCGACCTGGTGGTGGCCGCAGGCGGCGATGCCATCAACATGATGGATTCTGGCCGCACGGCCGCCTATGCCAATTCCGATGTCACGCCGACCAGTGAATTCATCCGTGACCGGTCAAAGAGGTTTGAGAGCGATCTCCTTGCCTCCCGCGTGAAGCGTCAGGCGCGGGACTTTGCGGCCTTTGATGCCGAGGCGCTGGCCGTCGGCTATCTGCATGACGCAATCTATACGAACATGATCATGGTCGGCTATTCTTGGCAAAAGGGCCAGGTGCCGGTCAGCCTGCGCGCACTCTACCGCGCGATCCGCCTCAATGGCACCAAGGTGCAGGACAACATGTCCGCCTTCAATATTGGTCGTATCGCCGCGGTTGACCCTGTACGCTTGGAACAGCAGCACGATCCGCGAGGCCATATCGAGCCGAAAACTCTGGACGAACTTATTGATGACCGTGCAGAGCGCCTGACAAAATATCAGGACAAGGCCTATGCCGAAAAATACCGCAATTTGGTCGCGCAAGTCCGCGCAGCAGAGCATGGCACAGGCCTGGGCGACAAGCTGACCCGCGCGGCTGCCACCTATGCCTACAAGGTGATGGCCTATAAGGACGAGTATGAAGTCGCCCGTCTCTATACGAATGGAAACTTTGCGGACTATGTGGCGAAACAGTTCAAGGGCGGCAAGATGCGCCTGATGCTGGCCCCGCCCATCCTCGCCAAGAAGGATGCCAATGGCCATCTTCAGAAAAAGCATTTCGGCGCCTGGATGCTGACGGTCTTCAAGCTGATGGCGAAGTTCAAGGGCCTGCGCGGCACGAAGTTCGATCCGTTCGGCTATACCGAAGAGCGCAAGATGGAACGCCAGATCCGTGACGATTACCTTAGCGGCCTTGCCCGCATCGCGCAGGAACTGACGGCAAAGAACCATGATCTGGCCATCGCGCTCGCCGAGATTCCGGACGAGATCCGCGGCTATGGCCATGTGAAGGATGCCGCAGTCGAAACCGCCAAGACAAAAGAAGCAGAGCTGTGGCAGAGCTGGCCCGAAGGCAAGCTGCCGACAGCGAAGACGACGCTGATCTCGGCGGAGTAGTCCCTACTTCGCCGGGCTCACATCGACGTCCACAATCCGGCCCTTCTTGCTGAGCTTTTTCAGCTCGCGCTCAAGATATTTCTTCTTGATCGTTTTCCGCGTGTGCTTGCCATTGCTGTAGGTCACATCAATGCGGACATGCTCGTCCGGCCCGTCGAGCGCGTCGCCGGTCACACGCACCGCGCCGGAGCCGACCGCATATGCGCCCTTGGCCGTGCCCTCGACAACATCCCCCGCCACACTTACCGGTACGGTAACGATCTTGCTGGCCATACAGGCCGGCAAGCTAACAAGCGCGCCTGCGAGCAGCACTGTGCGAAGAATGGTCATGTGCGGAAAGCCTCTCCTGTTCGGTCGCTACTTAAGCAGGGAAGTGTTTAGGGCTGATTACAGCCGCACGGGGCATGCCCCCTCTGCCCTACCCCTTCAAAAGGGAGAGACAGAGTGGGATCCTAATGGCTTCGCCTACCCCCGTGCCAGCGCATCATCGATCAGGCGGGCCGTGTTCGCGACGCCATAAAGCGCAGCGAAGCTGCCGAAGCGCGGGCCCTGGCTCTGGCCGAGCAGCACCTCATAGAGCGCCTGGAACCATTCGCGCAGATTGTCGAACTCATGTTCCTTGCCGACAGAGAAGGTCAGCGTCTGAAGATTTTCCGAGGTCGGCTCGTCACTGAACGCCTTGAAGCGGGCGGACAGGTCTTCCATTGCGGCGCGTTCCTTGTCCGTAGGCGCACGATAGGTTTTTTCGGGCAGCACGAAGTCGGTATAATAGCTCATAGCATAGCCGGCGAGCTTGTCGAGCATCGGGTGCGTTTCGGGCGAGGCCTCCGGTGCATATTGCGAGATGAAGCCCCAGAGCTGGCTCTTGTCTTCCGGGTTTGCCACCGCCACCAGGTTGAGCAGCAAAGCAAAGCTGACCGGCGTCTTCACCTGCGGCGGATTGCCGGAATGAATGTGCCAGACAGGGTTCTCGATCTGCCGCGCAGGCTCCTCTTCCGGATATTTTTCCAGGAAGGTCAGATATTCATCCACCGCTTTCGGGATGACATCGAAATATAGCTTTTTCGCCACGCGCGGCTTCTGGAACTGGAACAGGCTGAGGCTCTCATCCGGCGCATATTTCAGCCAGTCTTCCACAGAGATGCCATTGCCCTTTGTCTTGGATATCTTCTCGCCCTTGTCGTCCAGGAACATTTCGTACACGTACTGTTCCGGCGGCCGTTTGCCGAGGATCTTCGTGATCTTGGAATAGATCGGCGCATTGGCCTGATGGTCCTTGCCGAACATTTCGAAGTCGACGCCGAGAGCCGCCCAGCGCATGCCGAAATCCGGCTTCCACTGCATCTTCACATGGCCGCCGGTGACGGGCACGGTGAATTCCTTGCCGGCTTCGTCCTCAAACGTGACGGTCCCCTTCTCTCCGTCCACGGCCTTCATCGGCACATAGAGCACTTCGCCGGTTTCCGGATGGATCGGCAAGAACGGGCTGTAGGTCGCCTGGCGCTCCTCGCCAAGCGTCGGCAGCATCACATCCATTATGTCTTTATATTTCTGCGCCGCCCGCAGCAGCATGTCGTCAAACCGTCCGGATTTGTAGCAATCCGTCGCAGACAGGAATTCATATTCAAAGCCGAACTGGTCCAGGAAGGCGCACAACCGCGCATTCATGTGCGCGCCATAGCTGTCATGCGTGCCGAACGGGTCCGGCACTGCCGTCAGCGGCTGTTGCAGATAGGGCTCCAGCTTTTCCGGGTTCGGCACGGTTGGCGGAACTTTCCGCATACCATCCATATCATCCGACACACATATCAGGCGCGTTGTGTATTTGCCCGCCGTCAGCACTTCAAAGGCATGGCGCACCATGGTTGTGCGCACAACTTCGCCGAACGTGCCAATATGCGGCAGGCCGGACGGGCCATAGCCGGTCTCGAAGGTGACCGGGTCATCGGCGGCGCGCTGGCCCGCCTTTATCTGCTGCTCCACGCGTTGTTCCAGCTTGCGGGCAAGCTCGAACGGCCAGGCCTTTGCGGATTGGGCGAGCGTAGAGAGATCGGTCATCAGGAATGTCAGTCATTGTTGAGTGAAAACAGGTGCGCCGGAGGTAGAGGCCACAGCCCCTCCGGTCAAGCTGGGCGATCATTTGTTGTTAAAAATATTTGACATGTCAAAAATCTTTGACTACACGTCCCATGTAAGAAATCTTTTACACCGCAAAGGACTTGTAGATGTCATTCCGAGAGAAAACCGCCTGGGGCATGGGCCTCATCCTGATCGTGGCAGGGGCCTGGTATTTCAGCAAAATCGTCAGCGTTTCGAGCGCGCTTGGCCACACATCACCGCCCGATCTCCGCTTCTTCATAGGCTATGTCACTCTGGTTGTGATCACCTCGATCATTGTGAATGTCGTGCTCGCCATTATGTCCGGCCAGGAAGCCAATGCTCCTGTAGACGAGCGCGAGAAGGCCATTCTCGACAAGGCAGGCCACTGGTCAGGCTATGTGCTGGCCGTCGGTGCATTTGGCGGCCTCTGGCACTTTGGCTGGCTCGGCGACGGAAACCTGTTGTTCCACATCATCTTCGGCGCCCTGATGCTGAGCCAGATTGCGGAATATGCGTTCCAGATATTCCTCTACCGCCGGGGCGTGTGAGGCATGGCGAAACGCCCTCCTATTGCGAACCGCGTCAAGCAGCTGCGCGAGGCTCATGACGGGATGAGTCAGGCCGCCCTCGCCAAAGAGATCGGCGTCACGCGGCAAACCGTGATTGCCATCGAACAGGGCCGCTATTCCCCGTCGCTCGAAAGCGCCTTCCGCATCGCGCGCGTTTTCGGCGTGGGGCTGGAAGACGTGTTCAGCTGGGACGAAGCCCAAGATAGCTGAGCACGGCATGGCGGATGCGCGCCTTCAGGCCATCACCATCCGTCTCGCCGCGCTCGCCCGCCGTATCGCAAATGCCCAGCACGATGGCGAAGACATCCACCGTGCTGGCCTCCAGCCCGAAGGGCAGGCTGAGGCCGCTACTTTGCAATTCCTGGCGTACGAGGGCAAAGCCCGCCTCATGCACGGCCTGCAGCGCCGGGTCATGCGCCAGCCGCCGCTCTTCCATGTCGATCATCCGGGCCAGCACCGGGCGCTCCATCTGGTGCGCAATCACGACATCCAGCAACGCTTCCAGCCGCGCCAGGAACGGCGCGCCTGCCGAGCCATCGGAGGCGGCCTGCAGCGCTTCATACAGGCGCTCTGCATCCGCCAGCACCAAAGCCGCCGTAATCGCCTCCTTGTTCGGAAAGTATTGATAGAGAGAGCCGATCGACACGCCCGCGCGCGCCGCAATAGCATTCGTAGTGTAGCCCTCCATCCCCTCCCCTTCGAGAATGTGAGCTGCCGCCGTCAGGATCGCGTCGACCGTGAGGGCAGACCGCGCCTGAACTGGCCGTTTTCTGGGGGCGGGCGTCTCGGCGGAACTCATGCAGCAAGGCTCTCTGAATGCGAGTTTCAAAATACGAGTAATAGCTCATATTTAATGCATTACACCGCCACCGCAACAAGGATTTGCGCCATGCCCTTTGACATGCCCCCGCCCGCCAACGGCCTGAACGCCCCACAGGTCTCCGCCACGCTCGCCCGCCTGCATCAGGATGCCCGTCAGGACCGGAATGTTTTGCTCCGCGCCCTGCCCGCCATCCTGACCGGCTATCTGAAAGCCCGCTCCACCTTTGAATCGGCAGAGCCCTATTTGAAAGACGCCTACATCTCCGTCTCCCCGGAATTCGGCCAGCTGATGTACCTCGCCGCTCTGTCGGCAGGGGCGCGCAATATTGTCGAGTTCGGCTCGTCTTTCGGCATTTCCGCCATCTATCTGGCGGCTGCAGCCCGTGAGACCGGCGGTCGTTTTACCGGCACAGAGAAAGACCCCAGCAAGGCGCAAATCGCCCTCGCAAACCTGGCAGAGGCCGGCCTCAGCCGCTGGTCAGACATCCGCGAAGGCGACGCAATGGAAAGCCTCGCGCCGCTGCAGGGGCCGGTTGATTTCGTCTTCCTGGATGGCTGGAAGGATCTCTACATCCCTGTCCTGCACCTGCTGGAGCCAAAACTGGCGCCCGGCGCGATCATTCTGGCCGACAACATCTTCAGCTTCCGCAAGACGCTGAAGCCCTTCGTCGAGTATGTCAGCGACCCGGCAGGACAGTATGAGACAACCACGCTGACTATCGGCAGCGGCGTCAGCTGGTCCGTCTGGCGGGGCAAGACAGGTTAAGAAGTGTGAAAAAGCGTATTGACAATCATTCGCACATTGATGCAAATGGTTCTCATGATCGTTTGTGTCTGCAACCGCATTAACTGCAAGAGCGTCCGCGCTGCCGTGGATGCCGGGGCGCGTAGCCCCAAGGCCGTACAATCGCATCATGGCTGCAAGTTCCAGTGCGGAAAATGCAGCTGCTCCATGGGCGAGATCATCGCCGAGGAGATGGATCGCCGTATGCCATCCCCTGTCATGGTTGCTGCAGAATAAGCGCTACCCCTTTGCCTTGACTGGTTTTTTCCGCCGCCCTGCGCGAGAGACGCATTTGCACGCCCGCCTGCAACTGTGTCGCACTTTCATATGCAATTGATTTTATTGGGTTTTTTATTGCCTACGCTTACCAATCGGCCTATCTGCTAGGTATATTCACGTAATCAATCAGGAGCCCCCCATGAAAGGCGATCCCAAGGTCATCGAATTTCTGAACAAGTGTCTGAAAAACGAGCTGACCGCCATCAACCAGTACTTCCTGCATTCCCGCATGCTGCATGATTGGGGCGTCAGCAAGCTTGGCGACTATGAGTACAAGGAATCCATTGAGGAGATGGAGCATGCCGACTGGCTGATCGAGCGCATCCTGTTCCTGGGCGGCCTGCCGAATCTGCAGGATCTGGGAAAGCTGCGCATTGGCGAATCTGTGCAGGAAATTCTCGAGTGCGACTTGAAGCTGGAGAATGACGCGATTCCGATGCTGCGCGATGCCATGGAATACTGCGAGAGCGTACGCGACTATGGCAGCCGCGACCTATTCGGCAAGATTCTGACCAACGAGGAAGAACATGTCGACTATCTGGAAACCCAGTTCGAACTGATCGAACGTATTGGCATCGAGCGCTACACAATGCTGCAGTCCGAAGCCAACGGCTCAAAAAGCCAGGACTGATCTGTCTCAGGCGCCGCTCTCTTCGGGGGCGGCGCCTTTTTTGGCTTCGGCCTCTTCCACCCTGTCCTGCAACTTCTGAAGCTGGCGCTCACGCAGCTCATCAGAGAAGGCGCTGGCGAACACGCCCGCCGGCAGGGCCACTACCCCGATCCCCGCAATCGCAATCACAGAGGCCGCGATCCGGCCTAGCGTCGTGACCGGATACACATCCCCATAGCCGACCGTCGTCAGCGTCGCGATGGACCACCAGATGGCCCGTGGGATGGAATTAAACTCCTCACGTCCCTGCCCCACACCTTCAATGAAGTAGAGCAGCACAGCCGCAACATAGACCAGCGCCATCGCCATGGCGAGGGTGGTGAGAAGTTGCGAGCCTGCCCGTTTCATCGCTGCGCCCAGCACATCGAAAGCGGGTACAAAGCGCGCAATCTTGATCAGGCGGAACAAGCGGAAAACCCGCAGCGCGATCAGCGGAATACCGCCGCCGACAATCATCACAATCAGTTCCGGCAGGAAGGCCAGAAGGTCTGCAACGGAATAGAAGCGCGTGATGTAGCGCAGCCGCCCGACAAAGCCGGCATATTCCGGTCGCATGCCGGCAACCGCCACGCGCAACACATATTCGATGGCGAAGATAATGACGACCGCGACATTGAACCATCTGAACGCCACCCGCCATTCGGGAATCGCCAGCAGCGTCGGCTCTGTCTCAAGCGCCAGAAACAGGAAGCTGGCCAAGACCAGGCTGATGATAAACCAGTTCGTGAGGGAGATGCCGGTTTCCCGGGCTTCGGGAACCAGTTGAGTGTGCAACCACCGATACAGCCCCATGCGTCCCCTCCACGAACAGGTTGATCTGTACCTATCCCCTTAGCACACCCCCGGTGCCCTTGGCGACCGCAGCCACAACCTTGTCCATCAGGGCCTGGATATCTTCATCCTTCATCTTCTCGCGCGGCTGAAGCGTCAGCTCGAACGCGACTGATTTTTGACCCTGCGGCACGCCGGCACCTTCATAGACATCGAAGACTTCTGCGTGGCTGATCAGCTTCTTGTCAGCGCCCTGCGCCAAGCGCACCAGTTCGCCTGCCGGAACGGACTGGTCCACGACAAAGGCCAGGTCACGGCGGATCGGTGTCAGGTCGATACGCTCCAGAACCGGCTTTGTCTTCGTTGTCCTGGCTTTCATCTGCGGCAGTGCATTGAGGTTCAGCTCAAAGCCGAACATCGGGCCGTCAACTCCCAGCGCCTTCAGAAGGCCGGGGTGCAGCTGGCCGAAATGGGCTACCGTAACTTTCGGGCCAAGCTTCAGCGCAGCCGCCTGCCCCGGATGCCATTGCGGCAGCACGGGGTCAGCCACCTGGAAGCGATCCCCCGTTTGGCCAAGAGATTCCAGCACGGCAAACAGGTCTGCCTTCGCAGCATAGGAATCATAGGCATGCGGGGCGCCCTGCCAATGGCGCTCATTATAGGGACGCACCAGCCCGGTGACGACCGTACGCTGATCTTTCGGGCCATCGCCCAGATAGATCGGCCCGGCCTCGAACAGACGCACGCCACGCTCACCATGATTGGCCGCGCGTTGGGCCGCCTGCGCCAGATTGCCCAGAATGGACGGGCGCATATAGTCAAGATCGCTCGCCACAGGATTGGCGACCGTCAGGGCCTCATGGATCTTGCCGAACAGCGCCGCATGGGCTTTTGACATGAAGCTCCAGCTGACCGTTTCGAGGAAGCCGCGAGATGCCATGACGCGGCGGGCCGTCCGCACACGCGCCTGCATCGGCGTCGTGATCGCGCGCACGCCGCCCTCAGGTGCTGGCAGAGACGTTGTTGGCAGCTGATCATAGCCGATCAGGCGGGCAATCTCTTCCACGATGTCAGCTGATTGTTCCATATCGAAGCGGAAGGTCGGCGGCATCAGATACCAGGCATCACCGGCATCTTCGATCACGAACTCCAGATCCTTCAGGATACGGCGCATCTCGGTCTGTTTGACAGTCAGGCCGGTCAGGCGCTCGACATCCGCCGGATAGAACGTCACCTTGCGCGGGTTCACTGGCGGCTCGCCCACAATGCGCGGCTTTGAGACGGTGCCGCCACCATATTCAACGATAAGCGCCAGCGCCATGTTCAGGCCGTCCAGACAGCTGTGCGGGTCCACACCGCGCTCAAAGCGATAGCGGGCATCGGAATGGATCGCCGTGGCCCGGCCCGTGCGGGCGGTGCGCAGCGGATCGAACCATGCGCTTTCGATGAACACTTCTGTCGTCTCATTGGAAACCGCCGTGGACTGGCCGCCCATCACGCCGCCAAGACCAATCGCACCGCTATCATCGGCAATGACGCACATGTCTTCGCTCAGCGTGTAGGTCTTGCCGTCCAGCGCGTCCAGCGTCTCCCCTGCCTTGCCCAGACGGGCCACAACAGGACCGGAGAGTTTCTGCGCATCATAAACATGCAGCGGGCGGGCACGGTCCAGAGAGATATAGTTCGTGACATCCACCAACAGATTTTTCGGCTGAATGCCAACGGCCTTCAGACGCTGTTGCATCCAATCCGGTGACGGACCATTCTTCACGCCGACAATCACCGCCCCGGCAAAGACCGGGCAGGCCTCCGGCGCGTCCAACCGGATTTCGACCGGGCAATCAGCATTGCCATTCACCTTCTTGACGTCCACCTGCACGAAACGGCCCCCGCCAGCGGCGGCGATGTCACGGGCAATGCCCTGTACACCCAGCCAGTCCGGACGGTTCGGCGTCACTTCGAAATCAATCACCGGATCATTCAGACCCAGCGCATCAGCAGCGGGCGTGCCCAGCGGAATGGATGCATCCAGATCGGCAATGCCGTCATGGTCTTCCCCGGCTTCCAGCTCCCGCGTGGAACACATCATGCCATAGCTTTCCACGCCGCGGATCTTGCGGGCCTTCTTGTCCAGCGCGAAGTCCAGCCCCGGAATATAGGCGCCCAGCGGCGCATAGATGGCCGTCATGCCGGTGCGGGCGTTCGGCGCGCCGCAGACAATCTGCTTCTCGCCATCCACAGTATCCACCGTGCACACGCGCAGCTTGTCCGCATCCGGATGAGGCTTTGCCTCTTTCACCTTGCAGACCGTAAAGGCGGCCAGCTTCTCACGCGGGTCTTCAACCTCCTCAACCTCAAGGCCGGCTTTCAGCATGAGGGAGAGAATATCATCCAGCATCGCCTTGGTGGCGAGGTGGTCGTTCAGCCAGGACAGGGTGAATTTCATTGTCTATTCCACTTCGGGAGTCTCAATACCTGCAGATGGTGCAGGTATACGGAGTTCTTCAAAAATATCTCGGTCGCTGCGTTCGCAGCGCTGTACGCGCTCTGCCCGGGCCGTACCGATGCCGCGCAGTTTCCAGCACCGCTCAAAAACAGAGCAATAACAGATCTCAAGCGCCAGGTCGTCCCACTCCCCGGCCACTTCGTAAAAGTCGTCCTGGGACAGCGCCTCAACCGGCCAGGCCACCTCAACGGGCGTGATCATCTGGTCAGGCGCCAGCGCGCGCCCCGTTGCTCCGCTCCAGGACAGATCATATCCGGGCGGCAGGCTCTCACGGTGGCTCTCAAACCCGTCAATCGGCTTGCCTCCCTCCAGCAGCGTCACAGACTCGATCAGCGCAGGCCCAACCCCACTATTACTGAGACGAAGGCCGAGGGAGCGTCTTGTCGGCGTACTGGACACAAAGCCGTCCACCTGCAGCACAGGATAAACCGATCCGTGCTGCTGCGCGCGCATGACGCGACCCTGATCCCAGGCAACGAACAGGGCAATCACGCTGGTCATCACCGCGCAGATCGCGATCAGCATTTCCGCCTTGTTGCCATTGCCCATGCCCGCCCCCTACTGCGTCGCCCCGGCGCGTTCCTGCGCTAGGTGGTCAGCGGCCTTGGCCGCGAAATCAGAGTCCAGCACATCGACCAGGCGGAATGTCTCGAACAGAATGTCCATGTCCTCTGTGAACACACCGGCGCGGGTGAAATAGTCCCTGTGGGCGCGCTGCCAGTAATCGAGGCTGAGGTCGCCCTCCCCTTCCAGCGCCGCCAGTTCCTGCGTCATGTCCGCGAATTTCATCCGCGTGACCGTTAGGGTTTCAAGGATCGCCACCGGCCTGTCATCGCCGCTCATCAGGTATCCACGCTCGCCTTCAACTGGCGGCCCATCAATGCTCGCTTCGCTGCAGGACGCCGTCTTCACGCCCGCAACGATCAGCGCGGCCAGACGGTCGGCCAGTTCGGGGGAATCCCCGAAGGTCCATTTCGGCAAATCAGATGAGGCGGCGCTGTCTGTCACGACAGCCCTCCGCTGACACTCGGCGTGGCCCATGGCGCAAAGCCGTAATGGCGCGTCCATTGCGGGTCCGCTTCGAAGTACGGGCGCAAATCCGGCATGCCGTATTTCAGCATGGCAAGGCGGTCAACGCCCATACCGAAGGCGAAACCCTGATACTCTTTCGGGTCAATGCCGCAATTACGCAGCACATTCGGGTGCACCATGCCGGAGCCGAGGATCTCCATCCAGCTATCGCCGGCACCGATCTCGATCGTCTCGCCCTTGCGGGTATATTTCACATCCATCTCGGCAGACGGCTCGGTGAACGGGAAGAAGTGTGGGCGGAACCGTGCCTCCACTTCGTCCACCTCGAAGAAGGCTTTCACGAAGTCGATCAGGCAGCCTTTGAGGTGGCCCATATGCGTGTTCTTCTCGATCACGAGGCCTTCGACCTGGTGGAACATCGGCGTGTGCGTCGCGTCCCAGTCATTCCGATAAACCCGGCCCGGCGCAATGATGCGGATCGGCGGCTTCTGGGTCATCATGGTGCGGATCTGAACGGGCGAGGTGTGCGTGCGCAGAACCTTGGCATCATCCCCTTCCAGCGCCTTCATGAAGAAGGTGTCGTGCGTCTCGCGCGCCGGGTGGCCTTCGGGGAAGTTCAGCGCCGTGAAATTGTGCCAATCGTCTTCCATGTCCGGGCCTTCGGCCACAGCAAAGCCCATATCGCCAAAGATCGCCGCGATCTCTTCAAACACCTGCATCACAGGGTGCAGCGCGCCAGCCTTCGGGCCCGGCGCCGGCGGCAGAGAGAGGTCGACCTTCTCGCGGGCCAGTTGGGCTTCCAGCGCAGCGGCTTCCAGTGCTTCCTTGCGGGTGCGTATGGCCTCATCAACGCGCGTTTTCAGCGCATTCAGCTTCGGCCCCATTTCCTTGCGCTCTTCCGGGCTCATGCCGCCCAGCTGCTTCATCAGACCGGACACGCGGCCCTTCTTGCCAAGCTCCGCCACGCGGACGTCTTCAAGCGTGCCGAGATCACCGGCAGACTCAATTGACGCGAGGGCTTCTTTTTCGATCGTATTGATATCGGACACGGGGGAAATTCCCTTTTCTGTTCGCGCGGGCTTTTTAGGCGCTTCGAAGCAGGTTGCAAACGCCCTTAAAGAAAAAGCCCGGCTTTGAGGGCCGGGCTTTGTCACTTGTGCCTTGATGGCAAGTTAAGCGAGGGCAGCCTTGGCCTGTTTGACCAGGGCACCAAACGCTTCCGGCTCGCGCACGGCAATGTCAGCCATGACCTTACGGTCGACTTCGATGCCGGCTTTGGTCAGGCCGTTGATGAACTGGGAATAGTTCATCTCGTCATCGTGAATACGCACAGCGGCGTTGATACGCTGGATCCACAGGGAGCGGAATTTCCGCTTCTTCACCTTGCGGCCAACATAGGCGTACTGACCGGCTTCCCAGACAGACTGGTGCGCGATGCGGAACGTATTCTTGCGGCGGTTACGGAAACCCTTTGCCTGCTTCAGAATCTTCTTGTGGCGGGCGTGGGCGGGAACTTTGTTACGTGAACGGGGCATCTAGGCCTCCTTGGTCAAGATCTTGAACGGATACGGGCCTAGAGGCCGTAGGGCAGGAATTTCTTCACAACGCGGGCAACATCAGCTTTAGCGGCCAGCTTGGTGCCGCGGTTCTGACGGATGTATTTCGCATTGTGGCTGATCAGGCGGTGACGCTTGCCAGCGACGCCGTGCTTCAGCTTTCCGGTTGCCGTGATCTTGAACCGCTTTGCAGCGGCCTTTTTCGTCTTCATCTTCGGCATTTCATCTCTCCTCTAGTTGAGCTCACACCTTGCGGCGGCCCAGGGTTCATGAGCCAAAGGGGCATGCCGTTCGCCCGCATTGCTCGGAAGTGGCGGCTTATGACGGATCGGCGCGCAGGAATCAAGGGGGTGAATCCGTTAAAAGCAGCGTCACTATTGGGGAAAGCCGCGCGGTCATTCCCCGGCCCTGACAGGCCTGTCCCCGCCTGTAACCAGCGTTTTCACCTTTCCCAATCCGGCGCAGAAGCCCCGCTTGTAGGTTTGGCCCTGTCATTTCGGTGGTGACATGCCGGAATGGGGGTTTCCATGGCCCCGGCGCGCGGAGAGACAGGGTCGCTACCTGTTCCCTCCCCTCTCTATACTTACCGCGGCCTTGTACTCTCCGCGTGTTACAAACAAAAAACCGGAGGGCTTTGGGCCCGTCCGGCTTTTCGTGTTGTTCCAGACTGACAGGAAAGCTTACCTCAGCCGCACTTCAGGCTGAGAATGAGGCCGTCCTCATCGGTCAGTACGTTCAGGCGCGTCGGCACATAATCCATAGTCACCTGGGTATCCGGGCCAACAATACGGGCCCCTTCCGGCAGTTCATCTTCCGGAATGTCGCTGGCGGCCTGGCCGATATAGGCCTGCAAAGCAGCCATGCCGCAGGAATCCTCTACCTGGTCCAACGGGTCCATTTGCGGGCTTACCGTCTCATCAGAGGCCGCATCCTCTGGCGGCGCACCTTCGACAGCCTCAACAGGGGGCTGTTCAACTTGTGGGGCATCTGCCACCGGATCAGCGTTTTTGCCGCCACATGCGGCCAGCAGCAACGCGGCTGAAACGGCCAGAAGGATCGCGCGAATCTTCATCGCGGCGCCAGAACCATGGTCATCTGGCGGCCTTCGAGTTTAGGCTCCAGCTCAACCTTGGCCATTTCGTCGAAGTCTTCTTTCACGCGCTGAAGCAGCTCCATGCCGAGATGCTGGTGCGCCATTTCACGACCGCGGAAGCGCAGCGTGACTTTCACCTTGTCGCCAGCTTCAAAGAAGCGGGTCATGGCCTTGGCCTTCACGCCATAGTCATGCACGTCGATATTGGGGCGCATCTTGATCTCTTTGAGCTCGGAAGACTTCTGCTTTTTCTTCGCAGCGGCCTTCTTCTTGCGCTCCTCGAACCGAAGCTTGCCATAGTCGAGAATCTTGACGACGGGCACCTCCTGATTTGGAGACACCTCCACAAGGTCCATCGCGGCTTCACGTGCCGCGTCCAATGCAGCCGTGAGGGGCATCACGCCCTGTTTTTCCCCGTTCTCATCAATCAAGAGAACTTTGGCGGCGCGGATGTCATCATTGATACGTGGGCCGGCGGTTTTCTGCGGTCCACCCATGTCTGGTCTGCGAGCTATGGCGAATCTCCTTTGTCGCTATTTCAAGAATGCCTGAATATGCCCGTAAATGCTGGCATATTCAAGGCAGAGCGCACTCCTCGAATTTTGGTTCCCGGTCAACCCCACAACTGATGAGCAGCAGGAAGGCCGGTTCACTGTGCTGCGTCCGGCAACACGCCCAAAGCGCGCACGGATTGCCAGACATCATCCACGCTGAGTTCCGCCAGAGTCGGAGCGGAATTGATGATGATTGTCTTGGGCCCGCGCGGGGCGGCATGGTCCGGATTGCTCTCATTCAGGGCAAACAGGGCGACGCCCGGCGCGCCGGCAATCGCGGCCATGTGCATCGGCCCGGTATCATTGCCGACAACGAAAAGCGCCTTTTCTGCCAGAGTAACAATCTGGAACAGGTCCGTCCGCGTGGTCAGACTTTTCGCCCGCGGCTCCTTGCGCACAATGTCTTGCGCCAACTGGCCTTCCGCCTTGCCGCCAATGATGACCGGCGTAATACCCAAATCTGCGACACGCTTTGCCAGTTCGGTATAATTCTGTACCGGCCAGCGCTTGGCCTCACGGTGCGCAGAGGCCCCGGGGATCAGCAGCATATAGGGCTGTTCCAGGCTGAAATAAGCGGGCTGAAGACGCGGCGCATCGCGCAGCTTCGGGCGCACCCATGAAAGGTCCGGCTTCGGCGCGCTATTGCCCAACCACCGGCCACCCGGCGCGACGCCTGCCACTTCCAGCTGCTCTGCCAGCCGGTCAATGGAGTGCATCGTCTTGCGGTCGGCATTGTCGTGGAAGAAGGCGGCCTTCTCATGATGGCCAGACCAGAGCGGCGCGCGACCGGTACGGTTCAGCGCCGTGTAGTAATTCTTCGTGCGCCCGCTCGTCTGGAAGTCATAGATGATGTCATACTTTTCCTTGCGGATGCGCTGGATCAACGCGGCCGTCGCCTTCATGCCTTCCGGGCGGCCATCGGTCTCCACCTCGTCCACATAGGGGCAAAGCTCGGCAAATTCCTTGTAAGGCGGCGTAGTCAGCAGGGTGATGCGCGCCTTGGGGTGGGCTTCGCGCACGGCTTTCATTGCGCCCAGCGCAAGCACAAAGTCGCCCAGGGCGCTGAGTTTGATCACCAGCACCTTGCGCGCACTCTCTCCCGGATTAACGGGACTGGCCGACTTGCCCGGTTTTGTCATGCTTGCCTCGGTTTTCCCTATTCAAGCAGGGTCTTATAGACGCCGAGCGTCGCCGCCTGAAGCCCCCGCTTGGAGAAATGCTTGCGAACATGCAGTTGGCCGGCCCGTCCCATGCCGCTGCGGGCCTCTTCTCCTATGGAAATCAAGGCGCGGATGGCCCCGGCCAGCGACTGCGCATTGCCCGGCTCGACCCGGGCTCCGGTTTCACCCTCGATCACGGTTTCCCGTCCGCCGCCATGATCCGTCACCACGACCGGGCGGCACATGGCAGACGCCTCTGCGGCCACGCGGCCAAAGGCTTCCGGGCGGATGGACGGTGCCAACACAATGTCGCTCGCCATGTAGGCCGCGGGCATATCGGTGATGTGTTCTGACATGATCACGCCCCGGTCCAGCCCATTGGCGACTACGGCCTCTTCCAGACGCGTGACATAATTCTTGCGGCCCTGCGCATCCCCGGCCAGCACGAGCACCAGCTTTTCGCGCTCTTCCGGGGCCAGCAAACCCAGCGCCTCGATCGCGACCAGTTGGCCCTTCCATTCCGTCAAACGGCCCGGCAGCAGCAGAACGAGGCGATTGTCGTTCTCCAGCCCCATGGACTGACGGATCGCGGTTACACGCGACGGCGCAACGGCAATCGGGTGAAACACCTCCAGATCCACGCCGCGCGGAATGGTGACGATCTTCTCGTCCGGCACGCCATGCTCTGCCTTCACATGTTCGGCAATCCATTGCGAATTGGCGATCACGATGTCGCCCTTCGCCATCACCGAATTGTATTTTTTCTTGAGGGAAGATTTTCCGGAATACGCACCATGATAGGTCGTCACGAACGGCACACCCATGGCGCGGGCGGCGTTATAGGCACTCCAAGCCGGCGCGCGGGAGCGGGCATGCACCAGGTCCACCCCTTCCCGCTCGATCAGACGCTTCAGCTTGCCCTCATTCAGTTTCAGCGTGATCGGGTTCTTGGTCTTGGCATCCATGCGGAAGAGTTCGCCGCCAAGCGATTCAAACTCCTTCTCCAGCCGTCCACCCTTGCTCGCCAGCAAGGCCCGCCCGCCAGCACTAATAACAGCTTCGGTGACTTCCACCACGGTGCGCTCAACCCCGCCCGCAGACAGTTCGGGGGCCACCTGAAGAATGGTCTTTCCGGTCAGATCCGGGAATTCGTCCACAGCGCGCTACCTCCCACTCGCTTGACAGGCGAGAGAGATGGAGGAACGGGAGAGGAATGACAACGACCTATTTCACCTCCCCTGAAGGACGCCGCCTCGCCTACCGGGTGTCGTCCCCGTCTCGTTCGGACCTGACCTTTGTCTGGCTGTCCGGTTTCAAATCCGACATGAGCGGCACAAAAGTGACCGAGTTGGAGAACTGGGCCAGCGCAGAGGGCCATGGCTTCCTGGCGTTCGATTATTCCGGCCACGGCGAATCCGATGGCGCATTTGAAGATGGCACGATTTCCGCCTGGCGCGAAGATGCACTCGCAGCCATTGACGCGCACACGTCCGGGCCGCTGATCCTTGTCGGCTCCAGCATGGGCAGCTGGATGGCGCTGCTGTCAGCCCTTGCCCGTCGCGAGCGTATTGCCGGTCTCGTCCTGATTGCACCCGCACCGGACTTTACCGAAAAGCTGATGTGGCCGGAATTTTCCGCAGAGGCGCAGGCAGAGATCCTGGACAAGGGATTCACGCTGCGCCCGTCCGATTATGGTGCCCCCTACACAATCACCCGCGCGCTCATCGAAGATGGCCGGAACTGGCAAATCCTGGACGAACCGATTGATCTGGGTGTGCCGGTCCGCATCCTTCAGGGGATGCAGGATGCCGATGTGCCATGGCGGCACGCCGAGCGCCTTGTCGAGGCCATCACCAGCGAGGATCTCGTCTTTACCCTGATCAAGGATGGCGACCATCGCCTCTCCCGCCCGCAGGATATCGCACGCCTGAAAGCAACCTGTGCCGACATAGCCGACGTCGCCCGCTGAAACTGGCAGACATTTCCGGTATTTAATCGGAACAAGGCATGGGCCTCACCCATTGATTGTGTGATGGACGGGATGATCCTGTCCGCCGCGTTCCCCCCCAAAGGGTTGCAGCGCGGGTAACACGAAGCAAGGAGGCATATTCCATGTCAAACCAACGCGCTGAAGGTCGTAAACTCGCAATTCTGGCTGCGGACGGATTTGAACAGATCGAACTGACATCTCCGAAAGAAGCCATCGAAGCCGCAGGCGGAGAAACAAAGATCGTCTCCATTGAAAAAGGCTTCATCCACGCGAACAAGCACCGTGAGCATGGCGACAGCTTCCATGTCGACATGTCCCTGGAAGAGGCAAAGGCAGATGATTTCGACGCCCTGCTGATCCCCGGCGGTTTGTTCAGCCCGGACACCCTGCGCACAAATGACCGTGCGAAAGACTTCGTCTCAAAATTCTTTGAACAGAAGAAACCTGTCTTCGCCATTTGTCACGGCCCACAGGTCCTGATCTCTGCCAATCTGGTGAACGGACGCGAAGTCACCGGTTTCCCGGCCATCCAGCAGGATCTGCGCAATGCTGGCGGTAAAGTGAAAGACCAGTCAGTGGTCGTTGATGGTGGCCTTGTCACCTCGCGCTCTCCGGATGACCTCGGAGACTTCAACGCCAAGATTGTTGAGGAAATCTGTGAAGGCAAGCACGCTCGTCAACGCGAGTCTGTCACCGCCTGATATCGCGACCGATAACAATACCCCTCTATACCTGCCCCTTCCGAACACGGAGGGGGCTTTTTTATGAGGCACTCTCTTCTGCCTTCAGCACGGCTTTTAGCCCTTCGCGATAGGTGCGGTAAGCTGGCTGCCAGCCAAGCGCAGACTTTGCCCGCGCATTGGAGACCCGCTTGCACTCGGCATAGAAGCTGCGCGCCATGGGGCTGAGATCAGCTTCGTTAAAAGGCACTTCAGGCGGCGGCGCAATGCCCAGCAACTCAGCCGCATAGGCCGTGACATCCTGCGGCGGGGCGGGCGCGTCATCACACAGATGAAACACGCCGCTGATCTGCGGACGCAACATC
This sequence comes from Hyphomonas pacifica, assembly GCF_000682675.1. Taxonomy (GTDB): domain Bacteria; phylum Pseudomonadota; class Alphaproteobacteria; order Caulobacterales; family Hyphomonadaceae; genus Hyphomonas; species Hyphomonas pacifica. Next base: position 67,816 of record NZ_AWFA01000045.1, on the reverse strand, counting down.
AGGGCCTCAAGGCCAGACGCAATGTCATCAACATGCACGCGGGAGAAAACCTGTCCCGGTTTCACTGTGCGGGTGGCCTTGCCTTTGCGCAGCTTGTTGAAAGGTGAGCGGCCTGGCCCGTATATGCCTGGAAGGCGAACGCTGCGCAGCGCCCCATCTGTTGCCTCCAGCCACTGCTGTTCGGCCTTTACCCGCGCCGTTGCCCTGTCAGAACCCGGATTGACGGGGCTCCACTCCATGGCCCAGCCGCCATTCAGGTCTCCATAAACCCCGGTAGTCGACAGATATGTTACCGATGCGGCCGTTGCCTCGACATAGCTGGCAGCCCGTGCAGCGGGGCAACCATCAGAGTCGGGAGGCAGCGTCACCAGCCAGTGCGCCCGTTCCGGAATATCCGGCCGCCCCTCCCCAGCCCAGACTTGCGCGGCGATGCCCTCAGCCTTTAGTTTCTCGGCTTTTTCAGCCGTTCGCACAGTGCCATGCACCTGCCAGCCCTGCGGTTTCAGGCGCTCAGCCAGCTGCAACGCGCTATAGCCAAGTCCGAAGACAAAAAGCAGAGATGGCTGATCTGTCATTTGCGCTGGCCTTTCCGCTCGGGTCTAAGACCAGTCATATAGTCTTCGGAGCCCATGATCCATGTCCCTCCTTGCCCTGGCCACAGCCTCGCTCTTCCTGTCGCAAAGCGCGACGGCCCGTCTCGACAATCGCGAAGCTGAACGTCTCGAAGCCTGTGTGGCCAAGATCGAGGTGGACGCTGAAGAGGCCTATGAAGACGGCCTCGCCTGGACCTATCAGGGTAACCGACCCGGCGCGCGCCAGTGCACGGCCCTCGCCCTGATCGCCCTTGGCCGCGCGGATGAAGGCGCCGCCCGCCTGGAAAGTCTGGCCAATGCCACCGATGGCGGCACGCTGGAACAACGCGCTGAATATCTGACACAAGCCGGCAATGCCTGGCTGCAGGCTGGCGCGCCGGAAGCGGCCGAACTGACGCTGACCAATGCGCTGAAACTGAAACCGAATGTGCCGGACCTGCTGATCGACCGGGCAAGCGCCTATCTGATGCAGGAAAAATGGGCCGAGGCCGAAGCCGATCTTGACAAGGCCATCTCGCTGAAGCCTGGCCTTGCGGCGGCGTACCAGTTCCGCGCCGAAGCGCGCCTGAACCTGGACAAGCTGGACCCGGCCATGGCCGATGTGGAAGCGGCCATGGCGGCAGATCCGGAGAATATCGACACACTGGTATTGCGCGGTCGTGTTCGGGAAGCCAAGCGCCTGTCAGAGGTGCAGGTGCTTAGCCCCGAAATTATCGACTGATCAGGCCGAATAGCGGTTCTGCAATGTCTTCCAGATCGCGCGCAGACCGCAGGCGGCAGCGCCTTCCGGGCGACCATACTTGCCAAGACGCCACGCCCAGACATCAAGATGCGTCCAGCTAGGCGCATCCACGAATTGCTTCAGGAACAGCGCTGCCGTGATGGAGCCTGCAAACCGGCCGCCGGAATTGACGAGGTCTGCGATCGGGCTTTGCAGGTCTGCCAGGTACGGGTCCCATAGCGGCATGCGCCAGACCGGATCGCCGGAAACTTGAGAGCCCGCCTCAATCGCCTCCGCCATGGTTTCGTCATCGGTGTAGTAAGGCGCAAGATCCGGCCCCAAAGCGACACGCGCTGCGCCGGTCAACGTGGCGAAATCGATCAGAACGTCCGGTTTTTCCTCGCACGCACGCGTCAGCGCATCGGCCAGGATGAGACGGCCCTCGGCATCTGTATTGTCAATTTCGACGGTCAGGCCCTTGCGGCTTGTCAGCACGTCACCCGGCCGGAAGGAATCCCCCGCCACCGCATTCTCGACCGATGGCACGTACAGCTTCAGGTGCACCGGCAGATTGGCGCTCATGATCAGCTGCGCCAGCGCGATGACATGGGCAGAGCCGCCCATATCCTTCTTCATGATCCGCATGCCGGAACCGGGCTTCAGATCCAGGCCGCCGGAGTCAAACGTCACACCCTTGCCCACTAGCGCGATGCGCGTATTGGACGGGTCGCCCCATTCCAGCTCCATGAAGCGCGGGGCATAGGTTGCGGCGCGACCGACGGCATGCACCATGGGGTAATTCTCTGTCAGCAGATCATCTCCGACAATGGTCGTCAGCTTCGCACCGAACTTGTCGGCAATTTCGGCAATAGCGCCTTCGACATGCTGCGGGCCCATATCCTGAGCGGGCGTGTTGACCAGATCGCGCAACAGGGCGCAGGCATCAGCCTCACGGCTGAGCGCGTCGGCATCCTCGCCTTCCGGGATAAGCAGTCGGGGCGGCTTGGCCCTGTCTTTCAGGTAGCGGTCAAAACGGTACGCGCCGTCTGCCCAGCCTGCGACCACCTGTTCAAATGGCAGGCCACCCGCCTCGGCAATTCTGTAGGTTCCCTTGGGCAGCTTGCCTGACAGGGTCGCGACGGCCAGGGCATCCTCTCCCTTGCCCAGACCGAACAAAACCTTTGCCAGCGTGCCCCCTTCCCCGGGGATCATCGCCACCTGTCCGGCCGAGGCCGTAAAACCGAGCGCCTTGGCTGTCGCCCGCGCGGATGGGAACGGATCGTTCTCCAGATTTTTGAAGGCGGCAGATGTGTAGAGGAAGACGTCAACGGCGCCCGTGGGGTCGGCGGTGAAACTCTTATGCATTCAAACAGGCCTTTCAGCGGCGAGAGTTAATGGAATCTGCCGGGGCGTTAACCGATCCTTGACGCCATGCCGCCAGAGTCCCTTGTGGCTATAACTGATACAAACCCGGAGCCTGTCCATGTCCAGAGCCAAAACGTCACTGGCTGCACTCGCTGTCGTGCTGAGCGCCTGCACGACAAGTCCGGACCCGACCGATCAGGCAGAGCAGGACTATGCCCGCGCGGTGGAAGCCGCGCTGCAGCCAGCGACACCGGAAGAAGTCGCGGCCGCTAACCGGGCCGACCCGCTGACCAAGGCAAATTTCTGGGCCAAGGAACATTCCAAGGACCCAGATAATCTGGAAAAGGCGTTGACCTTTGCCAACGCGCTGCGTGGGATCGGCTCTGATGAACGCGCGATTGAAGTTCTGTCACAGGTTCTGGTCGTGCATCCCGGTGATCCCGACCTGCTGATTGCGCTGGGCAAAGCCCTGTCTGCGCAGAACGATCTTGTGGCCTCTGCCCGCGCCTTTGAGCAGGCGACCCGCACCGCGCCTGAGCGTGCCGAAGCCTGGGCTGCGTTAGGTACATCGCTGGACAAGCTGGACCGTCACAAGGATGCACAGCTGGCCTATACGCAAGCCCTGGTGCTGGCACCGACCCGCACCTCTACCCTGACCAATTACGGCCTGTCCCTGGCGCTCAGCGGAGACCTGAAAGGCGCAGAAGAAAAGCTGCGTCTGGCCGCAGCTCAGCCGGACGCCGACCTGCGCGTTACGGAAAACCTTGCCCTCATTCTGGGGCTTCAGGGCAAGTATGACGAAATGGCCGAGATCAGCAGCCGCCATGCCCCGCAAGGCGTGGTGGAGCAAAACACGAAACTGCTTCAGGACATGATCCAGCCGGTCCGCTCATGGGACGCGCTGGAAACGGAGCTTCCAGCCGCCAAGACTGCTGCACCGCCCGTTCAAAAGTCCAAGCCCAAATCGTCTGCGCCGCCGGTTGCCACGAGCAAGCCCGAAGAGACCCCACCGGAGGCCAGCTCAACAGGTCTACGCCTGCGCCGGTCCGGCGACTAGACTTTCGCAATCAATACGCAGCAAATCAGGATTGGCGGGTGACAGGCGCTGGCGCTTCATCGCTCAGCTGTGATTTCTTGAAGGTGAGATAGGCCGGTCCCAGCACCACAAGGAACAGAACCGGCAGGAAGAACAGGATCATCGGCACGGTCAGCTGGGCTGGCAGTGCGGCAGCCTTCTTCTCGGCCTGCGCCATGCGCATGTCGCGGTTTTCCTTGGCCATGACGCGCAGCGCATCGCCCAGCGGCGTGCCGTAACGCTCTGCCTGTCCAAGCGCCATACAGACGGCTTTCACGCCTTCATGTCCTGTCCGTTTGGCAAGGTTTTCATAGGCTTGGCGACGTTCCGGCAGATAGGCCAATTCCGCCACGGTGAGGCCGAACTCTTCGGCCAGTTCCGGCGAGGCCGAGCCGATTTCCTGGCTGACCTTTGAAAAGCCTACTTCAATCGACATGCCAGACTCCACGCAGATAAGCAGCATGTCCAGCGCATCCGGAAAGGCGCGCATAATCGATTTCTGGCGCTTCTGGGCCAGGTTGGAGACGTAGAGATTGGGCGCATAGAATCCCGCCGCTGCGCCAAATAGCAGCGAGCCATAGCGCATCGGGCCCTGCAAGCCGTGATCATTCACATAGAAGATGTAGAGAAACATCAGGAACGCGCCGACAAAAGGCATCGTCATCCGTGCGAAATAGAAGGCTGACAGCGGCCCCGGTCCGCGCAGACCGGCCCGACTCAATGTCGCGGCAACATTCGGGTCTTCCAGCGCCTTGGCCAGGTTCAGCTTGGAAGAGATATTGCCAACCATGGAGTCGTCGGTCCGGCGCAGGCCGCGACTTTCCAGGGCCGCCCTGTTCTGCTTGCGCAGCTTCTCGCGCTGTTCCGTCACCGCCTTGAGGCGCGTTTCGAGTTTATCCGTCTTCAGATAGGGCAACATGATGGACAGGACTGTGCCGAACACAGCCAGCGCCACCAGAATTGACGCCACCGCCTCAGGGCGGGCCAGCGAAACAAGTGTATTGTACATCACGCCCCCTCCCCTACATATCGAAATTGATCATTTTGCGCATCGTCAGAATACCGATTGTCATCAGCACGACACCGATGGCAATAAAGAGGTGCCCGGTCTCTTCCGTAAACAGCAAGGTGATGTAGGCCGGAGTTGTCAGGTAGACGAGAAAGCCGACCACGAATGGCAGTGACCCGATAATCATGGCAGAGGCCTTGGCCTCTGAAGACATAGCCTTCACCTTCTCTCGCATCATTTTCCGGGACCGGATCACGTTTGAAAGATTGTTCAGAGCTTCCGACAAGTTGCCACCGGCCTTTGACTGGATCAACAGCACGATGACAAAGAAGTTCACTTCCTGCAGCGGCACGCGCTTGTAGAAACTGTTGAGTGAGCGCTCCATGCCAGCGCCCATAGCCAGATTGTCTGCCAGAATGGCAAATTCCGAGCGCAGCGGCTCCGGGCTTTCTCTGGCAATAATCCGTACACACTCATTCAATGGCAGTCCTGACTTAACGCCCCGCACAATGATGTCCAGCGCATCAGCGAACTGGTTGAGCATCTTCTTGTTGCGACGTGCAGTGAGTGAGTTGATCATGAAGCGCGGGAAGCCGAACATGCCGGCAAAGAAGGCTCCAGCCACAATGGCTGGCTGGCTCTTGAAGACAATCCCGCTGATCGTCAGGCCATCAAAGCCGGTGAGATAGAGAAAGCCCCCGCAGAAAACACCGGCCACCAGCGAGAACAGCCAGAACATGGAGGGAGAAATATCAAGGCCGGCCTGTGTTAGTCTTGTCTTCAGATCCTGTGGCCGGATGGACTTGCGACGTTCCTGATCCTGCTTGCGCAGCTTGTCCAGCATCTCTTGGGTCTTCTGGCGGCGCTTGGCATTCTCATCCAGGATACGCGTTTCGCGGCCCTTGCCATTTATAGTCTGTCCAGACCCGATGGCCCTTACACGCTTGCGCGCAGCCTCGTTCTTTTCAGAGGTCATGGCAACACCGATGCCGGCAATCGCCAGAAAGGCCAGCGCGGCTACCATGTAGATGATCATGTCACCCTGCATGCCCTAACTCCCCACAGCATCCAGCGCAGCGGCCAGTTCCCGTTCCATGTTATAATAGGATGCGCGCTCCCAGAAACGCGGGCGCCCAACGCCTGTACCCCGGTGAGACCCCAGGACACGGCCATTTTCGTCTTCGCCTTCGATTTCGTATTTCAGCACATCCTGAAGCACGATCGTGTCCCCTTCCAGACCCATCACCTCTGTGATGTTCATGATACGGCGAGAGCCATCCCGCAGGCGGGACGCCTGTACGACAACATCAATCGAACCTACAATCATTTCACGGATCGTCCTGGCAGGCAGAGAGAAGCCGCCCATCGTGATCATGGATTCCACACGGGACAGTGCTTCGCGTGGACTGTTGGCGTGCAGGGTTCCCATAGAGCCATCATGGCCGGTGTTCATGGCCTGCAAGAGGTCGAACGCCTCCGGGCCACGCACTTCACCCACAATGATCCGTTCAGGGCGCATACGCAGACAGTTCTTCACGAGGTCACGCATCGTAACCTCACCGGAGCCTTCAATGTTCGGCGGGCGGGTTTCGAGGCGCACAACATGCGGCTGCTGCAACTGAAGCTCTGCGGAGTCTTCGCAGGTGATAACGCGCTCGGTCGGATCAATGAAGCCCGTCAGACAGTTCAGCAGTGTTGTCTTGCCGGAGCCCGTACCACCGGAGATCAGCACATTACACCGCGCGTGACCGATAATGCGGAGAATCTCCGCCCCCGGCTCGGAGATGGAGCCGAAGTTTACAAGGTCTTGCAGCTTCAGTTTGTCTTTCTTGAACTTACGAATGGTCAACGTCGGTCCGTCAATCGCCAGCGGCGGGGCAATGACGTTGACCCGTGATCCATCCAGAAGACGCGCGTCACAGATTGGCGAGGAATCATCCACACGGCGGCCAACCTGGCTCACTATCCGCTGACAGATGTTCATCAACTGGGCATTGTCCCGGAAGCGGACATTCGTCCGCTCGATCTTGCCATTGACCTCGATATAGGTCGTATCGGCACCGTTCACCATGATATCGGCAATGTCATCACGCGCGAGCAGAGGCTCCAGCGGGCCATAGCCAAGCACATCGTTACAAATATCATCAAGCAGTTGCTCCTGCTCGGAAATCGACATCACAACATTCTTGATGCTGATAATTTCGACAACAATATCGCGAATCTCTTCCCGAGCGCTCTCTGCGTCGAGCTGCGCCAGCTGTGACAGGTCGATCGTATCAATCAGCGCGTTGAAGATGGTTGTCTTGGTGGCGTAATACTGTTCCGATTGCTGGTTAACCTGACGCACGGGCTCCGGCTTTGGCTCCGCAGGCTTAATCTGAACAGGCTTTGCCTGTGCGGATGGCGGTTTTGGTGCGCCCTTTACCGCAACGGGGGTTGGCGTCTTGGGTTTCTGCGACTGAGGACGCGGCACGGCAACGGGCGCAGCCTTCGGCTTCGACGCCACAGGCACCGCCTCAGGTATGCTGGATGCTGATCGTTTGCCGAAGGCCATTCCACGCTCCCTGAGGGCTATTTGCCAAACAGTTTCTTGAAGAAGGATTTCCCGACCGGCTGAATCGTTCGGCCAGACATGACGCATGCCAGATCATCAATAGCCTGAGAGGATTTAGAGGTCGCGTCCGTCTCGGAAATCATCTGCCCATTATTGGCAGCCGTGCCGAACAGTTCAGGTTCAAACGGAAGAATGATTTCGGGCTCGACGCCAATAGCCGCAGCAAAGTCCTTGACCGGAATTTCCGGACGCTTGGGCACACCGCTCATGTTCAGAACGAGACGGGGCGGATTATCATTCGGCCGCTTCGCTTTCAGCTGGTCGATGAAGTTCTTGCCATTCCGCAGAGAGGCAAGATCCGGCTGACAAACAATGATAACTTCATCCGAGGCCACCAGCGTATCCAACATCCAGGCAGACCATATATGCGGCAGGTCCAGAACCACATAGGGCACATTCCGGCGCACGACATCAATCACCATGGAATAGGACTCGTCGGGAATATCCATGATCTGGTTGATCGTCGCAGGTGCGGTGAACAGGGACAAACGCTCGGTCGGCTTGGCCAGCAGGCGCTCAACCACCGCATCATCGGCGCGCTCCGGTGCTAGCAAGGCATCGGCAACCGTCTGCGGTGTCTCCTGATTGAAATCCAGAGCTGTCGTACCAAATGAAAGATCCAGATCAACCAGCGTGGTATTGACCTTCACATTCTCTGCCAACGCCCAAGCCAGATTGTGGGCAATAGTGGAGGCCCCTACCCCGCCCTTGGCACCAACCACGGAAATCTGCTTGCCAACAAAAGGTGCATCCGGGTTATGAAACAACTCGCCGATGGAACGGATGATCTGAAGCGGCTCGAAAGGTGGCACCAGATATTCGCTGACACCGCGCGCAATCAACTGACGGTACAGCATGATGTCATTGACACTGCCGATAACCATGACCTTCACGTTTTCATCACAATGTTCGGCCAACTGATCGATTTCCCGCAGCACCTGGCTCGCTGAATCAGAGGACTCGATCAGAAGAAGATTTGGCGTCGGGTTCTGGCTCATATAGGCGATGGCTGCCGGAATGCCGCCAGAGATGGATTCCACAGTGGCGCGCCCCATGCGACGGTCATGGGCGCAGGTTTCCATCAACTGACGCGTCTCGTCACGCTCGTAGAACAGCTTGATCGAAATGGCGGGCAGCATGCTGTCACCGCCGACATGCTCAGATACGCCATACCCGAAAGCATCATTATCCGCAGGCGGAGCGGCAGCTTGCGCTACAGGCTCTACAGTCACCTCTACAGGCGTTTCTACTGAGGGACGCACCAGATCCGCCAGCGGGTCTTCTGCAAAGACATCCTCGAAGTCCGGATCAATCTCGTCGTCGAAAAGGGCTTTTTCATGTGGCATGTTCAGCTCAATCCTCTCTCACCCGAGCTAATTTCCAAGTGCCTTGGAAACGGTACCTGATTCATCCTCGGATCGGGCCGCGCCGGTGATTTCCCCACTGCGGAACTTCTCAAGAATAACACTACGGCGTAGCGGGTCTGCTGGATCAAGAGACCGCTGCCCCATCAGGTCCGCCGGGTCTGCAATCATGGCGGCCAGATTGGCTCGCACTGAACAACCAAGCGTTGATTGCTCATTATTCGATGCGATGTCGGCAAAATCCACAGTCGCCTTGGACGGGCAGTTCGGCGCAATCGCATCATAGGTCTGGTACGCCAGGATGAGCGGCTCCATCAGGCTCTCTTCAGACCCATGATGCGTGTCTGAAATTTCTTCATACTGAACGCCATTTTCCCAAGCGATAGTCCGCGCCTCGGAAATCGCGGCCACAGCCAGCTGGGGATTGGCGGATGAGGCCGGCAGAGACATGACGAGCGGGCCATGCCCCTTTTGGCGGTAATTTACCACAAAATTGTTGATGCGCGCCTTGTCACTGAGGCTCAGTTCACTTGCCTCGGAGTCGAGTGAAATTTCGAGAAACTCGGTCCGCTTTGCCACACCAATCGCGTTACGGTCCAGCACCGTCCCCTGAAGATATGATTTTGGCACGGCGGTCGGCGCGTGGCTGGAACAAGCCGTGATTACGGTAAGTCCCGCCACGGCTCCCAGAGCAAAAGATAGTGTTTTCAGTCTGCCCATTCCTCGTCCCCTACTCCTCGATGAAGCCAACTGGGCTGCGATAATCGGAAGCGTCCACCGGCGCGCCATCCTTGCCATATTGTTCGTTCAGTTTTCCGAAGAAGATCGTCTTCGCATCGGATGCGTTCGCATAGCCATCGGCCGGTGTGCGCAGCTGGTTCTTGGCTGCCGGGTCAACCAGATATGGCGTCACGATCACGACCAGTTCGGTTTCCTCGTGCAGAAAGTCACGCGACTGGAACAAGGCACCCAGAACCGGCAGCTTCTTCAGGCCTGGCAGCTGGTCGAGATTCTGGCGCGAGCGGGACTGGATCAGCCCAGCCATCATCATGGACCCGCCGGACGGCAGCTCAATCGTGGATTCCGCACGGCGCACTGTCAGTGCCGGCAGGGTTACACCTTCCTGCTTCACGACATTGCCATCGCCATCCACCGTGGTCGTGCTGGCCGCTTGAAAAGCCCCTTGAGAGGTGAGTTCGGAAACTTCCGTAGACACTTTCAGGGAAATGCGCCCCTCTGACAGGACAACCGGCGTGAAGCCAAGGCCCACCCCATAGGGTTTGAACTCAATTGTGATGCGCCCATTATTGTCCTGTCCAACAGGCACAGGAAACTCACCGCCGGCCAGGAATTTCGCGCTCTCACCGGACATCGCAACCATGTTCGGCTCGGCCAGAGTCTTAACAATTCCAATCCGCTCCAGCGCGTTGATGGCTATACCAACAGCAGACTGAAGATCCGTTCCGACATAGTTGGCATAATTGAATGACGTGTTGAGGCCACCGATGCTCTTGCCCTGAATCGGAAATCCCAGAGTGCTGCCGATATTGCCGGAGACATCAAATGGCAAGCCTGCCGCCAGCTTGGTAGTTTCGGCATTGACGGGAATCCCGTTGCCCGCATCAACAAAGAGTTGCTTCTCTACCAGCTTGCCCAGATCACCAAAGGTGGGGCTTCCACTGAGATTGACGCCCAATTGCTTCACCGCATTGCGCTGCATCTCCACAATGCGCACTTCAAGCAGCACCTGATCCTTGGCAGAGATACTCATCATGTTGACGATTTCGGCATTATTGCCTGAACCAACATACGCTTTGACGAGGCGCTCAACCGTATTGAATTCCGTCAGATTACTGGCATTCCCGGTAATGACGATGTTGCCATTCATACCCTCTACTTTCACCCGTGCTCCAGGCACCAGTCGAGCGATCGTGGCATGCAGATTGGCCATGTCCATTTCGACGCCAATCTCCAAATTCAGCAGCTGGTTGCCATTCTGGTCAAAGACGAAGGCATTCGTCTGGCCATAGCTCACCCCGCGAAAGATGATGCGTTGTGCTGTTTGCACAACGGCGTCAGCAATCCTGGGGTTTGTGATCACGACATCCGCCGCCGGCTGGTCCAAATCCACGACCATGGATTTGTTCAGCCCCAAAGTAACGCGCTGGCTGTAGTCGGACTCCCCCGGATACGTGATCCGTGTTCCCTGCACGGCTGGTTCGGCATGCACAAGAGGCGGCACCGAAGCCGCCAGCGCCAGGGCAAAGAGGCCTGTAATGCTTTTATATGGTTTCATGTTCAGCGCCCCCGCGGCCCAACCGGCATATCGACCTGTCCATTCTTGTAGACAACCACCCCACTCTCAGATGGTCCGCCCCCTGCCGCGTTGAGCAGATCGCTCCGCGCCTTGCGGCTCTCCGCTTCACCTACGTCCGACCAGGAACGAAGGGACAGGGACAGAATCCCCCTGCGCTCTGCATACGCAATCAGCTCAGCCTCATCTCCGGTAACTTCGAGCGTGGCTGTGCTGCCAATCTGGCTCGCGCCGCCGAATTCCTCCGTGTTGTAGACTTGATCAATTGCCAGAACACGAACGTTCTGAAGAACTGTCTTCGTGATGGGAAGCTTCTCGTCACTTGATGCTCCCTCGACCTCATAGGTCAGGATGACGTCAACATGATCGTTCGGCAGGATGAAGCCACCGGTTGCAGATTCGACGGAAATCTCGACAGCCAACGCACGCATACCAGGGGTCAGTAACGCCGCCATTGTACCTGTATCGCCCTTCATGACCAGCTTGGTGTCCATGATTGGCTCTTTTTCATAGATCGGGATACGCACAATACTGCCAGCCAACTTTTCCATGGCGTCCGAGTCGCCTGCCTCTGTGCTGTAAGTATTGAGAACACTGCTCTCCGGCCAGTCAGCCCAGCGCAAATCTTCCGGAGTGATCATATCACCAATCTGCAGATTGCGCTTCGCCACAAGAACCCGAGTCTGAGACACTTCCCGGGTTTCAACGACTGGTTCGGGGGCGGATGCGACTACAGGGGCCTGCGCCATGTTGCGCACCAGAAAGGCCGCTGCGATGGCTGCAATAGCGGCCCCGACCAGAATGATCAAACGTATCGGCGACATCAGATGTCACTCCCCTAGATACATATTCCGACTGGCCATACTTGCGGCATGTAACCACCCGATTTGGCCAAACAATTTCACACCGGGCCTAAAGCATCGTTAACCGAAAAAACCGATACGGCTTAAGGCTTCGGTAAGAAATGGAGTCTCGGGGCCAGCGACGAAGACACCTATGGCAATTGCAACACCATACGGCACACCCGCCTTTTCCTCGAATGGCGCCCGCACAGCGCCAGGCAGGACCTCGACCGGCATGGTCTTGCGAACCAGAAGGATGATCATGGCGCAGGCACCGCCGGCTAGTGCCATTGCGAACAGAAAATCCATAGCCGCATTCGGGCCTATCCATAACATCACGGCAGGGATCATTTTGGCATCCCCTCCCCCGAAGATATTGAAGGCAAAAAGTGCAAACGCGATGACGAATGCACATAGCGCGGCAAGAAGGTGCCCGCCCAGTATCTCAAGTGGCAGCCCGGAGACAAACGCCGCAGGAATGAACAGTGCCGCAAGGGTAAGATTCAGCCAGTTTGGAATTGTAAGCCGGTTTATATCGTGAAGGGCTGCGAACACGCAGAGCGCTAGAAACAGGCTGCCAAGAATTATCAGGATCATGATCTCGCTTCCCCAAGCTTTGACTTTCCGGAACTCTGCCTGAAAAGACTGAAGGAAGTTTTATCCGAGAAGACATGAAAAAGCCGCCAGGAAACCCCGGCGGCTTTATCTGTTACTTCAAGATTTAGCGCCTGAATTAGGCAGCAGTCATCTTATCAGAAACGGCTTTGAACTTGGCGTTCGTTGCGCCGCCAAGAGCGGTAGCACCGCCAATGATAGCAACAGCGATCAGAGCAGCGATCAGGCCGTATTCGATAGCCGTGGCGCCAGACTCGTCTTTAAGAAAACGTGCAAACATTTGGAAACTCCCATCATGCATTTCTAACTGCCCCGGTTTTGGATCTCTCTGTCCGGAACAATCCAGACACTAGCCCATCAGTCTCAATATCAGGTGAAAGAAAATAGAAAATCCATAAAGGCTAATGAGTGATTTGTTTACCATTTGACCCCCTGCAAATACTGGCCTTTTTGATTCGCGATGGTCTTTTCCGAATGCGTATACAATGTGTCCAGACAGCCTTCTGAGAGCTTTCTGGAAACCCTATTAGGAAAGGCGCAACTTTATTCAGCGAATGTCCTGAGGCTGATTTACTCTGGAGACGGCAGACATGAAGTTCGCGGGGAAACTGTGCGCATTGTCGCTGGCAGGCGCTCTCATGGCGCTATTCGCCATAGCGGAGCCCTTGACGATAAAGGCCGATACAACAGTTCCTGTCAAACTGCGTGGCAAGGCTGGCAGTGTTGTGCTTGGTAACCAGAGAATTGCCGATGTCGCTGTACATAATGAAAGCCTGATCTTCATTACGGGCCGCACGGCAGGCACGACCAATATCATGGCGTTCAATGAGAATGGCGATCAGATCTATGCCGCCGACATCATCGTCACTGTGGACACCAGCAACCTTGTCACGGTTAATCGCTCAGGCGAAGACTTTACATATGACTGCGACATAGACTGTACACCCGTACCTTCTCTGGGCAATGAGCGCGGCTTTTTCTCTGGCACTGTCAGCCAGGAATCAATTCTCAACAAGCGTGCGGAAGGTTGGTAGCCTTCCCCTATCCGTCAGAAAACTGAGAATCCATAAAATTTAATCCAAGTGCGCAACGGCCTGAAAACTGTGCTTTGTTACAGTATTCTCTGGACCTGCATGTCCTATGGGGAAGTTGCGCAATGACAATTCCATTTACCATCCTGACCGCTCGCCTGCAGGGCAAGGTCGAAGCCTGGTTACAAGACCGCAAAGGGGCCGCAGCTGTCGAGTTTGCACTTGTGGCCATTCCCTTCTTCTTCCTTATCTTCGGCATTCTGGAAATCTGTCTGATTTTCATCATGTCCACCATACTGGAGCACTCTGTAGGCGAAGCAGCCCGCAAAGTCCGTACAGGGCAGGCCCAGAAGAGCGGCTATACGGAAGTCGAATTCCGGCGCGATGTCTGTAATGAATTCTTCGATCTGCTTAGCTGCGATAACAAGCTGCACATTGATGTACGCTCCATGAGCAAATTTAGTTCGGCAGACATGAGCACACCCAAGGATGCCGATGGCAATCTGGATGATGCCGGCTTCATTTTCAGCCCAGGCGGAGCGAACGAGATCGTCGCGGTTCGCGTCTATTATGAGTGGCCTCTCATGACGCCAGTCATTTCCGCACCTCTCGCAAACCTGCCCAACAACCGGCATCTGCTTCAGGCCAATGCCGTATTCCGTAACGAGCCCTTCTGAGACTTATGGACATGGCCACGAAATCTCTTCTTTCCCGTTTGAACCCGCGCCTGAAATGGCGCGGCGTGCGAGGCATCCGCTATAATCAGGAAGGCGTCTCGGCAGTCGAGTTTGCCCTGATCGCCCCAATTCTCATTTTGCTCTATCTCGGCTCGGTCGAGCTCAGCCTGCTTATGCGGGTGGATCGGCGCGTGACTTCAACCAGCGCCAGCATGGGTGACCTGACTGCACGCCTGGCCAAGGTGACGGATGATGACATGCGCGAAATGTTTGCCGCCGCAGATGTGATGATGCAGCCCTACAGCGCTCGCACGGCCCGTATGCGCATTACTAGCATTGTCGACAATGGTGACGGCAATGCGCGCGTCGCTTGGTCAGATGCCTATCTGATGACGCCCTATTCCAAGGACACGATCCTCAGCGTTCCAGACGGCATCATCTCCTCTCCCGGATCGGTGATCTTGTCGGAAGTCGAGTATAATTACGACGGTGCCCTTGGCGGCTTCCTGACCAATGACAAGAAACTGCGCAGCCATTTCTATCTGCGTCCGCGCCGCGTCCGTGAAATCGAACGTGTTTCAGGCAGCGGCGGTGCCTTCGGCCCGACCAGCTAAACCTTTCTTAAAGCCCCTGCCCTAATCGGCAGGGGCCTTGCTGACACGAACCTGGGTCAGAACGGCAAATCCGCAGAAGAACAAAAGCGCGATGGCAGACATGCCGACCCGCTGGCTGTTTGACCATGTGGTAAACAATTCAATCAGCAACGGTCCGATCCAGACCGTCACCGTACCAGCAATCGCATAGAGCCCGAAGAACTCGCCCCGCATATGAGTCGGCGCGACATGCACCAGCATGGAGCGGCTGGAAGAGATATTGGCCGTCGCAAAAACGCCGATCAATGCCCCTGTCATCAGATAGGTTACATCCGACAGGCTGGAAAAGACCGGCGTGTTCCACAATTCGCGATTGTCGATCAGCCCATAGAAAATGGAATCGCGCGTTACAGACAGGCTGAGGAACAGGATCACGACAATCGCAAGCAGTTCCATCAGAAGAGCATTTTTCGGTCCGAGCTTTGAATCGAACCAGCCGCCGGCCACCCCGCCCACAGCAGCCCAGATGGAGGCCCAGATTGCGTAGACGGTCAGCTCCACAATGCCCCATCCCAGGAACAGGCTCACATAGACAGCCGCCAGCGCCAGCAGGGCGAACATGCCATCGGCATAGATGGTCCGGGCGATCAGGAATTTGAACGCTTCCTTGTGATGGCTGGCCTTGCGAACCGTGCGAATGACATTCTGAGCCCCCTGCTTCACCGCCGGGAACAGTTTCGTACCCTTTCGTCCGGTATCTTTCGCATAGAGGAAGAAGGGGATGATCATCGTAACCAGCCAGACCGCGCAGATAGGTCCGGCAATGCGGAAATGTTCATATTTGGAGGTATCGATGCCAAATACTGGCTCTGCAAAAGGCCAATGCATCATATCCGGCAGGGCGAACATGAAGACGATCGCAATGAACAAGACGGTCGAGGCCGCATTGCCGAGCGCGAGGCCCATGCCCGACACCGCAGGTAAGGCGGAAGGGCTCGCCGCATCCGGCAGCATGGAATTGTGTGTCACTTCGCTAAATGTGTAGCAAACATAAGCCGCAATCAGGATGCCGATAATTGTGCCCGTGGACAGGCCTGCCTCACCCGGAATGGCCCACCAGAGCATGAAGCTGAGCACCGACAGCACTCCAAGCACGACAATCAGCAATGGCTTGCGGCGCAGCCCCCGATCAAAGGCGGCCCCGAGGAAAGGGGCAGTCAGCGCGGCAATCGCGCCAGCCCATTTCGACAGCGAGGCAACAACCGCCTGGCCTTTCGCTCCAGCCACCTGAGCAGCCGTGGCAGCATCCAGCCCCTCAAGCTCTCCGCTGGCCAGAATATCAGCGCCGATAATGTCCCTGGCGAAATAGGGCGCAAAAACATAGATGATGATGAGAATATAGTAGGGGTTACGTGCCCATTCGAACCAGGCCCAGGCAAAGCCCGTCTTCCCGAAAGCGCCGCCTTCCCCGCCTGGCACCACGCCCTGCTCGGCTGCGACAATTGCCGCTTCTTCATCCTGGCCGGGTGACAGTGATGTCTCAGTCATTCGATATCCTCCACTTCGCCTCTATCGGGCGCTGGGGAAGAACCTGCGACATTCGCGGGCAAAGGGAAAGGCGTTTTACCCTTGTCGCGGCGTCAGGACTGTAGCTTTTTCGCCAGTTCACCCGCGTAACGCGTGATGTCTCCTGCACCGAGACACACCACCATCGCGCCCGGTTGCGCCAGGGATTTCAGAACCTCAGGCAATGTGTCCAGCGAGGACAGGGCCTGCGCCCCGCGATGACCATTGCGCGAAATGCTGGTGACCAAGCTCTCATGCGTGATGCCTTCAACGGGGTTCTCCCCCGCCTCATAGACTGGCGCGACCAGCACATTGTCGGCTTGGTCAAAGCAACGCGAGAAATCTTCGAACAGGTCCCGAAGGCGCGTGTAGCGATGCGGCTGGCACACGGCGATCAACTGGCCCTGGCCCAACATCGCGCGAGCAGCTTTCAGCACGGCCTCGATCTCGACTGGGTGATGGCCATAATCATCAATGATGCGCACAGGCGCCTCGCCGTCGACAGGCGTCCACTCTCCCACCGGCGTGAAACGGCGCTTCACCCCGCCAAACTGGTTGAGGGAGGTACGGATCTGCTCATCACTCGCGCCCAGCTCCAGCGCCACAGCGATGGCAGCCAGCGCGTTCTGGACATTGTGCTCCCCTGCCATCGGCAGGGTCAGGCCTTCAATCATACGCGGCTGGGCAGAGCCCGGACGGCGCAGCGCGACATCAAAATGCGCGCCGGAGAGGTCTGTATTCAGGTTCACCGCCCGCACATCGGCCTGACGGTTGAAACCATACGTAATGCGGCGGCGGTCTGTCACGCGGGAGGCAAGGCCCTGAACTTCGGGGTGGTCCGTGCACAGCACCGCAAAACCATAGAAAGGCAAATTCTCGACGAAGACATCAAACGCCTCGCGCAGTTTTTCCATGGAGCCATAATGATCCATATGCTCGGGATCTATATTCGTGACCACGGCGCAGGTCGGGTGCAGCTTTGCGAACGTGCCGTCGCTCTCATCGCTTTCCACGACCATCCAGTCACTTTCGCCCGCCTTGTAGTTTGAGCCATAGGCATGAATGATCCCGCCATTGATCACGGTGGGGTCAATGCCGGAACCATCGAGCAGCGCCGCGACCATGGAGGTCGTCGTCGTCTTGCCATGGGTGCCGGCAATGCAAACCGTGTATTTCAGGCGCGTGATCTCTGCCAACATATTGGCCCGGCGCACTACGGGGATACCGGCAGCCCGCGCAGCAGCAACTTCCGGATTGTTGCCCTTGATGGCGGAAGAAATGATGACGGTGCCCGCCCCTTTCACATTCTCTCCGGAATGGCCGATGAAGATCTTCGCGCCGCGATCCCGCAGGCGCTGGACATTGTCGGACTCTCTGATGTCGGAGCCCTGAACCTCATAACCCATCGTGATCATCACATCGGCAATGCCCGACATGCCAATGCCGCCAATGCCGACAATGTGGGCCGGACCGAGATCAAAAGGCGTGGGAGATGTCATACAGAAATCCGCTCATTCAGAAAAAACACAAGACACAGCGTTACCTTGCTGCACATTGGAGAGGCAAGCGTTCCGGGCAATTCAAACTCAGCTACTGCTCCTGCGACAGAACTGTCTGCCAAGCCGCGTTGAGCATCCTTTTGAATCGTGGCTATTCATTGGCACAACAGGAGGTTGTTTATGACGGATGAGACTGAAATGAAAAAGCCTATGGAAATGCATCTGGCAGAACTGAATATCGGCCGCCTGATTGCGCCAACCGACGATCCCCGCGTCAAGGAATTCATGGATAGCCTCGATTTCATCAATGGTCTGGGCAAGCAGATGCCGGGCTTTGTCTGGATGATGGAAGGCTCTGGCGAACCGGGCAAAGGCAATACCGAGAACAAGATCGGCGGCGATCCGCAATTCGTGTCCAACCTCACAGTCTGGGAAGATGTGGAAAGCCTCGAACGCTTTGTGTGGGGCACGGTGCACCGCAAATTCTATGAACGACGCGAGGAATGGTTCGAGATCCTTGGCGGCATGCATTTCGTCATGTGGTGGGTAGAGCCCGGCCATCAGCCGACGCTGGAGGAGGCCCTGGAGCGACTGGCCGCACGCCAGCGCGAGGGAGACTCAGACTTCGCGTTCGGCTGGGACTGGCTGCGCGACGCAAAGATGCACCGCACCCATGCCTGCCGCCCCTCAGCGGCTTAGAGTTCTGCCACGCGTTCCGCCATATCGGCGAGATCACGGGTGGCGTTGATTTTCGCAGAGGCCTTTGCGGCGGCAGCGCGGGATCTCAGGTCATCCGCATCCTGCAGGCGGGCCGTGATCAGCGCGCCAAGCAGTTTGGGATAGAGATTGCTTTCCAGCACCATGTCTGCTGCGCCAACATCCACCAACGCTTCGGCATTGGCGGCCTGATGGTCATCCATGGCAATTGCCAGCGGGATCAGAATGGAAGGCCGGCCAACCGCCGCGATCTCTGACACAGTGCCCGCACCAGACCGCGCAATTACGAGATGGGCCTCTGAAAGTTTCTCCGGCATGTCGGAGAAGAAGGGCGCCAGCTCGGCCTCAATCTTCATGCGCCGATACATATTATCGACAAAGGCATATTGTTCCTGCCGCACCTGCTGGATCACTTTCAGACGAACCTGAAGCGGTGGAGGCACATGATCCGCGATCGCAGCGGGAATGATATCCCCAATGATCTTGGACCCCTGGCTGCCACCTGTGATCAGAATCGTCAGCTTGCCATCCGTGGAGGGATACGGGTCGTTCCGGCGGGCCAGAATGGGTGCCCGCACCGGATTGCCGACCGCCAGATGCGCGCTCCAGTTCGGCAGACGGTCCAGCCGGTCAAAGCCGCTGGCGACCAGTTTGGCATGTTTGGCGAACTGGCGGTTCACCCGGCCTAGCACAGCGTTTTGCTCATGTATGATGATCGGCACTTTCTGACGGCGCGCCGCCGCCAGTGCCGGAAAGGCCGGATAGCCACCAAAGCCGGCTACCAGCAGGGGCTGTGTCTCGCGGATCAGCGTCACAGCGCGGGAAATGCCCGCATTGATCTTCAGGGCTGCGCCCGGAACGGTCCAGGGCTTGCGAAAATTTGGGGAGGCCGCCTGCACCTGCTCCATCCATTCGGCGGGGAAGCCCTCGGCATATTTCACGCCACGCTTGTCAGAGATCAGGCCGACCTTCCAGCCGCGCTCCCGCATTTCATCGGCAAAGGCCCTAGCCGGGAACAGATGGCCCCCGGTACCGCCTGCTGCAATGATGACGAGCTTGTCTCTGCCTTCAACCATACCGGCCCCTTGTGCGCGTACCTTGTCCGCGCACAAGTGCCAGGGCAAGGCCGAGTGTCAATCCCGTGCCGATCATGGATGAGCCACCACTGGAAACAAATGGCAGTGTCATCCCCTTTGGCGGGATCAAGGCCAGATTAACGGCTATATTTATGGCAGCCTGAAGACCAAAAAGCGTGAAGAGTCCGGCACTCGCAGCCCGGGCATAGCCATCATCCACGCGGGCACTCGCGCGGAAGCCACGGATGATCACCAGAACGAAAATGCTCATCAGCACCAGGGCGGCAATCAGGCCATATTCTTCGGCCATGACAGCAAAGATGAAATCGGTATGCGCATCCGGCAGGTGCAGCTTGACCTGCCCCTCCCCCGGTCCGACGCCGAACAGGCCGCCTCGGCCAATAGCCTCCGCCGCCTTGTCTATCTGGTAGGTATCTGCCGAAGACGGGTCGATGAAGCTATTGATGCGCACGCGCACATGCGGAAGCAGCATATAGAGCAACGCCGACAGGCTTAGGCCGCCTACACCGAAGCCCACCGCCCAGCGCCAGGGCAGGCCGCTGACAAAAAAAGTTACCACGAAGGCCGCCGTCAGCAGGGCGGACTGTCCAACGTCAGGCTGCAGCAGCAAAAGGCCGAGCGTCACCGCATAGAACAGGAAAGCAATGATGGCCCATGGTCCGCTGGGGTACAGCTCCCGCTGGGCCAGCAGCCAGCCGCTCAGCACGATCAGGGCAGGCTTGACCACTTCGCTGGGCTGCACGCTGAACCCTGCCACCTGCAGCCAGCGCTGCGCACCCTTTGCCTCATGCCCCCAGACCAGGATGAAGAACATCATCGCCAGTCCGCCCATGAAGACCAGCGTTGCAAAGCGCCGCGCCCAGGACCGGTCCAGCATGCTTACGCCGATCATGATTACGCCACTGGCAGCTACAAAGAACGCCTGCCGGAAAACGAAGTAATATTCATTGTCATAGCCGATGCGCGCGGCCGCGCTGGGCCCGGCGGCGAGTGACAACAACATGCCAATGGCCATCAGGAAAAAGGCTCCGCCGACCAGCCCCCAATCAAGCGTCCGCCTCCACTCGGTCAGCCAGGATGTATCCGAGCGAGCGAGCAATGGGGCGGACGATACGTAGGTCAAGCCAACTCCTTCAACTCCTGCGGCATCATCGATTGGACAATGCTCCGAAACACATCGCCGCGATGTTCAAAATCACGGAACTGGTCGAAGCTCGCACAAGCAGGTGAAAGAAGAATGACTGGATGCTCATCGCCTGCAGCACTTGCATCTTTAAATGCAGCCTGGACAGCATATTCCAGCGTGCCGCATTTCTGCAGCGCCACCTTGCCCTTGAGCGTATCGGCAAAAGCCTCCTCGGCGTCGCCGATCAGATAGGCCTTGGTAATATTCGGGAAATGCGAGGACAGGGATTTGATACCGTCTGCCTTGGGAACGCCTCCGGCAATCCAGTAGGCATTCTTGTAGGCTTTCAGAGCCTGTTCGGCGGCCTCGGCATTGGTCGCCTTGGAATCATTGACGAACTTCACGCCATCAATCTCTCCCACCATTTCCAGGCGGTGCGCCAGGCCAGGGAAGGATTTCAGGCCATCCATGATGGTTTGCGGATCAAGGCCCAGAGAACGGCAGGCCGCATAGGCCGCAGACGCGTTCTGGTGATTGTGCCGCCCCGGCAGCGCAGTGCACTCCGCCAGCTTGCCGACAAAGTTCGCCTGTCCGGTCGTGCTGTCATAAAGCCGTCCGTCTACGGCGCTGACCCCGCGACCCAGCGCATAAGTCGAGGACGCCTGAATGACGCGGGCCGGGCCATTGGCCGACAGGCCGATCGCGATGGACTGGGTGATCACATCATCGAAACCGATGACCGCAACATCCCGGGCCGTCTGGTTCTGGAAGATGCGCATTTTGGCGGCCTGATAGCCTTCCATGCCGCCATGCCTGTCCAGATGATCCGGCGTGATGTTCAGCAGCACGGCCACGTCGCAGTGCAGGCTCTTCACCAGGTCCAGCTGATAGGAAGACAATTCCAGCACATAGACGGCATTGGCGTGCAGCGGGGCAAGGTCTAGCACGCCCGTGCCGATATTGCCGCCAATGCGCACATCGCGGCCAGCCTGCTTCAGGATATGTCCGATCAGTGCCGTCGTTGTCGACTTGCCATTCGTGCCCGTGATGCCGATAATTTTGGGACGGCCCCGTTCCGGCAGAGACTGAACCGCGCGTGCGAAGAGTTCCATGTCGCCGACAATCGGCACGCCGGTCATCTCGGCCATGCGCACGATGCGGTGTGGCTGAGGAAATTTGTACGGCACACCCGGAGACAGGACAAGCGCAGCAAAGGTCTGCCAGTCGCGCTTGTTGATGTCACTCAGGACCAGGCCCGCCGCCTCTGCCTTGGCGCGGGTTTCCTCATTATCATCCCACGCATGAACACGCGCACCGCCTGCCCTAAGGGCCTTGGCAGCCGAGAGGCCTGTCCGGCCAAGGCCGAACACCGCAACATCTCTTCCCGCATATTCAGTAATCGGAATCATGAGTCTTGGGTTACCTCAGCTTCAGGGTTGCGAGGCCCGCAAGGGCGAACAAAACGGACAGGATCCAAAAGCGGGCGACAACCCGGGTTTCCGGCCAGTTCTTTTTCTGAAAATGGTGGTGCAACGGCGCCATCAGGAAGATGCGCTTGCCCTGGCCGGTCAGCTTGCGCGTGATCTTGAACCAGCCAACCTGCATCATCACGGACATGGCTTCGATCACGAACAAGCCGCCAATGATGACGAGTGCAAATTCGTGTTTTGCGGCCACCGCCACGACACCCAGCATGCCCCCAAGGCCAAGCGAGCCTGTATCACCCATGAAGACCTTCGCGGGATAGGCATTGTACCAGAGAAATCCCATACCCGCGCCGATCATGGCGGACAGCAGAACCGTCAGCTCTCCCGTGCCGGGCGTAAACTGAATACCGAGATAATTGGCGAAAACGAAGTTGCCCGTCAGATAGGCGATCAGCGCATAGGCTGCGGCTGCGAACGTCATCGGCACAATGGCAAGGCCATCCAGACCATCGGTGAAATTCACGGCATTCGCGCTACCGACAACCACGATCATGCCGAACAGGATGAAAAATCCGCCCAGCGGAAGGAAATAGTCATTCACAAACGGCACAGCGACTCCGCCCGAAAAGGACGGGTCAGCCGGCTTCACGCTCGTCTCGGGCGCTAGACCCGCGATCATTTCAGCCAGGCCATTCAGCGGCCCCCACTCGGCATGGCCAACAGGGGTATGCGCGCCGTGCAGACCCATGATGAAGGCGCAGGCCAGCGCAGCGATGGCGAAGCCGACAATCAGGCGCACACCGGCAGATACGCCATCCGCGCTCTGCTTCGACACTTTCGCAAGATCATCGAGAAACCCAAGGACAGCATAGGACAGGGTCACAAACAGGGTGACCCAGATATAAGGGTTATGCAAATTGCCCCAGAGCAGGACACCAACGACCAGGCCGAGCCAGATCAGAAAGCCGCCCATTGTGGGCGTACCCTGCTTTGACAACTGCGCCTCCAGCGACAAGTCGCGGATCGGCTGCCCCTTGCCCTGCCGGGCCCGGAGGAAATTGATGATTGCATCACCGAAGATCACGGTCACCAGGAAGGCCGTCACAACGGCGGCTCCCGACCGGAAGGTGATGTAATTCAATAGATTGAATATACCGCTGTCAGCGGCCAGCCATTCATACAGCATCACCCGACCTCTGCGGCACTTTCTGCACCGCTATCCATCTTGCCCAATGCCGGCTCGCTCCATTGGCGTAACCGGTCTGCTAATCTCCCCATCCCGGACGCATTCGAGCCCTTGATCAAGAGCACATCTCCATCCTGAAGGGTTTTTTCGAGCTGATTCCACAGCTCTTCCCAATTGGGAGCCCAGATCTGCTGCAACTGGGGCGGAAGTGAGTCCGCAAGATGAGTCATTTTGTCACCAACGAGGAAGACTCCAGCTGCCCCCGTCTCGACGACGGGAGCTGCCAGCGAGGCATGCTCCTCGTCCGAGGTCGCACCAATTTCCAGCATCTCGCCAAGGGCAACCAGGCGACGTCCTTCAGGTCTCCGCGTCAGCGCAGCAAGGGAGGCACGCATGCTGGCGGGATTCGCATTATAAGCGTCATCAATCAGCGTGATATGGCCCCCACCCGGCAAGGCGAGGCGCTCTGATGTGCCGCGTCCAGGCGGCGGGGTGTAGCCTGACAGCGCCTCTGCGCAATCTGTCACAGCAAGACCGGACTGGCTGGCCGCCAGTACGGCAGCGGCAGCATTCAGCGCCCAATGTTCGCCTACGGCATTCAGCTTCACCAGTACCGGCTTGCCGACAACATCCAGTTGGATACGGCTTTCCTGACCATCCGTTTCATAGCCGACAATGCGGGCCGTCGCATTCGCGGCATGGCCAAAGCTTTCCAGATTTCCGGTGGGGCAAAAGCGGCGCGCCCGGCCTGCCAGATATTCAAAGAACTCATCATCGGCCGGCAGGATGAAGGTGCCGCCTGCTTCCAGACCGGCAAAAATGTCTGCCTTTTCATGGGCCACCGCGCTGAGAGAGCCTAGCCCTTCCAGGTGCGCCCCGGCAATGCAGGTGACGATGCCCGTATGCGGACGGACCATATGACTACGCGGGGCAATCTCGCCCGGCGTGGACATACCGATCTCGAAGACCGCGCGGGTCGTCTCTTCCGGCATACGCGTTAGCGTCAGCGGTACGCCCCAGTGATTGTTGAAGCTTTTGACATTCCAGTGCGCTGGTCCAAAGGCACGGTAGATCTGCGCCAGCATTTCCTTGACGCTGGTCTTGCCCGCAGAACCGGTAACCGCCGTACGATGCGCAGCGCAGCGACTACGCGCTTCGATTCCCATTTGCTCCAGCGCCTTCAACACATCGTCGACCACGATTTGCGGCCCGTCGCCCACCTTGCGGGAGACCAGAGCGCCAGACGCCCCAGCGGCAAAGGCGGCCTCGACAAAGTCATGCCCGTCGCGCTGATCGGTCAGCGCCACGAACAGATCGCCGGGCTTCAGCGTGCGTGTATCAATGGACACACTGCCGATGACGTTGAAGTCAGCCGTCGCCGCGCCCCCTGTTACCAAGGCCATGTCTGCAGAGGTCCACAGTGGCGCGCTCATCCGGCACCGCCTTCCAGCGCGGCCAGCGCCGTGTCCTGATCGGAGAAGGGAGTGATTTCCTTACCAATGATCTGGCCTGTCTCGTGACCCTTGCCCGCGATGACCAGCGTATCGCCCTTTTTCAGCTCAGAAATTATAGTGCGGATCGCTTCGCCGCGATCGCCTATCTCGCGCGCATCCGGCGCAGCGGCCATGATGGCCTTACGGATCAGCGCCGGGGCTTCAGAGCGCGGATTGTCATCGGTCACGATCACATCATCGGCCTGACGCGCAGCAATCTCGCCCATCAGCGGGCGCTTCTTGGCATCGCGATCGCCGCCACAGCCAAAGATCACTTTCAAGCGGCCAGCCGTGTGCGGACGAACCGCGCGCAGCAGCACGTCCAGACCATCCGGCGTGTGGGCATAGTCCACGAACACGCCTGCGCCCTCCTCTGTCTTGCCGACGAATTCCAGACGGCCTTTCACAGGCTTCAGATTTTGCAGGCCTAGCGCCACCTGCTCAAACTCCATGCCCAAGGACAGGCAGATCGCGGCAGCGGCCAGCGCATTCAAGGCCTGGAACTCGCCAATCAGGGGCAATTCAAAGGGCTTCTGTTCCACATCGCGCCAGAACAGGTTCAGCACCTGACCGGTCGCACGCGGCATGATCTCGTCAATCCAGAGATCTTCCCCGCGCCAGCCAAAGGATACCACTTTCAGGCCATGCTCCGTCGCTGCCTTTTCAAACACGTCGCGATGATCGCTGTCCGCATTGACGATAGCCGGCATGCCCGCCTCGCCAAAGTCGCGGAACAGGCGCAGCTTGGCGTTCAGATACTCTTCCATCGTCGCATGGTAATCGAGATGGTCCTGCGTGAAGTTCAGGAAAGCGACCGCCGAGAGGTCCACGCCGTCGAGGCGGTGCTGTTCCAGTCCATGGCTAGAGGCCTCCATCGCACAATGCGTAACGCCTTGCCCTGCCAGTTCACGCAAGGTTTCGTGTATGGTCACCGGGTCCGGCGTTGTGTGGCCGACATCAATCTTGCCCTTCGGGCCGATGGCGCCCAGCGTCCCCATCGAGGCCGCCGGCAGACCCGCACCGGCCCAGATCTGGCGGCAGAAATCCACGGTCGAGGATTTGCCATTCGTACCGGTCACGGCAGCAATTGTCTTCGGTTGGGACTTGTAGAAATGCTTCGCGGCCAAGGCCAGAGCCCGGCGCGGCTCATCCGCAATGACATGGGCTGCTGCCGTCACATCCACGCCGCTATCGGAGAGGATAGCAGCAGCGCCTTTTTCAATCGCCTGCGGAATATAATCCCGCCCGTCAGATACCGTGCCCTTCAGGGCGGCAAACAAATAGCCCGGCTGAACACGTCGGCTGTCCGCCGTCATGCCGGTGATCTCGGTCTCTCCATTCTCGACGAGAGGGAACAGGTCTTTCAGTTTGGTCACAGCGAACTCCTCTTCTCCTGGGCGGAGCCGAGGGCAGCGCCAGCTGGACGGATATCCTCAAAGCGCGGGGCCAGGCCGAGAAGTGGCGCGACCCGCTCAATGATCCGTCCAGCGGTGGGGGCCGCATTATATGCTGCGGTGACGCCAATCTCATTTCCGGCCTGCGGATCATCCAGAGTTACGATCAGGGCATATTGAGGACGATCATAGGGAAAGATCGCCGCAAAGCTGGTGACATTCTCCGTATCGGAATAGCCGCCGGGAATGGGCTTCTCCGCCGTGCCTGTCTTGCCCGCGACGCGATAGCCCGCCACTTCGGCATTCTTGCCGGTGCCGGTTACGACCGCTTCACGCATCATGACATTGACGATCTCCGCCGTCAGGGCAGACATCACACGCACCGGCTGGGGCCGCTCGCGATGGTTCATGATCAGCGTCGGCTGAACGCGCTCGCCACCATTTGCAAAGGCAGAAAAGGCCTCCAGATACGCCATCGGTGTAACGGCGATGCCATGGCCGTAGGAAATGGTCGCTGAATAGAGATCATCGAACCGTTCGGGCAGAATTGGCGCAGCGCTGCCGGACAATTCGATATGCGCGCGGTCCATCAGCCCGGCCTGCTTCAGGAAGGCCTGCTGACGGCGCGTGCCGAGCTTCTCATTGATCCGTACCGTACCGATATTGGAACTTTGCGAGATGATGTGTGTAACATCTGCATCGCCATAGAAAGGATGGTCATCCTTGATCGTGTAGCCCCTGATCTCCAACGGTTTGCGCACATCGAACAGGTCTTTCGGATGCACAATGCCACTCTCGATGGCTGCTGCCACGGTGAACGGCTTGAACACCGACCCCAGTTCATAGACAGCGCCCACAGCGCGGTTCATGCGGGAGGGGTCACTGACACCGATGTCCAGCGAGCGGTTCGGATCGAAAGGTGGCCAGCTGGCCATGGCGCGCACCTCGCCGGTCTGCGCATCCATCAGGATCACGGCGCCGCCCTGAATGTCGTGCTCCGCCGCTGTTGCGGCGAGTTCGGCCTCGACAGCGGCCTGAACGCCATTGTCGATGGTCAGGCGAACAGGCTCGCCGCCCTGGGCCAGGCGTTCGTTCTGGCTGTATTCGATGCCCCCTGCCCCGACGCCATCAATATTGGTAAAACCCAGCACATGACCGGCCAGCGTGCCGCGCGGATAGGCCCGGCGGCTTTCTTCTTCAAAGCGCAGCCCCTCAAGACCGAGGTCGAAAACCGCCTTGCGCTGGCGTGGAGTGAGGCCCCGCTTGACCCAGACGAATTCCCGCGTCTGATCAGACAGGCGCTCACTCAGGCCTTCGACGTCAATTTCCGGCAGGACGGTGGCGAGCGCCGCAGCAACTTCGCCCCCGTCCCAGATCAGTTTCGGGTTTGCAACCAGTGAATAGGCGCTGACGGATGTAGCAAGCAGCTCACCATTGCGGTCCACAATATCGGCGCGCACCACACGCGGGGCCTCCTCGGAGGCATGATGCACGGGCGCATCACCGCCAGCCAGCGCCAGATAGCCGGCCTTGCCCGCCAGGACGACAAACAGCGCGCCGACCCCAAGGCCAGCCAGCCGCGTCCGGTTGCGGGAGGCTTCGCTCACTCTGGCGCCTCCCCTTTGGTTTCTGCTGCCGGGATCTGGCCCAGCTCTGTGATCGGCACACCAACCAGTGCGTCCAGATCCCCTTCAGAGGCCATCTGCTCCGGCTTTGGCGGCCCCATGCCCAGCTCCTTGCGAGCATATTCCTCAATCCATTCACGACGGCTCATGTGCGACAGCTCCGTTTCGAGCAGCGCCTTCTCGTGAAGGGCCTCCTCGATCTGGGCTTCGACAGCCATCAATTCTGCAGCCGTATCCTTTGCGCCATATTTTGCACGGTACAGACTCACAATCAGCAAGCCAATGACGACAAGTCCAAACAGGAACGCTCGGCGGCTCATATGGCATCCTCCAGCGCTGAGAGTGGCGGCAGATTCATGCCATCACTCGCGTCTTCCATAATGACGGGGGCTTCGGTCCGGATCGCCGCCCGCAACTTGGCTGAGCGTGCCCGTGGATTGCCTTCCACTTCGTTAGCAGACGGCAGAACCGCTTTGGAAACAGCGAGTTCGAAGGTGGAATCAGGTCCCTTTTGCGCCAAAGGCATGTGACGCGAGCCCCCACCGGTCTTTCCGGAGCGGTCGCGCAGCCACTGCTTCACCATTCGGTCTTCCAGCGAATGGAAGGTGACAATCACAAGCCTACCACCGGGGCGCAGCAGACGTTCAGCCGCGTGGAGCGCCCGCGCCAGCTCTCCCAGCTCATCATTCACATACATGCGGATGGCCTGGAAGGTCAGCGTGGCGGGGTGGATTCGTGCGCCCTTGCGACCACCAACAGCGCTCTCGACCGTCTCGGCCAGCTCCGTTGTCGTTTCGAATTTGGCTTCCTCGCGTCGGCGCACAATGGCCTTAGCAATACGGCGCGCCTGCTTCTCCTCGCCCAGACGGAAGATGACATTGGCGAGGTCGCGCTCACTCATACAGTTGACGACATCTGCCGCCGTCGGCCCGACCGCGCCCATGCGCATGTCCAGCGGGCCATGTTTCATGAAGGAAAACCCCCGCGCGGCCTGATCAATCTGAAAGCTGGACACGCCAATATCCAGAACAACGCCATCGACCCGCTCAAAACCCGCTTCCGGGACGATTTCGTCCATTTCACCAAAGCGACCAAGCAACGGAACGAGGCGTTCCATATCTTCCGCCATCTTCTCGGCACGCAGAATGGCGTCCAGATCGCGGTCAATTCCGATCAGCGTGCACAAGGCCGACTGTAGGATGGCGCGGCTATAGCCACCCCCACCAAACGTGCCGTCCACGATGACATCGCCATCCTTCGCGGCGAGCCATTTCAAAACTTCATCCAGCATGACCGGCTTGTGCCCGGCCGACTCGCCCAGAGTCGGGGTTGCAGTGTCTTGCGTCATCAGCCCTCCCCTCCATCAATGATTGTGAGACCTGGCGCGCCGCCGACCTGCTGGCGCAGCACTTCATTATAGGCCTGGCCCAGCGCTTCCAGCGTGTCTTCCTTCGCAGCTTCTGCCGCCATGGCATCGAAATGGGCGGCATGGCGCTCAGGGTTCCAGATCTGGAAACTGTCCATATTGCCAGCAAACTTTACGCGGCCTTCAAGGTCAGCAGCCTGCATCAGCTCATCGGTCAACTTGATGCGGCCCGTATCATCCATTTTCAGGTCGGCAGAGCCTGCAATGATGCGGGTGACAAGCGCCTTGCGGGCCGGGGATTGCGGCGCAAGGCGGGTGAGTGTGGCACGGTACATTGCCATCAGCGCTTCGCCGCCCCCTTCGAGGCAACCAGAGCCATCCAGTGCGGGCCACAGGAAGATCCGGTTCCCACCGCCCAGCGCAGCGCGAAAGGAAGCGGGTATGGAAACCCGTCCTTTTGCATCAATAGCGCTTTCATAGGTGGAAACAAACACCCGCCAACCCTGACTTATTCTGCCTAAACCCCGCATGGGTAAACCATGTCTTAATTTGGAGTACCATGGGATAAGATGGGCCTCAATGGGCGCTGTGGATGAATTCAAATATCCACAAACCCAGAAGCATAAAATAAAAAGGGAATATTACACGAACAAAAGCGAACGCTTTCTCTACCCTACTTGGGGCGTGTGAAAATTTCCTTTCTGAATCAGCCGGCTGCCAGTCGCATGATTGGAACATGGGACGGGATGAAAAAAGCCTGCCTTTTTTCCGCTTTTTCACAGCTTGCACACAGCTCGCGGAGAAATGGTCCAAATCAGCGGCAAGAGAACTTGCTGAATGCTTCGCGACATAAGAAAAGGCCCCGAAGCAATGCTTCAGGGCCTTTGAAACCTTGGGACGGTCAGGGCGCGTCAGGTGCCCTGGGATTCTGCGGCTGCTTCTGCCGCCATGACGCGGGAAACGGCGTTCACAACCGCGCCGATACGGACGGCAGCCTGGATCTGCTCGCTGGTCATGCCATGCTTGCGAAGTTCGGCCTCATGCGCGTCGAGACACATGCCGCAACCATTCACAGCTGAGACGCCGAGGGAATAAAGCTCGAAATCCGCTTTCTCGATGCCAGGCGCGCCGATGACATTCATCCGCAGCTTGGCTGGCAACGTCTTGTAGACGTCATTCTTCAACAGGTGGACCGTGCGGTAATAGACATTGTTCATGCCCATGATGGCGCTGGCGGCCTTGGCCGCTTTCAGGGCCTCAGGGCTCAGCTTCGGCGACACTTCTGCTTCAATGGCAGCCAGCGTGACCGGCTCTCCCACAGCATGTGCACAAGCCAGGAAAGTCCCGAGCTTTTGCTGATCCGACAGGATCGTCTCGTTCAGCAGGGAGCCAAGATTGAGCTTCAGATCCTTGGCATAATCGGGCAGCGCAGATTTCAGGGATTCAACAGACATGAATCATCCTTTCGATAGGAATATGCAGGTTTTGCGGGGGGGGAAGCGTATTGGCCCGACAAGCCAGAGGCTTGGGTGGGGGACGAGTGCCTATGTCCATGGGTAGGACATGCGGCCTGCCGGGCCTATCGCGACGCTTTCAGACGATGCCCCTTGGGGTGGGGGAGGGAGAGAGACACCATCTTTTTATCTGCGTGCGAGGGGTATACGCGCGAACCGGAGATACGGTTCCAAAATAGTTTGCCTACAATGTGTCGCCGCCGACAGGACGGTTACATGGGCACAATTCGTCCGTTTGCAGGGCGTCAAGGACGCGCAGCGTATCGGACGGGTTACGACCCACATTCAGGTTCGTTACATAGACGTGCTGAACCACATTGTGAGGGTCAACGACATAGGTTGCGCGATAGGCAACGCCTTCTGACGGCTCACGGATACCAAGACCGTCAACCAGTTCGCCGCGCGTATCAGCGAATTGCCAGATCGGCAGTTCGTTGAGGTCTGCATGATCGCGGCGCCATGCGAGTTTCACAAACTCATTGTCAGTGGAACCGCCCAGAACAACAGCGTCCCGGTCTTCGAACTCGCCGGAGAGACGGGCAAACTCGGCGATTTCGGTCGGGCAGACGAAGGTAAAGTCTTTCGGGTAGAAGAAGATAACCTTCCATTTGCCCTCAAAGGAATCCTGCGTGATGGGCTCGAAAGCGCTCTCGCCGTTTTGTTCGTGCTGCATGAATTTCGGTTTCACACCGGTGACAGTGAATTCGGGAAGCTTCTGGCCAATACCGAGCATGTAAATCTCCTGAGTTTGTTGTGCTGCCGGCACGGTGGAGCCGGTCACCCCTTCACTTGCGCAGTTCGGGGAAAAAGAAAAATTGATAATCCTAGAAAGAGATATAGAAGGAATCTATGATTATCCCGACCCTTCGACAATTACAGTATCTAGTGGCCCTTGGAGAGACGGGATCCTTCTCCCGCGCAGCCGAAGCGTGCCACGTCACGCAGCCGACCCTTTCCGCCGGCATCAAGGAGCTGGAGGAAATGCTGGGGGTCAAACTTGCAGAACGGGAAGCCCGCGGCGCCAAGCTGACCCATGCTGGCCAATTGGCGGTTTCACGCGCCAGCGCGCTGATCAATGATGCCCATGCCTTGGTACAGGCCATTCAGAGCGCCGGGGCCCTGCTGACCGGCCCGTTTCATCTGGGTGCCATTCCCACCATTGCGCCTTTCGTGCTGCCGGCCGCGGTACGCGCCCTCAGCGAGGCCTATCCGAACCTCAAACTCTACCTGCACGAAGACAAAACCTCCCGTCTCATCGACCAGCTGCGTACCCGCACGCTGGACGCGGCCCTGATCGCCCTGCCCTGGGATGTGCACGGCGTCGAGACCCTGCCTTTGTTCGATGACGAGTTCCTGTTTGCCGCGCCGGTAAACCACCCGCTCGCCAAGAAAAACGGCCTCTCCCCAGAAGACCTCGCGAATGAGGACATTCTGCTGCTGGAAGACGGCCATTGCCTGCGCGATCACGCTCTGTCGATCTGCCGGATGAAAACCGGCGAGAACAAGGGACAGGTGGCCGCGACATCTCTGGGCACGCTGGTCAACATGATTGCGGGTGGCCTGGGCGTCTCCCTCCTGCCGAAACTGGCCACGGATAATGGCCTCTCCACCGGCCCGGACGTGGCCTTGCGGGAATTCGTCCGCCCAGTCATTGGCCGCCAGATCGGCATTGCCTGGCGCACCGGCAGCCCGCGAGAGGCTGATGCCCGCAAGATTGGCGAGATCGTCAAATCGGCTGTCCGCCACTAGCGAGGTCAGCGCGGCCCTACCCTATCCGCTGACACTATCCCGGCCCGCGCCGCACAAGCCGGCTTGACCTGACATGAGACGACACATAAAAAATAACGCGTTATATAACTGATTATGGATTTTCTCCCCATGGCACACGATATTCTTCGCGACGTCGGTTATCTCGGCCTCGCCAGCCGCCTGAAACGCCTGGCCGACAAGCTGCAGGCTGATGCCGTCAGCGTGTTCGATGCCCGCAGCTATCCCATTCAGACCACGCACTTCCCCCTGATTGCTGCACTGGAGGCGCGTGGCCCACTCAGCGTCAACGCCGCCGTAGAGGCAACCGGCGTCAGCCAGCCGGCCATTACGCGCATCCACAATGCCCTTCAGAAAATGGGCCTGACAGACACGCGCCCTATTGAAGGTGACAATCGGCAGAAAGAAATCTTCCTGACACCGGCGGGCGAAGCCCTGGTCAGCGAAATGCGGGCAAGTTTCTGGCCTGCCGTGCGCGATGCAGCCCAGCAGCTATGCCTTTACCCGGAGCATGATTTGCTCTCCGAAATCGCACGGGTCGAAGACCGCCTCGCCGAGCAAAGCCTTGCAACCCGCATCGAACAGACCTCCAATTCATCCGGCCTGCGCATTGTCGAATATACTGACGCGCTGGCACCGCACTTCGACAGGATCTCTCGCGAATGGGTGGAAGATATGTTCCGGCTTGAACCGGAAGACATTGCCATGATTGAAAACCCCCGCAGCAAGGTCATTGACTGTGGCGGCACAATTCTGTTCGTGGAGGACCCGGAACTCGGGATTATCGGCACCTGCGCCCTGATGCCTGCAGAGGATGGGGCGTTTGAGCTGACCAAGATGGGCGTCCTGAAATCCGCGCGCGGCCGCAAGGCGGGAGACTTTCTGATGAAACAGATCCTGCGCCGCGCCCGCCAGATGAAACTGCGTGAACTGTTCCTGTTGACGAACACAAAATGTGACACGGCCATTCGCCTATATGAGAAATACGGCTTCAGGCATGATGACGACATCATGCGCCGCTATGGCCACCGCTATGAGCGGTGCGACGTCACCATGTCCTACGCCATGCCTGCAGTCTGATACACTCGCGTATAAAAAAGCGGCCCCGAAAGGCCGCTTTCCTTTTTCCCTTTGACCTCGGCATACAGCCTTGGTGCGCCTAGCTGGCCTCGCGCTCTGCGCGGACTTCCAGGTCATATTCGCGGACCTTGCGGTAGAGGGTCGAACGACCGATTCCCAGTCTGCGGGATACTTCACTCATATGTCCATCATAGAAATCAATCGCATACTGCAGAATGTCACGCTCAATGTCCTGTAGAGCGCGCAGCTCGCCATTTTCATCCTTGATGGAAATCGGACCTTCGCCTTCAGATGACGGCGCGATACCAACCATCCCTTCAGGTGCAATTGGTGCAGCAGACGGCATGGCCGGAGCCTCTGGCAAGCTGGCCACATCCGGCATCTGGCCGGAAATCTGCGGGAAGTCCTGCGGGCGCAGCATGTCACCCTCGCACAGAACGACTGCCCGGAATACGGCATTCTCCAGCTGACGCACATTGCCCGGCCAGTCATAGGAATAGAGCAGCTTCAGCGTATCATCTGTCGCCCCGCTAACCTTGGCGCCCTCACTGGCATTGAAGCGGGTGATAAAGTGATCCACCAGCGCCGGGATGTCCTCGCGGCGCTCACGCAGGCTGGGCATGTCCACCGGATAAACGTTCAGGCGGTAGAACAGATCTTCCCGGAATGTGCCTTCCTTCACCTGCTGGGCAAGATCCCGGTTGGTGGCAGAAATGATCCGCACATCCACTTTGGTCGGGCGGCGGGAGCCGACGGCATCCACCTCTCCTTCCTGAAGGGCGCGGAGCAGTTTGACCTGCGCGTCCAGCGGCAGCTCCCCCACCTCGTCCAGGAACAGCGTACCGCCATCCGCTTCAACAAACTTACCAAGAGATTTGGTCACAGCGCCGGTAAAAGCCCCCTTCTCGTGACCGAACAGGATCGACTCGACCAGATTTTCCGGGATCGCCCCGCAATTGACGGTCACAAAGGGTTTTCCCGCGCGACCGGAAGCGCCCTGAATGCACCGCGCGACGACTTCCTTACCGACACCGCTTTCACCTAGAATCAGAACCGGGATGTCAGAGGTTGCCGCCCGCTCTGCCAAGCGCAATACCTGACGCATCGGCGGAGCCTGCGCGATCATGTCCTCAAAGGCCATGCCGCCTTCGGCCTTTCGGGCCAGGCGCTTAACTTCTCCGGACAGGGACTGCATCTTCAAGGCGTTGCGGATCGACACAACGACGCGCTCAGGATTGGCTGGCTTGACGATAAAATCAACAGCCCCACGCCGCATGCTCTGAACAATCGTATCAATACCGCTGGTGGCCGTCAGCATGATAACCGGCAGGTCCTGACGCTTGGAGGCCAGGCGCTCCAGCGTGTCCATTCCGGACATGCCGGGCATGGTCAGGTCCAGTAACACGACATCAATGCCGTCTTTCGGGTCAGATGCCAGCGCAATGCCAGCCTCGCCATCCGGCGCGGTACGGCACGCAAAGCCAGCCTTTTCCACAGCAGCCTGCAGCAGGCGGCGCTGGGTCGGATCGTCATCAATTACCAGGACCGTCTTAGCCATGTTCAGTATCACCCTTTCCGTATCCGGAGCAGGCGGGACGCTGGCCGGACATCTGTATGTTCTGACGCAATACGAAACACCCCCGTCCCGTATCGTTACGCCCCGTTCTGACACATGGGTGTGGAGTTACGGTTGAATGGAAGGATGAAATTTCAATCAAATCCTCCGCGTGCGGTACGCGGAGAAGCGTGAAAGCGGTCATATAAGAATAACATGGATTAATTATGCGACAGGCGCTTGCCTTTTATGTCCCGCCAAATCGGCCAGGATGATGTCACAAAAATTATATACCGCTTAAACCTCTAATTTCAGCACAAGGCTTTAAAGCCTCCTGCGCAAATCTGCAATCTGTAGCTATAGATACAGAATACGATGCGCCTTAAGTGCGAGCTGCTGCAGGGCTTCTCAGTACAAACGTCAAAAACTACATCCCAAAAGGTTGATTCATGTCATTCAAATTTCGCGAATGCGTCTCATACCGTCCATTTTGAAGTGAAAATCTTTTGGGTATGACGGTATCGACAGAGCGGGAATTTCACCCTAAAGGGCCACATCTGCTGGGGATCGGGCTTCAAGATTGAATCCCGCCCTAAGAGGAATGGGACGCGGCATGATGCAGGACAGAAAAGGTAAGCAAACTGTCTCCGGCACAGGAAAGCCTATCCAGAAGGCAGACATTATCGGAGAGGCCATGCGCGAAACCTTTGAACGCATCACTCAAGAGCCCCTGCCCAAACGCCTCAGCGACCTGATGGATGCTCTCAAGAAAAAAGAAGAGCAGAACAAGAAGAAAAAGGAGGGCTAAGCGCCCTGCTCACATTCGGCGTCCCCTTTGAGACAGAAAAACCGCCGAACCCGGATAAAAACACCCCGGCCCGACGGTTCCTGCATGATCCCCCAGCAAGTGCTGGACGGAAGTTCAGAACCAGCCTTTCAGCCAGCCCTGGAAAGGGTCACCTCGCTCACGCCCGTGAGGCTTCGCAGCAGGCCTGCTGGCAGCGCTTCGGAGAAAGCGACCCCGATGACAGGACCAATTTTCCAGCGCACCACACAGTGAAGCCTGGACGCCGCGCCACCAGGGCCTGTGCGCATCAGTAAGTGAAACGTATTCGGAAGTCCTGGCCATTCGCCAACTGTGAGAGCTGCACCACTCATCGAAATATTGCGGATCACAACACTGCGCGCCTGGCTCATGTCTTCCAGCACGATACGCCCTGCGACCTGCCGGTGAACCCGAAGGCTCCGGCGCAGATCGACGGGCGCGCCATCCTGACCGACCCTGATGGGAACATCCTTGCTCATACCCAGCCTATGCAGGAAGGGAGCAAAGGGTTCAAAAATAATCGAAACAATATTTCGGGCCGTATGGATTAACCTTGGCCACACCCGAAAACAGGGGCCATTCAGGCAATTCCGCGGCTTGAGACGGGCAGCGCGTCTGCTTCCTCATAATCCTCATTGGGCGCGTCTTCCGTCTCGCGAGGCCCTGTTACCTCGGCCGGCCGGCCATACAGGAAGCCCTGACCATATTCACAGCCGATGCCCTGCAAAAAGCTGACATGCGCGCTGTCCTCGATGCCCTCTGCAGTCACCTTCAGACCCAGATTGTGCGCCAGCGTCGTCACGGTCCGCACAATCGTGTCAGACGCTTCGTCATTGCCCAGCCGTGCGACGAAACTCTTGTCGATTTTCAGCTTGTCAAAAGGCAGCTCGCTAAGGTGCCGCAAGCTGGAATAGCCCGTTCCGAAATCATCGAGGGAGATGCGGATACCTTGGCTTTTCAGCTTCGTCACCATGGCGTGCGCGGCCTCGAAATTCGCCACCAGGGCTGTCTCGGTGATCTCAACCTCCAGCCGGCCCGGCGCAACGCCCGTCTCGGTCAGGATCGCCAGGATCTGCTCAGCCAGCCAATGATCGCTCAGCTGCAGGGAGGACAGATTGATCGCCATCGTCATATGCGGCGGCTTGTGGCGCAGCACCAGACAGCCCTTCTTCAGCACCTGAAGGAACAGGCGGGAAATCAGGCCTGACTGCTCAGCAATCGGAATGAACTCATCTGGCATCAGCAGCGTTCCGTCTGAAGCGCGGCAGCGGGCCAGCGCCTCAAACCCGATCACATTGCCGGTTTCCAGATCGATGATTGGCTGGAAATATGGCTCGACCCGGCCGTCGGCAATCGCACTGCGCAGCTCGCCCTCGATCAGGGCGCGACGCTTGGCGGCTTCTTCCATACCTGGCTCGTAGAACGAGATCGACACCCCACCCTTGTCCTTGTCACGATACATGGCGATGTCTGCGCGACTGAGGAAAGCCTCCACCCCCAGATGCTCGTCATCCGTTTGCGAGACACCAATGCTTGCGCCGACAGAGCAGATGACATGTTCCAGCTCAAAAGGTGCCCGGAAAATGCTGGGCATTTGATTGATGATATCATTCAGCGGTGGCTCGCTGGCAGCCCCCTTGAAGATCACCACGAACTCATCGCCGCCCATGCGGCAGACCATCCCCAGATCGCCCACAGCATCGACCAGGCGCTCACTGACAGCAACCAGCAGCATGTCACCGGCATTGTGGCCGTGCAGATCATTCACGCCTTTAAAGCGGTTCAGGTCCACCCCGACAATCGTAACCGGTCTTTTGGATGCGTTCTGTAGCAGTTTCTTCAGATGCGACATGCCCTTGCGGCGATTGGCCAGGCCCGTCAGCGGATCGTGCAGCGCAATGCGCTCGGTCGCCTTCTCGGCCTCCTTGCGGGCATTGATTTCCTGCCGCACTTCCTGAGCCCGCCTGACCATGAAGATCAGCATGGCCAGAGGGAGGATCATCATCACGACGAGCATCTCGTCAATTTCCCACGATTCATGTGTATCGGAGAAATGCACAATATATTCAAAAGCCTCGGTCACCACCGCCACCACGAACAGCATAATGGCCGCAAAGGTGATGATAATGGCATCACGGCGCGCGCGCCGCTGTGAAGCTTCAATCTTCTCTTTCACACGATGCGGCATTGGGGGGAAACCCTTCCGTAATAACTGCCGTAAAGTAAGGAAGAAGGGTAAATCGGGCGTTAGCCACACCTTGGCAATTGCTTGCAAGTCAGGCCCCAGCTGCAAAAGCCCGCTCAGGCGAGATCCAGCGCCCTCAGTACCGCGCCCTGATCGAAATAGGGCCGTTCGCAGATAATCCGGTCACTGCCGGGCGCGAACTCGAAGCTTGCGGCCATGCGCACACGGAAGCTCCGCCCCGTCGGCGCGATCTCCCTGTCCCCTACTCTCAGGGGGCCGGTATGCGTGCCGGTCAGCCAGAACTCGACCAGCACCGTATGGGCCGCCTCGTCAGCCGCGATGGAGATGATCTCATTGTCCTGGTCCGGAAAGGGCGTGCGCGACAGCTCGAAATAGCGCCGCACCGCCGCCTCGCCATCAAACACCTGCCCGCCGCCATGCATCTCATAACGCGGATGCTCAAACGTCGCGATCACCGCATCCCAATCATGCGTAACTTCGAGCGCCATATGATTGCGGACATTCTCGATGCGGGCGGCGGTGAGGGGGGTCATGATTTCCTGCTGCTTGGTAGTCTGGAAAGGAACCCCTCAAGCGAGAGGATTTCTCTTTGAATAGATTCAGGATATTTTGAATGCAGTTTTTTCGGGACAACCAACTTCACACCTGATGAAGACATTTCAGAGAACTGATTCAAAGAGACGCCTTCTTGCAGTGTGAGAAGATACTTTGTCGAAACACGGTCCGCTTCATTCAAAATCTGCCTCCATCGGTCTTTACACGTTGTCTTCGCAGCCAGAACGGTCAACCCTTCAGACGGGTAGCTTAGGTCTCTATACTGAGCAGATGTAGGAAAAAGAAAGTCCGGTTTCTTGTTACCCTCGATTTTAGGGTTGTACTCGTAATCAACCCCTTCTCTAAGTCCCACCTCATCAAAAATGGATTTGGCGTGATACTCGAGCGACTTTCCAGACCTTGACTTGCGACTTTGGAGAATTGTCTGCGCCATCGCCAAAAACGCCTCGAGGTCCGAGAAGCCTCGCTGCAAGCGAGGTGTGAAAAATGCACGCTCCACGCTTCTGAAAATTTCAAACTCGCATTCGCGGCGTCTCAGCAATCTGTCGTCAATGGATTTATTCTTATCCGGCCGTAAACTGATTGCCCTTTGTATTATCTCCATGCCAGAAGGAAACTTTTCCAACCACGCTTCGGGAATGTCACCGGAAGAGAGCGTACAGGTTGCTGACTTGTTTTCCTTGGCAAAGACTCGGGATCTGTTGCCAGGGTCCCATACAATGGACTCTCCCGGCTCTACGGGCCCAAGGATATCTTCAAGAAAGACTTCCTCTTCGCGTTGCCCGCATATCCAAACCTGACACTGAACAGGTGCGCCAAGCTTAAATGCGAAGACTGAAAGTGCGCCTGTGTTCTCAGGGTCTAAAAGCGGATTTTCACGTCCGCCCAAACCAGTTAGTCTGGTCTCGTTCCGCCCGGAAGAATGATTGTCATGAAACTTGTTGTTATAATAAATGATGTTTGAAGACGTGGTGTAGCCACCGGGAAACATCTGAAGCTCCACCACACCCCTAGGGTTTTTCCGGGTTAGGTCTTCAAAATGCGGCATCAAATGGAATGCCAGGTCCCTTGGAACATACGGACCTGCTTGGTGCCCACCGGTGAGTTGTGTGTCGTTTCCTGATAGTCGCTTTATGTACCAAACAAAGCTTGGGCCAGACACACTATCTACCCAATCATCTAATTCCATAGCCCTACTCCTGATATCTCCACTTTCTGGAGATCAGAATTCAACCAGTCTGCCAATACTTTGATAATGTCAAACGCCTCATCTTTGCGCTTAAAGGCACATTCCCAAACCACCGAAACTCGCCAACCCTCAGCCTGCAGTGTGCTCATTGCAGACTGATCCCTGACGACATTGCGATTGATCTTTTTCCTCCAAAACTCGGTTCGTGTTTTGGGCCATTTGAAATACTTGCAGTCGTGTTTGTGCCAGAAACACCCGTGGACAAATATCACAGCCTTGTACTTCGGAAACACAAGGTCAGGCTTTCCGGGAAGCTTTTTGTCATGCAGCTTATAGCGAAATCCCATGGCGTGCAGCCCTCTCCGCACAATCATCTCCGGCTTGGTATCCTTGCCCCGGATACCAGACATCATCCGGCTACGAACTTCAGGGCTTACAACATCAGCCATTTACGACCATTCGACGCCCACGATACAAATCCCTCTGCAGCTTGTCTCCCGCCGTCAGCTCACGCGCCATGGCTGAACGGATATAGGGCTCCATAATCTCCGCTATCGCTTCCACCACCGGGACGACAACGGCGTTACCAAACTGTTTGTACGCCTGTGTATCTGACACCGGGATTGACCAGAATCTATTCCCGCGCTCAAAGCCCATAAGGCGTGCGCACTCAGCAGGCGTCAGGCGCCGGGGATTCTTCCCTTTGCCCCTGCTGACCAAAACTTCCGACCCATCCTTGTAATACCGGGCGGACAAGGTGCGGGTGACATCATCGGGGCCACACAGTCCGTACCCGAACCCATTGCCCTTGGCATTGTGCTTTGCCTTGTAGTCCTGAAGGTATTGCCACAATTTGGGTGTAAGCGTGTACTTCTCCGGTACACGGTCAGCCGGCTCAAGAATGTCGCCAAGAGTGGGCCATGGCTTTGGTGGCAACCTCAGTTCATCAAACGAGAAGTCCGTGTCTTCCCGAAAACCAACAATGAAAATGCGCTCGCGTTTCTGGGGTACCCACGGCTCTGAACTGACGACTCGTGTGGTCACTTGGTAACCCAGTTCCTCAGTCAGGACTTTCATGATCGTCGCAAACGTCCTGCCCTTGTCATGCCTCTCAAGGTTTTTGACATTCTCAAGAAGAAACGCCTTTGGCCGGTGACGCTTTATGATTTGCGCAACATCAAAGAAAAGCGTTCCTTGTGTTTCATCAAGAAATCCATGCTTGCGACCCAAGGCATTCTTCTTGGAAACACCTGCTATTGAAAAAGGCTGACACGGAAACCCAGCGAGCAGAACGTCATGCTCCGGGATCATGTCCAGTGCCGTATCGTCTTTTGTGTACTCACGGATGTCCCCTGCGAAGACGTGCCCTTCTTCTTCTGGAAAATTACGCGCATAGGTTTGTGCGGCGTACTTGTCCCATTCACTGGTAAAGACGCATTTACCACCGATCGCCTCAAAGCCGACACGCAAACCGCCAATCCCTGCAAAAAGGTCAATGAAGCGGAATGCGGGCTGATCCCGATCTGGGCGACGCGCTTCGGCATATTGCTGCAATATTATGATGACGGCCTTCTTGGGCTCAGTCTCGCCCTCTTCGTAGCGCCGTGCCGTTCTCTCCGCCACACCGACAAGCGAGGCTGCCTCTTTGAGGCTGAGTCCGGCCTCCAGCCTTACTCTCGCAAATTCACTCAACTCACCATCAGCCATAGCTGAACTCCATATCGGTGGGAATAATTTTGACAAACTGTCGTGATTTGACTCGGCGGACAAGGTTAAAGTTCGCAACTTGTTCCATTTTCCACAGCTTGACTCTCCACCACCCCACCTCCGAACACAACAAGAACACCCTAGACAGGTCCCCTCCCCTGCACCATATCTGGCAGATGGCTCCTCCCCCTCCTTCCAAGGGCGTTTCTGAAGCGCCCAGCGTGTTCTCGCTTGATGGCTTCGCCCGCGATGCGGCCGGGGCCCTGCCCTCTGACAACTGGACCCCTCACCGGCCGGACCGGGACTGGGTCAAGCTGGAAGGCGG
Source organism: Hyphomonas pacifica (assembly GCF_000682675.1). GTDB lineage: Bacteria > Pseudomonadota > Alphaproteobacteria > Caulobacterales > Hyphomonadaceae > Hyphomonas > Hyphomonas pacifica. The sequence goes on along the minus strand of NZ_AWFA01000045.1, from coordinate 25,783 downwards.
CAAGCGCTTCAAGGTGCATTCCGAATATGAACCCGCGGGCGACCAGCGCACCGCCATCCCCGAACTCGTCGACGGCATCCAGGCCGGCGAGCGCGACCAGGTGCTGCTCGGCGCGACCGGCACCGGCAAGACCTTCACCATGGCCAAGATCATCGAGGCGACCCAGCGCCCGGCCCTGATCCTCGCGCCGAACAAGACCCTCGCAGCCCAACTCTATGGCGAGTTCAAATCCTTCTTCCCGGAAAACTCGGTCGAGTATTTCGTCTCATACTATGATTACTACCAGCCGGAGGCCTATGTGCCGCGGTCGGACCTCTATATCGAGAAGGAATCCTCCATCAATGAGGCGATTGACCGAATGCGCCACTCGGCCACCCGCGCCATTCTGGAACGCGATGACGTGATCATCGTCGCCTCCGTCTCGTGCATTTACGGCATCGGCTCGGTCGAGACCTACACCTCGATGACGTTCAAGCTGGAAGAGGGCCAGCGCATTGATCCGCGCGCCGTGGCCGAACAGCTGGTCGCCAATCAGTATACGCGCAATGACATGAACTTCGTGCGCGGCACCTTCCGCGTGAAGGGCGATGTCGTGGACATCTTCCCCGCCCACTATGAGGACCGCGCCTGGAAGCTCTCCTTCTTCGGCGACGAGCTGGAGAGCATCACCGAGTTCGACCCCCTCACCGGCCGCACCATGCAGCGCATGCCCGCCATCAAGATCTACGCCAACAGCCACTATGTGACGCCCCGGCCGACGCTGAACCAGGCCATTGAGCAGATCAAGGCGGAGTTGAAGACCACGATCGCGCATTTCGAAAAGCACGGCAAATTGCTGGAGGCCCAGCGCATTCAGCAGCGCACGCAATATGATCTGGAAATGCTCGCCGCCACCGGCAGCTGCAACGGCATCGAGAACTATTCGCGCTATCTCACCGGCCGCAAGCCGGGCGATCCGCCGCCGACCATGTTCGAATACCTGCCCGACAACGCCCTCGTCTTCACCGATGAGAGCCACCAGACCGTGCCGCAGATCGGCGCCATGTACAAAGGGGACTTCAGCCGCAAGTCGACGCTGGCCGAATATGGCTTCCGCCTCCCCTCCTGCCTCGACAACCGCCCGCTGAAATTCGAGGAATGGGACGCCATGCGCCCGCAGACGGTGCACGTCTCCGCCACGCCGGGGTCGTGGGAGCTGGACCGGACCGGCGGCGTCTTCACAGAACAGGTGATCCGCCCCACCGGCCTGATCGACCCGCCGGTCGAGGTGCGCCCCGTCTCGAAGGATGGCGCCAACCAGGTCGATGATGTCATGGCCGAGGTGAAGGAGGTGGCCGCCAAGGGCTATCGCAGCCTGATCACCACGCTGACGAAAAAGATGGCGGAAGACCTGACGGAATTCCTCAACGATCATGGCGTGCGCGTGCGCTATATGCACTCCGACATCGACACGATCGAGCGGATCGAGATCATCCGCGATCTGCGTCTGGGCGAATTCGACGTGCTGGTCGGCATCAACCTTTTGCGGGAGGGGCTGGACATTCCCGAATGCGGCTTTGTCGGCATCCTGGATGCGGACAAGGAGGGCTTTCTCCGCTCAGAGACGAGTCTGGTGCAGACGATTGGCCGCGCGGCGCGGAATGCCGAGGCGCGGGTTGTGCTCTATGCGGACAAGATCACCGGCTCCATGCAGCGCGCGATGGACGAGACCGAGCGCCGCCGCGCCAAACAGGTCGCCTATAATGAAGAGCATGGCATCACGCCGACCACGATCAAGCGCGCCGTCGCCGATATTCTGGGAGAGCTCGGCGAGAAAAAGGATGGCGCCCCGAAAGCGCGCGGACGCGGCAGGGACACGGCCAAAGGGCGCGGTCGCGGCGTCAAGGAAACAAAGGCCTTGCCACTTGCGGGCGAAAGCGGCCACAATCTCAAAGCCGCCATCGCGGACCTGGAAAAACAAATGCGCGAAGCCGCCGCGAACCTGGAATTCGAAGAGGCCGCGCGGTTGCGGGATGAGGTCAAGCGGCTAAGGGAAGAGGAGCTGGGGCTCAACACATAAGTCAAATTTATAGGTAGCATTTTGGGGGATACCAAATTGGCACGACCGGAGAATTACCTCCCGCTAGGCACTCGAGTTTGGGTGCTAATTTTAAATTGCCTTTTCGCCTATGCACTTTTCGTGTTTTTTTCAGGTTACTTCATTCCCAAAGGTGGTGCGGACAGCGTTTGGCTTCTATGCGCTGTTTCCTATTGGCTTCTGACCTTACTTTCTGCGCCTTGGTTTAGTCCCCCGCGGGACAGTCTAATTAGTGCCGTTGGCTCACTACTATTATTACTCTCATTTACATTTGACCCCAACGAGGCATCTACAGTGGGATGGCTTGTTCTGCGATGGATAGGTGTCGTTTACGCAATTGTTGTGATCGGAATTGCAACCTCTTCCATGGCACTATTGAATACCGATGCGGTGAAATCCAAGGTGCTTTACCGGCTTAACTCCGTACTCGGAACAGGGGTGTTATTATTTAGCTTCCCAGCAGTTATTTCTTTTCTCTACACCTATACGCAAAATCAGATTGCGGTCGCTTCGCTGACCATTTTTTGGCTTCTTTTTGTCGTCGGCGGCTTGCTAGAGAAATTAGTAAAGGTCTGGCGTATCGTACATGCATCAGCTGAAGACCTTTCTTCAACGCTACCAGTTGGTAATATCGAGCGGGTGGATTTTCCTAATCTAGTTCGAGTGCGTTTGAATTCGCCCAGTCTTTGGAAGCCTGGAGCTGTTTTTGCTGCGAATTTATCAGACGGATCTACCCGAGAATGCTTATCGCTCTTCAGCCAAACTCAAGGGGCGGAAACAGTGGGCACAGGCTTTTTGGCTGCCCACCTTACCTCATCCGACTTTCAGGTAAGAGGCGAAGTTCTTCCGCTGCAAGAATCGCGTTCCGTCGAAGAAATTACGACGGAAATAGCAGGCGCTGCGAACTGCACTATCGCGGGGTTTGTCGTTGAAGGATCAACAATCTCAACTGTTCGTTTTGAGCTATGCGGCGATGCTGTTGTGCATGAAGGATTTGCTGTTTTTGCGCTGCTCGACGGAAAGCGAGTTTACTATCAGGTCGTCGGTGCCGAGACCGGGGAAGAAAGTTTCGATTCAAACCCGCTGGGGAAGCAGATCGCCATTGCATCCCAACTGGGATCATTCGTCGACCAAAGCAGCTTTGAAAAATTTCCGTGGATTCCTCCGATGAATACTCCGCTTTTTCGCCAAGATATTGACTTCAAGTCAGCAGACGGCGACGTTGATGAGCACTATGGATTTTTGGTAGGAAAAGTCCCATCCACAGACATACCAGTGTACGGATTGATCGAGTCGATGGTCGATCACCATACCGCAATTTTAGGTGCAACCGGCACAGGCAAGACCGAACTCGCACTAGATGTAATTCGGCAAGCCCTATCTGAAGATACTAAGGTTTTCTGCGTCGATTTCACCGGGGAATACAAACATCGTCTCAAAGATTGTCGACCTATATTCTTAGGCCCTTCGAAAGAACAAGCAGACGAGTTGGATGCGAAGCTATTCGATGTCGAAACGGGCTCTTACGGAGCAGGCACAGAAAAAAGAGCTCTTCGAGAAGAGATGGATAAACTCCGCGGTGAGACGAAAAATAAAGTGGCCGAGTTTCTAGAGAGCGAAGAAAATTACTTTACGATTTTTGAGCTTGCCGAGATCACCAACTCAGCTGCAACTCTGAGTCTTACGGAACTTTATTTGTCTGCAATTATGGATTGGGCTCGAAAGCATCGACAGGCACGGAAGATACTTATCGTGCTCGAAGAAGCCCATACTATCGTTCCGGAAAGCACCGGATCCGGGTTTGACTTCGGAACACAATGGATTGTTTCCAAGATCGGGCAGATAGCCCTTCAGGGACGCAAATACGGAGTCGGATTGCTTATAATTACTCAGCGTACTGCGCTTGTAAGTAAAACCATCCTCTCTCAATGCAATACCTTTCTCACCCATAGTCTCATTGACCAAACGAGCCTAGGCTTCCTCACCAATGTCTACAGCCCTGATCACTGCCGATTAATTCCCAATTTGGGGAAGTTTGAGTTTATTGCGTATGGTAAAGGTATTCTGGCGGATAATCCTATCGTTCTAAAAAGAGACTTCGACCCAAAAATTAAAGCGGCATCGGACGCACTCCGAAAAGAACTGAAAAAGCCAGCCGCGGATGAAGCTGCAACTCCTGAAGAATGATCAAAGAACCAAATCCCTCCTCGTGCGTTGGGAGGGGATTGGTGTCCTGGAAAGGGTCGTGTCACGAGGAAGCGGGCGAGGCAGGTTGGGCTGGTGATGGCGATCCTGACGGCGACGGCGTCTGTGGCGGGCTGTGTGGCGGCGGCGATTGGCGCGGGCTATGTCGCGGGCGAGGAAATTGCCGAGGATCATGGCGAATTCGATCCGCTGGACGAGGTCGCAGATGGCGAGACGGATTAAATCGTAGGGCCGGGCCCTCCCCTCCCTTTCGCTCACCCCGGCGAACGCCGGGGCCCAGCCCCTCCCCCACACACGCCTTGCCACTCTGGATCCCGGCGGCGGGGATGCACGCCCCCTCACATTTGGTCGCCGTGCCAGACAAACCCATGCGCCTTGCACCAGGCGAGCAGTTCCGGCAGCGCCTCTGCCTCAATTTAAAGGTCTGCCTCGATGCGCGCCGCCAGCGCGCCCTCGCCCATGACGCGCAGAATTCCACAGTCTGACACAAAACTGTGAAATTCTACCCTCAGGGGACTCGACTCTTTTGGTTAATTGGGGAATCATTTCGGTTAGCCAACGAAATACGGGTGGGAGCTCACCCACTCAAGGAGCGTCGGCCAGTACATCGCCCTCGCCAGAGGGCCAGGGTCAGGGGCAACGCCGTGAGAGCGGCCGCGCGAAAGACCCAGGCAGCAAGGCGGGATAAAGAGCAGGCGATGTCTTCGATGAGGGGAGCTAGACCCCGATGCGAAGGGCTGTATGTCGTGACCGGAGCGCGATCCGAAGCACGGCACCAAAGGAAAATCCGCAAGGATTTCCAGCGGTTAGGTCAGGCCTGAAGCTCATATGCCTCGTGCACATGTCGCTTAAGGGTTTGGCCGCAGGGAGATGACCCGGGCGCGTGCCCCGTTCGCAGAGCAGTGGCAGCGACCAGCCGGACCCCGACATGGGCAAAAGAAAAGGCCCGCTTTCGCGAGCCCTATCCTAGCCCGGTGTCAATCGAGGACCGACAACGAGTGCATGCACAGTGTCTCGGTAGTCTGATTCGAAGCACCAGAGAAGGTGTGGGCCTCACCGCTCACACCTTCTTTTTTGGCTGAAGGCCGGGCCGGAAGGCCGCTGCGGACTCGCCTCAGGCGCGAATATTTCAGCTGCGCCTGCGCCCTATTTGCAACTTCCCCCTCAGGCGCGCGTAATCTGGGTTAATCGCTCCCGTTTCGCCCAGCCGAAAGCCTGCCCATGTTTGCCCTTTTGGAAATCCTGTTCCTGATTATCGGCAGCTTCGGCCTGTTCGCAGCGATCAGCCCCAAACTACGCACCGAAGCCTGGTGGCTCCGCATCTGGACCTACGCCCGCCTGCAATTCTGCATCCTGCTGGCGGTCTCGGCTCTGCTCTATATCGCATTTTTCCCGGTGGGCAGTTTGCTCTCCATCATCATACTCAGCCTGCATGGTATAGCCTTCATTATGTATGCGGCGGATATCTGGCCTTATCTCCCCGGCCGACCGAAGGAAGTGCCCCGCGCGCCACGCGATGCGACCGGGGCGAAGCTTTCCATCCTCTTGATCAATGTATTGCAGGAAAATCAGGACCATGCCGCCGTGCTGGACCGGATCGATGAAGCCGGCGCCGACATCGTGTTCCTGTCAGAAACAAGCGAAGCCTGGCGCGAAGCCCTGTCGCATATCGAAGCGGACTATCCGTATACTTATCTGCTTCCGCTGGAAGAACATAATGGCCTGCTCTTCTATTCCCGCCTGCCGATACAGAATGTACAGGAACGCTATCTCTGCCAGGATCACATCCCCTCCCTCACCATTGATGTGGAACTGCAGGGAGAGGAAATCCGCCTCTATTGCATCCATCCGCGCCCGCCCCGCCCGCGCGACAAGCCGGAACATCTGGATGATGAGCTCATGATCGTCGCGGATGAACTGCGCGAGCAGGACCGCCCGGCCATGGTGATCGGGGATTTCAACGAGGTGGGCTGGTCCTGGATGTTGCGCGAGTTCAAACGTCACGCGCAGCTGTGCGACCCCAAGCGCGGACGCGGCCTCTATAATAGTTACAGCGCACAAAACCCGCTTCTCGCCTGGCCGCTGGACCATGCCTTCGTGACGAATGATTTCTATCTCACAGGCATGCGCCGCCTGCCTGCTTGCGGATCCGATCACTACCCGATCCTGTACGGTTTCCAGCGTCGCAAGGCCTGAAACGACAGACAAGTAGCCTCAACCCCGATTTGAGTGTAATCTTCCCTTAACCATCAACCGGGGGAAGGTGATGAAAAACGTGCAACGCCTTTTCACCTGCGTGGCAGCACTGCTTGTGCTGTCGGCATGCAGCATGGCCGAAAATACGAGCGCGGAGAATCCCCAGGCGACCAAAAATGATGTTCCGCCGGTTGAGATTGCCGTGCCGGGCGTCTCCGGAGAAGTCGAGCCAAACGAGACAGAAGAGAACAAGCTCGACTTGCCAAGCGCACCAATCTCTGGCGGAGTCGGCTCGACCTCCTTTCCGGATGATATTTACACTCCTGGCCTGGGCGGCGGGCCGAACCGGGAACCGGCAGGATATTCCGAAGAAGAGGAGGATAAAAACAAATCTGCGGGGCCACCCATGCGTCCTGTGCCTACCCCTTCCCCGGCCCCTCAGATCCCGGAGGATATCCCACCGGAATATGCAGAGCTACTGGAAGAATATGCGGATGACCCCGAAACACTGGCCATGATCCGGGCCATGCTGGAACGGGAAGACCGTTCATTGGAGCTTGGCGCAGCCGCCGGACCGGATTTCAACAAGACCTGCCAGGCAGAAACCACTCCTCGCCGCACCTTCCTGATCACCTGTATGGAGGTGCAGTCGGGCGACCTGTCACAAGCCAGCCACCCCATTGGCAGCGACCTGAAGGCATCGCTGGAAACTATTGCCAGAGATCTCGCCGGACCTGGCGTCGCACTTGGCCGCGTAGAGATTCCGCTCTGTTTCTGGAGTGAAAGCACTCAGATTACGGACAGCCCCTATTTCGGCATGTGCCCGGACTGGGACTATCGGTATTCAGACCTTGCCGAGAAAGCTGCGGCCGATTTCGACACAGGCCGCATCGCCCACCATGCGCCACAGCAAATGGTGCTGAACCAACCCTATTTTCTGGAAGTCGCCATTCAGCCCCTGCAAAAGCAAAGCGATCAGGACCGCATTGACGAATCCCTGACCGCGGCGATTGGCACAGGCCTGGCGCCCGGCAGCACAGAGGATGCGCTGGGCCTGTCCTTTGACACGATCCGCGCCGGCAGCGTGATGTCGGTCTCTGCGCTTGGCGAGGGCTATGACATCAGCGCCACAACACCACCGGAACAGCCCCTTCTGCCGGGCTCTCCCACGGTCTGGCAATGGCAGGTGACCCCGCGCCAGCCCGGCACACCGCTGCTCACCTTTACCGTATCGGAAACCGTGGAGGTGAATGGCCGCGACCTGCCGCGAACGGTCAAGACCATCCCGCTCAATATCAGCGTGAAGCGTCTGGACGATCTGCTGGCAGATACAGGCCCCGATGAGACAACAGCTGGCACCCAACAGCGCTCACTTGCCTCCGATACCGGCTCCTCAGCCAACATGCCAGCTGACACAAGCACGTCCGGTCTCATGAGCGCCGCATCAACATCCGGTCCGGATACGGATATTTCCGGCTGCAGATGGGTGGCAGGCGCGGACCCGGACCGACAGGCCATGGTGCTCAGCAATCTCTCCTATTCCCCGCCGGTCAGCCGCCTCGCCGTGACGCATCAGGATGGCGCGCGGATGACAGAGGCACTCAGCGCCGTCGGCTTCTCCGTGCTGCAATGCGAGGATCTCGGCCAGCGCCAGACAGTGCGCGCGCTCAGCCTGCTGGGCCGCATGGCAAAGGCGCGGACGGATATGGGCGCCCATCCTGTCACTTTCTTTTATTATTCCGGCCATGGCGTGAACATTGAGGGTACGAACTTCATCCTGCCGACGGACATTCCCGGTGCATCCCCGGATGATATTCGCGACATGGGCGTCAGCTTTGAACAGATCTTCAACCGCGTCTCGTCCACGGTCGCACCCACCTCATTCGTCGTGTTTGATGCGTGCCGCACCGTGATGGATGATCAGAGCCGCGGCCTGATGCGCGCCTACAGCCCGGTCGGTTGGGCGTCCGGTGTGTTCCAGGCTTTTGCGACCGAACCCGGCAAGACCGCCGCCGATGATGGTGTCTATTCAGAGGAACTCGCCAGCAACCTCAGCAGTCTGCCAGATCCGGCCAATGTCGTGTTCAAGCGCGTACAGGATGCCGTCGCCTCACGGACAGGGCAGAAGCAACGCCCAGTCTATACAGATGGTACAACGGGCGGGGATTTCTACTTCAAACAGGCTAACGACTAGCCCACCCTGCGGCACAAAAGAAAACCGCCGACCCATGAGGACCGGCGGCTGATTATCTTCTTGCTGAACCGGAACAGGCCTACGGGCTGACAGGAATGTCTTCCACTTTCTTTTCCCGCTTCGGCTTGGCCGAGGGCGGTACATCATTTTCGACCAGCGCATCTTCCGGTTCCGGCGCAGAGCCAGAGACGGAACAGCAACGCACCTGCATTTCCAGAACGCGGGTATTGAAGCGGCACTTCTCGTCGTTGATCTCGCGCAGGATAGAGAGCCCCCCTGCCCGGGTCGTGTAGCGTGTCTGCGTGCAACTGGTCAGCACATAGCCGGGTCGGCAGGTGCCGGTGTCACTATTCTGGATCGTGCGGGTTTCGCACTGGACCTGTTTGGAGAAGGCCTCGTCTGCACGGGACATGGCCTCGTCGGCGCGGGACCGGGCCGCATCGGCGCTCGCCTGTGCCCGAGCCGCCGCTGCGTCAGCACTGTCAGCCATTGCGCGGGCCTCGGACAGGCGCATGTCCGTATCGGCCAGCGCGGTCGTATTGCCGTCGATTTCGACTTTCAGCTTGCAGACCGCCTCGTCTGCTTTCCCCGGATCGGCGCAATATTGTGCAACCGTCTGGTCGCTGGGGATCATTTGGCAGCCTGCCAGAAAGGCACTCGCAGCCAGGGCCCCTGATAGAATGATGCTGTGACGCATGTCATCTCCTCTGAAGTTACCCCAGCCAGGACAAGCGGCATAGAAAGGGGCAAGACGGGAGACGTCAATACGGCTCCCGTCTCAGGGGAGTCCTCAGGCTTTCAGCTTGTAGCCGGACCGGAACATCAGCCAGACGGCGAAAATGCCCGCCACAGATAGCGATCCGGTCACCCAGACCCCCACGACAAGAGAGCCATTGGAGACGCCCAGAAAACCGTACCGGAATCCGTCAATCATATAGAAGAAGGGGTCCAACAAGGCGAGTGTGTGGAACGGCTCCACCATTACCTTGATGTCGTAGAAGGTGCCGGAGAGGAAGGTCAGCGGCACGATCACGAAATTGGTCACGGCAGACAAATGGTCAAATTTCTCGGCCCAGATGCCGCCGATCGCACCCAGTGCGCCCAGCACGATGGCAGAGGTCAAGCTAAACCAGATGATTGGCCAAACGTGCACGACATTCAGATCCGCCAGGCCGCTCAGCTGGATGCCCAGCGCGGAAATCGCCGCCACAATCAGGCCGCGCACAACAGAGCCACCAATAAAGCCCGCCGTCAGTTCTAACGGAGACAGGGGTGGCATCAGAAAGTCCACATAGGTGGAGTTGAACTTCGACTGCACGAGGCTGGAACTGGTATTCTGGAAGGCGTTCTGCAGGATCGCCATAACGATCAGGCCCGGTGCGAGGAAATTGATATAGTTCAGGCCCTCAAAATCACCCATCAGGCGACCGCGGTCCCCAAAGGCCAGCTTGAAGACAGTCATATAGAGCAGCGTCGTCACCACAGGGGCAAAGACGGTCTGCATCCACACCTTCATGAAACGGCCGATCTCACGCTTGAACAGGGTCCACAACCCTACTCCATTGATCTTGCCATACTGGCGGACATGACGTTGGGCGGAGGAATGTTCAGCAAGTGTATCGGTCATGACGCTGTATCTAGGCCTCCCGATGCGAATCTGCGAGGGGTAGCGACAGGAAAATTCTGGAAAATTACGGCTGCCGGCATTTTGTCCACAAGCTGACGCAGTTAACCACAATATGTAGAAAGCCTGTGGAAAGCCATCTCTGCATATTGTGTTTCGTTTCGCTGCTGATACGATATCTAGGTGTTAAGCGGATGGCGCGTAGCAGCCATCTCAATATCTAGGGGCTGATGGGTTGTAAGTGTTAACAACCTTGATCCGAGCTGGGAGACCAAGAAACATGTCCTGGACCGAAGAACGGGTAAGCGTGCTGAAGAAACTCTGGGCAGAGGGCCATTCCGCCTCCCAGATCGCGAAGCAGCTGGGCGGGGTTACCCGCAATGCAGTCATCGGCAAAGTCCATCGCCTGGGCCTTTCTGGCCGGGCGACACCGTCACGCCCCGTCAAACGCCCGCCGCGCCTGGCCCGTCCGAAGCCACGTGTGATGCCGGATGGCAGCGTCAAGCAGGCCGCACCGGCCCCCACCACCGAAACGATGGAGCCGCGCACCGCCCCAGAACGCGCACCGGCGGACATCATGGCGCCTCTGCCGCCCCTGCAACAGGCGGATGGCGAGCCAGCCTCCATCCTGACGCTGCGGGATTCCATGTGCAAATGGCCGATTGGCGACCCGGCCGATCCTAAGTTCGCCTTCTGTGGCCGTAAGGCAGATTGCGGACCCTACTGCGCAGAACACGCCAAAGTGGCCTTCCAGCCCGCCCGCAAGCGCGACACGCGCAAGGGCGAGTATGATTATGTCCGTCGCATCGCCGGTTAATTCCGGCATCGCACCCTAACCCCATGCGGCAGACAGGAAGCCCCCGAAGTTTTTCTTCGGGGGCTTTTTGCTGCGCAGTCCCCTGCCCCTGGCCCCCTCGCCATCACCGCAAAACGCCGCTAAGGCTTCAGACGTGACGACACTGCCCGCTGACCCGAACGCAATCTATGCGACCCCTGCCAAATGGGTGGCCAGTGGCGCCGGCGCGCAGGGCAACCTCTTCCTCACAGGCCGCGCCGGCACCGGCAAGACGACAATGCTGCGCAAATTCCTCTCCCAGGCCGGAGAGAAAGCCATCGTGTTGGCGCCGACCGGCGTCGCGGCGATGAATGCCGGCGGGCAGACAATCCACTCCTTTTTCAAATTCCCGCCCCGCCTGATCGAACCGACAGACATCAAACGCCTGCGCTCAACCCGCCTCGTCAAGGCCATCGACACGATGATCATCGACGAGATCTCAATGGTGCGGGCGGACATGCTGGATGCCATCGACAAGAGCTTGAAGCTGAACCGCGCCTCCAAACGCCCGTTTGGCGGCGTCAGGATGATCCTGTCGGGAGACCTGCACCAATTGCCACCCGTCGTCTCCGGCCAGGAAGCGCCGATCCTGCGAGAGCGCTATGGCGGCAGTTATTTCTTCAATGCGCCGGCCTTTCGAGATGCAGAATTCGCCCTGCTGGCCCTGAAGCATGTCTTCCGCCAGGAAGAGCCGCGCTTTCTGGCCCTGCTCGGCGCCCTGCGCACAGGGCGCGTGACGCCGAATGATGAGGCCGTTCTACGCGGGCTCGTCAGCTCAAAGACGGCGGTCGAGGCCTCCGAAACGCATGTCGTTCTAACCCCCAATAACGCCAATGCCTATCGTATCAATCAGGCCCGCCTCGACGGTCTGGACACACGCTCGCAAACCTATAGCGCGGATGTACAGGGCCAATTCGACGAGAAATCCTATCCCACCGAAGCCGACCTTGAACTGAAGGAAGGTGCGCGGGTGATGCTGATCAAGAATGATCCGGAAGGGCGCTGGGTGAACGGCACGCTTGCGACCGTGGCCGGCTTTTCAGGCAGCCGCGTAATCGTCGAGATCAATGACCATGTCTATGAAATCGAACCGACGGCCTGGGAAAAATACCGCTACGAACTGGACCCGGAAACCAAGCAGGTGAAACGCGAAGTGGTCGGCACGTTCAAGCAGATGCCACTGCGCCTCGCCTATGCCGTGACGATCCACAAGGCGCAGGGCCTGACGCTGGACAAGGTGTTTATCGATTTCGATTCCGGCATGTTTGCGCATGGCCAAGCCTATGTTGCCTTCTCCCGTGCACGCTCTCTGGACGGACTATCCATCAGCCGCGAACTTCGTCCGCGTGACCTGGTATTGGACCGCGAGGCCTTCGCATTCGGCAAGCTGGAAACCATAGAAGATAATGACGCCTATTTGCTGGCGCGCTTTGCCAAGGCCGATAACGCCCTGCTCTGACAGAGCTTTTTCTCACTGTGAACAAAAATAGAGCGATACCGGACCATTCTGACAAACATCCGGACATGTCGCCAATGCGTTAAGGAGTCTTAAGGAAACGATCACAATGATGACGCATTGTTCTAGTGTGATGAGCATAACGAAACGATATAAAGGCCATCTTGCCATGCCACCGATTTACGAACGTCGTCAGCGCCGGGCACAACTCAGACTGGAAGTCGGGTCCAGCCCGGCCGCCAAGAAAACACCAGCCCAGCTTGCCGCCCAGCGCCGCAAGATGCGCATTCCGGGCGGCGGCGGCACAGGCGACTGAGTTTGCCTGTCGCGTAGAGATCAGGCCAGTTTCCGGATTTCTTCCGAGAGCTGACGCTCCTGATCGGTCGCAATTTTCTCAAGCACGCGAACCCGCTCCTTGAGACGATTCACTTCGCCCAGCACACGGTCCATATCTGCATCAGAGGCCGCATCGGCTTGGCGGTTGGCCTTCATCCGAAAGTAATTGTTTACGACGCCCGCGCCAACGCAGATCAGCACGATGATAACGATCATTTCAAACGGATTCACGAGGCTCCACTCCTTCTTATCAGGGCTCCGCAAAAGCGGACATCCTTGTCATTTATAGCCACTCTAGCTGAAAACTGCCTGACTTCTAAGACAATCCATCAATATCCTTGCGCAATTGCCTGTCACGATCCGTAATGATCGCCTCCAGCGTGCGGATACGCTCTGAAAGATTGGCGATCTGTTGCGAGGCTTCACGGGAAACATCCGGCTCACGGCCCGGCCTGCGCAGCAGCATCACACCCAGGATAATCAGGAAGAAGACAAGGGGAAGATATACAGTCACGGGCAGGCTCCTTTTCAGCAACACACAAACTTTCGATCTCGAAAGCCAGTTGGCTGGAGCCTCCCCGTTTCATGGCTGGACCCGCGAATACGGCGGATGCCCAATCTCCTGAACTTATCGATAAACAATATATGGATATCGACCAGAGCCGGTTCAAGAAAAAATCGGAATTATCTTCCGGTGGAGCCAAACCCGCCGCTGCCGCGCTCCGTTTCGTCCAGGCTTTCCACTTCTTCCCAGGCCAGTTGGGTGACCGGCGCCAGCACCAGCTGGGCGATGCGCTCGCCGCGCTGGATAGTGAAGGCCTCCTGGCCCAGATTGATCAGGATCACTTTGATCTCGCCGCGATAATCGCTGTCGATCGTGCCGGGCGTGTTGAGGCAGGTCAGGCCATGCTTGGCCGCGAGGCCGGAGCGCGGGCGCACCTGAATCTCATAGCCTTGCGGGATCGCAACGGACAGGCCGGTCGGGATCATGCCTCGCTCGCCGGGTTGCAGCATGATGGGATCATCTTCGGAAACAGCCGCCCTGACATCCATGCCGGCAGAGCCGGTGGTCTCATAGGCAGGCAGTTGAAGGCCCTCGAAATGGGGCAGCGGGCGGACGGATACAGTAACCTTGCTCATGCCTTTAGCCGTTGGCGGAGTCGCAATACCAAGTCAAGCAGATAGCGCCGACCAGCGGGGTTGTTATTCCTCATCGTCTTCATGCGCGTCGCGGATGTCTTTTTCCCAGTCCATCGTGTCGCCGCGCATCAGCTTGTCATGTTGCATTTCCGACTCGCTCTGCCGTTTCAGGAAGATCGTGTTGTCGATTCCATCCAGCATGTATTTCTGCTGCTCGTCATTCTTCTTGAGGAAGGAGTCGATGGCCGTATCGGCAGGCATGGTCTGCCGCAGCTTTCCAGCATAGGTATCGTTCAGCCGGTTCTGCTCTTCCCGGTCGAGCCCTGCATTGGCGAGATCCTTGTAGACCTGCTTGGTCGCCTGCAGATCGCACTTTGCCTGACGGCGCTGCTCCTCGGTCATCTTGTGACACATCAGGGCAGCCAACGCGCCACCCCCTCCCCCGGAGGGTGCGGGGGGCAAGGTCAGCTCAATTCCTGGAATGCGCGGCGGCGGGCGCCCGGTCTGCGGCGCGAAGGCTGGCGGGGGCGCTGACGTCGCAGCTGTCGTTTCCGGAGGTGCGCCCGGCGGTTCAGGCAGCGTCACGATGTCGTCGGCAGGCCCCGGTTCGGGCTGGACCACATCGGGCAGGTCCACCTCTGGCGGCGCAGGCTCGGGCGAATCCACCCGCTCCGGCGCAGGGGGCAGGTCTTCCTCAGCTACAGGCTGCTCCTCTTCAGGCATTTCCGGTTCTTGCACCGGGGCCGTCTCTTCCTGTTCCGGCAATTCTTCGGAAATGTCCGGTTCCGGCACCTGAACGGGAGGCGCGTCGGATGGCGCTTCCGGGGCCGGCATAATAGGCAGCTCCTCCGGCAGAGGTTCCTCGATCAGGTCAGGCTCGGCCTCGTCCAGGGGCACTTCCAGCATATCGGGAAGGTCTTCAGGCACCTCCGCCAAAAACTCCATGGACGGCTCTTCGGACATCTCCTCCCCAGGCAGACCGGGTTCAGGCGGCAAGAAGATTTCCTCCGCCATAACAATAGGGGCCGGCACCTCTTCTGGCGCGGGATCTTCGACCACGGTCTTCACCGGTACTTCCGGCGGCGGCAGGGCCTCTTCCATCACAAGCTCCGTCTCCGGAACAGGTGCAGGGGCCGGAATAGGCTCAGGGGCCGGGACGGGTTCGGGTTCGGAAAGAGGCTCTGGCTCTGGCTCTGGCTCTGGCTCTGGCTCTGGCTCTGGCTCTGGCTCTGGCTCTGGCTCTGGCTCTGGCTCTGGCTCTGGCTCTGGCTCTGGCTCTGGCTCTGGCTCTGGCTCTGGCTCTGGCTCTGGCTCTGGCTCTGGCTCTGGCTCTGGCTCTGGCTCTGGCTCTGGCTCTGGCTCTGGCTCTGGCTCTGGCTCTGGCAGAGGATCAGGTTCGAGGTAAACAATGTCTACCTCGAACGCATCATCCGGTGTGCCCGGCAGACGATCTATCTCGCCAAATGACAGCGACAACAGCAGCAACACAAGGCCGTTCAGGCCCAATGAAGCCACCACCCATTTCAGGCGGTATCGGAAGAATCGCTGCCACGCCGCACCCATTGGTGGAAACCATAGCAGAAATACCCGGAGGCAATTGTTATTTTTACTCCAGACTCAATGGCCTAGAGCGCAACGTCCAACTTGCCATTTACGAGGTTGGAGTAGTCCTCGACCAGGGCTTCGGAAATCTGGCCCGGCTTGTAGCTATGCGCACCAATCTCGGCCACCGGCGTGATCTCTGCCGCGCTACCCGTGATGAAGCATTCGGAGAAGGTCGGCAGTTCGTCCGGCATGATGGCGCGTTCGATCACTTCGATCTGACGCTCCTTGGCCAGCTTTATAGCGGTCTGACGGGTCAGACCATTCAGGAAGCAATCCGGGGTCGGCGTGTGCAGCGCGCCGTCGCGCACGAAGAAGATGTTCGCACCGGTCGCCTCGGCCACCTGGCCGCGATAGTCCAGCATCAGCGCATCGGCATAGCCATCACGCTCTGCGGAGTGCTTGGACAGGGTGCAGATCATGTAAAGGCCAGCGGCCTTGGCATGGCACGGTGCGGTGTCCGGGGCCGGACGGCGCCACTGGGCATGCGTCATGCGGATGCCTTTCATCTTGTCCTTGAAATAGTCACCCCAGGACCAGGCCGCGATGGCCAAATGGATCGTATTGTTCTGGGCAGAGACGCCCATCATTTCAGACCCGCGCCAGGCAATGGCCCGCACATAGGCGCTGTCGAGGCCGGACTTGGCCAGCGCCTCGCGCTTGGCTTCCTCGATCTGCTCCACCGTGAAGGGGATGTCGAAGCCCATGATTTCTGCAGAATTGTGCAGGCGCCTGGAATGGTCCAGAGAGCGGAAGATCTTGCCATTATAGGCGCGCTCACCTTCGAAGACGGAGGAGGCATAGTGCAGCGCGTGCGTCAGAACATGGACCTTGGTATCCCGCCACGGTACGAATTCGCCGTCCATCCAGATATACCCATCGCGGTCATCATAAGCGGTTCCAGACATCTGTTTCAGCGCTCCTCGCTTGCACTTCTTCTCATTTCGAGTTCTTTTTCAGACTATGGCCCCTGACGTCAACCTGAATAGACCGTTCGACCCTCGCCTCTTCCTGATGGATCAGGAACTGGATCGGGGCGTTGGACTCCTGCTGGCGGGGAGCGCGGAACTGATCAAGACCGCAGATGAGGCCCGACACAAGGCAGGGCTGAGCAAGCCAGAGCTGCAAATTCTCATGGCTGTACGCTATCAGCCCGGCCATACTGTGGGCGATCTACGTGATGCGCTGGGCATGACCGTACCCACTTTTGCCCGTATCATTGGCGATCTGGACCAGCGAGGACTGATCGAGCGTGAACGCGACGCACAGGGCGACAAGCGCCGCCGCACGCTGGTCCTCTCGGATGCCGGCACGACGCTGACCACGCAAATTGCCATTGTGTTACGAGAGCGGCTGCGCATTGCCTACCGTGCCGCCGGACCGGACGCCGTGGAAGGCGCCCGCAAGGTTCTGGACGCGCTGATCAAATGAACGGAGACAGCGTGCATATTCTCGTCGTCGATGATGATGACCGCATCCGCGATCTGCTGAAACGCTTCCTGACGCGCGAAGGTTATCGCGTCACGTCTGCGCCCGGCGCGGAAACCGCCCGCAAGCTGATGGACACGATGAGCTTTGACTTGGCCATTCTGGACATCATGATGCCGGGCGAGGACGGCCTGAGCCTGCTGCAGGCGATCCGCGAGGGGCGCAACAAGGATACGCCGGTCATGCTGCTGACCGCGCGCGGGCAGACGACCGACCGGATCGAAGGCCTGAAACTGGGTGCGGACGATTATCTGGCCAAGCCTTTTGAGCCGGAGGAATTGTCCCTGCGCTGCGCCGCCATACTGCGCCGGACACATACGGAGGCCCCGCCGGAAGAGGTCGAGATGTCCGGCATCATCTTCAACGCCCAGCGCGGCGAACTTCGCGAGGGCGACAGGCGCATCCGGCTGACCGAGGCCGAACTGCAATTGCTGACCGCACTGGCCGCCCATCCCGGCGAAGCGGTCAGCCGGGAAGAACTGGCAGCGGTCACCTCCGCCGGGCTTGAACGGTCCGTTGACGTTCAGGTGACGCGCCTGCGCCGCAAGATCGAGCCGAACCCGAAAGAGCCGATCCATCTGCAAACCGTACGCGGCGTCGGCTATCGCCTGATGCCGGACTGATCCTGGCATGAAGCGCTTCCGCCTCAGAGATATAACGCCGCGCGGCCTGTATGCCCGCAGCATGCTGATGGTCATCGCACCGGTCGTACTGATCCTTGCTCTGATGACATGGTACTATTATGACAGCCATATCGCCGAGGTGAACCGCAAGCTGGGCCAGTCCATCGCCCGCGACACCAGCCTCGTGCAGGCCTATTGCGCAGGCGGCAATGATGCCGGACTTGACCGCGAGATGATCAGCAAAGGCCTGGACCTGACCTTTACCTGCGACAGTCAGGAAGATGATTTCAATCGCAGCACCTATGCCAACGTCTTCTCCTATAGCCGCACGCTGGACGAGGAACTGGAAACCCGGCTGGAAGTGCCGGTCGATACCGCGCTGGACCCGCAGACCTCCATGCTGCATTTACGTTTCCCCGCCGGGGGGCGCACGGCAGAGATTGTCGTCGAGCGCAAACGTGTGCTGACGATCACGTCTCACTTCTTCATTGTCTGGGTCATCATCTTCTCTCTGTTCATGGTGACGCTGGCGATCGGCTTCCTGAACCAGCAGGTGCGCTCCATCCTGCGTCTGGCAGAAGCCGCGCGCGCCTTTGGCCGGGGCCGCGAGATGCCGGATTTTCGCCCCTCCGGGGCCAATGAAGTGCGTGATGCGGCCCGCGCCGTGATCGACATGAAAAACCGGCTGACCGCCTTCACCGAGCAGCGCACCGCCATGCTGGCCGGGGTCAGCCACGATCTGCGCACCCCCCTCACCCGCCTGAAACTGGCGCTAGCCATGATGGAGCCGACCGAAGACATAAAAGCCGCTCAGTCAGATTTGGACGATATGTCCATGATGCTTGATGAGTACCTCACCTTCGCAAGCGGCGAGGAAGGCGACGAGGCGGTGACGTTTGACCTCGCCAGGCTGGTGCGCGAGATCGCGGTCGGCTTCGGCCCGCATATAGAGGTAACCGGACCGCAGAGCATTCGCGTGCGTGGGCGGCCCCTGGCCATCAAACGCGCAGTCACCAATTTGATCTCCAACGCGATGAAATTTGCCACCGAGGCCCACGTCACCCTTGTCGATGGGCCCCACGCCGCCGATATACATGTCGATGATAATGGGCCCGGCATTGAGCCCGCCCGCAGGGAAGAGGCTTTTCGTCCATTCATGCGCCTTGACGAAGCCCGTACCCAGAATACATCCGGCACCGGTCTTGGCCTGACGCTGGCGCGCGATACAGCCCGCGCCCATGGCGGAGACCTTCGCCTGAGTGACAGCCCCTTGGGCGGCCTGCGGGCTAGCCTGCGCCTGCCCCATTGAACCTTTACCCCTCCAGAGGCATTTCTCCCCTTATGAGCACGAGCAAAGCCAAACTGATCATCCGCAACGCCACGCCGGATGACATCCCCGCCCTTCAGGAACTTTCCGCCAAGGTCTATGGCCAAGGCGACGAATACTCCCGCGACCATTTGATGGCCCAGATCAATCGCTTTCCGGACGGCCAGTTTGTGGCCGAGTATGAAGGCCTGATCGTAGGCCATTGCGCCACCTTCATGATCGCCTCCGAGCACGCCTTCGGGCCGCACACCTGGATGCAGATTACCGGCGGCGGATATGCTGCGCGGCACGATCCGGAGGGCGATGTCCTCTATGGTATGGATGTGGCCGTGGACCCGGATTTCCGCCGCCTGCGCATCGGCCAGCGCTTCTACAAGGCGCGCCGGGAGCTCTGCCAATGGCTGGAGTTGAAAGGCATCGTCTTTGCCGGTCGCATGCCGGGCTATGCCCGCAGGGCGAAGCAATATCCGAATCCAGAAGACTATGTGAAGGCCGTGCAGGAATCCAAACTGCGCGATCCGGTGATCACGTTCCAGCTGAACCAGGGCTACCAGCCGCTGGGTGTGCTGCAGCATTACCTGCCGGAGGACACGGACTCCATGGGACATGCCACGCACATGTTCTGGGAGAACCCGCTGGCGCAGGAAAAGATCAAGACCAATACCAGTTTTGGCGACACCTCCCTGCCAGAGCGCGTGCGCATCGCGACCGTGCAATGGCAGATGCGCCGCATCACCTCAATTGATGAATTCGAAGGGCAGCTGGAATACTGGGTCGATATCGCGTCGGACTATCAGTCTGACTTCGTCGTATTCCCGGAAATGCTGACCCTGCAATTGCTGTCACTGGCCGAGCGCCCGCTGGGCCCGGTCGATGCGATTGCTCAGGTGTCTGAATATACGCCGCGCTTTGTGGAATTCATGGAGAAGCTGGCAGTCTCCTACAATATCAACATCATTGGCGGCACGCACCCCAAGCAGATGGAGAATGGCGAGATCCTGAATGTCTGCCACGTCTTCCTGCGCGACGGCTCTGTCCACACCCAGCAGAAGCTGCACCCGACCCCGTCGGAGCGGCATTGGTGGAACATTCAGGGCGGGCGCGGCAATTCCGTGATCCAGACCGATTGCGGCCCGATCGGCGTGATGATCTGCTATGACAGCGAGTTCCCGGAGATCGCCCGCCACCTTGTCGACCAGGGCGCGCTGATGCTGTTCGTGCCCTTCTGCACTGATGAGCGCCGCGGCTATCTGCGCGTACGCTATTGCTGCCAGGCGCGCGCGGTGGAAAATCAGTGCTATGTCACCATGTCCGGCGTGGTCGGAAACCTGCCAAATGTCGAGAACATGGATATTCACTATGCGGAAAGTGCCATCCTGACGCCATCGGACTTCCCCTTCTCCCGGGACGGGGTCGCCGCAGACACAGCGCCGAACACGGAAACCATCGCGTTGGCAGACCTTTCGATCTCTGACCTTCTGACAGCCCGCCAGTCAGGCGCAGTGCAGAATCTCAAGGATCGCCGACTTGATCTCTATCAGGTCGCCTGGAAGAAGAATTAGGCGCGGTGGATCAGGCCTTCGCCCTGATTGTAGACATTCCCCACGGCGGGGCTGACGGGCCATATTTCCATCTCGGCGCCTGGATATGGCGTGTATAAGTCCGACACTTTGCGATTGTCGGAATCCATCCAGCGCTTATGGTCCGACGCCTTGAGGATCACCGGCATGCGGCTGGACAGGTCCGACACAAGACGGTTTGGCCGTGTAGAGAGGATTGTAAACGTGTCGATTTCCGACCCGTCAATCATCGCGCGATTCCACAGGCCCGCAAAGCAGAACCAGCGCCGCTCGGTCAGGCCCACCGCATAGGGCTTGCGATGCCCCTGCGGGCCGACCCAGGCATAATAGCCGCTGGCCGGAATCAGGCAGCGATGATGGCGGAACGGCCCGCGGAAGGTATTGGAAAATTCCAGCTCCTCGCATTTGGCCATATGGGTGGAGAATTTCTTCTCGCTGAGGGCCTTGTTCCACCAGCTGGGGATCAGCCCCCACATGGCAGGCGCGAGCTGCACCGTGCCGCGCGGCACATATTCCCCCTCCGGCGCCATGCGGATAATCGGCACGAACTGGCTGGGCGCGATGTTGAAGGCAGGTTCTGGGGCCTCAATGCCCGGCGGGGGCACAAGGCCGGTGGCCTCGCGATAGTCCTGCCACGAAATATCCTGTCTGAAGAAACGGCCCGCCATGCCCCTTCCCTTAACGAGCGTCGCGCAGCCTGCCTAGATGGCGCGACAGCCCTGCGGCGTCAGGGCTTGAACACGGCGTTGCTGTCTTTCAGCAACTCATAGGCGACATGGGCTTTCAGCTGTTCGGTCAGCTGATTGGTATCACCTTCCAGATGGTCCGGCGGAATGATCTGGCCGAAGGTCATGCGCACATTGGCACCACGCTTGTTCAGCAACTCATGGAACAGGGTAATGTCGCGCAGCTCTCCGCTAACGTCAGACAGGGTGTAGAACAGCCAGGAATTCCAGGCATCGAGATTGAGTGGCAGGATCGGCGCATTCTGTTTCCGGGCGAGACCGACCACGGTGGAGAACCAGTCCTTCTCAATCAGACGGCCATCCTCTTTCCGGGCCAGCCGACCGGACGGGAAGATGACGACGCACTTCTCTTGAGCGAAAGCCTCCCCTGCCCGCCTCAGCGTCTCCCGCGTCTTGGCTGGAGTGCGCTTGTCTGCCACCCATTCGACCGGGATGATGACATCCTGGAAGCGCGGATTGACGCGCACGGCATCGGCATTGGCGAAAAAGATGATGTCATCACGCACGCGCTTCAGCAGGTCCCAGACGGCCACACCATCGGCAAGGCCTGTCGGATGGTTCGCGGCAATGATCAACCGGCCATCCCGCGGCATGCGCTCAATCCCCTCCACCTCCAGCTGGAAATCGAGATGACGGGAGAGCAGGTCAAACGAGTCGCGGCCATTCAGCTGGACAATCTCGTCCGCCATCTCCCGCGCCTTGCGATATCCAAGCATTTTGTAGAGCACCGGTCGCACGAGAGGCCATGACCAGTTGGCCCGCAAATTCGGACAACGCTCCTCAATCAGCACATCAACAATGTGCTGATCATTATTTTTTTCATCAGCAACCAGAAAAGCTGATGCCTGTGCTGAGGCGTCTTTTCGGGCCAGGCTTTCGTCAGTCATGGCGGCTCTGCCACTCCGTTCTCCCCTTTAGGAACATAGGGATACCGGACGATCCTACAAAGGAGAAAGTCAGTATTGTGGAGGCGACAGAAAAGAGCGCTGGGCCTGCAATCTGTTGAAATATAAACACTTCGGAAAGCTTCGATTTACTAAGACGTAAGAGCCCCGTGGCAAGGTAAACCACAAGACGGGGTTGGCTTAAGCCTTTCCTTCCAAGGCTAATTAATCAGGATGAGCGTAGATGAAAGTTCTTTGGGTTGAAGATCACGAGCCGGTGAGAGACATGCTGGCGATTGCCGCTGACAAGGCCGCGCGCTCTCGTGTGCAGATTGACCTTGTGATGGCGCCAACCCTGATGGCTGCCGAATCCCGCCTGCGTCTGGAGCGTTTTGATCTTGTCGTTCTGGATCTGGGCCTGCCGGACTCCTTCGACCCGGATATGACGATCGCGCGTATTGCCAATATGGGCAAATACCGTATCGCCGTTGTCTCTTCCATGGATGTGCGCGACCAGGCCGTCGAGTCTGCTTTGCGTTGCGGCGCCAACATTCACCCGGAAGCCGTCTTCAAGGCAAACCTGCCGTTCAATCGCTTCATCCAGCGCCCTGACGCCTTTGAAGACTTCCTGATGGACCTGATGCCGGGTGTCGAAGCCGCTGCCATTAAGGCCGCATGATCCGACCCCACACTCAGGGCAGCGCTTGCCGGGCGCCCCTGCTCCTTGCTAAGCCGCCCAGAGAAACGTCCGGGCGGCTTTTTGCTGGACGAGATACCAGAAGGGTCTGCTGCCGATGGAATTTCCCGTAACGCTGAGCTTGATCGCCGCGAATGTTCTGGTCAGCATGATTGGCCTGTCGAACCGCGACTTCTTTGAAGAGAACAATTTCTGGATCGCGCCGATCCGGCAGAACAAGCAATACTGGCGGTTCGTGACGTCTGCCTTCCTGCACGTGAACGCGACGCACCTGCTGATCAACATGTATGTGCTGTGGGAATTCGGCCGCCATCTGGAACGCGCGCTGGGGGCAAGTATCTTCCTGATGATTTATTTCGGCTCTCTTCTGGCCGGCAATATCTGGGAATATATCGACAATCTGAACAAGCCGGACTATCGCGCCGTCGGTGCCTCCGGGGCAACTTCCGGGGTGATCCTGTCTTTCAGCGTGCTGGCACCCTTTGCCCTGCTGGGCGTGTTCTTCATCATTCCGATGTGGGCGATTGTGGCCGCGGTCCTTTTCATTACGATCAGCTTTGTTCTGTCCCGCCGGGAGAATACGATGATTGCACATGGAGCCCACCTTGGCGGCGCTCTGGCGGGCGGTGTGCTGACCCTGATTCTGGTGCCGGGAGCCTGGACCAGCCTGATGCGCCAGATTGCCGAAAGGCTGGGTTAGCGCCGAATCGTCCACCCCTATGAGGAGGGAGCCTGATGATGACACTGACTGCCCGGGCCGCGCGCCCCCTTGTGTTGGGGCTTGCCGCCCTTGGCCTGCCGGGCCTGATGACGGCAGACGCCGACACCTATAGCGACCAGTTGCAGGCCCTGCGCGCAGAGATCAATCCGCTGAGCGACCGCGCCGCAGCCGGCGATGAGACGGCGCTCGATCAGATGATCGAATGGGTTGAGATCTGCTACGATAACAAGGACTGCACAGAAGGCAGCGAGATGCAGCTGCGGGCAGCTCAGGCGGCCAGCAATCTGGGCTGGCTGTATCAGAAACAGAATTATGGCGGTGAGGAAGGACAGCCGCGCGGCGTGGCCTTCTATGTTCTGGCGGCCCGCTGGGGCAACCCGTTTGGCTATTACAATACCGCCGAATGCCTGCTGCAGGGCTGCCTGGCCCCGGAGTACGAGCAGGATTTCTTCAGCCAGGTGCTGGGCCCAGAAGACACCCGGCCCCCGCAAACCGACTATGAGCGCCAGTCCCTGGCGGCAAGCCTGTTCGGCAAGGCCGGAGATGCCGGCATGACCATGGGCTACATGATGGAAGGCTCTGTCCGGATGACCGCGCTGGGCATGGTTGGCGCATCTTTCGCACAGACCGAAAAGGACTGGGACAGCCTACCTGAAGACGAGCAACTGGACATTCTCGAAGACGAGAAGATGATGGCCGCGAACCGTGCGCTGCAGGCCTTTGACAGCGCCTTTCAAAGCAACCCTACTGATGAAGAACTAGCAGACATTTTGCGTTCTCAGAACCTGACGATCAACATACTTGAGAACGTCCCCATAACCGAGTTGATGGACCCATAATTTCGTGAACGGATCATACCTCCCCTTCCCCACCAGCCCGGATCGGCGCTGATGGGATTTGTCATCGACCGCTATCAGGCGCGGGTCGAGAGCGGTCAGCTCTCCCCTGACCCTGTACAGGAAAAAGCTGCCGTTGCGCTTGACGATCTGGCCCGGCGCCTGGCCAACAAACCGAAGGGCGGCTGGTTCTCCAAGCCAAAGCCCGTAACGGGACTGTACCTCTGGGGTGGGGTCGGCCGGGGCAAATCCATGCTAATGGATCTGTTCTTCGAAAACGCGCCGATTGAAGCGCGTCGCCGGGTGCACTTCCATGAATTCATGGCAGAGGTTCACGACCTGCTGGATGAATGGCGAAAGCTGTCGGGCAGCGAACGCAAGCGATCCGAGTGGCGCGTCAAGGGCGCGGGCGATGACCCGATCCCCCCAGTGGCGAAACAGATCGCCTCACGCGCGAACCTGCTCTGCTTTGATGAATTCCAGGTGACGCAGATTGCCGATGCGATGGTGCTGGCGCGCCTGTTCGATGAACTATTCGCGCAGAGCGTAACGGTGGTGGCAACCTCAAACCGTCATCCTGATGATCTCTATAAGGATGGCATCAACCGCCCTCTTTTCCTACCCTTCATTCAGCATCTGAAAGATCATTGCCAGGTGATGGAGTTGGCCTCCGAACGCGACTACCGCCTCGATCGCCTGATCGAGGCCCCGGTCTGGTATGCTCCGCTGGGGGATGAGGCCGAGGCTGGTCTGGACCGGGCGTGGGACCGGCTGACTTCTGGCGCAGAGCCGCAGCATTGCACGCTGACAGTGAAGGGTCGGAAGCTGGAGGTGCACAGAGAAGCCGCCGGTGTGGCGCGGTTTACGTTTGAAGAAGTGTGCGCGCGTCCGCTCGGCTCACGCGATTATCTGGCGATTGCGGCGCATTTCCACACGGCGATCCTGTCCGGCATTCCGACGCTTGGGCCGGAAAATCGCAATGAAGCCGCCCGCTTCGTGGCGCTGATCGACGCGCTGTATGAGGCCAAAGTCAAATTGGTGGCGAGCGCCGCGGCTGAACCGGAGGCGCTCTATCCGGAAGGCGACGGGGCGTTCGAGTTTGAACGCACAGTCAGCCGCCTGCACGAAATGCGCTCAACCGATTATCTGGCAGAAGAGAAGATGGAACCGGAGCTGGATTAGGAATCCAGCTGCACATGCGACGCCCGTGAAGGCG
>NZ_AWFA01000044.1 GCF_000682675.1 Hyphomonas pacifica | reverse complement strand
AGGATCGGCAGCCGTCTCACCCTTGAAACGCGCTGCCTCCCGCGCGTCCGAAAGCGTCAAGTCCAGTTTCTCCGAAGGCGCGAAGGCTGGCTTCGGTGCGAGTGGCGGCGCGTCCACCATGGGCACGGCCGGAGGCGCGGCGGAAGCATCCGCCCCGGCCGCGTCCGCCTCGGCCACAGGCGCACCGCCTGCCTGGGCGCAGCGGATGCGCCGCTCGCAGGCCATGAACCACGGCACGACCATGGCCGCACACGCCGTCCGCTCCGGCGACAGCCATGGCCCCGGTTCTTCCGTCAACCTTTCCGAAAGTGACTGCTCATGAGCATCTTCAAACGACCCGCAGCCCATTACGGCAAGACGCCGGAACCCGAGACCCCGTATCAGAAGGCCGCGCAGGTCTGGGATGAGCGCATCGGCTCGGCCCGCGTGCAGGCGCGAAACTGGCGCTACATGGCGTTCGGTTCCCTGATCCTGTCGGCGGGCTTCGCCTCGGCGCTGGTGTGGCAGTCGGCGCGCGGGACCGTGGTGCCCTGGGTGGTGCAGGTCGATGCGCTCGGCGAAGCCCAGACCGTCGCACCGGCGAACGCCGACTATCGCCCGACCGATCCGCAGATCGCTTTCCATCTCGGCCGCTTCATCGAGCAGGTCCGCGCGATCCCGGCCGATGCGATCATCGTCCGCCAGAACTGGCTTCGCGCCTACGAGTTCACCACCGACCGGGGCGCTGCGGCTCTGAACGACTATGCCCGCGCCAACGATCCGTTCACCCGTGTCGGCCGCCAACAGATCGCCGTCGATGTGTCCAGCGTCATCCGGGCATCGCCCGGATCGTTCCGGGTCGCCTGGACCGAGCGCCACTACGAAAACGGCCAGCTTTCCGGCACCGAGCGATGGACCGCGATCCTGACCATCGTGATCCAGCCGCCGCGCACCGCCGAGAGGCTGCGCGCCAATCCGCTCGGCATCTATGTCAATGCGATTTCATGGTCGCGGGAGATGAGCCAATGACCCGCACGTCTTTCTGCAAAGCCGGCTTTCCGGTTTTCCGCAAACCCGCACTGGCGGCGTTGCTGCTTTCCGCGACCGTGCTGGCCGGCTGCGCCACCAACCGGACGCCGCAATTCTCCTATGACGACGCCGTGCCGCCGCTGCCGACGCCGCCTGCCGCTTCGGCAGAGGACACGCCCCGGCCGCTGCATGTTCCGCCCGCCTGGACCGTCGCGCGCGGCGGCGAGAGGGCGGGCACACCGACCGGCCGCGTCGAGAACGCCAACGCCGCCGCCCGCGTCGAGCCGCGCCGCGAAGGCTACTACAACGCCATCCAGATATACCCGTGGTCGGAAGGCGCGCTCTATCAGGTCTATGCCGCCCCCGGTCAAATCACCAATATCGCGCTGGAGCCGGGTGAAAACCTGACCGGCGCAGGACCGATTGCGGCCGGCGACACCGCCCGCTGGATCATCGGCGATACCGAGAGCGGCAGCGGCGCCAACCGGCGCGTCCATATCCTCGTGAAACCGACCCGCGACGACATCTCGACCAACCTTGTCGTGACCACCGACCGGCGAACCTACATGATGGAGCTGCGCGCGCGGGAAGCGCTCTACATGCCCGCCGTCGCCTGGGCCTATCCCGCGCCGCCGGCAGGCCAGCGCCGGGCCGTCCCGTCCGCGCCGGTCATCCCTGCCGAGGCGGCGCGGAACTATCGCTATGGATTGCAGGTGCAGGGCGACAGCCCGCCATGGCGGCCGGTTTCCGTCTTCGACGATGGCCGGCGCGTCTATGTCGTCTTCCCGCGCGGGATCGTGCAGGGCGAAATGCCGCCGATCTTCGTGCTCGGGTCGGACGGCGAGCCGCAGATCGTCAATTCCCGCATCTACCGGAACGTCCTGATCGTGGACCGTCTGTTTGGCGCGGCCGAACTGCGCCTTGGCAGCGGCAACCGCCAGCAGGTCGTCAGGATCGTCCGTATCGAGCAACGACAGGCCGCCGCTCAGCCCGCAGCCACCGGAGACTCGCCGTCATGACAGACAACCCGATCACCGACACCACAGCGCCCATGCGGCTGCGCGCAGAACCGCCGCGCGTCACCCGCCTGTCCCGCAAGATGCTGGCAGGCATTGGCGCGGTCGCGCTTCTCGGCATCGGCGGCGCGCTGATCTACGCGCTCCAGACCCGCGAGGCCGGACCGGGCGGCGAAGAACTCTATTCGACAGAAAACCGGCCCACGGCGGACGGACTCACGGGCTTGCCCTCCGACTACACCGGCCCGGTCCTCGGCCCCGCGCTGCCCGGCGACCTTGGCCGTCCGATCCTCGACGCCGAGAGGCGGGGCCAGCCGGTCGCAACGCCTGCGATCACAGCGCCCGCGGTCGATCCCGAGGAAGAACGCCGCCGCGCCGAGGAAGAAGCCGCGCGCCTGAGCAGCGTGTTCTTCCAGACCGGACCGCGCACAGGAACACCAGCCGGGACGGCCATGCCCGGCCTGGCCGGTCTCGGCGGGCAACCGGAGGGAGCGGCCGGTCAGAACCGCCATGCCGCCTTCCTGGGCGGCCCGGTGGACCGCCAGACCGTCGCGCCGGATCGCGTCACGCCGCCGGCCTCGCCCTATATCCTGCAGGCCGGGGCCGTGATCCCGGCCGCGCTCATCACCGGCATCCGTTCCGACCTTCCGGGCCAGATCACAGCGCAGGTGACGGAGAACGTCTATGACAGCCCGACCGGCTCGCTGCTCCTGATTCCGCAGGGCACCCGCATCATCGGCCAATATGATGACGGCGTGACCTTCGGCCAGCGCAGGGTGCTCTTGGTGTGGAATCGCCTGATCCTGCCGGGCGGCCGCTCCATCGTCCTTGAGCGCCTGCCGGGCGCGGACGCATCGGGCTATGCCGGCCTTGAGGATGGCGTCGATTATCATTGGTGGGATCTGATGAAGGCCGCAGGACTATCCACGCTGCTCGCAGTCGGCACGGAGCTCGCGACCAGCGACGAGGACCGGCTGATCCGCGCCATCCGCGACGGGGCGCAAGATACCGTCAATCAGGCAGGCCAGCAGATCGTCCAGCGCCAGTTGCAGGTCGCGCCCACGCTGACCATCCGGCCCGGCTTCCCGGTCAGGATAATCGTCACCCGCGATTTGATATTCGAGCCGGCAGGAGGTTGACCATGACCAAGCTGAAACTCGGCCCGCTGCCCGACGACAAGCCCGTAAAGGTGACCCTGGAGCTGCCCGCGCCGCTCCACCGCGATCTGGTCGCCTATGCCGAGGTGCTGGGGCGCGAGACGGGGCAAGCCGTTGCCGATCCCGTCAGGCTGATCGTGCCCATGCTGGAGCGGTTCATCGCCACGGACCGCGGCTTCGCAAAGGCGCGGCGGGGGGGGGAAGTGGTCCAGTGGGATAAATGGCAACTGAGCGGCACGAAGCCGACATTGCCCGCACTCAGGCACGGGCGCTCGAAGCGTCGATCTCGGCTGTGAGTTGCCGGCACTTGGCGCTGGCCCATTCGTGCGCATCGGCGCCGAACAGGAGCCGTCGCGCTGGGTCGGGAGAGGACGCTTCAGAGACGATCAGGGCGGAAAGCGCCGCCGGATCGTTCTGCTGCGCGCCGTTCGCTTCTGCGATGAAGGTTCGGAAACCGGCCACCGCCTCGGCATAGTCGGCAATGTCCATATCCCCCTGCCGTGCAGTGGACGGATCAAGGAAGTTTGTGCGCATCATCCCCGGCTCCACGATGAGTGATCGGACGCCAAGCGGCGCGATTTCTTCGGCGAGGCCCTCCATCCAGCCTTCGAGCGCGAACTTGGACGCCGAGTAGACCGATCCACCGGGGTTCGAGACCAAGCCGTTCACCGAGGAGATCGTGACCACGAGGCCCGAGCGCTGACGGCGCATCGTCGGCAGCACCGCGCGCGCCACGTTCATCGCCCCGAAGAGGTTGATCTCGAACTGCCGGCGCACGTCCTCCTCCGGGATCGTCTCGAACCATCCAAGCTGGGCGCGGCCGGCGTTGTTGACCAGGATGTCGATCCGGCCAAACACCTCCATGGCTGCGTCATGTGCTGCCGAAGCCGCCCGGGCATCGGTCACATCGAGCGGTAACACGAGCAGGCTGTCGTCCGGAGCGGAGAGGCTTTCTGCAAGCCCGTCGACGCTTCGGCTGGTTGCCACGACCTTGTCGCCAGCGCGCAGCGCATCGCGAGAGAGCAGATGCCCAAGTCCCCTGCCAGCGCCGGTGATGAACCATACCTTTTCTGTCATTGTCAGCTCCTCTTGTCGTGCCGACCCGATATTAGCGCATCTATGCAGTGGGAGATTAGTACCTCGAAATTTGTCGGACCAAGTAGTATAGCTACTGAATGGACCCGCGTAAGTTCTCGGACCTCGTCATCTTCAATCGCGTTGCCGAAGAGCGCAGCTTCACCGCGGCGGCACGCAGCCTCGGCGTGACCCAGTCCGCCGTCAGCCAGACCGTAAAGCGCCTTGAGGCCGATCTGGGGATCAGGTTGCTGTCACGCTCGACACGCAGCATTGCCCCCACCGCGGCGGGCGAGCGGCTTCTGGCCACACTCGCGCCGGTCATCGCGGAGATTGATGCGGAAATCGACGATCTGGAACAGTTGCGTGAGGAACCGGGCGGACGTCTGCGGGTGACCTGCGGCAAACATGCCGCCGATACGCTCGTCTGGCCGGCCTTCTCGCGACTGATCGCTGCCCATCCCGAGATCGACGGCGAGCTGAGCGTGGAGAACCGGCATGTCGACATCGTTGCCGAGCGGTTCGATGTCGGGATACGGCTGCGCGAAGACTTGGAAATGGACATGGTCGCCGTGCCCGTTGGGCCCCACTTGCGCGCTGTCGTTGTGGGGGCGCCCCGGTATCTCGACAGCTGCGATCCTCCGCACACGCCGCGTGACGTGTCGGCCCACCGCTGCATCGGTTTCAGAAACGCGGGTGGCACCCTGTCGCCGTGGTCGTTTGAGAAAGACGGACATGCGGAGACGGTAAAAGTGTCGCCGTCCCTGATCGTCAATGACGGCGACGCACTCGTAGGGGCTGCCAGCGCGGGGATGGGTCTGGCCTACATGCTCGAAGATCTCGCCGCGCCCTTTCTGAACGACGGGCTGCTCGTCGAGGTCCTTGCCGATTGGTGTCCGCCGTTTCCGGGCTATCACGCCTTCTATTCGAGCCGGCGCCATCCGACCCGTGCTTTCACTCTCTTCCTGGAGAGTTTGCGGGCGGAGACCAGCGCGACAACCAGCAAGTAAGGCGCAACGGGCTCTGCGCCGACACTAGTAACAGGGGTGCCGTCAACGCATCGACGCAAATGCGGCACGCTACAGGCCGCCGATCCCCCTCCATGCTTCGCCTATTCCGGGCTTCCAGCCCCCGGAAAATCCCGCGAACCACGGAGGATTCCATGTCCACGAAACACCGCCACGGCAGCAGGGGCCGCCCACGGCAGCCGGTCCCCAAAACGCTCCCCGACGATCTCTACGACTACGACGACGACCCGACGCCGCGCGTCAGTCCGCCGCGTGGACGCCCGCTCCATCTCTTCGATGTCGAGCGGCTGCCGGTCATCGACGACTGGCCCGAGGACGTGCCGATCACCGAGGCCGAGATTCAGGTGTTCGAGCGCTGGTTCGCCGATGTGTTCGACGAGTTGTTCGGCTCGGTCGATCTGCCCGATGACTTGAAATCGTTATCGTATTATGATAATGAAAAACCCTGAACGATAATCGAGTCTTGCCATGTCCACATTGAAAGTCGGGATCGCCGATCCCGAGGAAATGAAGGCCCGCACCCTTCGGATCGCGCGTGGCGAGGAAAAACCGAAGCCCGGCGAGCCGACGGTCTGGTTCATCTCCACGACATCCTTCGCCAAATTCATGTCAGCGAGCAATTGCGAGATGCTGCGCATCATCTACGAACAGCAGCCAGCCTCGTTGGAAGAGCTGGCGCAGATGACCGGCCGCGCCAAGTCCAACCTGTCCAGAACCCTCAAGGCCATGGTCGGATACGGGCTTGTGCGCATGGAAAAAGGCCGGGGTCTGAGACTGGTCCCGAAGCTCGTTCATGACCGTGTGGAACTGGTCTTGCCTCTGGTCGAGCCTCGCAGGAAAGGAACCCGCAAATGAACGTCCACAATCCCAATGTCGCCCTGCGGGCTGCCCTCTACCTGCGCGTCTCCACCAGCCGGCAGGCCGAACATGACGTGTCGATCCCCGACCAGCGCAGGCAGGGCGAAGCATGGTGCGAAGCGAGGGGCTATCAGCTTGTCGAAACCTTCGTGGAGGCCGGCGCGTCGGCCACCAACGACCGCCGCCCCGAGTTCCAACGAATGATTGAGGCGGGAACGTCGAAGCCCGCGCCCTTCGATATTGTCGTGGTTCACAGTTTCTCGCGCTTCTTCCGCGATCATTTCGAGCTTGAGTTCTATGTCAGGAAGCTGGCGAAGAATGGTATTCGCCTCGTCTCCATCACGCAGGAGATGGGCGACGACCCCATGCACGTCATGATGCGGCAGATCATGGCGCTGTTCGACGAATACCAGTCCAAGGAGAACGCCAAGCATGTCCTGCGCGCCTTAAAGGAAAACGCCCGGCAAGGCTTCTGGAACGGCTCGCTGCCCCCGGTCGGCTATCGCGTCGTCGCAGCCGAGCAGCGCGGCGCGAAGGTCAAGAAGAAGCTGGAAGTCGACCCGCTGCACGCCGACACGATCCGCCTGATCTATCGCCTGGCGCTGGAAGGTGATGGCGATTCCGGTCAGATGGGCGTTAAGGCCATCGTCAAGCATCTGAACGGCAAAGGCATCTTCACCCGTGACGGCGGCCGTTGGGGCGTCGGCCAGGTTCACCGCATCCTGACCCGGCGCACCTATATGGGCGAGCATCAATGGGGCAAGAACCGGAAGAACAAGGCGGACAAGGAAGCCGATGAAATCGTCATCGTGCCGGTACCGCCGATCATCGACCGCGAGACCTTCGAGGCGGTGCAGAAGCTCTTGCAGGCCCGCAACCCCAAGACCGAACTGCCCGCGCGCGTCGTGATCGGTCCCACGCTTCTGACCGGCATCTGCTATTGCGGCAATTGCGGGGGCGCGATGACCATCCGCACCGGCAAGAGCGGCCGCTATCGCTACTATGCCTGCTCGATCCGGGCACGGCAGGGCGAAACCGGCTGCAAGGGGCGCGCGATCCCCATGGACAAGCTCGACACCATGGTTGCCGGTCATATCGAGGAACGCCTGCTTGATCCCGACCGGCTGGAGAAGCTGCTTGGCAGCGTCCTCGGTCGCCGAGAAGATCAGGCCGAGCGCCGCCGCCAGCACATCGCCGAATTGCAGCGCCGGGCTTCCGAATCGGAACTACGCCTCAAGCGTCTCTATGACGCCATCGAGGCCGGGGTTGCCGATCTGGACGACCCGGCGCTGACCGAACGCATCGCCGGCCTAAAGGTCATCCGCGATCAGGCGCGGGCGGACGCCGACCGCGCTCAGACGCTGCTCGACAGCCCCGGTCACAGCGCCGTCAGCCCGGCGATGATCCGGCAATTCTCGCAGATCGCTCGCGACCGTATCCGGGACCGTGAGGGCGGCTATCGGCGGGATCACCTGCGCGCCCTGGCGCAGCGTGTCGAGGTCGCCGACGACGCAATCCGCATCATGGGATCGAAAACGGAACTGCTGAGGACGCTTGCGGGCGGCCAGGTGCGGCAATCGGCGGCGATTGGCGTGCCCAGAGGCGGACTGAAGTGGCGGAGAGAGAGGGATTCGAACCCTCGGAACCCTTGCGAGCTCACTAGTTTTCGAGACTAGCCTATTCAACCACTCTAGCACCTCTCCGCAGGGCCCGTGGACGGCTGCTTGCACTATATAATATAAGGCCCATGTGCAAGCACCTGAAAACGCCTGAAGATCATATTTGACAGCGCGGCTTGTTTGGTGTTTACCCCCCGCTTCGAGCGCGGAACCGGCGACGGCTTCGCGCGCAATTCATTTCGATTAGCATTCCGGAAGGACGAGACCCCATGTTCGCGGTCATCAAAACAGGCGGTAAGCAGTATAAGGTCGCGGAAGGCGATACGATCACCGTCGAAAAACTGGATGCCGAAGCTGGCAAGGATGTCACCTTTGACTCCGTGCTCATGGTGGGCAGTGGCGACGACGTAACCGTTGGCGCCCCACTAGTGTCCGGCGCAGCCGTTTTCGGCGAAGTATCTGAGCAGACGCGCGGTGATAAAGTCATCATCCGCAAGAAGCGTCAGCGTCAAACCTATCGCCGCACGAAAGGCCACCGTCAGCACCTGACGGTCGTCACCATCACCGGCATCAGCACCGACGGCAAAAAGCCCGCCAAGAAAGCCGCTCCTAAAAAGGAAGAGGCTCCGAAAGCTGAGGCTGCTCCGGCCAAGGAAGCGCCTGCAAAGGCTGAAGCGGCTCCGGCTGCTGCCAGCGGTGCAGACGATCTGAAAAAGCTGACCGGCGTTGGCCCGGCCATGGAGAAAAAGCTGAACGGCGCTGGCATCACGACTTTCGCACAAGTCGCTGCCCTCACCGAGGCTGACATTGCCAAGCTCGAAGAAGAGCTGAGCATCGCAGGTAAGTTCGAGAAGGGTGACTGGGTCGCCCAGGCTCAGGAATTGGCTAAGGACGCATAAGGCTGTATACAAGCCGCGCTAAAGGATCAGGAGCAACTCATGGCTCATAAGAAATCAGGTGGTTCGTCCCGTAACGGCCGCGACTCAAACCCGAAGTTTCTCGGCGTCAAAAAATTTGGCGGTGAGCATGTGATTCCGGGCAACGTCATCGTACGTCAGCGCGGCACTCAAAAGTGGCCGGGCAAAGGCGTTGGCATGGGCCGCGATCACACCCTCTTTGCGCTTTCCGAAGGCAAGGTTGAGTTTACGCGCAAGGCCGGTGGCCGTCTGTACGTAAACATTGTACCGGTCGCGGACGCAGCAGAATAGCGGCTGACAGCGCGGCCGCGGGAACGTGGCCGGATCGCTTCAGACGATCAGTTTCCAAGGGGAGGCAGGCCACTGTCTCCCCTTTATTTTTGCCTCCCCTGCCCGCTTCGGCTTCAAGGAGGAGTCATGGCATGAGTACGGAAATCAGAACTGACAGGCTGATACTGCGCCCCGTTCAGCCGGAAGACGCAGGCACCATCACGGATCTTGTCAATGATCCGCGGATCTACCGCATGGTGGCGCGCATTCCGGCGCATCAGAATGTCGGCCAGACGCTCGCCTGGATTACCTCTCATGAGAAGGGCCGCAAGGCTAACCTCAAACACCCCTTTGCCATCACCCAGCATGGCGAGCTGATCGGCGTGACCAGCGGCCAGCGGGAACAGGCTACATTGCCGTTCAATATCGGCTATTGGCTGTCACCCAACAAATGGGGCAAAGGCTTTATGACGGAAGCGACAGACGCCCTCATCCGCTGGCTGAAGCAGCAGGGTGAGAAAGCCTTCGTTTCAGGATACTTACAGGACAATCCGGCTTCTGGCCGCGTTCTGGAAAAGCTCGACTTCATGAAAGCAGACCGCAGCCGCGTCTTCTGCATGGGCCGGGGCGAAATCGTTGATCACGTAGACATGGCGCGTATCGGCTGAAACGCGTAAGAGAACAGACATGAAATTCCTCGATCAGGCCAAAGTATACATAAAGTCAGGCGGCGGCGGTGCCGGCTGTGTCTCGTTTCGCCGTGAGAAATATGTCGAATTTGGTGGCCCCGATGGCGGCGATGGCGGCCGGGGCGGCGATGTCTGGGCAGAGGCCGTGGAAGGCCTCAACACGCTGATCGACTATCGCTACCAGCAGCACTACAAGGCCAAGCGCGGCGGCCACGGTATGGGCAAACAGCGCACTGGCGCAGGCGGAGCGGATGTCGTTCTGAAACTGCCGGTCGGAACGCAGATTTTCGAGGAAGACCAGGAAACCCTGATTGCAGATTTGACCGAGATTGGCCAGCGCGTGCTGCTGGCTGAGGGCGGCAATGGCGGATGGGGCAATCTGCGCTTCAAATCCTCCACCAACCAGGCTCCGCGCCGCGCCAATCCTGGCGAGGAAGGCGAGGAACGCTGGATCTGGCTACGCCTGAAGCTGATTGCTGATGCGGGGCTTGTCGGCCTGCCGAATGCCGGCAAATCCACTTTCTTGAGTGCCGTGACGGCCGCCAACCCGAAGATTGCCGACTACCCGTTCACAACCCTGAACCCAGGCCTCGGCGTAGTTGACCTCGGGCCCGGAAGCCGATTCGTGCTGGCGGACATTCCCGGCCTGATCGAAGGCGCCGCCGATGGCGCAGGCCTTGGTCACCGCTTCCTTGGCCATGTCGAACGCTGCAAGGTGCTGCTGCACCTGATCGACTGTACACAGGATGATGTTGCCGGTGCCTACCGCACGATTCGCGGCGAGCTGGAGGCCTATGATTCTGAACTGGCGGAGCGTCCGGAGATCGTCGCGCTCAACAAGATTGATGCGCTGCTGCCGGAAATGGTCGAGGAACAAATGGCCAAGCTGAAGACCGTCTATGACGGAGAGCCACTGCGCATCTCCGGCGTAACCGGCGAGGGCGTCAAACAGGCGCTGTCAGCCATCTCGCGCCATCTCGGCATCCTCGCTGAGGAAGAGGCCGAGGCGGACGCGGAAGATGAAAACTGGTCGCCGCTCTAGTGGTGATGGTGGTGCGGTTCGGTATTCAGCCGTCCGCACTTGCCGCACTTCACAACGACACCATGGGCATCATGATGCGCGACATTCACCAGCAGCTTTGTCTTGCACGATCCGCAGCGATAGGTCTCGTCGCCGCCCCCTTCCCGCACGGGCGAGCCAGCAGTGTGTTCCAGCACATCGACGCCCTGGGCCTGGGCAGGGGTCAGCAGGATCATGTCGAATTGGGGCATGGCGAAAAACCTCTCTGTTTCCATCCTCGTGACGGGCAATGGCCTGCCTTGTCAACGGCTTCATTTTCTCTTCCGGCATCTGCCGCACCAGTGTATCGCTGCGCCTCATGAGTGACACGCCTTTTGCCTCTGCCAAGCGTATTGTGGTGAAAACCGGTTCTGCCCTCGTGGCGGAGAAGGGCACGCCTCGCCATGCCTGGCTGGAGAAGCTGGCTGCAGACATTGTAGCCCTGCGTCGGCGCGGTCTGGAAGTGATCCTCGTTTCCTCCGGCGCCGTTGCGCTGGGACGAGCCAGCCTCGGCAGTGCCGGCACAAGCCGTCTGGACCAGAAACAGGCCGCCGCTGCGATTGGCCAATTGCGGCTGATGTCTGCAATCGGCGGCGCGTTTGAACCGCATGGCGTTATCATCGGCCAAGCGCTGCTGACTCTGGGCGACACAGAGAATCGCCGCCGTTGGCTGAATGCCCGCGCCACGCTTGAGACACTGCTGGAGGCTGGCACGGTTCCGGTCATCAACGAGAATGACACCGTGGCGACAGACGAGATACGCTATGGCGACAATGATCGTCTTGCTGCCCGTGTTGCGCAGATGATGGGGGCGGACGTGCTGGTCCTGCTGTCTGACATTGACGGCCTCTACACCGCTGACCCGCGCAGCCATCCGGATGCGACGCATATCCCCCACCTTAACGAACTGACAGGCGAGCATGATGCCATGGCCACAGGCGCGAATGCCGAGGCTGGCGTTGGCTCTGGCGGTATGGCAACGAAGCTCGCCGCTGCCCGTATCGCCCACGCAGCAGGCTGCTCTACACTGATCACAATCGGCAACCGCGAACATCCCCTCCTCTCTATTGAGAATGGCGCGCGCTGCACGCTGATTTCCGCCGCCACCACCCCCGCCAATGCCCGCGCCGCCTGGCTGGCTGGTCATCTGACGCCCGAAGGTTCAATCACCCTGGACGAGGGCGCAGCCAAGGCGCTGCGCGGGGGGGCGAGCCTGCTGGCCGTCGGCATCACAGGCGTGACCGGCAGCTTTGAGCGCGGCGCAGCCGTCGCCCTCAATGCCCCCTCAGGCCAGACGATTGGTAAGGGCGTCACCGCCTACAGTTCATTCGAAATCCAGCGCGTCATCGGGCGTCACAGCGAAGAGGTGGAAGCCATTCTCGGCTATCGCGGCCGCCCGGCAATCATTCACCGCGACGATATGGTTCTGGTTAGGTAAGCTGCCGCCATGGCCCGTTTTCGCCTTGCGACACCAGAAGATATCAGGGCTCTTACCGCGCTGGAATGCAGCTTTCCACCGGAGGACCGTTTCTCCGCCCGAACCTGGCGACGTCTGCTGAAAGGCAATTCCGCGGTGCTGGTCAGCGACTCAGGCGAAACCCTGACCAGCGCAGCGGTTCTCCTGTTCCGCAAGGGCGCCCAGATTGCCCGTCTCTATTCGATCACCGTTGCAGAGGCGGTACGCGGCACCGGGCTCTCTTCTGTACTACTGTCAGAATGCGAAGACATTTCAAGGCAGAGGGGCTGCAGCCAAATGCGCCTGGAAGTGCGCGCAACCAATTCCCGTGCAATACGTCTTTACGAGAGGCACGGATATCGCGTAATGGCGCGCGCCGCAGCGTATTATCCGGATGGGGAAGACGCACTTAGAATGGAGAAGCCGCTTACCGGCCTCTCAAGAGAGGAAACATGACCGATTGGGTCGTACTCGTAGAATCCGCCAATGATATCAGCCAAGCGGAAACTCCCCACAAGGTGCTGAAAGTCTCTGACTATATCACCAAGCCAGCCCTGTTCTCAGGCCGACGTCCCTATATTCTGAACCTCTGCCGGTCCTATGGCTATCAGTCGGAAGGCTATTATGCCTCTCTTCTGGCAGAGGCGCGCGGCCACCGCGTCAGTCCCAGCGTGCAGACCATGGTCGAGCTATCTGCCAAGGGCCTCTACAAACATGCCCTGCCCGATCTTGGCGAACGCCTGAGTGAAGCCCGCGCAAAAGGTGCCAAAGAGATCGAGAGTCTGTTCGTTGCGTTTTCGAAACCGGAAACGGCGGGCTATGAAAAGCTTGCCCGCGAAGTGTCCGACTGGTTCCGCGTGCCTGCCCTGGAGGTGGAATTTGACGCCACTGCGCCGCATGGCATTGGACGCGTACGGATGGTTCCGCCGCAGAAGCTGAAAGGCGCACGCCGGGATTTCTTCCTCGAATCGATGGCCAGCTACACCAGCGGCCGCATCAGCGAGCCCAAGACAAAGGCCCCCGCCAAATGGGCCCTCGCCGTGCTAGTCGACCCACAGGAAAAGACGGCCCCCTCCAAGCCTGCCTCCATCAAACGCCTCGCTGATGTCGCCGCCAAGATGGGCGTAGAGGTCGAAACGATCGAACCATCCGACCTGACCAGCCTGGCCGAGTTCGACGCGCTCTTCATCCGTGCCACGACGCAGATCGACAACTACACCTATAAATTCGCCCGTCGCGCTGAGCAGGAAGGCATGCCCGTCATTGACGACACGCACTCCATGATCCGCTGCACGAACAAGGTGTACCTGAAAGAGATCCTGGAAAAGGCGGGCCTGCCCATTCCGCGCACGGAAATCCTCGACGAGAAAAGTGACCTTGCCGCCGTGTTCGAAAAGCTCGGCACACCCGTCGTATTGAAGACACCGGACGGTTCCTTCGGTACGAATATGGTGAAGGCCAAAACCTTTGAGGAACTGCGCGACGGCGCGAAAAAGATGTTCAAGGACACCGCCTTGATCATCGCGCAGGAATTCGTTCCCACCAAATATGACTGGCGCATCGGCGTCCTCAATGGCGAACCGCTCTATGCTTGCCAATATCGTATGGCGCGCGGCCATTGGCAGATCGTGAAGCATGGCCCTGATGGCAAGACAACAGAAGGCGGCTTCGCCACCTTTGCAGTAGAAGATGTGCCCCCCGCCGTGGTGGATGCTGCCGTACGTGGTGCGCGTCTGATCGGCGACGGCCTATATGGTGTTGATCTGAAAGAGACGGACAAGGGCGTCGTAATCATCGAGATCAATGATAATCCGTCAATTGATCATGATGTAGAAGGTGCCTTGCTAAAAGACGAGTTGTGGCGGCGCATCATTTCCTGGTTTTCGACCCGGCTGGAACAACGCATGGGCCGTGTGTCCTGATACCTAGAAACGGAATGCCCCGGAGATGAGGGATTCGTAGCGGTCCTGCGTGAACGGAACATATTGACGCTTGTCCGGATGGTACATCCAGATCGGATCGTCCACCCTGTCAGGATCATACCCCTCTTTGACCAGCTCCACTTTCCGGAATTTGAACGTCCCAGTCGTCGCCGCCTCCCGTTGAACTCGCAGGAAGATAGGGATCGCATAGGTCGGCAAATTCTGTGATAGCTCGTAATACAGGCTTTCAAAGTCCAGGTCACCATCCAGCGTGATGGCTGCCATACCGGCTTTTCCGTCCGCCCCCGGAATGGGAACGCCGTACGCATTTGCCGTCGCAATTCCCTTCACATGAGACAGCGCATCGCTGACTTCATTGGTGGAGACATTCTCGCCTTTCCAGCGATATGTGTCGCCTATGCGATCAATGAAATAGATATATCCGTTCTCGTCCTTGCGCATGATGTCCCCAGTCCGGAACCAGGAATCTCCCTTCTCGAAAACATCGTGCAGAATTTTCTTCTCGGTCGCGTTCCTGTCGTGATACCCTTCGAACCGGTTCTCCTTGGTGCCAATCCGGCCCAAAACTTCCCCCGGCTCCCCCAGTTCGGCGCGGACAACAAAACCATCATCCCCGCGCACGGGCTGTTCGGACTCCACATCAAACTGGACAAAGGCGACATGATCGAACTTCCAGTCCAGCCATTTTGGAATGCGCCCTACAGCGCCGACCGTGCCGTCAAAGCTCAGCATGTTCACATTCCCCTCTGTCGCGCTGTAGAACTCGCACAGCTGAGGGATATTGAACCGTTCACGGAATTCATTCCAGATTTCTGCCCGCAAGCCATTGCCAAAGCCGGTGCGGATGCGGTGCGCACGTTCCTTCGGGTGTGGCGGCTGATTCAGCAGATACCGGCACAACTCGCCGATATAGACAATCGTGGTGGCCCCATAATCGTGGACATCATCCCAGAACGCCGTCGCAGAGAACTTTCGGCGCAGGATAACGCTCGCGCCTGTCATCATGGCGACGCCGATGCCGCAAATACCGCCCGTCCCGTGATACAGCGGAAGCGTGAGATACACCCGATCACGCGCAGATGTCTGGCATGGCGCAATGAAGGTGCGCAGCATGGTCTGCAGACGTGAATTTGTGACCCGCGCCGCTTTGGGCAAACCCGTTGTGCCAGACGTGTAGAGATACAGGCAGAGATCCTTGCCACGCAGGTCGGCGCGATGCTCGCGGCCGGGCCGTGTCACCGGCATGTCTGCCAGAACGGTTTCAAAATTCTCGCCATAGGCACCGCCCAGAGACCAGATCTCCGGCGCGCCCTCAAGATTGGGATGGACCGCCTCAATCGAGGTATCCTGCTCGGCGCCCGTAATGATGTGTTTGGCTTCAACAATATTGATGCAGTGGCTAAGCCCCTCACCTTCAAGATGATGGTTCACCAGCGCCGTCACGACGCCGATCTTGGCCAGCCCCACCCAGATGGAAACATATTCCGGCCGGTTCTCCATGAACAAGGCCACGCTGTCGCCGGGTTTGAGTCCCTGCTTCAATCCCCAATGCGCCACGCGGTTCGCTAGCGCATCAAATTCAGCATAGGTAGACAGCTCGCCTTCAAACCGGAAGGCCACATTATCTGGGTGCTTGTCCACGCTGTCTTCAAAATCATCAGCAACCAGTTGCTTAGATTCCGGGCCAATCTCCCCTGTCAGCTTGTTCATCCTGTAGACGCACAACAGGAAGTCGAGATCCTTCCGCATGGCGGAGAAAGAATCGTATTTCGGTAGATATTTCTGAAGAGAAGCAGCGTTAACCATAAGGCTGACATAGCTTCAGGTAGTGAACATGTCGTGACCACGCCGCGGAAAACTGAAAGTTTTCTGATAAATGCGTGGTTTGCATCCACCCTGTCGCCTGCTAATCGCTGCGAAGCATATTCGGAGACCATAATAATGACAGACCCCGTCGGCGACTTGCTGAACCTGCTCGATATCGAACGCTTGGAACTGGACCTCTTCCGGGGCCAGAGCCCGGATGAGCGTGCCAGCCAGCGTGTCTTCGGCGGCCAGGTCATCGCCCAATCGCTGGTTGCGGCCTACCGCACAGTTCCCGAGGATCGACTCTGCCACTCCCTGCACGCCTATTTCATTCGCCCCGGCGACCCCAAAGTGCCCATCATCTATCAGGTAGACCATGCCCGCGACGGTGGCAGCTTCACCACGCGTCGGGTCGTTGCCGTCCAGCATGGCAAACAGATCTTCAACATGGCTGCCAGCTTCCAAACCAATGAAGACAGCTGGGAGCACCAGCATGATATGCCGGATGTCCCCGGCCCGGAAGGCCTGAAAAGCCTGCGGGAGCGCCGCGTCGAAATCGTTGATGCGCTGCCCGAAGCGATGCGGGATGAATTCACGCGGGAACGCGACATCGAGATTCGCGAAGTGGAGCCGCTGGACCTGTTGCGCCCAGAACCTTCCAGCGACCGTCACCACGTCTGGTTTCGTGTCTCCAGGCCGGTGGATGTCTCCCCGGCCCTGCATCACTGCCTGCTGGCCTATGCATCAGACATGAATTTGCTCAGCTCATGCTACCGCCCACACGGAATCACATGGCTGCAGCATAACAAGCTGATGTCGGCCAGCCTGGATCACGCCATGTGGTTGCACGGGCCCATCCAGTTTGATGAATGGCACCTCTATTCCATGGACAGCCCCTTTGCCGGCAAGGGCCGCGGCTTCAATCGCGGCCAGATCTTTAACCAGTCCGGTCAGCTTGTTGCGAGTGTTGCACAAGAGGGTCTTGTGCGCCGTCTTCAGCCAAAACCCTGATATTACCGCTGAAAGGGGCTTGCGCCCTCGCGCGACCCCATTATTACGGGAGTCCGGAGCGTAGCGCAGTCTGGTAGCGCATCTGGTTTGGGACCAGAGGGTCGTAGGTTCGAATCCTATCGCTCCGAC
>NZ_AWFA01000043.1 GCF_000682675.1 Hyphomonas pacifica | reverse complement strand
GCATCCCGGCTTTCGCCGGGATCAGTGCCAGTGTGAAAGGCGGCCCTTTGCCACGCCCGGACACCTGACCCGTCTCCTCACGGATGAAAACTCATTTTCCAGAAACGAAGCGCCTTCACGGGCGTCGCATGTGCAGCTGGAAATGCGGGCAAACCTAGGAGGCGACGCCGATCGTCTTCAGCCCCAGGCTCTGGCGATAGTCTTCAAAGCTCTCTTCATGCAGAAGATATGGCACCAGCTTGTCGGCCATCAGCGGTTGGGAATAATAATAGCCCTGCACGAAAACACAGCCGGCCGAGCGCGCATATTCCAGCTGCTCACGGCTTTCCACACCCTCAACAATGCAGGTGACAGACAGCGAGCGACATAGCTGCTGGATCGTCCGCACAAGACCGAAACTCTTTCCGTTCTCCTCGATCGAGCGCACAAAGCTGCGGTCAATCTTCACGACATCGAATTCGATCTCTTGCAGATAGCGCAGGGAGGAATAGCCCGTTCCGAAATCATCCAGCGCGATTTTCACACCCAGTTCGCGGAACTTGAACAAATTGGCGCGGACGAGTTCAAAATCCGTCAGCAGAGAGGATTCCGTCACCTCGATGGAGATACGCCTGCGCAAGCTGGCAGGTTGAACCATCAGCAGCGCCGCAACAGCATCCGTACACTGCTCACTATTCACATCCTGGGCCGACAGGTTTACAGAGACGCGCGCGGAATCCGGCCACACTTTCATTTGATCTATGACCTTGCGGAACACTGCCATGGTCATTTCCTGCGTCATGCCGGCCTTTTCGGCAATCGGCACGAACTCGCCCGGAGGCACCATGCCGATTTCGGGACTATCCCAGCGCGCAAGCGCTTCGCAGCAATTCATCGTGCCATCTGTCGAATTGACAATCGGCTGGAACACCAGATGGATTTCGTCATCCAGATTGGCGTTCTTGAAGGCCTGATGCACCAGCACTTCGCGGCGCTTGCTGGCAGCGTGGATGGCGGAGAAACGGACAATCGACTTGTCGACGGTTTCCTTGGCACGGAACAGGGCAAAGTCTGCCTGCTCCATCAAATCCTTGGCCGAATCCACATCGAAGTCGCGAGAGGAATATCCGATCGACGCAGACACACGGCTGATATTGCCGCAGGGCAGCATGAAGGGCCGCTCCATCACTTTCAGGATGGACTCTGCAAACTCCTTCGCCTGTTCAGGCGTCGTGTTCCACGGCAGCACATAAGCAAACTCGTCACCGCCGAGGCGTGCAATGCCGCCATTATGATCTGCGATCAGGCTCTGCAAACGCGCCGCTGTCTCGATCAGCACGGAGTCCCCGGCCGAATGACCGTACACGTCATTGATCGGCTTGA
Source organism: Hyphomonas pacifica (assembly GCF_000682675.1). GTDB lineage: Bacteria > Pseudomonadota > Alphaproteobacteria > Caulobacterales > Hyphomonadaceae > Hyphomonas > Hyphomonas pacifica. Next base: position 16,684 of record NZ_AWFA01000043.1, on the reverse strand, counting down.
AACCATCCAGATCCACCAGGCCCACCACGGGCAGCTGACCATTCGGAGAGCGTTCGAAGAACACACTGATCTGCTCAAAGAATCGACGCCGGTTCGGCAGGCCCGTCAATGTGTCGGAGAGGGCAAGATAGCGGTTGGACTCGGCCAGCCCAGAGGCACGCTCATTCTCGCTCACCAGCTCATTGTGCAGCATGACGGTCTGCTCGATGCGCTTCTTGTAAATGTAGGAGAACATGAAGAAAACAAAGAAGGTGGTTGCCAGATGGACTGCCATGAAGACGTAAAAGGATGTGCCCCGCGGCAGGAACAAGAGGCAGAACGCCCCGAACGTCGCCAGCAGCGCACCAACCACGAGGCGCGGGCGCGGCATTGCGCAGATCGTAGCGGAGGAGCCGGTAAAGGCCGTGAAGAACGCCAGATAGGCCGCGTGGGTATCGTCGGCATAAGGCAGCAGCAACCCGACCCAGCACGACAGGGAGATGATCAGCAGATAGGAAAGCCATTCCATGGACAACAGGCCACGGCGCACGGCCTCATATGTGTAGTTCTCGACTTTCTCGTGGGTCCACCAGCCAATGCGCAGAACGCTGACAACGATGAAAAGGGCCGGAACACCAATGGTCAGATGCAGGGGGCCGATGTCCAGAAAGGTTAACCCCAACGACATGGCGGCAACGCTCAGCATCGTGTAAAGCGGCGGCACGTTTTGGGCAATTGCGCGCAGCTGCTCTACCGCTACGGCCTCATCAGAGGTCCGCGCCTTGCGCAGCATTGTGCGATACGCTTTCAGGTCGATCTTACTGTCCATCTACTAACCGGTTTTCTTCCAGGTAAGCCTATTATCCACAGAAACCTGAAGTTGTGGTTCAGAGCTTGGAAAATTCCTCACGACGGCATTAACCTTGTCTTCACCCCCCTTCTCTTGCGCCTGGGCTCTTGCTTTTCCTGCAATCGCTGGCAAAGAGCAGGTCATGACTGACACATTGCCCGACCGACTCGCGATTGACCCGGACAGCCCGTACTATGACGCGGACTTGCTGAAACGCCCGATTGGCGTACGTTTCAACGGTGTTGAGAAAACCAATGTCGAAGAATATTGCGTGTCCGAAGGCTGGATTCGCGTGGCCGCCGGCAAGGCGCTGGACCGTAAGGGAAAGCCGCTGACGTTGAAGCTCAAAGGCACCGTCGAAGTCTGGTATGATGACGAAGGCAAGGACGAAGCACCAGGGGCCTGAGGCTTAATGCCCCTTCCCCTCTCTCCAGGCTGCTACATCCTGTAAATCTCTTTTCGGTTGCGCTCAGGGCGCTTTCCCCTTGGGGGAAAATCACCTAACCTCCTCTCGGTATGGGAGGACGACTGTATGCTTTACCTGATCCTGGGGCTCGTGATTTTCTTCGGCCCGCACCTGTTTTCGGCTTTCCGCAGCCGCGTGCCGGCCAGAGATCTGAAGCGCAAGCTGGGCTATGCGCCCTATATGGGCCTTTACAGTCTGGTCTCGATCATCGGCTTCGTGCTGATCGTGTACGGCTATGGCGCCAGCCGTGGTGCGGGTTATGTCTATGCCCCGCCCAGCTGGGGGCGGCATGCGAATATGGGCCTGATGCTGCCCGCGCTGATCTTCCTCGTGGCGGCCTATCTGCCGACCGGGCACGTAAAACGCATGCTGAAGCACCCGATGCTGGTGGCGGTGAAACTGTGGGCCTTCGGCCACCTCCTGGCCAATGGTGAATTAAATTCCGTCATCCTGTTCGGCAGCTTCCTGGCCTATGCAGTGATTGACCGGATTGCCGTGAAGAAGCGCGGCGACAATGGCCCGCCCCGCGATGCGCCCGTCTCTGCCCTGCCAGATGTGCTGGCGGTGGTGATCGGAACAGGCCTCTACATGGCGATCATGTTCCACCTGCACGCCCTGCTGTTCGGCGTGCCCGTGATCCCGGCTTAACCCTGTGGAAGCCCGGTGTTCCTGCGGTAATCTGCGTGTCCTGATCGCTGAGGACCTCACCCCTGCCGTCGTGGCCTGCCATTGCACGGCCTGCCAGCGGCGCAGCGGATCGCCCTTTGGCGTCGCCGCCTATTACCCGATGAGCGCGCTGACCATTTCCGGCGAGTCCAGAACCTGGACCCGCACCGGCGACAGCGGTGGCGCGTTCACCACCCATTTCTGCCCGACCTGCGGCTCCAGCGTCTACTGGACAACAGAGAAGCATGCCGATGCTGCAGGCGTGGCGGTCGGCGCGATTGCGGATCCGCACTTTCCGGCCCCCATCCGCTCGGTCTGGGAAGAAACCCGGCATGACTGGGTGGAAATCCCCACCGCCTTGCAACACTTCCCACGCGGGCGCAGTTAAGCGCTGACCTGTCAAACCGTTCACAAGCGCTCGCTTGCCCGCTGGTCTGAGGCGCGCTAATCGGCTCTCTATGTCAAAACAAAGTCAAACCTCCCGCAAAACGGTCAAGGACATCGCCAAGGCCAAGAACGGCACGCCGCTGGTCATGCTGACGGCCTATGACGCGCCGATGGCCGAACTGATGGACCCGCATGTCGACATGCTGCTCGTCGGCGACAGTCTCGGCATGGTCGTCCACGGCCTGCCGTCCACCGTCGGCGTGACGATGGAGATGATGATCCTGCACGGCCAGGCAGTCATGCGCGGGTCGGAGCAGGCCTTCGTCGTCGTCGACATGCCCTTCGGCAGTTATGAAACCAGCGAGGACCAGGCTTTCCTGAACGCAGTGCGGATCATGAAGGAAACCGGCTGTCAGGCCGTGAAGATCGAGAGCGGCGCATATGCGGCCAAGCATATCGTTCACCTCGTCGAGCGCGGCATCCCGGTCATGGCCCATGTGGGCCTGCGCCCTCAATCCGTCAATGTCGACGGGGGTTTCCGCGCCAAGGGTCGCACCAAGGCAGAGCGGGAAGTTGTCCTGAACGAAGCCCGCGCAGCAGATTGGGCGGGCGCATTCGCCATCGTGATCGAAGGTGTGACGGAAGACCTCGCCGCCGAAATCACAGCCGCAGTCAGCTGCCCGACAATCGGCATCGGCGCTTCGGTCTCCTGCGACGGGCAGGTGCTGGTCGCGCAGGATATGCTGGGCCTGTTCGACTGGGCACCAAAATTTGTGCGCCACTATGCCGACCTGCGCACGGATATGGACAAGGCCTTCGCCCAGTACGCGGCTGACGTCAGATCGCGGGAGTTTCCCGGAAAATCAGAAACCTATTCCCTGCGAAAACCTGCGCCGAAACAGCCCTGACACGTTGCAGCAGGGCGCGGGCACGTCTAGGTTCCCCACGAAATCAGATTATCCGATCGGAGCGCCCAGTTGAGCGACATTTTTGACGAAGTCGACGAGAGCATGCGTCAGGACAAGATGGAGGGCCTGTGGAAGCGCTACAGGCCGTTCGTCTATGGTGCAGCAGCCCTGCTGATCGGGGCCGTCGCCCTGAATGAATTTGTGCTGCGTCCGCAGATGGAAGAATCCCGCGCAGAGCGGGCCAAGGCGTTTGAGAGCGCCGCCAGCCTGCTGGAAGATGGCGACTATGCCGAGGCGCAAACCGCGTTCAAGAACCTGGTCGACAGCGACAGCAAGATTTCCCCGCTGGCCGCACAATATCTGGCCCAGGCCCAGTATGAAGGGGGCGGAGACGCCGCTGGCGCCGCGCGCAGCCTGTCTGATGTCGCGGCCTTTGAAGGCGACCCCTATGCGCGCCTGTCCATTCTGAAGAGTGCCTATTTCACGGTCGACAACCAGTCTCTCAGCGAACTGGAAAGCTCTCTGGGCAGCCTGCTGGAAGATCCGGGCGCGCTCGGCTCGCTGGCCCGCGAACTGGTCGCGGCAAAGGCCTTTGAAAGCGGCGACATTGCCCGGGCCCGCGCCGAATTCAACCGCCTGCGCTTTGATGCTGCGGCCCCGGAAGGCGTCAAACGCCGCGCCGATATTGCCCTGGCGGCGATCCCGGCTGCACCAGAAGCCGAAATCCCGGCGGACATCGACACACAGGAAGAGACCGGCGCGTCCGCGCCTGACGCCCCTGCTGAAACCGAGGAGACTGGCCAATGAGGCTATCGCGCCCAACCCAACTCATGGTGGCGGCAGCTGCGCTGCTCGCTGTGTCCGCCTGTAGTTCCATTCCCTTTATGAACGGCTCCAAGGCAAAGGATGAAGCGAGCGAAGCCGAAAAGGCTGGCCGCGTAGCGATGGTGCTGACGGATGAAAAGCTTCAGCCGAGCACAGATCTGGCCACAGTCACCATCGAGCTGCCGGAAGCCAAGGACATCACCAGCTGGCCGGAAGCTGGTGCGACGCCTGCCAAAGTGCCGGGTCACGTCAATGCTGCCAACCAGCTGAAAGTTGCCTGGCGCAATTCTGTTGGCAAGGGTTCTGGCAACAAGTCCGCCGTGACGACCCCGCCGGTCGCCAGCGAGACTGCCATCTTCACGATGGATGCCAACCAGACCATCTATGCCACCAGCATCTCCAATGGCCGCACACTGTGGAAGAAAGGGCTGAAAGGGCTGAAAGGGCTGACCAAGCGCGACAAGACAGCCCTTGGCGGTGGCTTGGCCCTGCATGAAGGCACTCTGATCGTGGCCAGCGGCTATGGCTATGTTGCGCGCCTGAATGCCAATGACGGCTCCGAAGTCTGGAAAAAGCGCCTGACTGCGCCGATGACCGGCGCCCCGACGGTCAAGGATGGCTATGTCTATGTGGCCTCCAACAACAACGAGATTTTCGCGCTGGACCTCGACACCGGCGAGACTGCCTGGAGTGATCAGGCCATTGCCGAAACCGCGCGCGTTCTGGGCAGCCCCAGCCCTGCCGCCATCGAGGAATTCGTGATCGCGCCATACTCCTCCGGTGAGATTATCGCCTATCTGGCCTCCAATGGCCGCCGTCTGTGGACGGATGCGATCTCCCAGGCCGGCCGGTTCACGCCGATCTCCGAGATCAACGATATTGGCTCGCGCCCGGTTCTGGCCGGCGGCCTCGTCTTCGCGTCCAGCCAGTCCGGCATCACGATTGCGATTGACGGACGCAGCGGCAACCGCATCTGGAGCCAGCAGATCGGCTCCACGCAGGCCCCTGCCCTGGTCTCCCAATACCTGTTCGTGGTCGGCACAGACGCCACGCTCGCCGCGCTGGATGTCAGCACCGGCAATGCGTTCTGGGTGAAAGAGCTGCCGCAATACAAAAACGAGAAGAAGAAAAAGAAGCGCATCAGCTATGTTGGCCCGATTGTGGCGTCTGGCCGCGTCATCGTCATCTCCTCACGTGGCGACCTTATGGCCTTCGATCCGCAGACAGGTGAGCAGGTCGGCTCGCTTGCGCTGAAGGACACTGTCTACATCGAGCCGATTGCGGTACAGGGCAAACTCTTTGTTCTGACCGATGACGCGAAACTCATCGCCATTCAGTAGCGAGGTGCGCCGGGCTGGCGCGCTCTCGCGATAACGCATTGGAGCGGGCTGAGCCATGCCATTGAAACTCGCCATTGTCGGGCGTCCAAATGTCGGCAAGTCGACCCTGTTCAACAGACTGGTCGGCAAGAAAATTGCGCTGGTCGATGACCAGCCGGGCGTCACACGTGACCGGAAACAGGCCGAGGGCTATCTCGCCTCCATGCCGCTGATCCTGATCGACACGGCGGGCTATGAGACGGCTTATGATGACAGCCTGGAATCCCGGATGCGCCAGCAAACGGAAGCCGCGATTGCCGAGGCCGAACTCGCCCTCTTCCTGATTGATGCCCGCGTCGGCGTCACCCCGGAAGACGAGAATTTTGCCGCTTTGCTCCGCAAGTCAGGCATTCCCATCGTGCTGGCCGCCAACAAGGCTGAAGGCCGCCAGGGCGATACCGGCCTGATGGAAGCCTGGAATCTGGGGCTGGGCGACCCGGTCGGCCTCAGCGCCGAGCATGGCGAAGGCATGGCCGATCTGTTCGAAGCCATTCGCCGTGCGCTGGGCGAGGAAGCCTTCGAGCTGGCGATGCAGGAAGCCGAACAGGATTATGACCCCCGCGCCGCCGAAGACATTCTGGAAAAGCTGGCGCATATCGACATTGATGACCTCAGCGTCTCCGATGACGATCTGGTCGCCGCCATCGAGGCTGCCGATGTCGACATCGCGCCCGAACCGCCCCGCGATGACAAGCCCATCAAGCTGGCCATTGTCGGCCGCCCGAATGCCGGCAAGTCCACGCTGATCAATCAGCTGCTGCAATCAGACCGCCTGCTGACCGGCCCGGAAGCGGGCATCACGCGCGATTCCATTTCCATTGACTGGGAATGGGAAGGCCGCCGCATCCGCCTGGTCGATACCGCGGGCCTGCGCCGCAAGAGCAAGGTGCAGGAACGGCTGGAACGCATGTCCACGGGAGAGACGATCCGCTCCCTGAAATATGCCGACATCATCGCCCTGGTGATGGACGCGCATGAGGCAATGGAGAAACAGGATCTACAGATCGCCGAACTCGCCCTGCGCGAAGGCCGCGGCGTCGTGCTGGTGATTTCCAAATGGGACACGGTGAAGAAGCCGGACGAGGCCGCCCGTCACATTCGCGATCTGGCCAATCGTCTGATGCCGAATGCCGGCGGCGCGCCCGTCGTATTCTTGTCCGGCCTGACCGGGCGGCATACGGACCGTCTGATGCCCGCCGTGGCGAAAGTGTATGAAGACTGGACCGCGCGCGTGAAAACCGGCGATTTGAACCGCTGGCTGCGCCACACGATTGAGCGCCACCCGCCGCCAAGCGTGCAGGGCAAGCGCATCAAGCCGCGCTACATGGCGCAGATGAAGGCCCGCCCGCCGACCTTCGTGCTGATCGCGTCACGTGGGGACCAGATGCCGGAAACCTATAAGCGCTATCTCGTCAATGAGCTGCGCGAGGCCTTCGACATGCACGGCGTGCCGATCCGCCTGTTAGTGCGCCAGGGCAAGAACCCCTATGCCGACAAGGCTGAGGGGGCTCGCAAGCCGCCGGCCAAAACCTATGGCAAAGGCGCAAACAAGGCTGCCAACCGCGCCGCTGGCAAAACCAAGCAGAAGAAATACTGATCACACGCATCCGTGACTGGAAAGCCATTCATCAGCCGCTTAGGGTCACGCCGATGATGCAATACGGAGAGCGGACATGAACCAGATTCAGGATGTCGTGAAAGCCTATTATGGTGAAACGCTGAAAGGCAGCGCGGATCTGCGTACCGATGCCTGCACGACCGAAGGCGCGCCCCCGCCGCATGTCTCTGCCGCCCTCGCCGCCGTGCATGATGAGGTCGCCGCCAAATATTATGGCTGCGGCCTCGCCATCCCCGCCGCGCTGGAGGGGCTGAAGGTTCTGGACCTTGGTTGCGGCGCAGGGCGCGATGTGTTCGCGCTGGCAAAGCTGGTCGGCCCGAACGGCCACGTCACCGGCGTCGACATGACGGACGAGCAGCTGGAGGTCGCCCGCGCACATGAGGCCTGGCATGCCGAACGCTTCGGCTATGACGCGCCGAATACGCGCTTTGTGAAAGGCGAGCTGGAAAAGCTGGGCGAGTTGGACCTTGCCCCCGGCAGCTTTGACCTGATTATCTCTAACTGCGTGATCAATCTCTGCACAGACAAGCCGGAAGTGTTCCGCCAGGCCCACCGCCTGCTGAAGCCGGGCGGCGAGCTTTACTTCTCAGATGTCTATGCAGACCGCCGCGTCCCTGAAGCGCTGGTCAACGATCCCGTACTGTACGGAGAATGCCTGTCCGGCGCGCTCTATTGGGGCGACTATCAGAGCATCGCCAAGGCCTCCGGCTTTACTGATCCGCGCGTGGTCAGCCACCGCCGTCTCGCCATCATCGACCCGAAGCTGAAAGCCAAGGTGGAACCGATCCGCTTTGCTTCGGTCACGGCGCGCCTGATGAAGCTGGAAGACCCCGATGCGGCCTGCGAGGATTACGGCCAGGCCGTGATCTACAAGGGTGGCGTTGAAGGCATGGAGCGTGTCTTTGTTCTGGATGCAGAGCATGAGATTGAAGCGGGTCGCGTCTTCCCGGTCTGCGGCAATACGCTGGCCATGCTGATGGAGACGCGCTTTGCGCCCTATTTCGACGTGGTCGGCGATGGGCAGACCCATTATGGCCTGTTCCCCGGCTGTGCTGCGCCAGATGTCTTTGCAGAGACAATGACAGACAGCAGCCCGGCCCCGGTAGGCGGCTGCTGCTAAAGCCTATTCGGTCGGATCAACATTGCCGCGCAGGGCCTTGATTTCCCCGCGCTGTTTCTTGGACTTCAGGCGGCGCTTGACGCTGCCATAGGTCGGCTTGGTCCGGATACGGCGCTTGGGCCTGCGTGAGGCCTTGTCGATCATCTGGGCCAGCCGCTTTCTGGCCGCTTCCCGGTTCAGCACCTGGCTGCGATGCTCTGCGGCCTCCACGATCAGACGGCCGTCTTTGGTGATGCGGCTGGCGAACAATTTTGCAAAGCGGACCTTCACTTCCGGCGGCAGGGAGGACGCCTCCACATGCCAGGTCAGCTGCACGGCAGTGGACACCTTGTTCACATTCTGTCCGCCCGGCCCCGAGGCGCGCACAAAGCTCTCCGACAACTCCCAGGCCGGCAGCGTCAGCTCGTCATTGATACGAAGATCCCCAAATTCGGACATGGACTTTCCTTAACATGCCGTTCAGCCAGAGTTCAGCCCCGCCCGCCTAGCTTTCACACATAGGCCCGCTTCACTGCGGGAACAGGCCGCCCCGATCATGCGTGAAACGTAGGGCGTTGGGGCCAGATTTGGAGGCATTGCCCGCCATGAAACTGTACAAGACGCTTTCGGCTCTACTGGCTGCCACGGCCACGTTCGGCCTGATCGCCGCCCCGATTGCCTCTGCGGATCAGGGTAGACGGGGCGAGCATCATCGCGGAGACCGCCAATATGACGGGCACCATCGCGGAGATGGTCATCATCGCCGCGACCATGATGGCCGCCGGGGAGACTGGAACCGCGGAGACTCGCGCCGGGGAGACTGGCACCGCCGCGACGACCATCGGGGACGCCGTCATGACTCCCGCTGGAGGAATGACTATCGCCGCGGGCACCATCATGACAGACGCCATGATTATCGCCGTCCGCCGCGCGTGGTTCACCATTACTACAATCCGCCGCGTCGCCATTATGCCCCTCCGCGCCATAATTATGTGCGCTATGGCCGTGCCTATGGCCCGTATTACCGCCAGGGCTATCACCCGCGCTATGCCGTTGGCGGCTGGTATCGTCCGCACCAGCGCACCATCTATATTCATGACTATGTCAGCTATGGCCTCTATGCGCCGCCGCCTGGCTATTACTGGGCCCGCGACTATGACAGCGGAGACGCCATCCTCGCCTCTGCCGCCACAGGCGCCATCATTGGCCTGGTCATCGGCGCGCTGGCCTACGATTAAGGGGCCTAACCCTACAGGACCTGGATGTGAAAAAGACCCGGACACACATGTCCGGGTCTTTTGCGTCGAGGGTGAAGCCCCCTAGAAAGTAATCTGCGTGCACATGCCCTCTGGCTGACAGCGCTCCTGAAGGAATGTTGCACCCAGCTGCTGCACATGGATAGAGATGTTTGCCCCGCCCACCTGGCTGGCATACCTGACAGCAGGCTCTGTGACTCCGCCCTCGACATTATCCACGAATGTCAGCTGGCCGCCCTCTTCCGTTGCCTTAAAGGAGAGATCGGCAAGACAGTCTTGGTTACGACTGCGCGAAACAGTGTTGGCAAACAATTCGGTAATAATCATGCTGAGGGAGACGGCCATTTCATAGGTCACGATTTTCGGCGCGACATTGACCGACAGCTGGATAGCGCGGGCGGAGAATACTTCACGCAACTGGCCGAGAAGGCCCGGCAAATATTCCGCCAGATTTACCTCGTCAGCTGTCCCCAGCAGGGCGAGTTGCTCCTGAATCTTGGCAATGGCATTTACCCGAGTGGACGCGACCTGCAGCGCGGCGCGGGTTTCATCCGATTGCGCCTTTACTGACTGCACTCCGAGCAGATCGGCGATGAGGGAAAAACTCTTGTTCATCCACTGGCTGACAGACCTCCGACCCAAGGTCGCAGAAAGAGACAGGCTATCCAGCATGGCGGCCTGGGAATGCGACAGGTCCTGCAGCATGGCCTCATTCTGGCGCAGGCGTTCCTCGCGCTTGTACTGCTCTGAAATGTCCCGTGAAACCGACAGGATACGGGACACATGGCCCTGCGCGTCCCTGATCGGAGAGACGGTGACGTCCCACCAGCGGGGCTGACCCTTAACGGTGGGACAGAAGGCTTCAATCCGGCTGATCTCCCCCAGACTGGCACGTTGGACGGCATCCTGAATCAGCGCCTGGCTTTCGGCGGGCCAAAGCGTCCACCATTGCCGACTTTCGACGGAGGAGAAGTCATCAATCTCCATAGAGCACTGCCCGTTCACATTCATGAATTCGAGCGCGCCGTCCATGTCGATAATCTTGATACAGTTCGGACTGGCATTGAGGATGGAGATGAAGGCGGAAGAGGAGAGATCCTGCAGAATATCTACGGCGAGCTGGTCCCTTTTATGATCATCGCAAATATTGAAGGTAACCGCTCGCATGTCGTGCAAACCCTGTATTTAATATACCCAAGCGCACAGAAATACCGTCTTAAGGTACGCTCGAAATTAAGCCATTCGATCAAATTTCGTCGTTTCCGCACATTTTTGCAGCGCCTGTGTCTCACCCCTGAATTTTCGGACAATTTTCATGCGGCCTCAAAAATGTGACCTGAAACGCCCCGATGTTAACTTTGTTCTGGCGCAAATCATGCTTAGCTTTGATTCGTCCGGGATGGTTCTGGACAAAGTCCGTGCCTGCTGCACGCTTGAAAGGAGGTGATTCATGTCGAGTGAGAAACCATATGGGATCAAAAGGTTTATATCCTATGGTGTCTGGCAGGAGCAGCCTCCGGTCAGCGTCTAGAGATATTTGAAGGCAAGCTGAAACGCTGCCGAACCTTTTGAGTCCCAGGGGCTCACGGAAGCCGTCCATATCGGGCGGCTTCTTTGATTCTGGACTGTCTGCCATCTTACCGCCCTTCCCGGCCTGAGCGATACGGGTTTCACCTGATCTGAAACAAGGCTATTCAGGCGGCCACACACATCACGCTGCATATGCCCTTGAAGGAGAGTGACATGTCCGTTCTGACTCACGGAAAATCCGGCTGGACCATCGGAACCGGTAAACCGCTCTCCGTGATTGCGGGCCTCAACGTGCTGGAAGATGAAGGCCTGGCCATGGAAGTCGGCACGGAGCTGAAGCGCATCTGCGACGCGCTGGGCCTGCCCTATGTCTTCAAGGCGAGCTTCGACAAGGCGAACCGCTCCTCCATCAAATCCTATCGCGGACCTGGCCTGGAAGACGGGCTGAAAGTGCTGGCCTCCGTAAAGGCGAAGCTGGGCGTGCCGATCTGTACAGACCTGCATGAGGCCGGCCAGGCCGAAGCCGTCGCCGATGTGGCAGACATCGTTCAGATCCCGGCCTTCCTGTGCCGCCAGACCGATCTCGTGGTCGCGACCGCCAAGGCGACCGCCGCCGCCGGTGGCCTCATCCAGGTGAAGAAGGCGCAATTCATCGCGCCTTGGGACACGAAGAACATCGTCTCCAAGATTGGCGAGGCCGCTGAGGTTGGCGTCATCCTGTGCGAGCGCGGCTCGTCCTTTGGCTACAACAATCTGGTCGTCGACATGCTGGGCATTCCGGAGATGCAGAAGCTCGGCTGCCCGGTGACGATTGATGCGACCCATGCTGTTCAGCTGCCGGGCGCTGACCCGCGCACAGCCGGCGCCTCAACCGGGGGCCGCCGTGACGGTGTCGCGATCATTGCGAAGTCCGCGATTGCCGCCGGCGCCGATGGTGTGTTCCTGGAATTCCACACCGATCCGGACAAGGCCCTGTGTGACGGGCCGAGCTGTCTTCCCATCGCCTCCGCGGAGGGATTGCTGACAACGCTGAAATCCCTTCACGCGGTTGTAAACGCCTGATCGGCGGGCTGATGGCGCGCCTCATCCTGTTTAACAAGCCGTTCAATGTGCTGTCCCAGTTCACCGACAAGGGCACACTGGCCAGCACCCGCGAAACCCTGTCTGACTATATGGACGTGCCGCATGTCTATCCGGCCGGGCGGCTGGACCGTGACAGTGAGGGTCTCCTGGTCCTTACCGATGATGGCAAGCTGCAAGCCCGCATCTCAGATCCGAAGCACAAACTGGCCAAGACCTATTGGGCGCAGGTGGAGGGCATTCCGGACGAAGCCGCCCTCACCGCGCTTCAAACCGGCGTGGATCTGAATGATGGCCGCACGGCCCCGGCTGAGGTGCGCCCGATAGCTGAGCCCGCAAATCTGTGGCCGCGCAATCCGCCGATCCGGTTCCGCAAATCCGTACCGGACAGCTGGGTCGAGCTGACCATTACCGAAGGCCGCAACCGCCAGGTGCGCCGCATGACCGCCGCTGTCGGCCACCCGACGCTGCGCCTGATCCGCGCCCGTGTGGGTGACTGGACACTGGACGGTCTAAGCAGCGGAGAATGGCGCGACATAAAGGCCTGAGGCCAAAGTCTTCACAGGCCGCGTAACACAGATTAGCACACAGCACTCCATCGCACCTGCCACGCCCGCCATTTGGGCCAGACATGGAGAGCTGCCTTATGCCTTCCTCCCTTGAAACCTGGCTGGACCAGAACGCCCCGCAATCTGTTAAAGATACCGCGATCTATATCGCCTCCGTCTGGAATGAGGGCGCCTATGGGCTGACCTTTGGCGAGATCGTCATCTCTGTGCTGATCATGATGGTAGCCATCGCCCTGCGCGGCCTGTTCGCGCGGCTGGTCGTTGCCTCAATCATGCGCGTCGCCGCTGGCACGAAGACACAGGCCGACGATGCGCTGGTCAAATCCATCGCGACGCCCCTGAAGATCGTGCCAGTGATCATCGGCATCTACATTGCGCTACAGGTGACGAACATTTCCGGGCAGGCGGAGATCTATGCCAACCTCATCTTGCGCTCGGTCATCACGCTGGCCGTGTTCTGGACACTGTCGCGCGCGGTCAACGCGTTTGAGTTCCTGTTCGTCAGTTTGCGCAATGCGCTGTCGTCTGCCGCGGTGGACTGGATGATCAAGGCGCTGCAGGTGATCCTGGTCATACTGGGTATTGGCGCAGTGGCAGAGCAGTGGGGCATCCAGATTGCACCCCTGCTGGCTGGCCTTGGCGTGCTGGGTATTGCGGTCGGCCTCGGCGCGCAGGACCTGTTCAAGAACCTTATCTCCGGCATTCTGATCATCACCGAGAAGCGCTTTGTGCCGGGCGAGTGGATCAAGGTGGACGGCGTGGTCGAGGGCACGGTGGAAAAGATCAATTTCCGCTCCACCCTGGTGCGCCGCTTCGACAAGAGCCCGGTCTATGTGCCCAACAGCCAATTGTCGGACGCTGCCGTAACGAATTTCTCCCGCATGACGCACCGGCGCATCAAATGGGTCGTCGGCGTGGAATACCGCACCACGGTGGACCAGCTGAAATATATCCGCGACGAGATCGAGGCCTGGCTGTGGAATGATGACCGCTTCGCCAAGCCGCCTGCCGCCGCCCTGTTCGTGCGCGTGGACAGCTTCAATGCCAGCTCCATCGACTTCCTGATCTACACCTTCACCAATACCAAGGATTGGGGCCAGTGGCTGGCCATCAAGGAAGAATTCGCCGTCGCCGTGATGGACATCATCGCCAAGGCTGGCACCAGCTTCGCCTTCCCCAGCCGCACCATCTACATGCAGGAGATGGACCCGCCGGAGATCATGGCGCCGCCTGCCCGCAGCGAAGGTGTCGAAGCTGCGCAGAAGGCAATTGCCGCCACCGCCCAGCGGCGCGGCATGGGCGAGGCAGACGACGAGGGCTGATCCCTCAAGCCCCCGCGCCTGCCATACTGGCTGGCCGCCTATTTCACCCAGACACCCGGCGCATTGGTGCGATAGCCGAGCGACTGATAGGCCGCATCAATCAGGCTCTGTGCGCGGTCATTCACCAGAATGCCATTGCCCATCTGGTTCATCGTGTAGCTGAAGGCGAGGCCCGCTTCCGGATCGGCAAAGCCGATAGAGCCGCCTGCGCCGACATGGCCAAACGCCCGGTCGCCCATGATGACGCTGGTACCGGGGCCAAGGTTCAGCGCGCGATTGTCCATGGACTTCATGAAGCCCGGCCCGAACCGTGTCGGAATCAACAGGGTCGCATCGCGTTGTGTGGCGGTTGTCACCATGCTCATCGCCTGCAGCCGGTCAGATGAGACCAGCGTGCCGTCATTGATGGCGAGCGGCGTGTACATCGCCACCTGCCCGCGCGCATTGGACAGGCCCCCGCCGCCCCCAATCTCGGCCGCCTGGGCCTTGCGGTCGTTGAAGTCCCACCCGCCATTGTTCATGAAGCTCTTGTGCTGGATCGAGTCCGGATCGGTCATCAGCTTGATCGTGAATTCGGTCGGCTGGTCATCCGGCTTGGGCGCATAGGGCAGGATCGGCGCGATGTGCACATCCTCGCTTTCCGGCAGGCCCAGCCAGAAGCGCGCACCGGTCTTGTCCGCCACTTCCTCCCGGAAGAAGGTGCCAAGCGACTTGCCGGAGACGCGGCGGACCAGTTCGCCCACTGTCCAGCCGAAATTGATCATGTGATAGCCATTGCGGGTGCCCGGTTCCCAGAAGGCTTCCTCATCCTCCAGGCGCTTGATCATATAGTCCCAGTCGGTAAAGCCGCCGGGGCGGACCGGATCGCGCAGCGTGGGCAGCGCACTTTCATGATTCAGCATCATCCGGACGGTGGTTGTCTCTTTGCCGTTCTTCGCAAATTCCGGCCAGTATTCAGAGACGAGCGCCTCCGGGTTCAGCTCGCCCCGGTCAATCAGGATATGCGCGCACAGCGCCGTCGCGGCCTTGGAGCAGGAGAAGACGATGGAGATCGTGTCCTCCCGCCATGCCTCTCCGGTCGCCGCATTGGCCACGCCGCCCCACAGGTCCACCAGCGTCTCGCCATTCACAGACAGGCAGACAGACGCGCCCACCTCACCGCGCTCGGCAAAGTTTTTCTCGAATTCTTCTCTCACAGACGCGAATTTCGGGTCGCACGCCCTGCTTACAGTTCCAGCCATTTCTATTCCTCCCATTATGCCAGGGAGGATAACGAGGCCGCCAGAATGAGAAAGGGCTGCCCGTGGGGCAGCCCTTGTCGTGTCTGGTTTTTCCGAAGGCCTAGGCCGGTTCTTCAGCGGAGCCTTTTGCGGCGGGCTTTTTCTTCTTGCCCTTGTCGGCGACATATTTGAAGGCGAGTTTTTCCTCGTCGGCCTTGTCGATATCTATATGGACAACCCCGCCCTTCTGCAGTTCGCCGAACAGCAATTCTTCCGCCATCGGTTTCTTGACGTGCTCCTGGATCGTGCGGGCCAGTGGCCGCGCGCCCATGTCTGCGTCAAAGCCCCGCCTGGCCAGCCATTCGCGGGCGGCTTTGGTGATCTCGATGGAGACATTGCGATCTTCCAGCTGGACTTCCAGCTGCAGGATGAACTTCTCGACCACGCGGTCGATGATTTCCGGCGTCAGGCCACCGAAGGTGATCGTGGCGTCGAGGCGGTTGCGGAATTCCGGTGTGAACAGACGCTTGAGCGCCTCTTCCTGCTCGTCTTCCTTCTTGCCCCGGCCAAAGCCGATGGAGTTCTTGGACGCATCCGCGGCCCCGGCATTGGTCGTCATAATCAGGATGACATTCCGGAAGTCCACTTTGCGGCCATTGGCATCGGTCAGCGAGCCATTGTCCATCACCTGCAACAGGATGTTGAACAGGTCCGGATGCGCCTTCTCGATCTCGTCGAGCAGCAGCACACAGTGCGGATGCTGGTCCACGCCATCGGTAAGCAGGCCGCCCTCATCATAACCGACATAGCCCGGAGGCGCGCCGATCAGACGGGAAACGGTGTGACGCTCCATATATTCCGACATGTCGAAGCGCAGCATCTCGACACCCATGATGGAGGCGAGCTGTTTGGCGACTTCGGTCTTGCCGACGCCGGTCGGACCGGTGAACAGGTAGGAGCCGATCGGCTTGTTCGGTTCCCGCAGGCCGGCGCGGGCCAGCTTGATGGAGGCCGACAGGGCCTCGATGGCCTCGCCTTGTCCAAAGACGACGCGCTTCAGGTCTGTTTCCAGAGACTTCAGCGCAGCGGCATCGTCTGTAGACACCTGTTTCGGGGGGATGCGGGCAATCTTGGCGATGACCGCCTCGATGTCCTTCTGGCCCACTGTCTTCTTGCGCTTGGACGCCGGCAGCAGCCATTGCGCGGCCCCGGCCTCGTCGATCACGTCGATCGCCTTGTCCGGCAGCTTGCGGTCCGTGATATAACGGTCCGACAGTTCCACCGCCGCCTTGATCGAGTCATTAGTGTAGCGCAGGCCGTGGAAATCCTCGAAACGGGATTTCAGACCGGTCAGGATCTTGATCGTATCCGGAACAGTCGGCTCCACCACATCGATCTTGCGGAACCGGCGGGACAGGGCGCGGTCCTTCTCGAAGTGCTGCTTGTACTCCTTGAACGTGGTCGAGCCCATGCAGCGCAGGCCGCCATTCTGAAGCGCAGGCTTCAGAAGGTTCGACGCATCCATCGCGC
>NZ_AWFA01000042.1 GCF_000682675.1 Hyphomonas pacifica | reverse complement strand
AAACTTTGCCTTGGCCATCGGGCCTCTCCTTTATTCTAACTAATGGCCCCAAAGAGGGCCCTGCTTTCCTTACGAACCGGCGACGTCCGAAATGATCTTCTGCGCTTCAGCCCGCGGCACTTCATCATAGTGATTGAAGAGCATCGTGAACTGGGCGCGGCCCTGTGACATGCCGCGAAGGTCGGACACGTAACCGAACATGTTGACCAGCGGGACGAAGGCCTTGATCACCGTCGCGTTGCCCCGGGGCTCAGAGCCCTGGATTTGACCGCGGCGGGAGTTCAGGTCGCCAATTACGTCACCCATATAGTCTTCCGGCGTCACAACTTCCACTGCCATGATCGGCTCCATCAGGCGCGGGTCGCCCTGGCCTTTCAGTTCGCGGAAGGCAGCGCGGGCTGCGATTTCGAAGGCCAGGACCGAGGAGTCCACATCGTGGAACGCACCATCGACCAGCGTGGCCTTGAAGTCGGTGACCGGATAGCCAGCCAGAAGGCCGTTTTCCTTGGCCATTTCGAGGCCTTTTTCGACGCCCGGAATGTATTCCTTCGGAACAGCACCGCCGACGATCTTGCTTTCGAACACGAAGCCCGAACCGGATTCCAGCGGCTCGAATTCCAGCTTCACGCGGGCGAACTGACCGGTACCACCGGACTGTTTCTTGTGCGTGTAGTCGATCTCTGCCGCGCGACCGATCTTCTCACGGTAAGCCACCTGAGGCTGACCGATATTGGCTTCGACCTTGAATTCGCGCTTCAGGCGGTCGATCAGGATGTCGAGGTGAAGCTCGCCCATGCCTTTCATGATCGTCTGGCCGGATTCGAAATTCGTCTCGACGCGGAAGGACGGGTCTTCGGCAGCAAGGCGCTGCAGACCGACCGACATCTTCTCCTGGTCAGCTTTCGACTTCGGCTCGACGGCGATTTCGATCACCGGCTCCGGGAAGGTCATCGTCTCGAGCACGACTGGCTTGTTCGGGTCGCAGACCGTGTCACCCGTGGTGGTCTCCTTCAGGCCGGCGAGCGCCACGATGTCACCTGCATAGGCTTCCGTGATCTCGTCCTGCTTGTTGGAGTGCATCATCACCATACGGCCGACGCGCTCTTTCTTGCCCTTCGTGGCGTTCAGGAAGCTGTCGCCTTTGGACAGCGTACCGGAATAGATCCGCGTGAAGGTCAGCGTACCCATATAAGGGTCGTTCATGATCTTGAACGCAAGGCCGGAGAAAGGCTGGCTGTCATCGGCTTTACGCTCGATGTTACGCACTTCATCCTCATCGCCCGGTGCGAAGCCCATATAAGGCGGCACGTCGAGCGGGCCCGGCAGATAGTCGATCACAGCGTTCAGCATCGGCTGCACGCCTTTGTTCTTAAATGCAGAGCCGCACAGAACCGGCACGAAGGCCATTTCCAGCGTACCTTTGCGGATCAGCGTGCGCAGCGTGGCTTCATCCGGCTCATTGCCTTCGAGATAGGCTTCCATGGCCGCATCGTCGACTTCGACGGCGATCTCGATGAGCTCGGCGCGCATCTCTTCGGCCTTGGCCTTCAGGCTGTCACGGATCGGCTTGAGCACCCAGCTTGCGCCGAGGTCTTCACCTTCCCAGACCCATTCCTGCATCGTGATCAGGTCGACATGGCCTTCCAGCTCGGTCTCGGAACCGATCGGCAGCTGGATAGGAGCCGGCGTGGCGCCCGTACGGTCCTTGATCATCTTCACACAGTTGAAGAAGTCAGCGCCGATCTTGTCCATCTTGTTGACGAACACGATGCGCGGAACCTTGTAGCGGTCAGCCTGACGCCAGACGGTCTCGGTTTGCGGCTCGACACCGGCATTGGCGTCGAGAACGCACACAGCGCCATCGAGCACAGCCAGGGAGCGCTCAACTTCGATCGTGAAGTCAACGTGTCCGGGCGTATCAATAATGTTGAAGCGGAACTTGGCTTCGTCCGGCGTGTCGCCATAGATGCCGGTAGGGTTCACGCCGTCTTCGGTGCGGAACCAGAACGTGGTCGTCGCAGCAGACGTGATCGTGATGCCGCGTTCCTGCTCCTGCTCCATCCAGTCCATCGTCGCAGCGCCGTCATGGACTTCGCCGATCTTGTGGGACTTGCCGGTGTAGTAGAGGATACGCTCGGTCGTGGTCGTCTTGCCAGCATCAATGTGAGCCATGATGCCGAAGTTACGATAGCGTTCCAACGAATATTCGCGGGCCATGAGATAAACCTTCGTGTCTGGTGTCCGGGAGGAATTTCGGGGCGATTTGCGGGCGCGTTACCCGCAATCGCCCCGGACTTCCAGTGCTGATTACCAGCGGTAGTGAGAAAACGCCTTGTTGGCGTCGGCCATGCGGTGCGTATCTTCCCGCTTTTTCACGGCATTGCCGCGGCCTTGGCTTGCATCCATGAGTTCGCCTGCGAGGCGCTCACGCATGGTGTTCTCGTTGCGGCCTGCAGCAGCAGCGGCCAGCCAGCGGATCGCCAAGGCCTGGCGGCGCTCGGTACGGACTTCAACCGGAACCTGGTAGGTCGCACCACCCACACGGCGGGAGCGGACCTCAACAGCCGGAGCAACGGCTTCGAGCGCTTCGTGGAACACTTCTACCGGGTTCTTCTTGGCGCGGCCTTCCACAAGATCGAATGCCCCATAAACGATGCGTTCGGCGGTCGACTTTTTGCCGTCGCGCATGATCTGGTTCATGAACTTGGAAACGACCACATCCTTGAACTTCGGATCGGGAAGAACTTGGCGCTTTTCTGCGCTGTGACGACGAGACATGGTTCGGCTTCCTTACTTCGGCTTTTTCGCGCCGTAGTGCGAACGGCGTTGCTTACGGTCTTTGACGGGTTGGGTATCCAGGGCACCACGCACGATGTGGTAGCGCACACCCGGAAGGTCTTTCACACGGCCGCCACGGATCAGGACCACGGAGTGCTCCTGAAGGTTGTGGCCTTCGCCCGGAATGTAGCACAGCGATTCGAAACCGGACGTCAGGCGCACCTTGGCCACTTTACGAAGAGCTGAGTTCGGCTTCTTCGGAGTTGTGGTGTAGACGCGGGTACAGACGCCACGGCGCTGTGGGCAAGCCTTGAGGGCCGGTGTTTTGGTACGCGTCGGCTTCGGCTGACGCGGATTGCGAATAAGCTGTTGAATCGTTGGCATTCGGGCCTTCTGTCTCTTTTGTTCTCAGTGGCCCGATGGGCCGGTAACGAATTGTGCCCCGAAGGCCGAGGATTGGCTTCCGGGACAGACGAAAACTTGGGGGTCAGTTTGCCGGATCTGCCTGAACCGGTACGGCAAACGGCCTATTGGACCATCCACCTCTCTGACGATGCGTGGCGTGTAAGCCTCTCAGGCGCTGGCGTCAAGGGTCCGGTGCTGTATGGCTACAGCTAAACCTCAGCCATTTGAGCGGGTTTGCACCTGAAAGCTAGAATGGCAGCCCGACCCGGGCGACACAGGCCCGTTCTGCCTCACTCCCCTGCCCTGTTTCAAGCCGGGATTTCAGTGCGTCCAGTTCGGGGTCTTCGACATCCCCCTCGACAGAGGCGAAATCGTTCCAGCGCAACAGATCGCGGCAGTCCGCACGGGCCAGCGAATCCTGTGCCAGCCATGCCACCAGGCCGATGCTGACCACAGCGCAGGCCGCACCGATCACGTCTTTCCGCCCAAACTGCATATCCTGCCAGCTCCCTCGCCCGGCCTTGGCGGCCCCTGCCCTTCAAATGCAAAAAAGCCTGCCAAGACTGGCAGGCTTTTCCGTGTTTCTCAAGCGGGCCGGATGGCCGGGCGCTTATTCGCCCGAGGTTTCCGGCTGGGCTTCCGGTGCCGGCAGGGCCGACACTTCGAGCACTTCGGCCGCTTCCTTGGCCACATTGGCCGCGCGCTTGGCTTTCAGCTTCGCGTCGCGGTCGGCAGCCACACGGCGCATCGCACGGATGCCGCCGCCGGTACCGGCCGGGATCAGGCGGCCCACGATAACGTTCTCCTTGAGGCCTTCCAGCGTATCCATCTTGCCCTGGATCGCTGCCTCGGTGAGCACGCGTGTGGTCTCCTGGAAGGACGCCGCGGAGATGAAGGACCGGGTTTGCAGGGAGGCCTTCGTGATACCCAGCAGCAGCGGGTTCGCGGTGGCTTCCTTCTGGTCCTTCTTGCGCGACTTGCGGACAATCTCGTTGGCTTCCTCGAACTCGATCACATCGACATGTTCGCCCGTGATCAGGCCCGTATCACCGCCATCGATGATCTCGACCTTCTGCAGCATCTGGCGAACGATCACCTCGATGTGCTTGTCGTTGATCGGCACGCCCTGCAGACGATACACCTTCTGGACTTCCTCGATGAGGTAGTTGGCCAGCGGTTCGACACCCAGGGTGGACAGGATGTCCTGCGGGGCCGGGTTACCGTCCATCAGATACTCACCGCGCTTGATGAAGTCGCCATCCTGCACGGCCAGGTGCTTGCCTTTCGGCACCAGGTAATCGATCTGCTCCTTGTCTTCTTCCATCGGCACGATGGAGACGCGACGCTTGTTCTTGTAGTCGCGGCCATAGACGACCTTGCCGTCCATGTCTGCGATGATGGCGTGGTCCTTCGGACGACGCGCTTCGAACAGTTCGGCCACACGCGGCAGACCGCCGGTGATGTCCTTGGTCTTCGCACCGCCGGTCGTGACACGGGCCAGCGTGTCACCGGCAGAGATCGTGTCCCCATCGGCAACAGACAGGATCGCGCCGACAGACAGCAGGTAGACTGCATCGGAGCCATTCGGCAGTTTGACCGGCGTACCGTCCTTGTCGACAATCTGGATGGACGGTTTGATGTCCGCAGATTTCGAGGCGCTGCGCCAGTCGATGACGACGCGGGAGGAGATGCCCGTCGCTTCGTCGGTCTCTTCGCGAACGGAGACACCGTCGATCACGTCAACCAGCTTCGCCTGACCGGCCACTTCGGAGACGATCGGCTGGGCAAACGGGTCCCAGTCGGCCATCAGGACGCCCGGTTTCACCTTCTGGCCATCCTTGACCATCAGGCGCGTACCATAGGCCGGGCGGAAGGACTGACGGGTCCGGCCATCGCCGTCCACCAGTTCCACCTGCATGCGGCGGCCAACAACCACCAGCGACTCGTCCTTGCGGGCCACGAATTCCGCATCCTTGAAGCGGATCGTGCCTTCAAAGCTCGACTCGATGGAGGACTGGTCCGCCACCTGCGCCGCACCACCGATGTGGAACGTCCGCATGGTCAGCTGCGTACCCGGCTCACCGATGGACTGGGCCGCGATAACGCCAACCGCTTCGCCGCGGTTGACCGGCGTGCCGCGGGCCAGGTCACGGCCATAGCATTGGGCACAGATGCCGTTCTTGGTTTCACAGGTCAGCGGCGAGCGGGCCTTGATCACGTCCACACCGGCCTTCTCGATCGTCTCGGCCAGGTCTTCGTCGATATAGGTGTTCGCCGGAACGACCAGATCGCCATCCACGCCTTTCACATCCTCAGCCGTCACACGGCCCAGGATACGCTCTGCCAGGGAGACGACCACATCGGCGCCTTCCAGAACGGCAGAGATGTCGATGCCGCGCTCGGTGCCGCAATCATCCTCGTTGATGATGCAGTCCTGGGCCACGTCGACCAGACGGCGGGTCAGATACCCGGAGTTGGCGGTTTTCAGAGCCGTATCCGCGAGACCCTTACGGGCACCGTGGGTGGAGTTGAAGTATTCAAGAACGGTCAGGCCTTCCTTGAAGTTCGAGATGATCGGCGTCTCGATGATTTCACCCGACGGCTTGGCCATCAGACCGCGCATACCGGCCAGCTGCTTCATCTGGTTCTTCGAACCACGGGCACCGGAGTCGGCCATCATGAAGATCGAGTTGATCTGGGCCTTGCGGACACCCTTGGCGGCTTGCGGCCGCGCAGAGGAGTCCATCATGGCGTCGGCCACCTTGTCGGTACATGTCGACCAGGCATCAACCACCTTGTTGTACTTCTCACCACGGGTGATCAGACCATCAGCATACTGACGCTCATACTCGGAGACCTGCTCCTTCGTCGCGTCGACCAGTTTCTGCTTGGCTTCCGGGATGACCATGTCGTCCTTGCCGAACGAGATGCCGGCTTTACAGGCTTCCTTGAAGCCCAGGCCCATCATCTTGTCACAGAAGATCACCGTCGCCTTCTGGCCGCACAGACGATAGACCTCGTCGATGATCTTGGAGATCGTCTTCTTGGTCATGGTCGTGTTGACCAGGTCAGGCTGGATGCCCTTCATGCGCGGCAGGATGTCGGCAATCATGAAGCGGCCCGCGGTCGTGTCGATCACGCGGCGCCACGGATTGCCCTCATCATCAACGCCTTCATACATCGCCTTGATCTTGGAGTGCAGGCTGATCAGACCATTGTCGAGCGCATGCTCGATTTCGGCCATTTCGGAGAAGATCATGCCTTCGCCCGGCTCGCCATCCAGATCCAGCGACAGGTAGTAGAGACCCAGAACGATATCCTGGGACGGAACAATGATCGGCTTGCCGTTTGCCGGGGACAGGATGTTGTTCGTAGACATCATCAGCACGCGGGCTTCCAGCTGGGCCTCAAGGCTCAGCGGAACGTGGACAGCCATCTGGTCACCGTCAAAGTCGGCGTTGAAGGCCGCACAGACCAGCGGGTGCAGCTGGATGGCCTTGCCCTCGATCAGTTTCGGCTCGAAGGCCTGGATGCCGAGACGGTGAAGCGTCGGCGCGCGGTTCAGCAGAACCGGGTGCTCACGGATCACTTCGTCCAGGATATCCCAGACTTCCGGCTTTTCCTTTTCAACCAGCTTCTTCGCCGCCTTGACCGTACCGGCCAGGCCCTTCGCGTCGAGGCGGGCATAAATGAACGGCTTGAACAGCTCCAGTGCCATCTTCTTCGGCAGGCCGCATTCGTGCAGGCGCAGGCTCGGGCCCACCACGATGACGGACCGGCCGGAATAGTCGACGCGCTTGCCCAGAAGGTTCTGACGGAAGCGGCCCTGCTTGCCTTTCAGCATGTCGGAGATCGACTTCAGCGGACGCTTGTTGGTGCCGGTGATCGTGCGGCCGCGGCGGCCATTGTCGAACAGGGCATCAACGGATTCCTGCAGCATCCGCTTCTCGTTGCGGATGATGATGTCCGGCGCGCGAAGCTCCATCAGGCGCTTCAGGCGGTTGTTCCGGTTGATCACGCGGCGATACAGGTCGTTAAGGTCGGACGTGGCGAAACGGCCACCATCCAGCGGAACCAGCGGACGCAGATCCGGCGGAATGACCGGCACAACGGTCAGGATCATCCATTCCGGCTTGGCGCGGGACTGCAGGAAGGACTCAACCACTTTCAGGCGCTTGGAGACCTTCTTGGTCTTCAGCTCGGACGTGGATTCCTTCAGGTCTTCGCGCAGCGTTTCCGCCAGCACCGGCAGCTCCAACTGCATCAGCAGTTCGCGGATGGCTTCCGCGCCGATCATGGCGGTGAACGCGTCCTCGCCAAGCTCGTCCTGCTTGTCCATATACTCTTCTTCGGTGAGCAGCTGCTTCGGCTCAAGCTCGGTCAGACCGGGCTCAACCACGATGTAGCTTTCGAAGTACAGCACACGCTCAACGTCTTTCAGCGCCATGTCGAGCAGCGTTGAAATCCGGGACGGCAGCGATTTCAGGAACCAGATGTGCGCTACCGGCGCGGCCAGGTCGATATGGCCCATGCGCTCACGGCGAACGCGCGCCAGGGTAACTTCCACGCCGCATTTCTCGCAGGTGATGCCGCGATACTTGATGCGCTTATACTTGCCGCAAAGGCACTCATAGTCCTTCGTCGGACCGAAGATACGGGCACAGAACAGGCCGTCCCGTTCCGGCTTGAAGGTCCGGTAGTTGATGGTTTCGGGTTTCTTGATCTCGCCCGAAGACCAGGACCGGATTTTTTCCGGGCTGGCAATCGAGATACGGATCGCCTCGAAAGTCGGGGCGGGTGTATTCGGGTTGAAAATACTGGCGACGTCCTGGCGCATGGGTGTCTGCTCCTTGGGTGGGCTTGGTTCGTGGGGCTGGCGGGCCCCTGCCCTATGAAATCTTGTCTCGTCCGGTTCGCCCCGCCGGGATGGCGGGGCGGTCCGGTTTAAGTCTCATTCTACTCGGCGGCGACGGTGGCTTCGTCTTCGTCGTCACGTCCGGAATCTTCCTCGATCAGCTCAACATTGAGACCGAGCGAGCGCATTTCCTTGATGAGCACGTTGAAGCTCTCCGGGATACCTGCCTCGAAGGTATCGTCACCGCGGACGATCGCCTCGTAGACCTTGGCACGGCCGGCCGTGTCGTCGGACTTCACGGTCAGCATTTCCTGCAGCGTGTACGCGGCGCCATAGGCTTCCAGAGCCCAGACCTCCATCTCCCCGAAGCGCTGGCCACCAAACTGGGCCTTGCCGCCCAACGGTTGCTGCGTAACGAGCGAGTATGGACCGGTCGAACGGGCGTGGATCTTCTCGTCGACCAGGTGGTGCAGTTTGAGAAGATATTTGTAGCCCACAGTGACCGGGCGGCTGAACGCCTCACCGGTGCGGCCGTCATACATGCGAACCTGGCCCGAAGTATCGAGACCGGCACGCTCCAGCAGGCCGTTGATGTCGCTTTCGCGGGCACCATCGAAGACCGGCGTTGCGATCGGCACACCATTGCGCAGGTTTCCGGCCAGTTCGATGATCTCGGCATCGGTTTCCGGCATTTCCTGCTCCTCGCCATAGGCTTGGGTCAGGGCGGTGCGGAGACCTTGGACATCATTGTTCTGGTGGAATTCGTCCACGGCATTGTCGATGATCCGGCCGAGACCGCGGCAGGCCCAGCCTGTATGCGTCTCAAGGATCTGACCAATGTTCATACGCGACGGAACGCCCAGCGGGTTGAGCACGATGTCGACCGGCGTGCCGTCTTCCAGGAAGGGCATGTCTTCCTGCGGGTTGATCTTGGAGATAACCCCCTTGTTCCCGTGACGGCCGGCCATCTTGTCGCCCGGCTGCAGCTTGCGCTTCACGGCCAGGAACACTTTGACGACCTTCATGACGCCCGGAGGCAGGTCATCGCCGCGCTGAACCTTGTCGACCTTGTCGTTGAAGCGGGCTTCCAGCTCGTTGATGGAGTTTTCGAACTGTTCGTTCAGGGCGTCGAGATCAGCCTGGGCCTTTTCAGACTTCAGGGCGATATCCCACATCTGGGTCTCGGACAGTTCGTCCAGCGCCTCAGCCGTGATCTTGCCCGGTACGAAGTTTTTCGGCCCGGCAGCGGCTTCCTTGCCGATCAGCAGGTCGCGCAGACGGTTATACGTGTTGCGCTCCAGGATGGCCTGTTCGTCCTCTTTGTCCTCCTGCAGCTTCTCGATCTGCTCACGCTCGATCTGAAGGGCACGTTGGTCCTTGTCGATGCCGTGGCGGTTGAAGATGCGGACATCAACAACCGTACCGGCGTCGCCCGGAGGCACGCGCAGGGAGGTGTCGCGAACATCAGAGGCTTTCTCACCGAAGATGGCGCGGAGGAGTTTTTCTTCCGGCGTCATCGGGCTTTCGCCCTTCGGCGTCACCTTGCCGACGAGGATGTCGCCTGCCTTCACTTCGGCGCCGACGGCAACAATGCCGGCTTCGTCGAGGTTACGCAGGGCTTCTTCGCCGACATTCGGGATGTCGCGGGTGATTTCTTCCGGTCCCAGTTTCGTGTCGCGGGCGGCGACTTCGAATTCCTCGATGTGGATCGAGGTGAAGACGTCGTCTTTCACGATCCGCTCGGAGATCAGGATGGAGTCCTCGAAGTTGTAACCATTCCACGGCATGAACGCGACCAGCACGTTCCGGCCGAGAGCCAGTTCACCCATGTCGGTGGACGGGCCGTCTGCGATGATGTCGTTCTTCGCAACGGTGTCGCCCACGCGCACGATCGGGCGCTGGTTGATGCAGCTGTTCTGGTTCGAACGGCGGAACTTGGCGAGACGGTAGATATCGACGCCCGATTTGGAGCCTTCGAGTTCTTCCGTGGCGCGCACAACGATCCGCAGCGCGTCGACCTGCTCAACCACCCCTGCCCGGCGGGCAACAATGGCTGCGCGGCTGTCACGAGCCACAACTGCTTCCATGCCGGTACCAACGAACGGCGCTTCAGACTGCACAAGCGGCACCGCCTGACGCTGCATGTTCGCCCCCATCAGGGCGCGGTTGGCGTCGTCGTTTTCAAGGTACGGGATCAGCGAGGCCGCAACAGAGACAACCTGCTTCGGAGAGACGTCCATATACTGGATATCTTCGCGGGCAACCATGGTCGCTTCGCCTGCCACACGGGCGTTGACGAATTCGTTCGCCAGCTCGCCGGCCTCGTTCACCGTCGCATTGGCCTGGGCGATGGAATAGATGCTCTCTTCCATGGCGGACAGATAGACCACTTCGTCGGTCAGCTTGCCGTTCACGACCTTCCGGTACGGGCTTTCGATGAAGCCATACTTGTTGACGCGGGCATGCGTGGCCAGGGAGTTGATCAGACCGATGTTCGGGCCTTCCGGCGTCTCGATCGGGCAGATACGGCCATAGTGGGTCGGGTGCACGTCGCGCACTTCGAAGCCGGCACGCTCGCGGGTCAGACCGCCCGGTCCAAGCGCCGAGAGACGACGCTTGTGGGTGATCTCGGACAGCGGGTTGGTCTGGTCCATGAACTGCGACAGCTGCGAGGAGCCGAAGAATTCGCGGACGGAGGCCACAACCGGCTTCGCATTGATCAGGTCATGCGGCATCACCGTGTCGATATCGACAGAGCCCATACGCTCCTTGATCGCGCGCTCCATGCGCACGAGGCCGATGCGGTAATTGTTTTCCATCAGCTCGCCGACGGAGCGGACGCGGCGGTTGCCGAGATTGTCGATGTCGTCGACTTCGCCCTTGCCGTCTTTCAGGTCCAGGATGACCTTCATGACGCCGATGATGTCGTCATTGCGCAGTACGCGCATGTCGTCTGCAGCGGCTTCATAGCCCGGCACGCCGACATTCAGACGCATGTTCATTTTCACGCGGCCAACGGCGGAGAGGTCATAGCGCTCCGGATCGAAGAAGAGCTGGCCGAACAGGGCGTCAGCGGCTTCCTGGGTCGGCGGCTCGCCCGGACGCATCACGCGGTAGATGTCGGACAGGGCTTCGAAACGGGTTTCGTTCTTGTCGGCCTTCAGCGTGTTACGCAGCCACGGGCCACGGCCGGAGGCGTCAATGTCGAGCACTTCGATCGTCGTGATGCCGTAATCGCGCATCTCGGCGAGCATTTCCTCTTCCAGCATGTCACCGGCTTCACCGAATATCTCGCCGGTTTCATTGTTCACGACGTCGCGGGCCAGGAATTTGCCGATCAGGGCGTCGGACGGCACGATGATCTCGTCCGTGTCAGCCTCGGCGATGCGCTTGGCTTTCAGGGCGGTGATCTTCTTGCCGGCTTCAGCGACCGTCTTGCCGGTTTTGGCGTCGACCAGATCGAATTCCGGTTTCACACCTTTCCAGGCCTCGGCACGGAAGCCGGTGATCCACCCCTTCTTGTCCATGCGATAAATGGAGTTGGTGTAGAACAGGTCCAGGATCTGCTCGGTGTCATAGCCGAGGGCGTAGAGCATCGTCGTCGCCGGCAGCTTCCGCTTGCGGTCGATCCGGATGTTCAGGATGTCTTTTGCGTCGAACTCGAAGTCCAGCCAGGAGCCGCGATACGGAATGATCCGCGCCGCGAACAGCAGTTTGCCGGAGGCATGCGTCTTGCCCTTGTCATGGTCGAAGAACACGCCCGGAGAGCGGTGCATCTGCGAGACGATCACCCGCTCGGTGCCATTGACCACGAAGGTACCCTTCTCGGTCATCAGCGGGATGTCGCCGAGATAGCATTCCTGCTCTTTCACTTCCTTGACGGAGCGCGCGCCCGTGTCTTCGTCGACATCGAAAACGACCAGCTGGAGACGCACTTTCAGCGGTGCCTGGAAGGTCAGGTCGCGCTGCATGCATTCTTCCACGTCGAATTTCGGCGCTTCAAACTCGTAAGAGACATATTCGAGCGTTGCCCGCTCGGAGAAGTCAGTGATCGGGAACACGGACTTGAACACGCCGCCCAGACCATCATCCGTCCGCTTTTCAGAGGGGGTGTGCATCTGGAGGAAGTGTTCATAGCTTTCGCGCTGAACCTCGATCAGGTTTGGCATTTCGATGGCTTCGGGAATGCGCCCGAAGGATTTGCGGATACGTTTCTTTTCCGTGAAGGAGAGTGCCATCCCAGGATCCCATTTTTTGTGTCCCCGGCCACCTGGCCGCAGACTTTATCGCCAGAACGCGAGTTCGCGGCGGCCCCTTTTGAGACCGCCGCGCAATTCTCTACTAGAGCAGCGCCTCGCGCGAACGCCGCCCGAATTTGAAGTTGCCGGAGCTTATTTGAGCTCGATTTTCGCGCCAGCTTCTTCGAATTTCTTTTTGAGCTCTTCAGCTTCTGCTTTCGGAGCGCCTTCCTTGATAGCTTTCGGCGCGCCTTCGACGAGCTCTTTAGCTTCTTTCAGGCCGAGGGACGGCTGAACTTCGCGGACCAGTTTGATCACGTTGATCTTCTTGTCGCCAGCGTCGGTCAGGACAACGTCGAACTCGTCTTTTTCTTCCGCAGCAGCAGCGCCGCCTGCGTCACCACCAGCAACGGCTGCGACAGCAACCGGAGCAGCAGCGGAAACGCCCCACTTGTCTTCAAGCAGTTTAGCAAGCTCAGCAGCCTCAAGCACGGTGAGGGCGGAGAGGTCTTCGACAATCTTTTCGAGATCTGCCATTTTTCAAATTCCTGTTAGGTTCGGTGTTTGTAGTCTTAAATAGCGAAAACGGATGGCTTATGCGGCGTCTTTGTCGGCGTACGCAGCCACCACGCGAGCGAGCTGGCCAGCCGGTGCCTGAACAACGCCCGCAACTTTCGTTGCCGGTGCCTGCAGGAGGCCGATAAGCTTGCCACGAAGCTGGTCGAGAGATGGCAGTTTTGCGAGGCTTTCGACACCTTTGGCATCGAGCACCTGCTCACCCATCACCGCACCGATGATCACGAGTTTGGGATTTTCTTTCGCAAACTCGTCAGCCGCTTTCGCAGCAGACACCGGGTCCGGAGAGTAGGCAATTGCCACAGGGCCCTGGAACAGGTCCTGAGCAGCATCACCACCTTGGCCGTCGAGGGCGATTTTCGCCAGACGGTTCTTGACCACCTTAAGCTGCGCGCCGTCCTTGCGGAGCATGCCACGCAGCTTGGTCATTTCCGCAACAGTAAGACCGGTATAGTGCGTCACAACGACAGCACCGGACTCGCCGAACACCCCTTTGAGGGTTTCGAGAGCCACAGTTTTTCCAGCTTTATCCATAGCGGGTCTCCAGTTTGAGGCGCCCGGACCATCCGGCCGCCCTGGTATTCGCCTTCTGGCCCGAAAGCCTTCCAGCGCCTGCCCAGGGATTGGCCTGCCCGGTATTCCACAAAGGGCCTGTAACCCCCTGCTTCCGAACCGATTCTACGCCTCACCCCGTCTGCATAGGTGACAGTGAAACTGTCTTTATCACTCCCGAAAGAGTGGCCTATGGTCTAGGACAGGAAAACGGGAGGCCCCCGATGCATATCGGAGTACTCCCGTCAAGAGGGGGTTGTTAACGCTTTATCCTCACCGCCGCAACCCCCTATTGTGAGAAAAAGTCAAGCTTTCAGGCGGAGGCATATTCCTCAGACGTGATACAAGCTGTGGACGCATGGCGCCACCCCCCGCGTTTTCGACAAATTCCCGCGCCCTCCCTCCAATCAAAACAAGGGCTTGCGAAATAGGCTGGTAAACTTCTCCCCCTCGCCCGGCGCTGTGGGATACTTCTGTCCATGTCGCCGGACCTTGCCTCCCTTGAAGATCGCGCCCGCACC
Source organism: Hyphomonas pacifica (assembly GCF_000682675.1). Classification (GTDB taxonomy): domain Bacteria; phylum Pseudomonadota; class Alphaproteobacteria; order Caulobacterales; family Hyphomonadaceae; genus Hyphomonas; species Hyphomonas pacifica. Next base: position 4,973 of record NZ_AWFA01000042.1, on the reverse strand, counting down.
CTGCTGGCGACGCTGATCACCACGATCTGCCGGGTCGGTGCCACCAGCATGGAGGCCGCCGAGGCCTGCCTGAAGCGGGTTGGCCTGGCCGAAGCGATGATGCGCCGCCTGATCTGCCTGCGCGCCCTGCAGATCAGGCTGCCGGAGACCTCCCCCACGCGCCCCGCATTTACCGATGGTCAGCCCTTTCCCCCGCCCGCCGACAGCGCCGCGTCGGAGGCGCCGCCCTGCCCCCGCTTCCGCATGATCGTGCCGCCCTCGCGCCAATCCCAGGAGGTTAAGCCCCAGGAAGCCGCGTCCCAGGACGACTGGCTGCCCGCGGCGCTCTGCCCGCGTGTCACCCTAATGGATGAGAGCGCCCGGCCCGGCATTTCCCCCGCGCCCGCGCGCCTTCCTTCGCCAGCCCCTCAAACGCCCCTAGACTGCCTGATCCACCGGATGAAGGCGCTCGGCGATGCGTTCGACCGTACCGATGTCTATGCCCGACGCATGGCCCGATGGCTCGCCCGCCAGCGCGCCGCGCAAACCGGCCCCGTAAAGGCTGGCCCCGCCCTGCCGCTCGGCCCCGTGCCGGACATGCCCGAAGACATGGACCCGCTCGACCGGGGCCTGTACTTTCTCCTGATGGCGCTGGACCATGATGTCTTCGCGCCCGAAGCCCCAAATACGAGCTGAGCCACGCGCCCCATTGCCAGCCCCCCCATCCCCGCTGAGGCCCCGCCTCCAGCGGCGCGTGTGCTGGCCTCACAGCCCCCCCCCGTGTGCAAGTGTCGCGTTCGCAAATCGCGGCGACGGGTCTAAAGGGCGAAATGATGACTGATTTGCTCCGCCATCTGAGAACGCTTGCCCTGCTGCTGATTGTGGCAGGCCTTGGCGTGCGCGGCGCGGTGCCCAGCGGCTACATGCTGGACAGCGCCGCGGATGGCAGCATCATCATCCGCCTGTGCGGCGATGGCGCCGGCCGGCTGATGCGCCTCGATCCCCAAACCCGTACACTGACATCACTGCCCGCCGATTATGATCCGGATGCACCGCCTACGGATGACCAGACCGACCAGCCGGACTGCCCCTATGCCGTCACCGCGGCGTTTGACCTGCCGCATACTCCATCGCTGCTGGTCCAGCCCGCAGCCTTCGGCCTGCCCCTGCTTGGCGCACGCCCTTATGCCGTGCCCCTCCGTGAACGCCCCATCGATTCCCGTCTGCCCGCCCGCGGACCGCCTCTCTCCCGTCTGATCTGACCCTTCTCCCAAAATTCAATCAGACACCGCCTGCCCCACCCGGCAGGTGAAGAGGATATGTATCATGAAACGCACCCTTCTGGCCGGCGCGGGCCTCATCGCCCTCGCTTTGCCCGGCCTTGCCGCCCACGCCCAGACAGACGACACCGCGCCTGCCCTGCAGGATGTCATCATCGTCACCGGCCAGCCGCTGACCACATCGACAGACACCGCCATCGCGCCGGAAGCCGCCCCGCTGACCGGCATGGACATCACCCATCTCACCGCCCGCACGCCCGGCGCCGCCCGTATCGGCAATGGCGAACTGTCCGGCCAGGTCCAGTATCGCGGCCTGTTTGGGGAGCGGATGAATCTGCGCCTTGATGGCCAGCGCATTGCCTCTGGCGGTCCGAATTTGATGGACCCGGCCTTCCACTATGCGCCCACGCCCCTGATCGCGTCCGTCGTCATTGATCGCGGCGTCAGCCCGGTCTCGACGGGCCCCGGCCTCGGCGGCGGCGTCAATGCCGTCTTCAAGAAGGTGGACTTCTCCAGCAGTGCGACGCCCACGCTCGGCTATGATGCATCCCTTGGCGCGCGCAGCGTGAATGACAGTTATGCCGCCGGCGGCGTCATCGGCGTCTCGACAGACACATGGCGCGCAAATCTGCTCGCCTCCTTCGAGGAAGGTGTGGATACGGAGTATAAGGACGGCACGATTGGCGGCACCGAATTCGAGCGCGGCGTCTATGGCCTCTCCACCGGCCTGCGCACCGATCTCGGCACCTTCACGCTGGAAGGCCGCCGCCAGAATACCGGCTATAGCGGCAACCCGCCCTATGGCATGGACATCCGTTTCATGGACACAGACTTTGCCCGTGCCGGATATGAAAATGAGTTCGGCGACGTGCGGGTCAAGGCCTCGGCCAGCTATGCCGATGTGTCCCACGCCATGAACAATTTTGACCTGCGCCCCTCCATGATGAAGCGCGAGGCCTTTGCCTATGCCACCACCAAGGCGGCGGATCTATCGGCCACCTTCCCGGCGCTTGGCGGCTCGCTTCAGCTTGGCCTGGATGGCGCGTCAGAGCATCACAATGTCTATGTCGTGGACCCGGACAATCTGGACAATTATATGGGCTCCCTGCCTGACATCACGATTGACCGCTATGGTGGCTTTGCCGAATGGATCGGTGATCTAGGCTATTTCGAGGGCGAGCTGGGCCTGCGAATTGATCAGTATGATGCCAAAGCGGGCGAGGCCGTGATGGGCTCTGCCGTGATGATGGGGCCGGTCAGCCTGGCCAATGCCTTCAACGCCTCGCCCCGCGACGGAGACGACACGACCGTGGACGCCTCCGCCCGCCTCTGGCGTTCCCTTTCCGATGACCTTACCTGGCGTGTCACGCTGGCCCGCAAGACCCGCGCACCGAGCTATCTTGAGCGGTTCCAGTGGCTGCCCTCAGGCTCCAGCGCCGGGCTTGCCGATGGCAACATCTATCTGGGCGACCAGACCTTGAAACCGGAAGTCGCCTGGATCGCCGAGACCGGGTTCGACTATGTGACGCCCAAAGCCTATATTCGGCCCACGGTATATATTCGCCAGATTGATAATTTCATTCAGGGTACGCCCTTTGATGACACGCCCCGCGTGACGGACACTCCGGAAGAAATGATCGCCAGCATGCACGGGGCCGCCGCCCTGCTGCTGCGTTTCAGCAATACCGAAGCGCGCCTCTATGGCTTTGATCTCGATGCCGGAATGGACCTGCCGGGCCCGCTGCGCGCCGATGCCGTTATATCCTATGTGCGCGGGGAGCGCCGCGATATTGACGACAATCTCTATCGCATCGCCCCGCCCAGCCTGACCGCCGGCCTCACCTGGGAAGGCAGCGTCTGGTCTGCCACTTTCGAGACCCGTGCCGTGGCAGAGCAGGATGATGTCTCCGCCACCAATATGGAACAGGCCACGCCCGGCTATGTCACGTTCAGCCTATATGGCGACTGGCAAGTGAAAGACGGCGTGCGCCTGTCTGCCGGTGTCGCGAATTTGCTGGACCAGGTCACCCGTGATCACCTGTCCGGCTATAACCGCAATGCCGACAGTGACGTCACCGTCGGCGCCCGTCTGCCCGGTGCCGGCCGCGGCGCCTTCATCCGCCTCTCCTTCGTAGGCTGATGATCCATGCGGTTCTTCTCCCCCATCATGCGAGGGAGGTGCCCGAAGGGCGGAGGGCGTATGGCAAAGCCGTAGGCGGACGTTTGCCATGCCCCCTCTCCACCACATGTCCCACAACGAAAAAGCCCGGTGCATTGCTGCACCGGGCTTCATCTCTCTCTCGCTTTTCAGCGGGGCCTTATTGCGGGGCCTTCTGGCTGACTTCAGCCGTATCGATCACAACGCCTGCGCCCATGGTGGACGACAGCGCGATCTTGCGGATGAACTGGCCTTTTGCGCCCGACGGACGGGCTTTGGACAGGGCGTCGAGGAACGCGTTGACGTTCTTCTCGATATCGCCTTCAGAGAAGCTGGCCTTGCCGATACCTGCGTGAATGATACCAGCCTTCTCGACGCGGAATTCGACAGAGCCGGATTTCGCATCTTTTACAGCCTGGGCCACGTTCGGCGTGACAGTGCCGACTTTCGGGTTCGGCATCAGGCCGCGCGGGCCCAGCACCTTACCCAGACGGCCGACAACGGCCATCATGTCCGGAGACGCGATCACGCGGTCGAAGTCCATGAAGCCACCCTGGATTTTTTCCATCAGGTCTTCGGCGCCGACGAAATCGGCTCCGGCTTCCTTGGCTTCGTCAGCCTTGGCGTCTTTTGCGAAGACAGCGACGCGAACGTCTTTACCGGTGCCTGACGGCAGGTTGACCACACCGCGGACCATCTGGTCAGCATATTTCGGGTCAACGCCGAGGTTCACGGCGATTTCGACGGTCTCGTCAAACTTGGCCTTGGCGTTTTCCTTCACCAGCTTCACAGCTTCGGTGATGGTGTAGGCCTTGTCCTTGTCGACGCTTTCATTGATTGCGCGTGCGCGCTTGCCTGGTTTCGCCATGATCCTACTCCACCACTTCGATGCCCATTGCGCGGGCAGAGCCGGCAATGATCTTGGACGCTGCGTCGAGGTCGTTGGCGTTCAGGTCTTCCATTTTCATTTCCGCGATTTCGCGAACCTGAGCCATGGTGACCTTGCCGACGATGTCATAGCCGGGCTTCTTGGCGCCGGAAGCAGGCTTCTTGCCGAGCTTCAGCTTGGCAGCCTTTTTCAGCAGCACAGTGGCCGGCGGAGACTTCACGACGAAGGTGAAGGATTTGTCCTGATAGTAGGAAATCACGACTGGAACCGGCAGACCGGGCTCCATGCCCTGGGTCTTGGCGTTGAACGCCTTACAGAATTCCATGATGTTGATTCCGCGCTGACCGAGCGCCGGGCCGACTGGCGGCGACGGGTTGGCTTGGCCGGCAGGAATCTGGAGCTTCAAATGCCCCAGCAGTTTCTTAGCCATAGTGTCCTCTCGAACGTTTCAGATGGGGCGGTGGTCTTTCGATCCGCCCGGTTACTTTGGAGGCCCGTGGTCTGGCCGGGCTAACAGCCTCCCACGGAAGCGGGGCATATGAAGCAGAAACCCCCATGGGTCAAGGGGATGCGGGCACAATCCCCTCGGCCCGCCCATGCTTCGACGTCGCTTGAGCCATGAGCACTTCTCCAGCGCGGACTCATCCTGAGCGAAGTCGAAGGATGA
>NZ_AWFA01000041.1 GCF_000682675.1 Hyphomonas pacifica | reverse complement strand
GGGCCGCCTCTTCCGCTCTGAAGGCAAGGGACAGGTGCGCACAAATCTGATGGTGTTCATTCGGCCGACTATCGTGCGTGACCGGGATGATGCCCGTGTTGCAACGGAGCGGTCCTACCAATACATCCGCGCTGAAGAACTCTGGAACGGTGCAGACAGCAGCATCACGATTGATAAATTCGTGAACCAGGTATTGGGGAGCCCCCCGCCGCAATGATGGATCGCGCTGCCCCTTCCCAGTTCACATATGCTTTCGCCAAGGAGAAGGGCCTCGTTGTCCTGCCTGGGCGGGACGCGCTGACTGTTGCTGTGAGACAAGGGGCTGATCCTCTCAGCCTTGTGGAGGCAAGGCGGGCACTGGGCTCTGTTTTTGCGCTGGAATCTCTGGACAAGGATACATATGATCGTGTTCTGGCGGAGGCTTTCGCGCAAGGCCCCATGGAAGATGGGGATGTTGATGCGGCCGTGGAAAGCCGGGGAGGGCTGGAGAGCCTGATCGATGATATTCCGAAGGCGGCAGATTTGCTGGAAGGTCAGGATGATGCCCCCGTTATCCGTCTGATCAATGGCTTGATCCATGAAGCAATCAAGCGCCGGGCGTCCGACATTCACATTGATCCGTTTGAGAGCCACCTCTCCATTCGCTATAGGATCGATGGCGACCTGGTGGAGGTACTTACACCGCCCCGGAAACTGGCAGCCCCGATTGTTTCCCGTATCAAGGTCATGTCGAGGCTCGACATCGCAGAGAAGCGCCTGCCGCAGGATGGGCGTATCTCGCTTTCTGTGGGTGGACGGTCTATCGATGTGCGTGTCGCCACGCTGCCAACCCGCTATGGCGAGCGTGTTGTGTTGCGTCTGCTCGACACAAGGAACGCTCTTGTGGGTTTGCCAGAACTGGGCATGGATGCGGACACATATGTCCGCTTTACGGATGCTCTCGGTCAACCCAATGGCGTTATTCTTGTTACGGGGCCGGTTGGCTCAGGCAAGACAACAACACTGTATGCATCCCTTTCCCGCCTCAATAATGGCCGGGAGAATATCATGACGCTGGAAGACCCGGTTGAGTATGGTCTGCCCGGCATCAGCCAAACGCAAATGGATCATAAGGTCGGACTGACCTTCGCGGCGACACTCCGCTCTATCCTGCGACAGGACCCGAACATTGTGATGGTGGGTGAGATCAGGGACTCTGAAACAGCGGAAGTCGCATTTGAGTTTGCATCGACTGGGCGACTTGCGCTTTCCACGCTGCACACCAACAGCGCGGCCGGAGCCATCACACGTTTGCGCGATATGGGTGTGGAAGCCTATCTTCTGGCTTCAACCCTGAGGGCGGTGATGGCCCAGCGCCTCGTGCGCCGCTTGTGTCCATCCTGCAAGTCAGAACGCCCGGCAACGGCTGTCGAATTGGAAGGGCTGGGATTCGATCCTCAGCAGGAGATGATGGTTGCCGAGCCTCAAGGCTGCTTCTCTTGTGGCAATACCGGGTTTGACGGTCGTATCGGGATTTATGAGTTACTTGTGGTCGACCAGCAGATCCGCCAGCTGCTGGGCGAAGAGGCCAGCGAAGACAAGATCGAGCAGGCGGCCTTTTCTGAGCATGACCAGTTGCTGGAAAATGCCCGTCGCTATGTCGTTTCCGGCGAGACCAGCCCTGCCGAGGTTCTGCGTGTCTGTCGCAGGGAGGTGCGCGATGCCCGCATTTGAATATGTGGCTGTCGATGGTGAGGGACGACGGCAAAAAGGGATCATCTCCGCTGACAGTCCCAGGTCTGCGCGCAAGGAGCTGCGCCTGCGCGAGTTGATGGCGTTGGACGTGACACCGGTGAGCGAGCAGCGTGCTCATGCGAGCCTGATCGGGGGTCGCATCAGTGAGAAACAGCGCGTTCTTCTTGTGCGGCAACTATCCGTTCTGTTGCAGTCTGGCTTGCCGGTTGAGCAGGCGCTTGCCGCGGCAGCAGAAGATGCTGGCACACCTCAGGTTCAGCGCGTGCTGCATGCCGTGAAGACTGAAGTGACTGAAGGTGCCCGTCTGGCGGATGCCATGAATGTGGCCCCGAAAGCCTTTCCTGTTCTATTGCGCTCGGTCATCTCGGCCGGCGAACTCTCCGGGCATCTTGGGGATGTCATGGAGCGGCTGGCCACTTATCTGGAGCGCAGTCATCAGCTGCGTCAGAAGGTTCAGGCGGCTCTTATCTATCCGGCGGTCCTGGGTGTCATGGCCCTGGGCATGATTATCGCCATGATGCTGTTTGTCGTGCCACGTCTTGTGGAACAGTTTGATCTCTTTGATGCGGATTTGCCGCTGATCACCCGCATGGTGATTGGAATATCCAACACGCTTCAGGCAAATGGCCTGCCGATTGTTCTGGCCTTCGCTACGATCGTATTTGCGGCAATCCGTATTATGAAGTTGCCTTCCATCCGACAAATGCTCGACCGCTTCAGCCTGAGACTTCCCGTTATTGGTGAATTGAATCGCACTGTCTGTGCGGGCCGCTTTGCGCGAGTCTTTGCGACACTTTCCGGATCAGGTGCTACTGTGCTGGAAGCGCTGAGTGGCGCGAAGGGGGCGGCAGGCAATTTGGTTTTTGTTGAGGCAGCAGAGGTCATTGCAGAGCGTGTCCGGGAGGGCGGCTCCTTTTCCGGGGCGCTCAAGTCGACAGGTGTGTTCCCACCCATGATGGTACATATGGTCTCTAGTGGGGAAGCGGGGCGTGACATTCCCGGCATGATGACACGCGCGGCGGATTATCTGGACAATGAGTTCGAAACAGGTTCTGCGACGCTTCTCTCGCTTCTGGAACCACTCATCATCATCGTTCTCGGAGGGATCGTCGGCCTGATCGTACTCTCGATCATGTTGCCGATCCTGCAGCTGAATACACTTGCCATAGGATAAGGAGGAGGCGCTCATGAGAAAGCCAGTGTCAACGGATAGCAACATGAAACGCCGGAAGGAAGCAGGTTTTTCCTTGGTCGAGCTGATGGTCGTGGTGTTTATTATGGGGCTGCTTGCCACACTGATCGTTATTAATGTGGCACCCGCGACGGACCAGTCCCGCATTGGCAAGGCCCATTCCGATATCGCTGCGCTGGAGAGCGCTCTCGATATGTACAATCTGGACATGTACGGATATCCGTCGACAGAGCAGGGGCTTGCCGCTCTGACACAGGCGCCGACAGGCGCACAGTCTGCGCAGTATCGTCCGGGTGGCTACATCAAGCGCATGCGCACAGACCCCTGGGGACAGCCTTATCAATATGTCATTCCGGGCACGCGGTCTGGCGGGGCGTATGACGTCTATTCGGTCGGGCCGGATGGTCAGGCGGACACGCAGGACGATATCGGAAACTGGGATACGCCAGCCTGATGCTATGCTCATCCTCTTCCAACTCTGGCATGTCTCTGGTGGAAGTGCTTGTAGCATTGGCCATTCTTGCGCTCGCGAGTACGGCGATCGTCATGACCATGCCCCGGCGTGAAACGCGCCTGGACCGGGAGGTTCATCGACTGGAAGGCATAATTGAGCGTCTGTCAGATGAGGCAATAGCCTCCGGAGAGGTGCGCGGACTACGTATTGAAGAAGACGGGTATTTCGTGGAGGTCTGGCGTGGCGGTCGCTGGCAAGCCCTGCAAGAGGCGTATGAATTGCCGAACCCTGTCGAGCTGAAATTGCAGCATCCAGCTGCGCAGAAACCGGCCAAGGTATGGCCAGATATCATTGCGGACGAGACCGGTTTTGTGACGAGCATGCAGCTTGTGATTCAGGATGGGACTAAGAAACGTGTGCTGGTCACAGATGCTTCTGGTGCGGTCAGGGTGGAGAGCTAAGATGATTTCGTCTCGGTCTCAACAAGGCTTTACCCTGGTTGAAGTTTTGGTGGCACTTGGAGTCTTCAGTATTGCCGCGATGGCTTTGGCACATCTTGGCAATGAAAGCCTGCTTGGTGCGCGACATGTATCGCAACGCTTTCTGGCATCAGTGGAGGCAGACAATATCATGGCGAAGACGCTTGTGCGACCGGATTCCGTGGTGCCTGGCATTGATGCGGGCCGGGCAGTTCAGCGTGGGCGGGAGTTTGACTGGAGCCGTACGATCGTTTCGACCGGTCGGGACTCTCTGTTCGCGGTGACCGTTCTGGTCAGCGATGCACAAACGGGCCAGCAACTCGTGTCACGGCAGACTCTGGTCCGCAAGACCGTGAAAGGGCAGGCAGAGGAGTCGGAAGAATGAAGCGTTCCGGCGGGTTTACCCTTATCGAGATGCTGGTTGCCTTGGCGGTAAGTTCGCTCCTGCTGGTGGCGGGATCGACTCTGCTCATACAGACCCTACGCGCAGGGAATATGGTTGAGACCCATACGCGCGACGTGCGCGCGCTTGATGTTGCACATAGTCTGCTTCGGGACGATCTGGCCGAGGCAACACTGCGCGAGACGCGCGCGCCAAACGGCCTGGATGCGCCAGAGGCATTCAGTGGCGGACAATCCCTGTCGCAGCCCTTGTTGAGCTTTACCCGCAGTGGCTGGCTGAACCCTGCAGAGGCGGATGCTCGAGGAGATTTGCAGAGGGTCGAGTATTTTATGCAGGAAGGTAAGTTATTGCGTCGCGCCTGGATGAGGCCGGACCCTGTGCGAGAAACGCTGTATGCGGATAGAGTTGTCGTAGATGGCGTTGACAGAATTGGTCTGCGTTTCTTTGCTGGTAACAGCTGGCAACTGAACTGGTCAGGTCAGGCAGACAGCCTTCCGGAACTGGTGGAGTTTACGTTCGTGTATGGGGAAGGCGATGTGCTGCACCAGGTGTTCCTGGTAGGGGGCAATGGATGAAGACTTCTCGTCTTTCCCGTGAAAGTGGCGCCACCCTGCTGAGTGTCCTTCTTGTCATCACCCTGATGTCTGCGGCAGCGTTGGCCGCGACAGATGCTCTTGCAAGATCTGTATCCGTGTCTCGCACATCGGGCTATCGTGCAGATAGCTTCTGGGCGGTGCGGGGTGCTCTTGCGGCAGGTGAGCAGGTTGTCAATGAATTGCTTGCGAGTTTGCAGGGAAATCTTGCCGCGGATTCCAGTTTGCTGAGGGAGCCTGTGACTTTGCCATATGAGCGAGCCAGCATCATAATTTCGCTCAGGGATGCTTCAAATTGCTTCAACTTAAACTCCATTGAAGGGGACGAGGGTACGGGACGCGGTGGGAAAGCGCCTTTGAGAAGCCTGCGGACGCTTTACGAGGAAGCTGGTATTTACGGAAATGAGGCACGCCAATTGACAGATAGTCTCGCCGACTGGATAGATGCTGACACCAGCACGCGCCCATCCGGAGCCGAAGATCCCCTATACCGGTCACGTGCCATACCACACAGAACCGGTGGGCAGAAATTACTATCCGTCGCAGAGGTGCGAGCGGTAGAGGGCTACACATCTGAAGTCATGGCGCGCCTTGACGGTCTTGTCTGTGTACGGCGGGCTGAGTTTGAGACGTTGCTGAACATCAATACACTGACCCTTTCGCAAGCGCCGCTTTTGCCTGCCTTATTCTCTCGTGAATTGTCCATCACGGAAGCGGAGCGAATTATTTCCTCACGCCCTGAGGGTGGCTGGGCGAATGTCGGGGAGTTCCTCTCTCTGCCGGACATCATGAAGATCGCCCCCGAAATGCGATCAGACCAGGTGCTCTCCGTTGCGAGTAATCATGTCGAGGCAGATATCGTAATTTCATCTCCAGCGGGCGCTACGCGCATAACCGCCCTGTATGGCCGGATGGCTGATGGTTCATTTGTTCTCCAGGACGCATACAGGAGATCCAGTTGATGCAGCAGTCTTATTATTCCGAAATTCCTGCTGCTGGATCGACTTGGCGTTTTGCGCGGTCCAGCACGTCCGGAGTTGAACTTCTGCCGACAGGACAGACGCCGCCTGCAGGCAGTGAACTGATTGTATTTGTTCCGGGAACTGAGGTGACATCGCATAGTGTGAAGATCGCTGCGCGCCGTCCTGCCGAGCTTTCCAGGCTTGCCGCGTTTGCGGTTGAAGATGACCTTTCCGTGCCCGTAGAGTGCATTCATGCAGCTGTGTCATCAGGCCCGACTCAGACGGGTGTCCGTCAGGTCTATGCGGTTAGTAACGATCAGATGGAACGCTGGCTGGAGCAGGTTGCTTCATTGGGGTTTGGGAAGGCGCGCCTTGTACCTGATCTGTCGCTCGTGCCTGTAGGCGCTTTTGTCGATATTGGCGACCGTCTACTTTTTGCCACGGACGAGCATGCCATGGCCATTGATGCCGTATGGCCCTCTGACGTTATCGGTGCGCTGCTGAAGCAGGCCGGCGTTGAACTGGAGGCCCGCCGCGTTGATGGGTTGGTGCAACTCTCTGAATGGGCTGAGCAGACAGGAAAGCTGACAGACCTTCGGCAGGGGCGCTTTGCGCATGCAAGTGAGGCCGCTTTGCCGCTAAAGCGGTTCAGGCCTCTTGCTCTCATGACGGCTGCGTTGATTGCCGTTTGGGTGACGTCCCTGGCCCTCTCCACGCACTCCATGCAGAATTTGACCGAAATCTTGCTGGCACAGGCCAAGGCAAATTACGCCGCTGCCTACCCTGACAGTCCTGTGCCATCAAACCCGGCTGCGACCTTGCGGGCCTCGCAAGGGACGGGGGTGCGGGATGCCATTCCGGCCTTCATTGATACGAGTGCAGTCCTCTATGGTGCGGTCAACTCAACGCTAGGGGCTAACCTCATCAGTATGCGATATGATCGCCAGGCTGGCGAGCTTAGGGCGACATTGACCTATCCCGCTTTCGGTGCAGACCTCGACGTCAAAAGAGCCATTGAGTCCGTAGGTCTTAATGTTGACCTGGGAGATACGCGGCTCGAGGATGGCCGCGTCGTCGGAGACCTTGTCATAGGAGCGCCGTCATGAACGAACTATGGGTAACGCGAACCGATCGCGAGCGAATACTTATTCTTTTGGCCATGGTTCTAGTCGGGCTCATGCTTTTGCAATTAGTCGTCATCACACCTCTGCGCGCGTCCCATGCGCAGGCTAAAGCTGATCTGGAGGGTGCCTCGGCGCAGCTTGATGTGGTGAGCGCAGAACTCGTCTCTCGCCGAATGCTGCGTCCCTCTTCAGGTGTGCCATCCATTGTCTATGGGGAGCCGCTGCGTAAGGGTCTGGTGCAGCTTGCCAATTCAAGAGGTTTGAAAGTCTCCCGTTTGCAAACAGGTGAGAATGGCAACCTGACCCTGCAGTTTGAAAGCGCGCCGCCGACATTGGTATACGCATGGCTTGCAGATGCAGATAAAACATATGGTGCAGAGCCTGAGCGCGCCGCTCTGTTTGCGGCCGAAGCCGGGACAGTTCGTGCCAGTTTCGAATTTTCCGGGGCGCCATCATGATGCGCCTACGTACTTTATATATCATGCTCTTTGCAGTTTCTATCCTGGCCGGATTGGTTGCCTTCGCGCCTCTATCCTTTGTCATGCGTTACTCCGGACTATCATCACAGGGTATTGGCTGGCAGCAGGCGCGGGGATCTGTCTGGAATGGGCAACTTACGGGCCTGGTTTGGAAAGGACATTCAATTGGTGCAGTGAATCTGGAAGCGCAGCCGACTCTATTGTTCAAGGCAGCACCCTGGCATGAGGCCATCTGGAGCGGACCCGCAGGGCAGGGGCGGGCGTTTATAGGCTTTAAAGGAAGGGCTCTTGATGCGCAGGGTGTTTCGGCCAGTCTGTATGTGGACCGTTTCGTGGGACTTGATCCATCGCTTTCAAACCTTGGCAGTACAGTCAGGCTTTCAAGTGTGCGCCTGATGATGGACGGTGAGCGATGTAAGCTTGCTTCAGGGATAGTTACAACCGATTTGGCGAGACTAGCCGCTGTGGCATATGACCGAGATTGGCCCATACTGTCCGGACCGCTTTCGTGTGAGCAGGGCGAGTTGACCGCCCGGATGTCTGGTCAGGCAGATGATGGCGCGACCATTGTTCTGGATGCGAAGCTTTCCTCCGGAGTGCGGCTTGAAATTGAACCCGCGGATGAGGATTTGCGTGGAGTCTTGAAGTTGGCAGGTTTTAAGGCAGAGGGAACCAAATTGGTGCATGTAGGGCAGGTTCAACGCCAGGAGACACATCAATGAAGCGGAAACCTACCTTGTTTGGCGTCTGCTTTCTTGTGGTGACGGCATGCAGTTCAGCACCGCAGCAGAAGGTTTCTGTCGCACCAGCGCCTGAAGTGCTTGAGCCGGGTAATCTCCCACCGCAAAATCTTGAGCCAAGTGAGTGTGGTTTATTCCTTTGGACGCAGGGCACACCGCGACGATTTATATTCTTTTCCCGCGCGGCTAGCGGACGGGCAATTGCAATGCTGGATGCAGGCAAGCAAGAAGACCTGACCTTGGCGGCGCAGCGGGGGGACCTGTTTGGCCAGTTTATGACGGAAATGGATTATGCCATGCCCGGAGAAAAGATTGTATCCTTGCGTCTAACACCGGGTGAGTCGGTCGAGGGGGGACAAAAAATCTCTTCAGGTCGCATCGAACTACTGGATGTTGGAGGTTGGTCTACGATCATTCCTGTTGTCGGGTTGCGTGCATGTCAGCCGGATCCTGAATGATTACAGCGTAGAAGCTCTTTCTTTTAAAAATATCATACAAAACAAGTACATAAAACTGTAGTTACTTGACGCAAAACTGTCACATAAAGTATTGTGACAGTTATGTTGCAGATAAATTACAAATACATGTCAATCTCGGCTCTGGCGCTGGCGGCGCTGGGACTGACGGCCTATGCAGACTCCTCGTGTGACCTCACAGACGGCTTGTCAGCACAACCTGCGGCCTTCCAGAAGGAAACGGATGCCTGTCTTGAAGGGCTGAATGGCGTTAATGCAGATTCCTACATGCAGAACCAACTTCGGCACCTGACGGCCGCGGCGAGAAGCGAGCGCGGTATCAAGGAACTTACCAACCTTCCATCTCTGAACAGGGCGGCGCTTATCCACGCTTATGATATGGCCGTGCGCGATTACATTGCGCATGATGATCCAGAAGGACGTAGCCATCTGGATCGTGTCGGCCTGCTTGACCGGCGCGTGCTGATCGGTGCGTTTGGGGCGAATATGGCTGTTGTCGATGAAAATGCGACAGCGGAAGAGGCCTTTGCAGCCTTGATGGCAGACCCGGCAAACGTCGCTAATCTCAATCGTATGGCCTTTGATCATATGGGTGTTACGGCGGTCAAAGCCAATGGCCGCATTTACCTGATCCAGCTGTTCGCGCGTGTTGAAGGCCAGCTTGAGGCACCTCTCCCTGTGAACATGTCTCAGCGGACGGACCTTAGGGCCGTCTTCGCGGAATCCCGTGCAGAGCCGGTCGGCTGGTCCGTCGTATCAGCGGATGGTGATGTTCTTGCGAAAGGTATTGGAGACACAGCGCCTGCCTATTCCCTGACTGGTCAGTCAGGTTATCTCAATATCGACATGGCGCTGGGCAAGGATCTTTACACCCTGAAAGGTCCCGCTGTTTCGCTTTTCTAGGCCGCGTCCCCTTTTGGCGCGGAAGTACAGGCCGGCTCTATAGAGAGCCGGCCTTTTTGGTATTGAACCATGGCATCCTGATCGACTGTGGTGCTCTTATTCGTTCCACCCATATCCACAATCTGAAAAGCAACTGACGGTCGGGGAAGAGGGGATGGGGCGGCGAGAAAAGCGTGCGCCATTTCGGGGCATGCGCTCAACAGACGGGATTATCTGGGGAAACATCCTGATTGCCTTTAGAGTGGCGGGTGCTCTGTGTCCTCTCTGGGCGTTTGCCCAAGCTAAGCCCATGTACGGGCTTGCTGTCTTGCTCTGGTTGCGGGCGGGCCTGTTGTTTGTTTTGGGGGTGTGGATGCTGTCTGTCAGTCTCATCATACGCGAGATCCGCTGGATGGCCCTGGAGGCTGCCGTGGCGCGCGGTGATGTGGTCATCCCTTAGGGACGGAAGATGGGGAAGGTTCCCGGGAATTACGGCGCTGACGTCGCCGCAAAGGGCGATGCGAGGTAGGGTCAGCGGGGCGTGCGAACCCGGTTCGCCAGTGGTGAGCTGTAAACCGCCTGTAAACCTCGCCTAATTTATCTCTAAATATTGGCGCTAATGCTTTGTTTTTATTGGAGCGGGTGAAGGGAATCGAACCCTCGTCGTCAGCTTGGGAAGCTGCTGCTCTACCATTGAGCTACACCCGCTACGCAGATGTATTTGAGATGGAATCTGCCGCCGCGCAAGAGAAAAGGCGGTGACAGATGCCTAAAGAAATTATTCAAGTGTGACCACAATCACAGAGCGTGCAGGAGCGGACAGGATCAAATCGTCTTCAGTCCCTTCTGTGCGGTAGGGCACAGGATGGACGCGGTTCGGCTCATCGAAGGTATTGTGCGAATCCATGGTTTCGCCCTGCAGGATGCGGCCTGTGGCTGTGGAGGCACCGAAGGCACTCGCATCCACCAGATGATTGTCTTTTGCGGACGCATTCACAATAGCCAGGACTGTCTTGCCGTGTGCTGTGCGGGCCGCGCTGACACTGATCGCGGGCACAGTGACATCACCGTAGGTGTAGTCAGGTGACTGAATATCCAGGTCCAGCGCCTCGGCGCCCATAAAGGGCTTGTACATTTCGAAGACATGATAGGTTGGTGTCAGTACCATCTCCGGGCCATCGGTCAGGATCATGGCCTGCAACACGTTCACCATCTGGGCGATGTTCGTCATCTTCACGACATCGGCATTTTTGTGGAAAATGTTCAGATTCAGGCCAGCGACGATTGCATCGCGGATACTGCCTTGCTGGTAGAGTGCTGGTGGATCGGTGTCCTCATCCTGGTCCACCCACATGCCCCACTCGTCGACGTAGAGGCCGAACTCATCGGCGGGAAGCTCATGCTTTTCAAAGATGGCTTTCTGGTCCGCAATCACGTCTGCCATGCGCAATGTGCGCTTCATGGTAGAGGCCCACTCTGCTTCCGGGAAGCCGATGGCAGAGCCTTTCTCGCTCCAGTCACCCGTTGGCAGGGTATAGACGTGGAGGGAGATGCCTTCTGCCAGATCATCAATGTAGGGATGTTGCAAAATCGTGTCGGCATATTCCGGATTGCCATCATGCGCGCCGGAAATGATGCGCACGGGTTGATCGCCTGCGGTCTTCGCGAAGCTGGCATATTGCGAATAGAGATCGGCATAGGTCTCAGCAGTGAAATGGCCGCCACAGCCCCAGGTTTCGTTGCCGATTGACAGATAATCGACCTTCCAAGGCGTCGCGCGGCCATTTTCCTCACGATCTGCTGCGCGGTCGCCGGTCTCGGCGGTGATGTATTCCAGCCAGTCGGCAGCCTCTTTTGCGGTGCCCGTGCCTAGGTTGAGATTGAGATAGGTCTTCGCGCCAAGGCGCTCGGCAAAATCAAAGAATTCGTGCGTTCCGAAGGCGTTCGTCTCAGGTGTTCCACCCCATACCATGTTCACGCGTAGGGGGCGTTCGGCTTGGGGGCCAATCCCGTCACGCCAATGGTAGAGATCTGCGAAGCATCCGCCGGGCCAGCGCAAGACCGGCACTTCCAGCGCCTTCAGAGCATCAAAAACATCATTGCGAATACCGTCAGTATTGGGGATGTCGCTATTTTCGCCTACCCAGATGCCGCCGTAGGGTTGGGTGCCGACATGCTCCAGAAACTGGCCATAGATTTCCGGAGCAATCGTGTGAGTGGGTGCGTCAGTGTGCACTTCGATGCGCGCTTGCGCCATTGCTGGCCCTACGCTGAGCATCAGACCGGCGCTTATAAGGCCGGCCGCAATACGGATATTCATCAATGCCTCCCTTTGAGTTTAGCTTATTTTAGCGCTAACATTCGGATGCTCTACCCCCTCAAGTCAAGCTGCAATCCTTTTTGCAACAACGACATGGCGGCACTGGCTAAGCGTGCCCGTTGACGGTAGAAGGCGGCCATGAACGGATTTTTCGCAGTTGCAGCTGGCGGCGCCTTGGGCGCGGCTCTCCGGCATGGTGTCGGCCTTTTGGCTGTGCGCCATCTGCCGGCTGGCTGGCCGCATGGTACATTCTTCGTGAATGTCGCTGGCAGCATGCTGATGGGCTTGCTGATTGGCTGGCTTGCGCTGCGTAGCCAGGGTGAGCCCCAAGCGATGCGTCTGTTTCTGGCCACAGGCGTTCTGGGCGGCTTCACCACATTTTCGGCATTCTCGCTGGAAGTGGCGAACTTCATCCGGAGCGGCGATGTGAACAAGGCGGCGCTTTACGCTGTCCTGTCGGTCATTTTTGGCCTGTTGGCATTGTTTATTGGGCTCTGGATTGCCCGGAAAGTCTTCGCATGAGCGGCCAGATTGTTACCGAAACGGTTTCCGAGAAGGAAGCAGACACGCGCCTTGACCGATGGGTGAAGCGGCGCGTGCAGGTCTCCCAGGGGCAGATCGAAAAAATGCTCCGCACGGGTCAGATCCGTGTGGATGGGGCCCGCGCCAAGGCGAATACGCGCCTTCAAGCCGGTCAGCAGGTACGCTTACCCATTCTGGATACGGAGGCCTCCCGTCCAGCGCAGAAAAAGGCTGACCGGGTTTCCCAGGAAGATCGGGAATTTATCCGCGACCTCATTCTGTATGAAGATGATGAGATGATTGCCATCAACAAGCCTGCGGGTATCGCTGTGCAGGGTGGCTCCGGACAGGGGCGTCACATTGATGGCATGCTTGCGGCTTTGGGGGATGGAGAGCATCGCCCGGTTCTCGTGCACAGGCTCGACAAGGATACGAGCGGCGTGCTGCTGCTTGCCAAATATCCCAAGGCTGCCGCACAGCTGGCTGAGAAATTTCGCAGCCGCGACATGAACAAGATTTACTGGGCCGTCACTGTTGGTGTGCCTAACCCGCCCTTTGGCCAGATCCGTTGCTGGATGGTGAAGGGCATTGAAGACGAGAATGAAGAAGGCGGATACCGCATCATCAATCCCAAGGCGCGCGGTCGCCGCGATGCGGATCGCGAGCGTATGTTCCGTTCTGCACAAGGCGTTGAAGGCGCGCGCCATTCGATCACGGATTATGCTGTCGTTTCGACCGCCGGACAGAAGGCAGCCTGGGTTGCCATGAAGCCCGAGACCGGCCGAATGCACCAGCTGCGTTTCCATATGCTGGAAATGCAGACCTCCATTCTGGGCGATTTCAAATACCAGTGCCGTCGGGAAGTGCCGCAAGGCCTTGCGCCTGGCTTGCATCTTCATGCCCGCGCGCTAGTCGTTCCGCGCCAGAATGCGAAGCCGATCAAGATCGTCGCGCCGCTGCCGCCGCACATGAAGCAGACCTTTGAAGCGTTGGGTTTCCTGGAACAGGAAGCGGGCAAGGACCCGATGGCGCCATTCGTCTAATGTCAGGACTGAGGCTTGCCATCTGGGACGTAGACGGAACACTCGTCGACAGTCGTGAAACCATTCACAATATCATGGTGGAAGCCTTTGACCTGTCTGGTCTGACGCCGCCTGAATATGATGCTACGCGGCGCATTGTGGGCTTAAGTCTGCATGAGGCGTGCGCCCAATTGGCGCCGGATGCCAGTGCTGATGACATTGAGAAGCTCGTTACTGACTATCGCAACTCATGGCTGCGGGCACGAAGTCAGCCGGGCTTTTCACAGCCTCTTTATGATGGCGCGCTGGAAACGCTTGAAGCCCTGCGGGATGAAGGTTGGCTGATCGCCATGGCCACTGGGAAGACGCGCCGGGGAATTGCCAGCCTGTTTGAACTTCATAAGCTGGAGCACTTCTTCGATACCATATGGTGCGCTGATGATGGCCCCGGTAAGCCAAACCCCTATATGGTGGAGCAGGCCATGGGCGCTCTTGGCGCTGCGCCGCACGAGAGCCTCATGATCGGCGATGCCATTCACGACATTTCCATGGGCCGCGCTGCAGGTGTCTATACCCATGGTGTTAGCTGGGGCTTTGGTACAGCACACGAACTGAAAGAAGCAGGCGCACATGAGGTGCACCATGATTTCAGTACGCTGCGTAATAGCCTGATGGACTTTGATCCAAAAGCCCGACCCTAGTTTGGCTTTGACATGCCTTCAGGGGCAACGTCTTCAAATGAGCCCTGACCAATCATCAGTTTCACATCGTCAAAATAGGCGACCGTGTTTTCGTGCGCGTATTCCCCGCTGATCGCATAGACACCGAACTTCCAATAAGGGCCTTCCTTGTCATTGTAGCCAACAACAATATTGTCCTGCACGGTGTGAGTATCATCTACCCAGACTTCCACTTTTCCCTCGCCTTTTGTGTTGTAGACATCGTGGATAACCAGATTATGCCACTTTCCACGTTCGGCAGGGGCCAGTGGGATCGTCATGCCAGGATTGGTATAGGTGGAGCGTTCGGATTCTCCGGGTGTGATGACCTTGTTGTCGCCGACAATCAGCAAAACAAATTGTCCGTCCTCAACCGTGATTGCCACAGGAGGGTGGCGCCAGCTCTCGCCCTTGGCAAAGTCAGGCTGTCCATGGGTTTGAGCAATCATCAGGCGACGGCCTTCATCGCTTTCTTCTGTCTCATCCAGATAGAAGCGAAATCCAACCCAGTCCTGTCGGTTTTGTTTATAGCCAGGCACGCGGTCATACCAGGCAGACATCAACTCTGCGCTCTTGGTCGGGCGCGTACCATCCATGTCTTCCTTGCGATGCTCGAAACGAAGTGTGTCCTTCGTACCGTCAGGCGCGTCGGCGATCGAGCAGGCATAGTCAAACGCGCACTCCCGCAGCCATGAGTCTGGAGTGTCATAGACGGCAGGGCCGGGTTTTTCGCATGCTGTGACAGAAAGTGCAGAGAGTGCGCAGGCGATTGGGGTATATATAGTCCGCATGGAGCAAGCTCTTTTCGTTTCGAGACAGGGTCGTCAATTCAAGCAGTAAATGTGCCATGTTCTTATGAAAATCTGAAAGGCGTTGCGCCTGAGTGCTATTCAGATGTGGCAAGTGGACAGCATATCTGCCCTTGGAAAGGCGCCTATCAGAGCGTACATGCGCGGCCATGACTGACGTAACTCCAAAGCCCAAGCGCTTCTACAAGATTGCCCGTGCCGAGCAGGTGCCGGGTGGCTGGACCGTCCATTTGGACGAACGCGCGATCAAAACGCCCGCACGTGCAGCTTTGCAGTTGCCGACTGAAAAGCTGGCCAAGGCCATCGCGGCGGAGTGGAATGCGCAGGAAGCGCATATCGATCTCCTGTCCATGCATCTGACGCGTCTTGCCAATGTCGCGATCGATCGCACGCCAGAAGTGCGGTATGAGATGGCAGACGAGTTGGCGCGTTATTGCGAGACAGACCTGATCTGCCACATTGCTGAAGATGATGGAGAACTGGCAGAGCGAGAAGAGGCGCATTGGGCTCCCATACGTGCCTGGGCCGGACAGGCTTTGGATGTGATCCTGGTGCCGGTAGAGGGCATCATTGCCTCACCACAACCAGACGCATCGCTGGAGGCTGCGCGGAGCTACGCTCTGTCTCTTGACGATTTTGCCCTTACCGGCCTTGTCTATGCCTGTGGCTTGTATGGCTCTGCCGTACTGGCCTTGGCAGTTCTCGAAGGAGAGCTTTCTGCGACAGATGCCTTCGAAATCTCCCGCATTGATGAAGCCTGGCAGGCGGCGCAATGGGGCGAAGACGATGAGGCAAAGGCCGCGACGGCCCTCCGCCGCCTGGAAGCCAAGGCGCTGGATACTTGGCTGTCCGGCCTGAACTGATCTCCTGAAAGCGGTTCTGCGAATCTGAATCCCTGATGAACCGCAGTGAAACCGGCGATGAATACGCCGGTCAGACCCCGTTCCAATGTGGCGTGTTTGGATGCACGCATGATGAAACGCATCATTAAAGTCCGAGTGGCTGCCGTTGCTGTTGCTGCGTCAGCTCTCACAGTCGCCCCGGCAGTGGCCGATCCGGTTCGGGATAGCCTTGCCCAGATCGAAGCCCATCTTGGCGCTGATACAGGTCTCGTGGTCCAAATTGATCACAAGGATCGCGGCCATCGCGGTCGCCATCGTGGCAGCTACCGCCTGAATGAGTGGGGCCAGACGCGACATCAGGAGCGGCAGTTGCGTCGAGACGCGATCCAGACATGCCGTGCTGAGATCAATCGTGCTGCATGGCGCATTGGCTATCGCGATGTTGACTTTGATGATGATCGCCGTGTGCGTCAGATTGGCCCCTATGGTTTCCGTATCCGCTTTGATGATGTTGAATTCGAAGATCGGCGCAGGGACCGCGAAAAGGATGTGACCTGTGAGGTACGTCGTGGGCATGTCACCCAACTTGAAGGTATTCCGGAGAGGGCACGATACGGCCACGGTCGCGGATATGATCGGGGCTATCGCGACGGAAAGGATGGCCACCATCGGCGCAGATATTAGGGCATATGCCCTTGCGTCACTCCTGGAACAAGCCAGCCAGAATCGCGGCTTCAACGCGGTGACTCAGGTTTTACACTTGGGGCACTGTTGTTTGAAAAGGCCTAACGATGCACTTGCGTTTGCTGTTTCGCAGTATAAGCACGTCTGAAACAAAGACTAACAGACGGCTGGGAGAGGCCCATGAAGGACGTAATCGAAGCGCTGGAAGCAAAACGCGAAAAGGCCCGCTTGGGTGGCGGGGAAGCAAGGATCGAGAGACAGCACGCCAAGGGCAAGCTAACAGCTCGGGAGCGGATAGGCGTTCTTCTGGATGAAGGCAGCTTCGAAGAGTACGACATGTTTGTGGAGCATCAATGCTCCGATTTCGGCATGGAAGAGCAGAAAATTCCTGGCGACGGCGTTGTCACGGGGCAGGGCATGGTCAATGGCCGCCTCGTCTATGTCTTCTCCAAGGACTTCACCGTTTTCGGCGGATCTCTTTCAAAGGCACACGCTGCGAAGATCGTGAAGGTGCAGCAGGCCGCCGCACGCAATGGAGCTCCGGTGATTGGCATCTTTGATGCTGGTGGTGCGCGCATTCAGGAGGGGGTAGATTCGCTAGCAGGCTATGCAGACATCTTCATGGAGAATGTTCTCTCCTCCGGCGTGATCCCGCAGATATCTGTGATCATGGGTCCCTGCGCTGGCGGCGACGTTTACTCGCCCGCGCTGACGGACTTCATCTTCATGGTGAAGGATACATCATATATGTATGTGACTGGTCCGGATGTTGTGAAAACGGTGACCAATGAAGACGTCTCACACGAAGACCTTGGCGGTGCCCGCGTTCACGCGGCGAAATCCGGTGTTGTAGACGGCGCCTTCGAGAACGACATTGAAGCGCTGGTTCAGATGCGCCGTTTGATCGACTTCTTGCCGGGCTCCAATCGAGAGGATCCCCCGGCCCGTATAGTCTACGATTCTGCGGAGCGGGTTGAAGAAAGCCTCGACACCCTGGTGCCACCGAACCCGAATACGCCTTACGATATGAAAGAGCTGATCGAGAAGGTTGCCGATGAAGGTGACTTCTTCGAAATCAGCCCGAATTTTGGGGCAAACATCATCTGTGGTTTCGGACGTATTGAAGGCTCGACTGTCGGCTTTGTGGCCAACCAGCCAATGACGCTGGCTGGTGTTTTGGATATTGATGCTTCCCGCAAAGCAGCGCGCTTTGTGCGTTTCTGCGACTGTTTCAACATTCCGGTCGTGACCTTTGTGGATGTTCCGGGATTCATGCCGGGCACGAAGCAGGAATATGGCGGCCTCATCAAGCACGGCGCAAAACTGTTGTTTGCCTATGCTGAAGCGACTGTGCCTAAAGTGACGGTCATTACACGCAAAGCCTATGGCGGCGCATATGACGTGATGAGCTCCAAGCATTTGCGCGGAGATGTGAACTATGCCTGGCCGACAGCAGAGATCGCCGTAATGGGCGCGAAAGGGGCTGTCGAGATTATCTTCCGCAAGGATATTGGCGATGACGAGAAGATCGCCGCGCACACCAAGATGTATGAGGATAATTTCGCAAACCCCTATGTTGCCGCGCGCAAGGGCTATATCGACGATATCATCATGCCGCACTCGACGCGCCGCCGCATTGCCAAGGCGCTGCGTACCCTTCGGACCAAACAGCTGGAAAATCCCTGGAAGAAGCACGACAATATTCCGCTATAGAGCTGGAAGGCTCGCCTTTTGGTATCTGTCTGTCTGGGGGCCGCATCATAAGGGTGATGGCCCTCGGCTTCTTTAAAAATGTATATCCGCCTCATTTTTGAAAGATTTGATGCAGGTTTCTTTGTTAAGGGTATCTGCTGATGGATCACCTGAAGCCAATCATGAAAAACTTCCGGAATTTAGCCGGGAGAATTGCTCGGTGCAAATATGCAGGCAAGTGACATGCGTTGTGCCTTGGGGCGTGCCTATAAGGTTTATAAGGCGGGCAAATATTCGCTCGAATATATGGTGTGTGGCGGAGATGGGCCTCAGCCGCTCGTGATGATCCATTCCCTGGAGTATCCCGGGTGGCCGCCTCATGATTTCTGCGAGCAGGCAGAAGCCTCTGGTTTTCAGGTCATCGCTGTGCGTCGTCCAGGTTTTGGCAAAAATCCGATCCTTCCCGACATGAAGGAGCAGGCGGACCTGATTGCAGATTTTCTTCTCACGAAAGGCTTCAAAGACGCCATCATCGTGATGTCAGGCACCAGCTGTCCCATTGGCTATAAACTTGCCAAGAAGCAGGATTTGGCAATCAGGAACTCTATCTTCGTCAATTGCTGTTTCAATTACGATCAGATCGCTCAGTTCCAGCCAGATTGGTATGGCAAGGCTATTCAGCAAACCTTGCAAAGCGTAGCTGGCGCAAGATTGTCCCTGATGGCGCTCAAAAGCTCATGGGGCATTTTCGGTCGTACTTGGGTCCACGAAACAGCTCTGGCAAAAAGTCAGGGAGACATCTCTTTCCTACGCGAAAATCCACAGCTTGTTTCCGAGGCAATTGAAAACCTTCTTGCTCGTCTGGATGTCCACACGTTCCATGCGGAAATCGCGTCATCGGTGGCGACAGACCCGTCTTTGACAGATCGCTATTTTGAAGGGGTGCCGGCTCTTGTGATGTCTGGCAGTGAGACCACTGCAACCTGGAAGCAAGGCGTTGAAAGTGAAGCGGCGCGTCTGGGACTGCCTGCGGTTACATACTTGCCATCTGGAGACTTTCTGGCGGTGTATCAATCGCACCGGGAGTTTTTTGCCGCTCTGCAAAACCATGTTTAAGCCCGGCGGAAAGGTGGCCAAAGCCACCCTCGAGCAGCTATCGCGGGAATTGAGAAATCGAATACATGGAAGAGTTGCACACTGGTGCAGCGTTATAGTGAAGTAAAAAAAAACCTCTGCTCGGCTTCGCTATATTCGACGTAATGTGTAATGGTTATTGGAAGTATTAAATTGCCAGTCTGCAGATAAGTTTACAAACGAGTAACTGAGCTTCGTCTACCTATGGACTGACCTGAGCCCCAAATGGTCCCGCATTTG
>NZ_AWFA01000040.1 GCF_000682675.1 Hyphomonas pacifica | reverse complement strand
AACTCTGGACCACTTTACTGGGGGCAGACCAAAACAAAGCGCCCCCGGATTTTGCATCCAGGGGCGCTGTTTGTCCGGTTCAGGAAAGCGGGCCTAGCTGCGCTTCTTGCTTTCCAGATTCTGCTTCATGCTTTCGATCTTCTCGATCAGCGCATCGGCAGAGCCATTGGTGCGGTCCAGCAGGGCCAGAAACTGGGCGCGCTGCTCAATGGCCAGCCAGATCAGATTGCCATCCAGATTCAGCGCCACATCGACGACCTGATACTTGCCATCGCGAGACAGGACGCGCCAGCGGACATCCATATCCTTGCCGTCCTGACGTTTGATTACGGTATTCACGATGGAATCGGTAGGAGAGCGGTCTACCGAATCCTTCACCACCACGGCTTCACCGCGATAGTCATCAAGTTCGTTTTCATACACGGCCAGTGCGTATTCGCGGAAAACCTTGCGATAGCGGGTCAGCTCATCATCGCTGAAACGGCGGGCATATTTGCCGATGGCAAAGTTCGACACCGCCGTCATGTCGGTGAATTCGTCCATATAGGTGTTGAACTTCTCCGTGCGCTCTTCAGCGCTCAGCGACGGATCGTTCAGAGATGCCAGCACTTCACTGGCATTCTTCTGCACATATGCTTCGGTTTTTGCATCCGCAAAGGCGGCGGGTGCGGTCATCATCACCACCGCGCCGGCCACAGCGAGGTGTCGGAATAGGTGAGTCACTTCATTGCTCCTGTATCTGGTCTGATGCCAGAGCTAGTCTTCAAATTCGTCAAAATCAGGGAGATCTTCGTACGCTTCTTCTTCATCCAGACGACCATTACGGATTTCTGCCTGACGCTGAGATGAATAGATGCGACGAAGCGCGACATAAGGCTCGGGCTGAGCGTTCAGTTGTTCGATCTGATCATCCAGCGCGACACGGGCATTGAGCCCGCCGAGTACGGCGCGTCCGATAGCGATATGATCGTCCAGGTCCGGATTGTTGTCGAACTCGGTCCAAGTGAGGGGATCAATCGCGCGGTCAATGCCTTTACCGAACAGATCACGCGGTGTGCTAGGCCCCATCAGCGGCAGAACCAGATACGGGCCGCTGTCGACGCCCCAGACGGCCAGGGTCTGACCAAAATCCTCATTATGACCTTCGATGCCATTATAACCCGCGACATCCCACAGGCCTGCAATGCCAAAGGTTGTGTTGACCATGAACCGACCGAACGTGGTGCCGGCACGGTCGCCTTCGCCCTGCAAAATGTCATTCACAAAGATAACGGGGGATTTCAGATTTTGCAGGAAATCGCCAATCCGGTCGCGTGCAAAGCGAGGTGTTACGGTCTCATAAGCACTGGCGGCAGGGCCCAAAGCGTATTTGTCGACCTCATTATTGAAGGCGAACATCTGGCGATTGAACCCTTCATAGGGGTCATTCACCACGCCTGTCTCCGCCGTCTGTGTCGAGGCACAGGCAGTAAGGCCCGCAACCATGACACATGCTAAAAGCCGTTTGGACATATCATTAACCCCGTTGGTAGAAGTCGCTAAATGGTTGCTGTGAGTGTCACCTTCAACACTTAATTTTATAATGTGTAATTAAAATTACATATGACAAGCGCTATTGCAAAAAGATATAAATCAATGTTTATATCATTAAATGAATTCACGGATTTCTCCCCTCATAGAGTGTCTGCGGGCGGCAGGTGAACCTACACGCCTGAGAATATTGGCATTATTGCGCCAGAGAGACCTTTCGGTGGGCGAATTGGTGCAATTGCTTGAGCAAAGTCAGCCGCGCTTGTCGCATCATTTGAAGGCGCTGACGGCGGCCGGACTGGTTGAAAGATTACCAGAGGGCTCCTTTGTTTTTTACCGCTCCGCGACGCAGGGAATGGGCAAAATCTTCCTTGATTCGCTCTTTTTCCAGCTTTCCGACGATGATCCGGAGCTTTCAAAAGATGCCGAACGTCTGGAAGAGGTAAGCTCTGCGCGCGCCACGTCAGCAGAGGCTTATTTCTCGTCCATTGCCGAGAATTGGGACAGGCTGCGCTCCATGCACTCGCCCAGCGAGGCCATCGAGAAGGCGCTGCTGGACCTGGCGGGGCCGGGCCCGTATGCTCGGATGCTGGATTTCGGCACCGGCACGGGCCGTATGCTGAGCCTGTTTGCGCCGCTGGCCGCAGAGGCAGAAGGTATTGACCTCAGCCACCATATGCTGACCGTCGCACGCGCGAATCTAGAGCGGGACGGCATAGAGACAGCGCGCGTGCGCCAAGGCAATGTCACCTCCGTGCCGTTCGAGACAGAGAGCGCTGACCTCGTTATCATCCATCAGGTGCTGCACTATATGGACGCGCCAAACCGTGCGATTGCTGAGGCGGGGCGTGTGCTGAAGTCCGGTGGCAAATTGCTGATCGTGGACTTTGCGCCCCATGACCTTGAGTTCCTGCGCGCTGAGCATGGTCATCATCGTCTGGGCATGTCCCATGAGGCGATGTCTGCCTGGGCCAGCGATGCGGGTCTGACAATTGATCCCCCGCTTTCCTTCGCGCCGCCAGCTGGCGAAGAGGAAGGCCTTACCGTGAACATATGGAGAGCCCTTAAACCGGCGACTTCCGTGGAGAATACTGCATGAGCCCGCTGTCATCTACCGTCAAAGGCGAAGCGCCGAGCGTATCTTTTGAGTTCTTCCCGCCAAAGACTGAGACCATGGCCAATCGCCTGTGGGACACCGTCGAACGCCTGCAGCCCATGGCGCCGGACTTTGTTTCTGTCACCTATGGTGCAGGCGGCTCCACGCGGGAGCGGACGCACGACACGGTGCGCCGGATCGCACAGGAAACCAGTCTTTCTCCCGCAGGTCATCTGACCTGTGTGGGGGCGACCAAGGAGGAAGTGCTCTCGGTCGCCGAAGACTATTGGGATGCGGGTGTGAAGCACATTGTGGCTTTGCGCGGAGACCCGCCCGCCGGAATGGGTGAAAAGTTTGAGCAATATCCGGGTGGTTTCCGGGATTCGATTGACCTGATCCAGGGCATTCGCGAGCACCGTCCGGAGCTCGGCCGTTGTTTTGAAATCTCCGTGTCCTGTTATCCGGAGCTGCACCCGGAGAGCCAGGGCTGGGACGCCGAGATTGCCTTCCTGAAAGCCAAGCAGGATGCAGGCGCAGACAGGGCGATCACACAATTCTTCTTTGAGCCGCAGGTCTATCTAAACTTTCTGGAAAAGGCGCGTGCGGGCGGTGTGACCATGCCGATCGTGCCTGGCATCATGCTGCAGCCAAACTTCAAGGGCCTGAAGCGTATCGCCGCGCTGTGCGGCTCCAGTCTGCCGGACTGGCTGCACGAGCTGTATGAAGGCTTGGATGAGGATGAAGAGACGCGCGAGCTGGTGACTGCAAATGTCGCAGCGGATCTTTGCCGTCAGTTGTCGGATGAAGGGGTGAGCAACTTCCATTTCTATACGCTGAACCGGGCCGGGCTGGCGCTGTCCACTTGCCGCCTGCTGGGGCTGAAACCCAATTCCGCAAAGGCGGCCTGATCATGGCAGACAATCCGATCCACATCACGCTGGTCACACTCGGCGTGGCAGACGTGCATACATCAGCCGCATATTACGAGGCGCTGGGCCTGAAGCGGGCGGCAGCCTCTCAGGAGGCTGTTGCCTTCTTTGACATGGGCGGCGTCGCGCTCGGTCTGTTCGGGCGAGAATCTCTGGCAGAGGATGCCGGTGTGCCAGCAGCGGGCCAAGGGTTTCGCGCGGTGACGCTGGCCTGGAACCAGGCTGACGAGGGCTCCGTCGACGCAGCGATCGAGCGCGCAGTGGCGGCTGGCGGCAGGCTGGTAAAGGCCGCCGAAAAAGTATTCTGGGGTGGCTATTCCGGCTATTTTGCCGACCCGGACGGCCACCTCTGGGAAGTGGCCTACAACCCGTATGCGCCTTTGCGCGACGACGGATCAATGGAGCTGTAGACAATGAACAGACAGGAACGCATTGCGGCGCTGAAGGCGGCGGCAAAGGAACGCATTCTCATTCTCGATGGCTCATGGGGCGTGATGATCCAGCGCCGGGGCCTGGAGGAGGCTGACTATCGGGCGGACCGCTTTGGCGATGACAAATATCCCGGCCAGATGAAGGGGAATAATGATATTCTCTGCATCACACGGCCGGACATTGTGACCGACCTGCACAATGCCTATTATGGTGCGGGGGCGGACATTTCAGAGACGAACACTTTCTCTGCGACCGTGATCGCGCAGGACGATTACAAACTGGACCCGCAATCAGTGTGGGACATCAATCTGGAAGGTGCAAAGCTCGGCCGGGCGGCGGCAGATGCGTGGACGGCGAAGGAGCCACACAAGCCGCGCTTCCTGGCAGGCTCTATCGGGCCGTTGAACAAGATGCTTTCCATGTCGTCCGATGTGAATGATCCGGGCGCGCGTTCTGTCACCTTTGATGAAGTATATGATGCCTATCGCCATCAGATCCGTGCCCTGAATGAGGGCGGCGTGGACCTTTATCTGATCGAGACGATTACGGACACGCTGAACTGCAAGGCCTGCATCAAGGCGATCATGGATTTGGAAGAGGAGGGTATGGACAAGCTGCCGATCTGGATTTCCGGTACGATTACGGACCGGTCAGGGCGCACGCTGTCCGGCCAGACGGTTGAGGCGTTCTGGAACTCTGTACGTCATGCGAAACCCTTTGCGATTGGCTTCAATTGCGCGCTCGGCGCGGATTTGATGCGGCCGCACATCGCGGCGCTATCGCGTGTGGCGGACACACTGGTCGCTGCCTATCCGAATGCCGGCCTGCCGAACGAGATGGGCCAGTATGACGAGGAACCGGAACAGACCTCCGGCTCTGTCGGCGGATGGGCAAAGGATGGCCTGGTGAACATTCTAGGCGGATGCTGTGGTACGACGCCGGAGCATATCGCGGCTATCGCAAAGGCCGTGGAAGGTGTGAAACCGCGCACCCCCGTGCCAAGCAAGCACACAATGCGCCTGGCGGGGTTGGAGCCATTCGAGATAGTATCATGACTAAGCGCGACGTCGAAGCCGGTGACCTCTTCGTTTTCTATGGCCTTCTGAAGTTGGGCGCGGCAGGGCAGCCGGCGGATCTGCCGCTGTCGACGGCAGGTGCGTTTGGCGAGGCCTGCCGGTTCCGTGGGCGGATGGTCGATCTGGGCGGATTTCCGGGGGTCGTAGATGGGGACGAACTATGCCATGGTATTCGCTGGCAGATCAGCGATCCGGCCATCATGCCCGCTATGGATGCCTTTGAGGGTGTCACGGAGGATCCGGAGACAAGTCTCTACCTGCGTACACAAATTCCCCTGCTGGATGATGCAGGAAGCGAGACAGGCGAGATGGCCTGGATTTATTGGTATAACCGGCCCGTGGAAGGATTTCCGCCCGTGGCCGATGGCAACTGGCCGCTCGATGCCGGGAAGACGAGAAAATGACAGCAGCAGCTTCGCAAACTTTTGTGAACGTCGGTGAGCGGACGAATGTTACAGGTTCCGCACGCTTTCGGAAGATGATAACCGAAGGGCGCTATGCCGAGGCGGTCGAGGTCGCGCGCCAGCAGGTGGAAAATGGCGCGCAGGTTATCGACGTCAACATGGATGAAGGCATGCTGGATGGCGCCGAGGCCATGCGCACCTTCCTCAACCTGATCGCGGCAGAGCCGGATATAGCCCGCGTACCGGTGATGATCGATTCCTCGAAATGGGAAGTCATTAAGGCTGGCCTGAAGTGCGTGCAGGGCAAGGCCATTGTGAACTCCATCTCCATGAAGGAGGGAGAAGAACAGTTTCGTAAGCAGGCTCGTGAATGCCTGGCCTTCGGGGCGGCGGTCGTGGTGATGGCGTTTGACGAGACCGGCCAGGCCGACACCAAAACGCGTAAGGTGGAGATATGCCAGCGCGCATTCCGTATCCTGACGGAAGAGGTAGGATTCCCGGCAGAAGACATCATTTTTGACCCGAACATCTTCGCGGTTGCGACGGGAATTGAAGAGCACAATAATTACGCGGTGGATTTCATCGAGGCGGCGAAGGTCATCCGCAAGACGTGCCCGGGTTGTCATATTTCGGGCGGACTCTCGAACGTATCGTTCAGCTTTCGCGGCAACGAGCCGGTCCGCCGGGCGATGCACTCAGTCTTTCTGTATCATGCCATCCCGGCGGGCCTGGATATGGCCATCGTCAATGCTGGCCAGTTGGATATCTATGATGATATCGAAAAGGATCTGCGAGAGCGGGTTGAGGATGTCATCCTCAACCGCCGCGACGATGCGACCGAGCGTCTTGTCGAGATTGCCGAAGGTTTCAAGGGCCAGAAGGGCAAGAGCCTGGAGAAGGATCTTTCCTGGCGAGAGGCTGCTGTCGAGAAGCGTCTGGAGCACGCGCTGGTGCACGGTATCACGGAATTCATCAATGATGATACCGAAGAGGCGCGCCTGAAGGCAGAGCGTCCGCTGCATGTCATTGAAGGGCCGCTGATGGATGGCATGAATGTGGTGGGGGACCTGTTCGGTTCCGGCAAGATGTTTCTGCCGCAGGTGGTGAAGTCCGCTCGCGTGATGAAGCAGGCTGTGGCCTGGCTCGAACCCTATATGGAGGAAGAAAAGCAACGTCTTGGTACGGTTGATGTTTCCAATGGCAAGGTGCTTATGGCGACGGTGAAGGGCGATGTGCACGACATTGGAAAGAATATTGTCGGGGTGGTGCTGGCGTGTAATGGCTATGAAATTCTGGATCTGGGCGTCATGGTGCCAGCGGAAACGATCCTCGATACTGCGGCGAATGAGAATGTCGATATCATCGGCCTATCCGGCCTGATCACACCGAGTCTGGACGAGATGGTCTATGTTGCATCCGAGATGGAACGTCGCGGCATGACGCAGCCACTGCTGATTGGCGGCGCGACCACCAGCCCGGCGCATACGGCGGTGAAGATCGAGCCGGCCATCCGCTGCGCGCCCGTGGTGCATGTGGCGGATGCGAGCCGTGCGGTGGGGGTCGTCAGTTCACTGCTGAGTGAAGACGAGAAAGACAATTTCGTCACCCAGACTAGGGCGCGCTATGAGCGTATGCGGGAATCCCGTGCGGGTGGGCCGCCGAAGCCGCGCCTGCCCCTGGGAGAGGCGCGCGAGGCCCGGCTGAAGCTGGACTGGGGTGCCTACAGCCCGCCCAAGCCGACCTATGAGGGCGTGAAGACGTTCAAGGATTTCGACCTCGCCACGCTGGCGCGTTATATCGACTGGACACCTTACTTCTCGGCCTGGGATCTTGCCGGAAAGTATCCGCAAATTCTGAAGGACGATATTGTCGGGGAAGCGGCCTCAAGCCTCTGGCGCGACACGCAGGCCATGATGCAGATACTGATTGGCGAAAGCTGGTTCCAGCCGAAGGCTGTGGTTGGCTTCTGGAGGGCTAATTCTGATGGTGACGACATCCGTCTCGGCACGGGCGATGTGTTCCACACGCTGCGCCAGCAGATGGTGAAGGACAATACGCGTGCCAATTTTGCCCTGTCTGATTTCATCGCGCCGGAAGGCGATGACTGGATCGGAGGCTTCTGTGTCACGTCTGGTCCGCAGGCGGAAGAAATTGCCGAGGAGTTCAAGACCAAGGGCGACGATTATTCCTCTATCATGGTTAAAGCACTGGCAGACCGGTTTGCTGAGGCGCTGGCCGAATACATGCATGAGCGTGCCCGCAAGGAGCTATGGGCCTATGCACCGGAGGAGGACCTTTCCTGTGAGGAGCTGATTGCCGAGAAATATCGCGGCATTCGCCCGGCGCCAGGCTATCCCAGCCAGCCCGAGCACACCGAAAAGGAAACCCTTTTCAAACTGCTGGATGTGGAAAATCGCATAGGCGTCTCCCTGACCAGCAGCTTCGCGATGACCCCGGCGGCTAGCGTTTCCGGCATGTACTTCGCGCATCCGGATAGTGTGTACTTCGCGGTCGGACGGATTGAGAAAGACCAGGTTGAGGACTATGCCCGGCGCAAGGGATGGGACACCCGCAAGGCCGAGCGCTGGCTGGCGCCAATTCTCAATTATGATCCGTTTGCGGTCGGTTAGTCTTCCAGATAGGGTAGGGTTTCAATCAGTTCATAGCCCGGCGTGTTCTGAATGAAATGGCGTAGCCAGTAATTGTGCCCCGCGCCATAGATGACGAGGATGCGATCTCCTGGCTCTGCGGCTTCGGTCAGGTTTGAGAAAATCTCCGCATTGCGCGCGTACCAGCCATAATTGAGGGCTGCGCCGGCATGATCTTCCGCGTCTGAGAGCTTGAGGAGGCTATAATAGTAATCCTCATGCTCTGACTGGATAGTCTCAGGGCGATTGTGATCTGCGAGCAGTTGGGAAATCGTTTCGCTTTTTTGGGCTTCTTCCTGCGCGGTTGCGCTTGCCTGGACCTTGGCGAGCATGTTGTCTATCACCTGCGTCTGGCCTGTGCGCTCAGCAAAGGCCTGAACCCGGTCAAAGGGAAAGAAGGGGATCTCGCCCTCACCCTCGTCAATCGCGTAAACGCGATCCAGCCCCAGCTGTCCGGCGACGCGATAGCCGATCTGGACGGTCTCATTACGCTTTTCCGAAAGCATTGCAGGCGTGTAGCTAGCAAAGCCTGGATCCATGAGGCTGTCGGCAGGGCGCTGGCGCTCAATTGCGATGGCTGTCGGCTGAAACTCTGCCAGACGGCTGGCCAGGGCTTCAAGCTCTGTCTGGCGTTTTGCTGTCAACACATCGTCAGCTTCGGTGTTTACAAGGTCCAGTCCCGGATTTGCGAAATGGTAGACGCCGAGGACCATCACCTGAACGGTATCGTCAGAGGCGGCCGGAGCAGGGGCTGCAGTCTCAACAGGCTGCGCAGACGCGCACCCGGCCAGCATGAACAGCGCGACGGACATGTATTTCATGACAGGTTTCTCCTTTTCAGGTGAGATGCACCGAGATGAGCATTTGGATGCACCCAGCGGTCAATAAAATTCACAATGGGCGCGACTGGCTTGTCTGGCAATCCGGACAAGAGTCGTATAAGAGAAAAGACAACCTTGTCATTGGGAGGCAGACATGGGCACCAAACGGCTTAGTGGCGAAAACGCCAAGATCGTTGCAACGCTTGGACCGGGGAGCCGCAGCCCGCGTGAAGTGCTCGCGCTGGCATATGCCGGTGTCGATGTCTTCCGCCTGAATTTCAGCCATGGCGAACATGCGGCACACCAGGAGGCGCTGAACGCGGTACGCGCGGCCGAGAAGGAAAGCGGACGTCCGCTGGCCACTCTGGGAGATTTGCAAGGCCCGAAAGTGCGCGTCGGCAGCCTGCCAAATGGTGAACTGCGCCTGCGTTACAAACAGGAATACGCGCTTATCGCCGCTGAGACGACGGATGCTGAAGAAACGATCCCTGTGCCCCACGCAGAGATCGTGGACATGCTGGAAGAGGGCGATGTCATTCTCGTGGACGATGGCAAGCTGATCTTCACGGTGACGGCGGTCGGCGATGTCACGAAGGTGCGCGCGGATGTGCCGGGCAAGCTGACCGACAAGAAGGGCTTCACCGTCCGCGGCAAGGCCCTGCCGGTGCGGGCGCTGACGGAGAAGGATCGCAAGGATCTCGATTTCGCGCTGGAGATTGGAGTCGACATCATCGCGCTGAGCTTTGCGCAGACGGTCGAGGATGTGGAAGAGGTGAAAGCCATCATAAATGGCCGTGCACCGCTCGTCTCCAAGCTGGAGAAGCCTGCGGCCATTGCCAATCTGGATGCCATCGTAGAGGCGTCCGATGCGGTCATGGTGGCGCGCGGGGATCTGGGCGTTGAGTTTGCACCAGAGGAAGTACCGATCATTCAGCGCAGGATTGTCCGGTGCGCGCGGGGGCTGGGTCGTCCGGTCATTGTGGCAACGCAGATGCTGGAATCCATGATTGAGAATGCTGCGCCGACCCGCGCAGAGGCTTCCGATGTGGCAACGGCGATCTATCAGGGTGCAGATGCCGTGATGCTGTCGGCTGAAACCGCTGTGGGTCGCCATCCTGCGACGACGGTGACAATCATGTCGCGCATCATCCGGGCAACCGAAGAGGCCGAAGACTATCGACGGTCTCTGTCGCAATTCTCAGGGGACGTGCCTGCGCGTAACGCCATTGATGTCGTAGCAGAGACCGCGCAAGGCATGGCGGAGGCTGAAGGCGCAACCGCGCTGGCCCTGCGGACGGGCGCCTTTGCACGTCTGGCCAGATTTGCCCGCGTGCGCGGTGCTGCGCCGATCCTGTATGGCTCGCTGGATGACCAGCGCCTGCGCACGGCG
Source organism: Hyphomonas pacifica (assembly GCF_000682675.1). Classification (GTDB taxonomy): domain Bacteria; phylum Pseudomonadota; class Alphaproteobacteria; order Caulobacterales; family Hyphomonadaceae; genus Hyphomonas; species Hyphomonas pacifica. The sequence continues at coordinate 9,251 of NZ_AWFA01000040.1, read as the reverse complement.
TGTCTCTTGTGGGGTGTGCACCCCCAGCGCCTGAATGCCGGGGCAGACTATTGGTATCGTGATCTTATGGATGCGGCAGGCCTGGACGGCCGTGTTGCCTATGCGCGCTGGGCAGGCGATGATCAGCGCTTCGCTTGGGAAGTGGGTGTTGGCAAGGGCGAGGGCGGCGAGAAAATCACCGGCGTATGATGAGCTGGCTTTGTTTGAACTCGTAGGAATACAGTTCGCCCAGAAAGGTCATGCCGAGCAGGGATTGCTCCAGCCCGTCGCGCAGAACCATGGCGTCGACATTTTCCACTTTGACCTGGCCGATGCGGATGCTGTCCAGTGTGACGGCGGCGCCATAGGTGATGCCGCCTGCTGTGCGTATCTCCCAGCGATAGTCGAGGTCTTCGGGATTGAGGCCCATACGCTGGGCATCGCGAAAGGTGAGAGCGACGGTGCTGGCACCGGTATCGACCATGAATTTTACCGCAGTGCCGTGCACTTCGGCACGGGTCCAGTAATGCCCGTCATTTTCGCGGCTGATGACAGCCGCATTGGCGAAGCTGACAGAGCTGGTTTTCTCGGTCGGGGCAGGCAGGGATTCCGGCGGCAGGGTCTCTACGCGGACACCACGATTTTGCAGACCTGGAACGACAAGAAAGGACACCGTGCCTGCGATCGCACAGGCGGTGACAGCTCCCGCTACAAGTTTCCCTGCAAACATCGCCTGTCTCCCTATCGTTTGCCTAGTTCTTCCAGGCGCGCAATGCGGGCCGGGAGGTCAGCCATCACCTTTTCGCGCCCTGCTTCCCCCATCGAGACCCATTTGCCGATCTCTGGCAGGGTGCGGCCGCAGCCAAGGCACAAGCCTGTAGCGGCATCTACAGCACACACTTTTATGCACGGGGACTTTATTGATTGGACTGTCATAAATATAGGGTAACCAAGGCAGGCGACAGAGCAAGTTGTCTCATAAATGAGGTAATAAAACCTTGTCGCAAGGCTCTGCCATTCTCTGTTATAGTATGAAACCCGTTACATATGGGTAAGGAGGCACTATCTTGAGCGAACCGGCCCGCGAAACTTCGCCGCTTGAAGATGCACGCTCGTTGATCCGTCAGCGCGTTGACCTGGACCGGACTCCCGGTCAGCAGGTCCGTGAGGCATTGCTCGGCATGGGCCGCGAAGGCGATTTCGGTCGCCTGGGTGAAGCTGCAGAATGGCTGGCCAATTGGCAGCACAGATTCCCGCCACGCATCGAGAAACCTGTCCTGGCGGTGTTCGCCAGTTCCCATGGCCTTCAGGAAGAAGGCGTCTCCATGTCGACCAAGTCTGACACCCGGGCGCATGTGGATGCGCTACGCGAAGGCAAGGCGCCGCTCTCGGCCATCGCGACGCAGGCCGGTGCCGGTATCAGAGTATTCGACCTTGCGATTGACAAGCCGACCCCCAGCATCGCCGAAGAAGCGGCCATGTCCGAGCGCGAATGCGCCGCGACCATTGCCTATGGCTTTGAAGCCACCGAGGACAAGCCAGACCTTCTGGCGCTGGCCGTTTCGGGTGCTGGTGTAGGCACAGCGGCCGCCGCTGTCGCCTGCGCGCTGTATGGTGGGTCTCCGGATTACTGGGTTCGCCCTAGCAGTCAGGCTACGGCAGAGCTGTCGCGTCGCCGGGTCGATCTGGTCAGCCGGGCGTTGGCCCTGCATCGCGGGCACCTGTCTGACCCGTTGGAGGCATTGCGCTATCTAGGCGGACGTGAACTGGCGGCTTGTGTCGGCGCAATCATCGCAGCCCGCCATCAGGGTATTCCGGTCGTTCTGGATGGCTTTGCCACCACAATTGCGGCGGGCGTGGTGCATGCGATTGACCCTTCGGCGATCAGTCATTGCGTAGCATCCCACGTGACGCGCCGCCCCGCGCACGAAGCGGCGGTCGAGCGGTTGGGCTTGCGGCCGTTGCTGCAGCTGGAATTTCAGACGGGAGGCGGTCTGGGCTCTGCGACTGCTATCAGTCTGCTCAAAACGGCATGTGCGCCTTTTATCGCACAGCCCGAAACAGGTTGACGCAGTTTCCGCGACGAGAACCTGACGTTTACGCGCACGTCACCTTGCCATCACGTCAAAATGACGGAAAAGAGTGTAGCATTCGACGCCTTGAAGGCGCGCAGTGAGGAGCCGTCATGAATCTCGATTTTACACCGGAAGAAATTGCCTTCCGAAATGAAGTTCGCGAATTTATCCGCGAAAACTATCCCAAAGAGCTCGAAGGAATGGGCACGCGCGAGGATCTGACGCGCGAACAATTTCTGGCGTGGCACAAAGTGCTTGGCAAAAAGGGGTGGTCCGCCCCCAGCTGGCCAAAGAAATATGGCGGCACGGGCTGGACCTCCACGCAGAAATATATCTGGTCTGAAGAGAATGCCCGCGTTGACGCGTTGATGCCTCTGCCCTTCGGCGTCTCCATGGTCGGCCCGGTGATCTACACCTTCGGTAATGAAGAGCAGAAGGAACGCCACCTGCCGGGCATTCTGTCGGGTGATGTGTGGTGGTGCCAGGGCTATTCCGAGCCCGGCGCGGGGTCTGACCTTGCCAGCCTGAAAACCACAGCCGTCCGGGATGGCGACCATTATGTCATCAATGGCCAGAAAACCTGGACGACGCTCGCCCAGCACGCTGATTGGGGCTTCTTCCTGTGCCGGACAGACCCGAACGCAAAGAAGCCGCAGGAAGGCATCAGCTTCATCCTGGTCGACATGAAGACGCCGGGCATCGAAGTGAAGCCGATCAAGTTGATCGACGGCACGCACGAAGTGAACGAGACCTGGTTGACGGATGTCCGCGTGCCGGTCGAGAACCTCGTCGGCGTCGAGAATGAAGGCTGGACCTATGCCAAGTTCCTGCTGGCGCACGAGCGTTCCGGCATTGCCGGCGTTGCCCGCTCCAAGCGCGGTGTTGAGCGTCTGCGCAATATCGCGACCAACGAGTTGGTCGATGGTGAGCCGCTACTGGAGCAGCCGGAATTTGCCCGCAAGATCAGCCAGCTGGAAATTGACCTGACGGCGCTGGAGTTCACCGAACTGCGCACGCTGGCATCTGAAGCGGCTGGTAAGGGTCCTGGTCCTGAAAGCTCTATCCTGAAGGTCAAGGGGACGGAAATTCAGCAGCGTCTGACCGAACTGACCCTGGAAGCCGTCGGTTATTATGGTGCGCCATATGCCTATGGCATGGAAGCAGATGGCAAAAATGATTTCGGCGTTGGCCCGGATCATTCGAACTATGCCGCAGAGACCTATTTCAACATGCGGAAGACGTCGATCTATGGCGGATCGAACGAGATTCAGCGCAATATCATTTCAAAGATGATCCTCGGCCTTTAGGCGCACGAGGCAGGGAGGACCCAAACATGGACTTCAATTTTACAGAAGAACAGACAATGATCCGCGACAGCCTCGCAAGGCTGATCCGGGAACAATATGACTTTGAAACACGCCGCAAGGTAGTTGCCTCCGAGTCCGGCTGGCGTCCGGAGATGTGGGCCCAGTTCGCAGAGCTTGGCCTGCTAATGGCACCCTTCAGCGAAGAAGACGGCGGCCTTGGTGGCGGCCCGATCGACGCGATGGTCGTAATGGAAGAGTTCGGCAAAGGCCTCGTGGTCGAGCCGTACCTGCCAAGCGTTGTTTGCGGCGGCGGTTTCCTGAAACGTGGCTCTGATGCACAGAAGGAAGAATATCTCAGCGGCGTGATGTCCGGCGAGATGATCTTCGCTTTTGCGTATGCCGAGCCGAAGGGCCGTTACAATCTGGCTGACCTTGAAACCACCGCGAATAAAAACGGCTCCGGCTTCGTTTTGAACGGCCACAAGGCGGTCGTGATCGGTGCCCCATGGGCAACGCACTTCATCGTTACGGCGCGCACCTCCGGGGACCGTCGTGACAAGAATGGCGTGACCGTGTTCGTCGTGGCAAGGGATGCGGACGGGGTCTCCACCCGTGACTATCCGACGGTCGATGGTCGCCGCGCGTCTGAAGTGTACTTTGAGAACGTCTCCGTTGGTGCAGAATCCGTGGTTGGCGAAGTCGACAATGGCCTGCCGCTGGTTGAGTTGGTGTCCGACGAAGCGATTGCTGCCCTGTGCGCAGAGGCCTGCGGTGCCATGAAAGTGGCCCATGCAATGACGGTTGACTATTCCCGTCAGCGCAAGCAGTTCGGCGTGCCGATCGGCAAGTTCCAGGTTCTGCAGCATCGCATGGTCGATATGTTCATGGAGTACGAGCAGTCGGTCTCCATGACCTATATGGCTACGCTGAAGCTGGATGAAGACGCAGTAACCCGCAAAAAGGCGGCATCTGCTGCCAAGGTACGGATCGGCCAGGGTGGACGGTTCGTCGGTCAGGAAGCTGTTCAGATCCATGGCGGCATGGGCATGACGGACGAGTTGGCTGTCGGTCACTACTTCAAGCGTATCACAATGATTGATTCCGAATTCGGAAACGTCGATCATCACTTGAAACGCTACACCGACCTGTCCGGTGCTGACATGGCTGCAGCGGCTGAATAAGCGCTCCGAAGCCTGAAAACAGGGCATTTCACACCTTTCGTGATACGGCCCCGTTAATAATTAATTTTTCCGGATTTGCGTCCGGATAGCTCGCCCGAGACGTGTATTCCACGTCTCGGGCGTTCGCTTATGCGTTGTATTTCAATAAAAATCCAAACTCTGCCTTGCCTGTGCCCCAGTCCGGTCACGGTTGAGTGAGTAGGGGTACGTTTAATTTGACCGACTTTGCTTACGCGATGCACATCGTATTCATTTATCAGGGCATCACTCTTTCCCCGAAATGATGGTATGAGTTTTGCTTGAGGTTTTGGTGGAAATACCGGTTTTTACGCCGGAAAGATTATAATCCAGGGAAGTGATGGATATGTTGAGTGTTAAGCGTGTTAGCCTTGCGGGGGTCGCAACTGGCGCCATTATAGCTGCAATCGCGGGGAGCGCTGTCGCCCAGTCTAGCGACTATTACAGCCGCAACAAATATGAAGCTGTCAGCGAGCGCCGCCAGCCGCAATTCGACCCGGAGCCGATCCGTCTCGGAGCGTTTCTGGTTAATTCCAATCTGAATGCGTCTGTAGCCTATACCAGCAACGCATTGGGTACATCGTCCAATGAAGAGTCTGATGTCATCGCGCGCATTGGCGCAGATGTGTCCGCCCGGACCAATTGGAACGTTCACGAGATCGGTCTGGATGTTTCCGCCGCGCGCGATGAGTATCAGGATTTCAGCAAGCGCTCCGCAAACGATATCAGCGCCCGCCTTCGCGGTCGTCTGGATGTGACGCGTGAGCTATCGCTCGGCGCTGCCGCCTTTGTCCAGGAGCGCGCCGACCAGGTTTCCGATCCGTCCAATGTGGCAGGCCTTTTGAAACCGATTGTCTATACACGCACAGGTGCTGAAGTCAGCGCGAACTATACGAATGATCGTGTGCGCTGGAGAAACATCGCAAGTGTCAGCGAAACAGATTATGATGACGCCCAGACGGCGGACGGCGTGACGCTGGATCAGGACTTCCGCGATAATACGACGACGCAATTCTATTCGCGTCTGTCCTATGCGATTTCGCCGAACGTGGCCGTGTATGGCCAGGGCTCTGTGAATGAGCGGGATTACGATAATGAGGTCATCATTGATGGCCTGCCGCGCTCTCGTGACTCAAAGGGTTACACTGTGTCCGTCGGGACGGATTTCGAGCTGAGCAGCCTTATTCGGGGTGATGTGTCCGTGGGGTACTTGAACGAAGAGAAGGATGATTCTTTCTTTGATGATGTTAGCGGCCTGGCTGTTGATGCCCGTATTCAATGGTTCCCGTCCCGTCTGACCACGGTGACCTTTACAGGGGGGCGCCGCTCTGAAGACAGCGGCATTCGCAACGCACCAAGCTCTGTTCGCAGTAATCTGGGCGCCCGCGTGGACCACGAACTGTATCGCAACATCATTCTCTCAGCCGAGGCTGACTATTCGACCTATGATTTCGAAGAAGTTGATCGCAGCGATGATGTGGTCGATCTGATGCTGTCGAGTACCTACAAACTCAACAAGCGCGTTCATGTGAACGGCTTTGTTCGTCACCTTGAGCGCGACCGCAGCGGCACCTTCTTTGTCGGCGATCAGAGCTTCAATGTCGACGTTATCGGTGTTGGCATTCGCATCTACCCGTAATCCCTTGTAACCAGCGACCGGCAGAACAGTCGGTCGCTCTTGCAATCTACGCAACACGAACCGTTGAGATAGTCTCTTGTCCAAGACATTCAGTTTCGAACTTCCGTCTCAAGTGCCCGCAGAAGCGGAGACGACCGGCAATGCAATGCCCACAGACCTGAAGTCTCTTCTGGGGACGGTCTATAGACGGTTCTGGTTGATTGCGATCAGCTTCCTGACGGTCTTCCTGTTGGTGGCTTACGTCACCTTCACCACCACACCAACTTACAAGTCGACGGCGGTTGTGCAGCTGGATACCGAGCAGCAGAACGTCATTGACCTAGGCAGCGTGCTGAGCGGTCTGGTTGCCTCAACTGCCGTAATCGACACCGAAGTCATGGTGATGCAGTCCAAGTCACTGCTGACGAAAGTAGCTGATAAGCAAAAGCTGACAGAAGACCCGGAGTTCAACTGGACACTCCGCGAAGAAAAACCGGGAATGCTTGACGGGCTGAGCCGACAGATCAAATCCTTGTTCGGTATGAACACCGACAAGAAAGATCCCTTCGCAGGGATGAGTGTGGACGAACGCAATTCTTCCATTGAGGACAGCGTTGTAGGTGCGCTGATGAAAAAGGTGAGTGTTGGCCGGGTCGGCACGACTTACCTGATCAGTGTGACGGTTACCAGCGAGTCTCCGGAAACAGCGGCGCGCCTGGCCAATGCCGTGGCCGATCAGTATCGCGTGCAACAAATGGAAACCAAGCTGGATGCCACGCGCCGCGCAACGGAGTGGCTGACGGATCGGACATCGGCGCTTAAGTCTGAAGTCGAAGAAAAGGAAAACCGTGTCGCCAAGTTCATTGCGGACAATGACATGGAAACTGCCATGGGTGGCACGATCACCGAGCAGAACATTTCTTATCTGACAACACAGAAAACCCAGGCCGAAGTTGAGCTAAACCGGGCACGGTCACGCTATGACAGCCTGCAGCGCCAGCTTGCATCCGGCGCCGGTGTGGATGGCATTTCCGAGGTTTTGGAATCCCAGTTGATTACAAACCTTAAGCAGCAATTGTCTTCCGTGCGTTCGCGCGTGGAAGACCTCAAGACACGTCTTGGACCTCAGCACCCCGAGTTGATTGGTGCCATGGCAGAGCAGGACGATATCGAACGCCAGATCCAGGCCGAGATGCAGCGTATTGCTAACAACCTCGAAAACGAGGTGAAGGTGAAACGGGATCAGGTGAACCGTTTGCAGGGCCAGATCAATCAGGCCGGATCCAAATTGCGCGGCAACAATCTGGCGAATGTGCGCCTTCGTGAATTGCAGCGTGACGCCGAAACCAGCCGTGTTCTGTATGAAGAGTTTATTTCCCGGTCCAAGGAAACGCGCGAGCAGAGCGATCTTATCGAGCCGGATGCTGTTATCCTGTCCAGCGCTTCCGTTCCGCATAGCCCGAGCGCACCGCGCACCAAGCTGAACCTGCTGATCGGCGCTGTCCTGGGCGGCATTCTTGGCGCAGGTCTGGCCCTGTTGGCCGAAATGTTCGATATGAAAATTTCCTCCTCGGAGGACATCGAAAAGAAACTTGGCGTAAATGCCATCGGCACGGTTCCGTTGATCAAAACCAGCAATGCGCTGGGCTTTGGGCAAATGAATCCGGCGGACTATCTGATCGAAAATCCGTTATCGGCCTTTGCTGAAAGCGTCAGATATCTGAGAGCCGCAATTGCGTTTTCTGACCTAGATAGCGAAACCAAGACGGTGGCGATCACATCCTCTCTGCCAGATGAAGGTAAAACCAGCCTTACACTTGCGCTTGGCCGAATGTCTGCAATGTCTGGTGCTCGTACTCTGGTCATTGATGGTGATTTCCGTCGCCGCCAGCTGACGGAAGCAGCTGGCCTGAAGCCTGAAATCGGCTTCATTGAATATCTCTTCGGTGCGGGTCAGCTGTCTGACGCCATCACCAAAGATCCGAAGAGCATGCTGGACATCTTGCCGCTCTCGCTTACAGGGCACACGCCGCATGACGTGTTCGGCACGCGTGCATTCGATGATTTGCTCGTCCGTTTACGGTCAATGTATGACTTGATCCTGATTGATACCGGCCCGCTGCTGCTGATGGCAGAGGCGCGAGTTGTTGCCGGCAAGACCGACAAGGCGATCTTGGTTGTGCGTTGGCGCCATACGAACCGCTCTGCGGCGCGCCAGTCTCTCGGACTACTGAAATCCTTCAAGGCAGACTTGCTGGGCGTGACGTTGAACATGGTCAATCTTAACCGCCGTCGTCACTATCGTGATCCAGGCGCAGGCTATGATGCGTACCGAAAATACTACCAGATTGAGACCAAGCCTTCGCTATTTGGCTTCAAGTGGAAGTCAGCTAGCAAGAAAAACGAAGGCAGTGTGCGGCCAAAGGCCATTCAGACGCCGCCAAGCCTGGCAGAACACAGTAGCGAAACGCCCGAGAAAGTGGACGTTGACTAGCTCAACCCGAACAGGGCCGGCGGGCTGACAAGGCCCTCCGGTAACTGTGGAATGGATACTTCGATGACCACAATTGCCTTTTTTGGTCATGACGCGGCGGACGCCGCCGTGCGCCGTCGCGTTAAGGCGTTTCAATCCGATGGGTTGAAAGTCATCGGCTTCATGATGCACCGCCGCGAGGTTGCCCCAGAGTGGGAGAATGTGGATCTCGGCCTCACACGCGATGGTGCCTTTATTCAGCGGTTTCGCCAGATATTTTCAGGGGCTCGTAAAGCGGCGCTAGAAGCAGAGCGTCTTAAGTCCGCCGATGTTCTTTATGCCCGTAATCTGGACATGCTCGCCTGCGCCTTTCTGGCCAAGCGCTATGCCAAGTTGAAAACACCGGTTATCTATGAGAGCCTGGACGTCCACCGCCTGTTGACCCGTAAGGACATCATCGGGAAAATCTTTCGCGGACTTGAGCATGCTTTGCTCAAACGGAGCAAGGGTTTGGTCGTCAGCTCACCCGGCTTTCTGAAAAACCATTTCGACCGTCATTATGCAGGAGACTGTAGCGGTTCAGCGACCGTGAGACATTTT
>NZ_AWFA01000039.1 GCF_000682675.1 Hyphomonas pacifica | reverse complement strand
CACGGGCGTCGCATGTGCAGCTGGAACCCTACCAGGTATCAATATAGCGCCGCCCGTTTCTCTTGCGCTCCGGCGGGCGCATCTTGAGGCCACGCATCAGCCAGGCCCTTGTATCGGCCGGGTCAATCACTGCATCGATCTCCAGATACTGCGCCACTGCTGTTGCCCGCCCCACCTCATATAGCTGAGCCACCTTCTGGGCGTATTTCTCTTCGCGCTTCACCGGATCTTCGATGGCTTCCAGTTCCTTGCGATAGGCCAGCTTCACGGCGCCTTCCAGGCCCATCCCGCCAAACTCGCCACTCGGCCAGCTGATCGTCATCGCCGTACTGTGGAAGCCACCCGAGGCCATGGCTTGCGCACCGAGGCCATAGCCCTTGCGCAGCACCACCGTATAGACTGGCACGCTGAGCGCCGCAGACACGATGAACATCCGCGCGCCATGGCGCACTGAAGCCGTCTTCTCCGAATCCGGCCCAACCATAAAGCCTGGCGTGTCACACAAGGAAACAATTGGCAGATTGTACGCATCGCACAGCTGCATGAAGTGCGCGGCCTTGTCAGCGGCTTCGGAGTCGATCGCGCCGCCCAGCCATTTCGGATCATTCGCCATCAGTCCCACGGCCCGGCCTTCGATGCGGGCAAATGCCGTCACGATGCCGACGCCAAACTCGCGGCGCAGCTCAACGACAGAGCCTTCATCCGCCAACAGATCAATCACCTTGCGGATGTCATAGACACGCAGACGGTCTTCCGGGATGGCATGGCGCAGCAGGCGCTGGTCCGGCGCTTTCCAGTCCGGCACATTGCCCTGGAAGTAGCCGAGGATCTGCCGCGTCTTGGCGACCGCTTCGGCCTCGTCCTCAACCGCCAGATCGACGACGCCATTGACGCTCTGCACGTCAATCGGGCCGATGTCTTCCGGCTTGAAGCTGCCAAGCCCCCCGCCCTCAATCATCGCCGGGCCGCCAAGGCCGATATTGGAATTCTGCGTCGCAATGGTGATATCGCAGCAGCCAAACAGAACCGCATTGCCAGCAAAGCAGCGCCCGGCCGCAATGCCGATGCGCGGCTGGCTGCCACTCAGCGCTGCGAAGTTGCGGAAGGTCGACACATCCAGGCCAGAGGCCGTCACCGCGTCAACATCACCCGGCCGTCCGCCGCCACCTTCCGCGAACAGAACAATCGGCAGATCCTGATCATGCGCCAGCTCGATCAGGCGGTCGGTCTTCTTGTGGTTCAGATAGCCCTGCGTACCGGCCAGCACGGTATAGTCATAGGAGATGCCCATACAGCGCGTCAGCTCAGAGCCAAACAGATGGTTGTTCACCTCGCCCACACCGCCGATCAGGCCGTCGGCGGGCGTGTTCTTCATCAGGTCTTCCAGGCTGCGGCGGCGGCGCTGCGCGGCAATAGCCAGGCCCCCATATTCATGGAACGTGTCCGCGTCGAACAGATCATCCAGATTTTCCCGCGCCGTGCGCATGCCGGTCTTATGGCGCTTCTGCACAGCCTCCGGGCGCGCCGCATCCAGCGTCATACCGATCCGCTCCTGTACATGGGCCAAGTCTTCACGGATATGATCCGGGTCGATCTCCGCATCGGCCGCGGCGGCATCAACCTCCACCTCGGCTGGCTCCACAAACAGGATCGGCAGGCCTTCGGACAGCACCGCGCCCGCCTCCAGCAGGATCTCACGCACAATGCCGCTCTCGCTCGCCTCGACGACGTGCTGCATTTTCATGGCCTCGACCAGAGCGACCGGCTTGCCCGGCCACACTTCGTCGCCCTCGGTCACATCCACGCGAACCACAAGGCCGGACAGCGGCGCAAGCACCGACACCTGCCCCGCAGGCGCCGTCCGCGCGGTCTCTCTCGCACCGTCCGCAGCATCGGCCACGACAGGAGACGACTCAGCCGTCTCGGCAAGACGGTCCGCGGCAGCGCTCAGTCTCTCGCGCTCGCGTTCCACGAACTGGGTGTCGAGCTGGCCAGACAGCAGTTCAGGCTGTTCCAGCAGCGCCAGCATGTCCACCTTGTTGGTGGGCACGCCGGAGATGCCGAATTCCTTCAGAGCGCGCTGCGCCCGGCGGCCCGCGATGTTCATGTCCTGCCCGCGCACAATCAGCTTGGCGAGGAGGGAATCGAAGGCCGGGCTCAGCATCATGCCCGGATAGGCAAACGTGTCTACGCGCACGCCTGTGCCGCCCGGCGGATAGAAGCTGTTGAGTGTACCACCAGAGGGGCGCACCTGCCCGTCCGGCGCGGTCGTCTCTGCATTGATGCGGATCTGAATGGCGGCGCCCTTGGTCTCCGGCGCCGGGCTGCAGCCTGCCTCCTTCAGCGTACCACCGGAGGCGAGCAGGATCTGCGCCTGAACGAGATCAACACCCGTTGTTTCTTCCGTAATCGTATGTTCGACCTGCAGGCGTGGATTGGCCTCCATGAACAACACGGCGCGGCTCAGGTCTGTTTCATCCAGATTGTAGAGGAACTCCACCGTGCCAACATTGTCGTATCCGGCCTCTTTGGCGAGACGTACAGAAGCCTCATGCATGGCAGCGCGAATGTCATCCGGCAGGTCTGGCGCCGGCGCAATTTCGATCAGTTTCTGGCGGAGGCGCTGTGCACTGCAATCTCGATCTCCCAGTGCCACGACATGGCCATGCGTGTCGCCAACGATCTGAACCTCGATATGGCGCGCGCGCTGCACCAATTGTTCCAGATAGAGATCCCCGGAGCCGAAGGCCAGTTCTGCCTCGGCGCGGCAAACCCCAAAGGCCTGTTCCAGTTCTTCCAGGGACTGGGCCGGGCGCATGCCCCGGCCGCCGCCACCCGCAATGGATTTGACCATGACGGCAGCATTCTTCCCAAGGGATTTGAAGAAGACCTTCGCCTGTTCCAGCGTGACTGCCCCATCCGTTCCCTGAGGAACTGGCACGTCACATTTCAGCGCAATCTTCCGGGCCTGCCCCTTGTCCCCAAAGACGTTCAATGCCTTCAGATTGGGGCCGATAAAGCAGATCCCGGCAGCCTTGCAGCCTGCGGCAAAGCTGGCATTCTCACTGAGAAAGCCATAGCCGGGATGGATGGCATCACACCCCTGCTCTGCCGCGATGGCCAATATGTTATCGGCATCAAGATAGGCAGACGGTCCTGCCCCGCCCAGTGCAACCGCTGTGTCACCCGCTGCCACATGAGCGGATGCTGCATCGTCTACGGAGTAGACGGTTACGGTCAGCACGCCGAGTTCGGCAGCTGCACGCGCGACGCGCACAGCGACCTCCCCCCGATTGGCGATCAGGATCTTCTTGAACATGTCTGCCTCCTCAAGCCCCGGTCAAGCCGGTTACCACTTAACCCGTAGGGTCGCCCCATAGGTGCGCGGCTCAATGCCATAACCCTGCACCGTGCCTGGCTGCAGCGTACCCGCACCAGTCATGGCCCAGGCATTTTCGTCCGTCAGGTTGCGGCCCCAGACCTCAATGGTCCACAGATCAGATTGCTTGCCAAGGCCGATCCGGCCGTTGAGCGTGGCATAAGCATCCTGCTCATGGTTCGGGCCGACTGAGGCTGAGAAGCTGACATTGGATTTCGACTGCCAGCGCGCATCGAGATAGGCAAAGGTGCGCAGAGACGTCCCTGGAATATCCCGGTCATAGTTGGCGGAACTGACCAACGTCCATTTCGGCGCGTTGAAATTGCCGCGGTCTTCCAGATAGGAAAGTGACGCCGGGAAGTCGCTGTCGCCAAAATCCGCATCCTGATAGGTCGCGGCGAAGTTTACAGACAGTTCTTCAGTTGGGTGGAACACGGTTTCCAGTTCCACGCCTTGGCTGGTCAGCTGGGGCAAGTTTGCCACAACGCGCTGGGTTTCCCCGCTGGCCGCTGCCTGCACATAGCTGAACTGGTAATCGGTCAGTTCCGTGTAGAACAGGGCCAGGTTTGCCCGCACCAGGCCGTCCATGAACACGCCTTTCAGGCCCAGTTCGTAGGCGTCGGCGAATTCCGGTTCAAACTCCAGCTGGGCGCCGTCCGGGTTCGGAATGGTCAGGCCGCCCCGGTCAAACTGATAGCCGCCGGATTTGTAGCCACGGCTGTAGGACGCATAAGTGCTGAGATCACCATTGATGCGATAGAGCGCCGACAGCACGCCGGAGAATTCCTCTTCCGAGCGGCTGTCCGTGTAGCGGCCATCGCGGCGTGTATCGAAGTTTGGAATACAGACCAGACCGCGCAAGCCCGCAGGTGTGGTTGTCAGTCCCTCGCCACCAGAGGCAATCGCCGCCTCACAGGCCGGGTTGTTTGACGTCAGGTTTGCATCCAGAGACTTGTCATCAATCGTGTAGCGCAGCCCCCCTGTGATGGAGATTTTATCCGTCAACTGATAGGTGTTATGCGTGAACAACGCGACGCTGTCGCCTTCCTGCTTGAACACGTCATAGGCACCGCCGCCTTCCGGGAAGACACTGCCAGCCGGCAAGCCCGTGACGGTTGAGAACAGTGTGTCAGAGCCGACAAGCAGACCCAGCCACTGCTCAAGATCCGCTCCGAAGCTGTAGCTGTCGCGGCTTTCGATCTTGTCATTGGCGTAGAAGACACCGAACAGATAGTCGAGCCCCCCCGACACACCCTGATAGCGCAGCTCCTGGCTGAAGCTTTCAAATACTTCGCCATCGCGGTCATCATAGAGCAGGTCCACCGGGCCGGCATCCGGGTCGAACTGGCGGTCTGCATCGAATTTGCGCCAGGCGGTGATGGAGGTCAGTGTGCCGGGGCCCACATCCCAGTTCACTTCAGCCGAGATACCCCGGTCGAGAACGGTCTGGCCCCAGTTCCGGCCATCCGTAGGCGTCGTGTAGTAATCGCTGATTTCGTCCTGCGCGGTCGGCACCGGGCCGAACTGGCCCAGCAGGGCCTCGGCGGTAGGCGTGATGCTGCGATAGATCAGGAAATTGCTGCCATCTTCGCTCTTGTCGGTATAGTCCGCGATGACGCGCACATCGACCGTATCGGTCGGTTCCCAATAGAGCTGGCCGCGGGCCTGAAAGCGCTCGCGTCCGCCATATTCCTGACCGGTGAATTCGCTCTCGGTATAACCATCGCGGTCCATCGTCATAATGTCCAGGCGCGCGCCCAGATTGTCGGCAAGCGGGCCTTCGATGGTGGCGTCGAAGCGCTTAAGCCCCAGATTACCCACGGTGACAGCGGCGCTGCCCTCAAACTCGTCAGACGGCTTGGCCGTGACAACGTTCAGGACGCCTGCTGTTGTGTTCTTCCCGAACAGCGTACCTTGAGGGCCGCGCAGCAGCTCGACGCGCTCAACGCCCGGCATGTCGTTCAGGGCGAGGTTCGAACGGCTTCTGTAGACGCCGTCCACATAGACGCCGGTCGCGGATTCAAGACCGGGGTTGGAACCGCTTGTGCCAATACCACGTACACGGATCACGGCGCCATAGGATTCACCAATCGTGTTGGTGATGTCGAGGCTGGGCGCGATGCTGGTCAGCTGTTTCACATCGGAAATACCGGAGCGCTCCATCTGCTCTGCGCCGATATTGGAAACAGCAACCGGAACATCCAGAATGTCCTGTGTCCGGCGCGTGGCCGTCACAGTGACAGCGCCGAGGCGGCGGGCACTGGTGTCATCATCCGTCGTCGCAGCGTCGTCCGCCTGCACAACTGTCTCGTCACCCTGCTGCTGGGCCATGGCCACCGGCGTCATCAGCGCAACAGCGCATACACTCGTCAATAATACTCTCATAGCACTCCCTCCATGGCGTCTTTTATTGCGCCAATTTGTCGATTGATTTTCTGGGTTTTACAGTTCGCTCAGCAGAGCATTCCGTTTCACTTTTCCTGTGTCGGTCAGCGGCATCTTGTCGATGAACCGAACTTCCGGAACCTTGTAGACAGCCATATTCTCCTTGCACCAGGCGTGGATATTGTCCGTCGTTTCCTTGCCGATGGCCTCTTCTTCCAGCTGCACAAAGGCGACCGGCACCTGGCCCTTGCGCTGATCCGGACGGCCAACAACGCCGCACAATGCAACGGATGGGTGACGGCTGATCGAGATTTCCAGCTCGGTCGGGAATACGCTCATACCGTTGACTTTGAGCATCTCTTTGCGGCGCCCGCGGAAATAGATGATGCCATCTTCATCAATGACGCCGGTATCACCTGTGTGGAACCAGCCATCCTTGATCGGATTTTTCTCTTCGCCGCTAAGACCGCCCCAATAGCCCTTCATCAGGGAAGGCGTACGGATCAGTATCTCACCCGGCTCTCCAAATGGCATCGGCAGGCCCGTGTCAGGATCAACGATGATGAACTCCGCGCCGGGACATGGCAGGCCGACATAAAGCGGCTCTCCGGTAATGTCCTTGTCGTTCTCCTGCAGGCCTGTCGTGAATGTGTCCAGCGTGTTGGTCTCGGTCATGCCGAAGGAGGATTCGCGTAGCACTGCGCCGGTTAGCTCTTTCCAGCGCTTGCGATAGTCCGGGTTCAGAATCTTCACGAATGAGGTAACGACCGTATCTTTCAGCGAGGTCAGGTCATGCCTGGCCAAGTCCGGATGCTCCATGATCTCGACCGCGCCATCTGTGATCGTGCCCATGCCAGTCACGCCGCTGCGCTCAATGGCGGCCATCACGGCGCCTGCATCCCAGCGATTGAACAGCACGAGTTGGCACCCGGAGACGACTGGCAGCAGGATACCCGCCACTTCGCCCGCGATCCAGAATTGTGGCAGGTAGGAAAGGATCACATCGTCCGGCCCGGCTGGCAGACAGAAGGTCGCCGCGCACGCACCGGTATAGATCATGTCGCCATGTGTATGCAGGCAGCCCTTTGGCAGGCCGGTCGTGCCGCCGGTATAGTTGATGGCGGCAATCTGGTCCCACGTGATCTCGGCCAGTGCGTCCGGATTGACCGGCGTATCCAGCGCGTCAGAGAACAGGGAGGTTCCCGGCACCTCGACCCGCGGGTCGAGTGCACCAGCCGGGACCGGTATGGGGGGCTCGCCGGGGAGGAAGTCAGCGAGGGTGGTGCATAGGGTCTTGATCGTATTATCGGTATCCACCGCCGCAACGAGCGGGGCCAGCTTGTCCAGCGTGACCACAAGGCGTGACCCGGAATCGTGCAGATAATGGACGAGTTCCCTGTCCTGCACCATCGGGTTCACAGGTGTCAGGATAGCGCCACTCTTCAGGATGCCGAAAAAGGCGATGGAAAATTGCGGACAGTTCGGCAGGAAGACGGCTACACGATCGCCGGGACGAATGCCTTCAGCATACAGATAGGAAGCGAAGGCGTCAGAGAGCTGGTTAAGCTGGTGCCAGCTGAGCTGGTAGCCATAGAAGTCTATCGCAACGGCATCGCCCTTCTGCTCTGCCCAGGCACGCAGATAGCCGGGCACCGAAGTCTGACCGAATGGATAAACCGGTTCTCTAGGCATCCCTTCTGGCCAGGATGCCCGAATGCGTTGCTGTACATCAGCGAGATAAGCCTCGCAACTGGACTGAACCGACGCGCTCATGGAGCCTCCCTTTTATATCTTTGATGAACAAAGACTCTTTTTTTGATGGACAATCGTCGCCTCTCACAGGCAATTGTCAATTGCTCAAATCATAAATGTCAGGAAAATTTACCGGATTTGCGCTTGATAACACAGAACAGACCTATATTGTCCAACAATACAGGATGCGGTGCCTGATGATGCCAGCACAAGAAGACAATCGGGGGACCCCATGAAGCCTTCCACATCGACTCTCGCGCCCTCTGTGCCAGAGGCCATCGCAAAGGCGCTAACCTCTGACATTGCCGCCGAAAGGCTGCGGCCCGGCGAGCGGTTGGTCGAGGTGAAACTGGCCAAGCGTTTTGACGCCAGCCGCGGTTCTGTACGCGACGCCTTGCGACAGCTGGAGAAACGCAATCTGGTGCAAATGCAACCTAATCGCGGCGCGGTTGTGGTGGGTATTCCGCTGGAGATCATCGCAGACAATTTCGCCGTCACGGCAACTCTGATCGGTCTGGCGAGCCGCTATGTCATACAGCAGGCGCGCCCGGATATCATCCACGAAATTGGCGAGCGGCAGAAGCATGTGGCCGCTCTGGTCGAAGCGGGCTTTACGCCACCGCGAGAGTTCGCCACCGCGCTAGGCCGGTTCTTCGCGTTGATGATCACCGCCAGCAACAATCGAACCGTCCGCGAGATGACCTCCACCCTGCTGAACGAGGCGTCATGGGAGGCCATGTGGGAAACCCCATGCGATCACCTGACGCTGGAACGCCAGAAAGAGATAGCGGGGATGATCCAGACCA
The DNA here is from genome assembly GCF_000682675.1 of Hyphomonas pacifica. Lineage (GTDB taxonomy): Bacteria > Pseudomonadota > Alphaproteobacteria > Caulobacterales > Hyphomonadaceae > Hyphomonas > Hyphomonas pacifica. Next base: position 12,834 of record NZ_AWFA01000039.1, on the reverse strand, counting down.
TCTGGGACCATATCGCCAATGGCAATGCCGACGCCGCAGAGCGGAACATCCGCCTGTTCCATCAGAGCCACCGAGACGCCGTGCTGCGAGAGATCGGCATGCGGCGCAAACAAGCAATCGACAAGACGCGTATTGTTTCATTCGACGCTTCGAATGCGGAAAAACTGGTGGAAGAGGGCTTTGAGGAAAGACTGCGCACGTTGGAAGAACAGGTCAGTCGGCTCACTCAGGCTGACCCGCCGCCCTCTCGCAATACTCCGGAATAAAACAGTATGCCAAGGCAGGTTCAGGCTTTGCTGAACGGTCCGTTTGGCGCAGCGATCACGTCCAGAAAGCAACTCGCCTCATATTCCCGATCCACAATGGTACTGACCTTCATGTACCGTGCACGAACCGTATCAGCATCCAGAATGAGGTGCACGAAACCATGGTCGCGGACATTGGCATATTTGACGTCCTCATTCTTGGCAACGACAGCCGCCTCCACAGTGTCATAATACTCAGACGTATCATTGATGTATCCATAACCGCCCGGTGAAGTGATGCTACCTGTTGCAAACTCAAGCCCGACAGGACGGCCGTCTTCCGGATAGTGGAGTTCATTGGCCCAGAACATGTGGCTGTCGCCGGACAGCACGACCAGATTGGCCTCGGCCTGCAGAGCGGCATCATAGAAGCGCTTGCGGGCCGCCGGATACCCATCCCAGGAATCGAGCCCCGCCGGCAAGCCGAGGGAGCTGCGCTCCAGCCAGCCTGCCACATAGCCGCCCCGCTGCATGGCCGGCTCAACAATCTCCTGAGGCAGAATAGTCTTGAAGTCTGGCGTGCGCATGCCTGCCATAACGGTCTGATTTGCGATAACCTGCCACTGCATCCCCCGTCGGCGAGAGGCTTTCAGCGCGTCAGCGAACCAGGCCTCCTGCGGCTTGCCCATCATGGAGCGGGAAGAATCATTGAGAATGCCCCGCTCAAAAGCGGCAACATCCGGTGTGCCGTCTGCCTTGAGGGGCATGTCGTCATAGGACACCTGCTGGTCACGCCCTGTCAGCCGGGTTTCAATGACGATGAGAGAGGCGATGCTGCCGAAATCATATACGCGGTTCAGGCGCTCTCGCGGCGCATCCGGTTGAGGGTCTCGCATTGGTAGCCATTCAAAATAGGCCTGCAGCGCAGCATCTCGCCTCGCCTGCCATGGCCCCTCCGTTTTCGGATCATGACCAGAGGCCCCCTCCTGCCAGCTATTATTGGCGGTTTCATGATCATCCCAGACGGTGATGAAAGGTGCATGGGCGTGGGCGGCCTGAAGGTCTTCATCCTCACGATACTGCGCAAGCCTGGTACGGTAATCCTGAAGTGTCACGATTTCATTGACGGGAAGATGCACCCGGCCAATACGCTCGCCCACAGCGCCATCATACTCCCCAGCCGCATGTTCATAAATATAATCCCCCACATGGATAACGGCATCCAGATTCTCAATTCTGGAAATCTCGCGATAAGCATTGTAAAAGCCTGATGGATAGTTCGCACATGAGGCCAGCGCCAGATTGACAGAGCGCGTGTTGTCCGCTGGCAGAGTTTTCATGCGCCCAATGGACGAATGGGTTTTGCCTGCGCGGAAACGGTAATAATAGACTTGGCCTGGCTTCAGGCCCTGGACATCTACTTTGATCGTATAGTCCCGCTGGGCGGAGGTGCGGGCCGTGCCTGATTGAAGAACGCGCTCAAAACCCGCTGTATCTGACACCTGATATGCCACCTCTATTGCGGCTGCCCCTTGTACTGGCACGGCGCGCGTCCAGATAACAACAGCCGTGCGGGTTGGATCACCACTGGCAACACCCCAGCCGAATTTCGCGTCCCGGGTCGCAGTGCCGGAGTCAGCTGAGCCCGGCGTCTGGCATCCTGCGAGGGCAGCAAGGCCTGTGGCACCCGATATGCGGCGCAAGGCATCGCGACGGGTTAATCCGGTCATACGGTTCGAGGACAGCTTTTCATCCATGGCACGCTCCTTCAGCGTAAGGGATCAGACAGGGAACCCCATGGCCGGGCACCTGCCCGGCCATGGGAGAGAGGAAGAGATCAGAACTGATATTTGAGGGTCACTCTGTAAGTGCGCGGCAGGCCCGGCATGACCGCAACTTCCTTGTAAACTTCAGCCGATGGCGTGAAGTAGCGCTCGTCAAAAATGTTATCCACATTCACCGAGAGCATGAAGTCACCTACCTCCATGAAGGCAGCACCATTCGCCAGTGTGTAGGAGGGCAGCACGATGTCATTCGGGAAGACACCGCCGGTTTCGGACACAGAGGTCGCCCCAAGCGTAACGCCCGCCTGCGCGCGATAGTTCTGAACGGAGAAGACATCTGTCGTGTAAGTCCCGTGGACACTGAACACCGTGTCCGGAATGGTTCGCAGCGTATAGCCGTCTGCCAGTTCCGGCTGATAGCCGGCATTGTTAAAGGCAAACGTACCGCCATAGCCGAGCACATTGTCCACGCCAAACTGGTCTGGCCGAACCTGCAGGTATTCACCCTTGCCTGCCCCCGGCGCATCGACCTTGGTTTCCTGACTAGTGGCAGAACCTTCAAAGGAGAGGTTGTCGGTTGCCAGCCAGTGGACCTCAAGCTCAACGCCCTTGGCCGTCGTGCCATCTACATTGCCCAGCATGTCCGCCTGGCGGCGATACTGGTCATAATAGGATAGACCCCCAAACAAATTACCATTCAGCACAGAGAATTTGACGCCCGCCTCTTTCAGCTCTGAGGGAGAGATGAAGAGGTTGGCATTGATCGTCCCGGTACTGATTCCTCCGGTCTGGGTAGATTCCAGAGAGCGGGAGTCGGCATAGGTGATGTAGGGCGTGAGACCAAAAGCCGTCTCATAGCGCAGGGACGCAGACCAGCTTTGTGCGCCGTCACTGTCTTCCACCCATTTGTCCGCAATACCGAAGACCGTCTCGCCGGTATTGATGGCCTTGGCATCATAATAGTCATATCGCCAGCCAAACAGCAGGGCCAGGCGATCATAAAGTTTCATGTCTGACACGGCAAAGACCGACTTGGCCGACCATTCCATATCGTATCGGGAATCCCACAAGGGCTTTCCATCGGCATCGAACCGAATGGCCATGATGCGGTCATTTGCCTGTGCCCCGACGGACAGATCCCGGCGGTCAGAGGCAATATAGCCCGACAGGAAGGTCTCATACTGCTTGGCATCATGGTGGCGATAGCCAATACCAATAACATTATCCGTTGTCAGATAGCTTCCGAAGTCATGCTTGAAACCATAGCTGGCACGGACTTCCTCGGCCTGGGCCTCATAGTCTGCGGCAAAGCCGAAGCTGTTGAACTTCTCATTATCCATCTTGTCCATGAAGGCCTGGAAGCGCAGCTTGCCAGTTTCCCCGACTGTGCGCTCCAGCCCGGCATAGGCGGTGAAGGTGTTCGTGTCGTTATAGTCCCCTTTGGCGGCGAGGACGCGGCTTCCATCCAGCTTGGTCGTGCCGACACCCTGGTCGAGGGCGAATTCAGGCAGGCTGGAGCCGTAATATTCAGCAATCTGGCGCAAATTCGATGTGCCATAATTATTGCCGACGACATCATCAATCTCTTCATAGTTTAGATACCCGTCACCATTGGTGTCCTGGATATCGGTATCCCAACCAGTGATATAGGTGCCGTTGTCGATCAGGTCTTGTGTGACGCGGTTCCAGCCGGGGGTCTGAATGCGGCCCGACTCCTTGAAGTACATGGCGTTCAGCTCGACAGACCATTTGTCGGTCAACTCTCCGACATAAGTTGCCTGAAGGTTTGTGTGCTGCGGGTTTATGTTATTGTAGTAGGAGCCGGAGTCTTCATACTCTCCGAACAGGGCCACACCGCCGCGGCCAGCCGGAATATAAAGCTCTCCCGTGACAACGGATTTGTCATAAGAGCCAGCTGTTGCCGTCAGAGAGCCGCCAATCGAATCCACATAGTCCTGCCCATCGCCGCGCGCAGTCTTGGGGATGAAGTTCAGCAGCCCGCCAACCTTGCCCGGACCGTAAATGGGCGAAGCCGGACCGCGCAGCACTTCAACATAGGATGCAGCAGCAAGGTTTGAAGAATAGCTGCCGCGGTTCTCGATACGCTTGAAGCCCTGAAAATATGTATCGGCGAGTGTGCCGCGTACATTTAGGTTTCCCGGAACACCAAAGAAGCTGGCAGTGAATGTACCTGGCACGGCCGACAGAAGATCATCCACATCTTCCATGCCGTAGCGTTCAATTGTGATGTCGCTCACGCGGCTCGCCGAGCGCGGCGTCTCCAGAAGAGACAGGGACAGACCGGTCAGAGAGTCCGTCGCGCCCTTCTGGAGCTGGTTCAAAGGGTCAAGCTTGGTTCCCGTCACAGTCACTGTGCCGAGCACGGCAACATCGCTGTCGTCCCCCCCTTCAATCCCGACAGATCCGCCAGATGGCAGACGCGATTGCACGCGTGAGACGACGACAGCGCCCTGCGGGTTCACGCTATAGGTCAACTGCGTGCCCTGCAGAAGTTGTGACAGCGCTTCCAGCGGCGTCATGGTGCCCGTGACCGTGCCGCTGCGAATTCCATAGGTCAGAGCCGCCGGCACCACGATGACAATACCGGTCTGCGCCGACAGGTCATTGATGGCCGTTTCAAGAGACTGTGACTGAATGCGGATGTCGGACTGTTGCGAGACCGCCTCCTCGGCCAAAGCCGGACTGGCCAAGACCAGGCTGGCGACAGTCCCCAGCAACAGGCACCGGAGTTCAAGAGATTTCGATTTCATGTTTCTATCCAAGTCATAGGCGAGCCTGGGAGGCAGGCATGCTGCGGTCCGAACCCCTCGTCCAACCGCTTCATGGCCCTATGACGTGCGAGACATGACACCCATTTCACGGATCATGCCGATTTCATGAAAACTTCTTATTTCTGGCCGGAACGCGCCCGCAAGACCAGCTCATCTGCAGATGTACGTATAAGGTCAAGATCCAACCCAAGGGCGATACCTGACATGGCGGTTTCAATCTGATCTATGCGGAAAGAGGTTGTCACCTCGGCCTCATAAATGTCCGTAGACCCCAGATAGACACCCTGTGGGTAATATTGATTCACTTCGTCCACCAGCTCCTGCAGGGGGGTGTTCACAAAAATGAGTCTTTGCTGACGCCAGCTGGCCGCCTGCGCCGGACTGAACTGGCTTGTGATGATCTGCCCGTTGCGGTCTACAGATGCTCGCTGTCCAACGGTCAAGTTTGCTTTCTGCTCCCCGGAAACAGGGCTTACCTCCACAGCGCCTTCAACAACGCTGACTTCGACATGCGCAGGCCGGGTATTGATCTCAAACTGTGTGCCCAAGACACGCGTCACAACATGCCCGGCATCCACCGAGAACGGGCGGTTGGCATCATGGGAAATCTTGAAATAACCATCACCGGCAAGAAGTTTTGCTTGGCGGCGCCCCTCTGCAAATGAGACCGAGAGTTTTGACTTCCCGGCCAACGTAACCTCAGACCCATCAGCCAGAATGACCTGACGAACTTCTGCAATACCGGTTTCATAAATGGTCGCAGGCGCGGCCGAACTCGCCATGACAAGTTCGGAGCTGCCCTGCATTTGCTGCCCTGACAGGAAGATGGCAAGCCCGGCACATGCCGCAAGTGTCCCGCTCAGGAGCGCTGCGCGAGGGCCGCTGACAAATGCGCCTAAAGACCGCCTACGGACGCCCTCACGAGGCGAAGGGGCAAGGGCGTCTGCATTCAGGGCCTCACTCCATGACAAATCCCCCCACAGGCGCGCCAGCTGAGTGTAGGCCAGCTTGTGCGCCTCGGATTGCTCCATCCAGTTCTGGAAACATATGCGCTGCTCGTCATTCATGTCTCCGCTGATGCGAAGGTCCAACCATTTCCGGGCTTGCGTCTCCACTGTTGCCGACATCGTCAAGCGTCTTCCACCCCGTTCTTTTTGAGGTATTCCAGCAATACCTTCATTGATTTTTGTATGCTGCGGCTGATGTAGGCGCGCGACAGCCCTGTCTGACTGGAAATTTGCGAATAAGAGAGATTTTCAATTCGGCTGAGTACCAGCAATTTACGGGCATCCTCCGGAAGGGATTGAATGGCTGCATCCAATACGGTGAACCGTTCCTGGTCCAGCAAGACGGTCTCCGGTGTGCGCGCGTCTATGCTCTCTGTGTCATCCGCTTCGCGCTGAACCTGTCCCTTGTGTAGCGCACGTACCTTCATGCGCCGCAATTCATCCAGCATGCTGTTGCGGGCCATGGCGTACAGAAAGGCCCCTACATTTTGAACCTTGTCCCGCTGCTTCAGCTCCATGAATTTCAGAATGGCGCTTTGAATAGCGTCATCCGGATCAGGCGGAGGATCTCCGAAACGTCGGCAAAGCGCGATTTTGAGACTGGCCTTATGCTGGGAGAAGAGCTTCTGGAACTCCAGCGTGACGATTGTGGCGGCATGCAGATGCAGATTGCATCGAGCCTCTGATGGAAGACGCCGCTTCGACACACCCTTTCGGGTACGCCGAACGACTTTTACACTGCCGGTGTCGACCTGGTCTGCATTCATGCCGCCGCCTATTGGCTATGGCCGTTGCCGGGTCAACACTGCAACTGCTGCGGCAGCTTTATATATGCCACAACCCGGATGAATATTCATTTTTCATCAGATTTTACTACGCAAGAATGTACGCTGGATCTTCGTGCCAGACGACAGAGCATGCCCTCTGGCTGTGACCTCGAGACCTACGGGGACGCTCGAAAAGACAGACACAAAATCTTTTTTGCCTCGCACAATATAAAATTCCCGCAAAACGAGAATTTTGATTTTCAACCTCATCTCGCCTGAGGTTGTAAAAACGCTCCTGGCACGACCATTCGGGCAAACCACGTCTAAACTTATCTCAAGATTCCCCCTTCGCAGTACACGCTACAGTACGAGAGATTACTCTCAGAATGGCCAGTGTAAATGGGGCTCACAACAGTAACCAAGCACTTTGAAGGTCACAAGCAACGATCAGTTTCATGACGGGTCAGCATCTGCATACTCCTCACCAGACAACTCCCCCCTGAGTTGTTTTTTTATTCTGTGGTGAGACAAATATCCAAAAATTTACTATTGATTAATAATCGCAAACGTGGAACTTTTTTCCTGTCACGTAGAACTGACATTTCGATATAGGGCTCACTTCCCGGCCAACCTATGGCCTGAGCCAAGCCTTGGCAGAAGCGAACATCGACACGAAGTCAAAAGTATAGGTTGAACAAAGGGGACAGAAATAATGTGAGGTAAGAAAAACCTCAGGGGACGACATTTTTCATATTCTTTAAAACAAAAGATCACTCCGCGAGAAGCCTTGCGAGTGTGGCCACGGGACACCTATGCCCCGTGACCGAGTGGCGGATTATCGCCATTCTCATCCCATTCTCATGGGAGACCCTGCCATGCCATTAGGGGCCTGGCAGAACACTCCGGCTATGGCTTGCACCCATGTCCGGAAGCAAGAGGGTACCACAATGAAGCGTACACTTACAGCTATTGCGGCAGCTGCCGCGCTTTGCGGTGTTGCAGCCGCCCAGGACTCAGAAGAACTGGTCATCAACCTCAGCGGTGAAGTCGAAAGCAATTGCGAACTGGTGCCAGAAGGCACTGCAAATTTCGACGTTGATATGCTGGAAACAGGCAATCAGGGATCCCTTTCGATCCTCTACTCCTGTAACTCTCCCTACACGGTGTCTCTGACCTCCACTAATGGCGGCATGTCTCACCAAGAGAGCGGCGGCGCAGTCAATATCGACTATGACATCGAAGCCAGCTTCCTGGGCCTCGGCATCTTTTCGCCAACGACCACCAATTCTGCCGACATGAACGGCACCCCCCAAGTGATCGTGACGAATAATGACTGGCAGAACATTCTGGTCAATGGCGGCACGCGCACAGGCAATCTGGACCTGTCCTTTGATTCCCTGAATGAATATGCCGTGGCCGGTACGTACAGCGACACGCTGACCATCACGCTGGCAGCAAACTATTAGTTCGCTTTCTTCCTCCAACCAGGCGGCATCCTCGATGGTGTCGCCTGGTCTTGGCTTTTCTGCTGGGGATGTAGTGGAGTAAAAGATGCTGAAACAATTTATCCTTATGCTGATCGCTTCCATCGTGGCAACTCTGCCCCCCACAGCGAGCGCATATGAATTCGCACCGATTGTTGCGCAATTTACGCCCAATGGGTCAGGAGCCTCACGAACATTCGTGGTCAGAAACACACAAGATGTTCCCGTTGCCCTGCAAATCGAAGTCTATCGCCGCTCAGCTGACGAGACAGGTGAAGAGACCCGTGAACCGGAATATGATGACTTTATCATTACTCCACCGCAACTGGTGCTTTCGCCAGGGCAAAGCCAATCCATTCGTGCACAATGGATCGGGGATCCCAACCCGGAAATAGAACTTTCCTATCGCCTAATCGTGGAACAGCTGCCTATCCCTTATTCCCGTGGAGAGGTGGGAGATAAGCGGGTTGCCGACATCAGCATGGGCATCCGCTATGAGGCGGCCCTGTATGTGGTGCCAGCCAGCGGCAAGCCCGCCGTAGAGATCACCCATGCCGAAGCGGCCAAGACCGAGTCCGGAGAACAAGTAATACGCGTGACGATCAAAAACACAGGCCAGCGGCGCGCTATTTTGCAAAATGCGGAAGTGACGGTTCAGTCTGCCAGCCAGTCCGTAACCTTGTCGGGTGAGGCTGTTTCCAACATTAACAATCGCAACATCATTGCGGGCACACAGGCCGTTTTAGATATCCCGTGGCCTGAGTCCCTTCCCCACGGCCCTATTAGCGCATCCATTTCCACTGACTTCTACAAGAATTAGAGGGTTGTTGTGTCAGGGCGGCCCGCTCCATATTCTGGCCGAAAGCCGAAAAGGCCGTTTCCTGCAAATCGGGTAACCGACAGACTGCTACGGACCTTTCTTGCCTCCTCGACTATGCTGGCGGGCCTGCATCTCTACAAGCCGAAGGCTCACGCAGATCAAGGGACTGCTCAGGCTACGCCGAGGGTCAATAAAGACGCGTCCATTGACGAAATTTACGGTGCCTTGTTTGGCAAAGCCCCAAAAGAGGCAATCTCCCTGCCCTATCCCGTGATCATATCCGGGATCAATCAGGGCGATGTGGTGATCACCCCCAGTATGGGGTCCGGCGAAACGCTTATCGACCGCAAGGAAATTGTTGATCTGCTTCTGCCTTTCCTGATGGAAGAAAAACAAGCAGAACTTCTGGAATCCGTTTCCCAGAAGGACGTCGTCAAGGCGGCTGACCTTACCGCTCTTGGTATGCCCACGGAGTTTGACAACAGCAATCTCATTCTTGTCGTGGACATTCCGGTTGAGTTTCGCTCAGTCATCCCGCTGCCCATTCAGCCCCGCATACGCGCTGCACTACAGCTGAATACGGAAAAGCAGGCAAAAACCAGCGCCATTGTAAACCTGGCTTCTGGCACGCGCTATATTCATAATAGCGACTATCTGGACACCGGCTTTGCCGCCACCCAAGTGAACGTGCAAACAGCGCTCAATTTCTCCAATATCGTCCTGGAAACTGGTGTCCGCTATAGTGATGCGGCAGACGAAGAACTCGCCCTGAACGACACGAGACTGACAAAGGATCTTGTCGACCGGCGCACCCGCCTGGAAGCAGGTGACCTTTCTGTCCCGACCAGCGCTTTACAAGGAAACCCCAGCTTGCTGGGGCTCGCCGGCTTTCGGAATTTCAGTCTTCAGCCGTATGAAGAATACCGTACAAACCCCTCTCAGCAATTCGAGTTGCAACGCGCGGCACAAGTCATGGTCTATATCAATGGCCAGTTCATTCGCGAGATCCGTCTGCTGCCAGGCCGCTACAACCTGACTGACCTGCCCTTGCAAAGCGCGGCCGGAAACGACATCACGCTGGAAATCCAGTATGATAGCGGCGACACAGACCGCGTTGTTTTTTCAGCATTCTATGATTTTAGCCTGCTCAAGAAGGGTCTCAGTGACTTCGCCGTCAGCATAGGGCCGACATCGCGCATTGAGGATGGTGTTCGGGAGTATGATTTTGACAACCCGGCCATCAGCGCCTTTTATCGCAAAGGCTGGACAGATGAATTTACGGCCGGCGTCAATCTGCAAGCTGACACAGACCTGATAAATGTGGGCGGTGACGCATTCTATACATCGGGTGTCGGAACGCTCGGGTTTCTGGCTGGTTTTAGCGATAGGAATGAAGGAACCGGCAGCGCCATCACCGGGCTCTATCGCTGGAACGACACAGACAGACAACGACAGTTGCGCTTAGATGTGCAGGCCCGTTATCAAAGCAAACTTTATACAGCGCTCGGCTCAGGAACCAGCAATATCAAATATGACTTGACGGCCAGAGTCTCTCGCAATTTTTCGGACACAATGCGGGTGCAACTGACGGCGGGGCTCAGGCAGCGGCATAATATGGATGATTTCGAGCAATCGCACTCAGCCAACCTGACATGGAGAACACGCTATGGAACGCTCGGCTCCCTTGTGCGCTATACGACCGCGCCTGGCGAAGAGGCCGAAGTGTCGGCCGGTATTTCCTTCAGCATGCGGCTAGGGCCCGGATATGCGCAAGCTTCTCACGATACGCGCTCATCCTCGACACGCGCCTCCTATTCTTCCCGTATGGACCGAAATGTCGGCAGCTTTGGCTGGGATGCTACCTACGCCCGCCAATCCAATATTGATGACGTACGGGCTGGCGCTTCCTATATCGGTAACCGGTTTGAAGCCCGCGCCGAGCAACGCCTGACGGCGGCTACGCAATTTGATAGTTTCGGCAGCGAGAACATAACAGAGGCGTCTATCGGGTCAGCTTTGGTCTTTGCAGATGGAGCCTTCGCCCTTTCGCGTCCGGTCTATGATAGCTTCGTCATTTTCTCAAAGAATGAAGCCGTGAAGGATGTGGCGATTGCGGTTGATCCGCGGCGTAACATATTTGAAATGAAGCCTTCCTATTCTGCTCATTCTTCAAGCCTTGGCCCCGCCGTGGTGCCAGACCTGAATGCCTATTATGTCCGCACGATTGAAGTGGAAGCGCCGGACGCGCCAGCCGGAACATCTCTCGGCGGACAAGCCCTCAGCTTCTTACCGGGCTACAGGGCCGGTTATCTCGTCAAATTGGGCGATGACCGCAATGTGGCCGTCATGTCCGTGCTGGTCGACACATCTGGCAAGCCGGTGCCTTTCGCTGCCGGGTATGCTGTGACAAGCGATGGTGAACGCCACCGCATGTTTACCAATGGGGGCGGACGGTTTTACATTGATGGCCTGAAGCATGGCGAAACCATAAAATTGCAATTTGACTCTCCGGAAGGCGCCACGGCCAGCTTTGAAGTACCGGATGGGGATATTGGCGTCATTCGCCTGCCAGATCCCGTAAAAATAAGCCCTGAGAAACCTGATACTCCCTATCGCGTCACTGTGCGCGTGATGGACCCAGATGGAGCCTGACGGATGTTCCGGTCACTTTGCCTCCTTAGCCTTCTATTGTTGCCTGGAGCATCCAATGCCAGGGAAAGTCTTCTGCCTGGACCAGGCGCTGAGATGGAGGACACCATGCCCTGTATACTCCAAATAAGGCCCCCCGATATGTTGGTCTATCGCGGCGCACTCAGTCGGGGTTACAATAGTGAAAGTGACCGACAGCATACGGAAACTTCTAAAGTTCTTATAAAACACGCCGGTGACTCCTGTCCCTACACACTGCGCATTGAACCGGAGGGGGGTGCCGGAACGGCTTACATGTATAACGGCCAGGAAGTGCTGGAATTTGAAGTCTCCCCACCAGGGCGTTCTGGTGCATTAGGCAACAATATTGTCGAGCTGTCTGGCAATATTGCACGTGGACAGTTTCAGCGCACGGTGCCATTTGAAGTTCAAATCCCATCCAGGCAGAAGACTCTGGCAGGACGTTATACAGCGCGGCTCGAAGTCAGCCTATATTCGGATGCGAGCTCAGTTGGTGAGCTTGCAGACCGGCAATATATGGAGCTGGTTGTCGATGTTTTACCTCGCATCGACGCCTCATTCGGGACAGACCCGGTGGCGCACCAAAAATCGCAGACTCTCGATTTCGGTACGCTCAGGCAAGGGCAGAAGAGTAGCCTCGACTTTTCCGTTACGGCCAATACCGGCTATTCCATCAAGATGGTTTCAGACAATCGCGGAGTCCTACGCCATGAGTTTACCCAAAGCAGTATAGATTATGATGTCTTTCTGGACGGCAACGTTGTCTCCCTTGAAGGCTCGCCCCCCAATGACGTCTTGCTCTCTGCGGTAACCAATTCCCACCACCGCATGGATCTGCTCATTACCGGGAATACGGAGACAGGATTGGCGGGGCATTATTCAGACCGCCTGACCTTGGTAATTTCGGCTGACTGATATTTTAATTAAGGGGAATTCGCTTGATCTTTAGTCTGGCGACAATCCACATAGTCGAAGTGAACATGCATACTAGATATCAGATGGTTTCTATTCTGTCGGTGCAGCGCGAAAGACTTTTTCGTCTATCTCGTTCTCCCATTTCGCTACCACAGTCGCCACGCTGAGATCGCCGGTGATGTTCACTACGGTGCGGGTCATGTCGAGAATGCGGTCAAACGGCAGAATAAATCCAACCACCAGAGCCGTCTGTTCCGGACTCATACCAATTGTCTCAAGCACGGCCGCCAGAAGAAACAGGGAGGCAGACGGCACCGAAGCTGGTCTGCCCCCAGTAAAGTGGTCCAGAG
>NZ_AWFA01000038.1 GCF_000682675.1 Hyphomonas pacifica | reverse complement strand
CGATGGACCACCTCAGTGGGGCAGAGCAGGGAAGGCGAAGTCGTTGCCGGACTCGTGCTCAAGCTCTATGGCTCCAATACGTCGGAGGTGGTCGAAAGCACCAAGAGACGATTTGAAGAGATCAATGCCTCCCTTCCTAATGGGGTAAAAGCAGTTGCCTATTATGATCAGGGTACGCTCGTTCAAAAGGCCGCGGCGACGGTTACGACCGCCTTGTGGCAAGGGGCTTCGCTTGTTGCAATTATTGTTTTCGTCTTCCTGGGTGGTTGGCGCCCGAGCCTGGTTGTCGTCCTGTCGATTCCGTTTTCTGTCGGGTTTGCTTTCATTGCCATGAATGTACTTGGCATCGGTGCGAACCTCATGACCCTGGGCGGCGTAGCCATCGCAATCGGTATGATGGTGGATGGCGCGATCGTCATCGCAGAGAATGTGGATCGAGGCTTCAAGGAACGGGCAGAGCATGACGATGCTCGTACTATTGTTGCGCGGGCAAGCACGGAAGTGATCGCTCCCCTTATTGCTGCGGTTGCTGTCGTCATCATCGTGTTCTTGCCACTATTTTCCCTGCATGGGACCGAAGGCAAGACGTTTCGTCCCTTGGCGGCCTCTGCAGCGCTCGCCATGACGGGCTCGCTGATCTATTCGGTATTAATAGCGCCGGCTATGGCGCTCAGTCTGATACGGCCATCTGACAAGACAAGGGGTGCGTCAGAGGAAAGGCTGACACGTTTGATCAAGCCACTTGCAGGATTCTTCGTGCGCCAACGGATGGTGGCGATCAGCCTCGCAACGCTTCTGCTTTTCGCCGGTGGTCTCGCGGCGACACGGCTCGGATCAGAGTTCACTCCTGCGATGGAGGAAGGTGATGTCTTGTTGCGGGTTACAATGGCGCCTTCCATCTCCTTGACGGAGGCCCAACTCACTTCGACCCGTATAGAAAAGCGATTGCTGGACTCCTTTCCGGAAATTGAATCAATTGTCAGCCGCATCGGTCGCGGTGAAGTCGGTGCCCATGCCGACCCGGTCAACAGCATCGAGGCGTTTGTGGCACTGAAACCAAGAGAAGAGTGGCGTGACGGAATGCGACCCGACACGTTACGGACAGAGATCTCTGATAATCTCGGTTCTTTCCCAGGTATCCGCGTAAATGTTGGTCAGCCGATCGCCATGTCGGTGGATGAATTGCTGACGGGAACCAAGGCGCAGCTAGCGGTCAAGGTATTTGGACCGGACACGGAGACTTTGCTGGAAAAATCCCAAAGATTGCAATCAATCCTTCAAAATGTGCCAGGTGCGAGTGACGTTCAGGCAGACCAGATCACAGGGGCGCCCCAACTCGTCGTTTCCCTCAACCGGACTGCGCTTGGCCGGTATGGTCTTAGCATCAAGGATGCCCTGGACGTGCTGCGCTCAGGCGTGGGTGGCACCGAGGCGGGCACGGTTTTTGAGGGAGTTCGTCAGTTTCCTGTCGTCGTGCGTTTTGCCGAACAGGATCGTAATACACCTGCCGCGATCGGTAGGATCATTCTGGAATCTGAGAGTGGGGCACGTATCCCATTGGAGAGTGTCGCCGAACTGGAAGAGATTGTGGGGCCACGTCAGATCACGCGTGAGAATGGCGAGCGTTTTATTGCAGTTCAATTGAATGTCCGTGAGAGGGACATTGGCAGTTATGTCGGTGAGGCTCAAAAGGCCGTGAAAGAAAGTCTGGACCTGCCTGCTGGCTACAGGGTGGAGTGGGGCGGTCAGTTTGAATTGCAGCGTGAAGCCAACAAGCGCTTCTCGGTCGTCATTCCGATCACGCTTGCCATTGTTTGCCTGATCCTGCTGCTGACATTTGGACGGATGAAGTCTGTGATTTTGATTCTGCTGAATATTCCGCTTGCTCTAACCGGTGGGGTGGTAGCTCTGTGGATCAGCGGACTGCCTGTTTCCGTGCCGGCTACAGTAGGCTTTATTGCCTTGTTCGGCATCGCCTTGGGCAATGGCATGGTTTTAGTCAGCTTCATGGACGATTTTGCGCGTCGGGGCTTCGAGCGTGACGAGCTTGCGATAGAAGCTGCGGGTTTGCGTGCTCGGCCGGTCCTCATGACAGCGCTCACCACTGCGCTCGGCTTGGCACCTTTACTCTTCGCAACTGGTGTCGGTGCGGAAGTGCAGCGACCCTTGGCAACCGTCGTGATGGGCGGGCTCGTCTCGTCAACTGCTTTGACGTTGCTGGTGCTGCCAGCGCTTCACCGCTGGTTCGCGCCGGAGCCTGAGAGCCCTCTTTCCGTAAGGGAAGCTCAGCGCGCCAGAAGGGGATAAGCGCTCTTTGATAGTTATGTGTGGATAATCGCGTTACAGTACTTTCAAAAAGCCGTCACAAATAGTTTGTGCTTGTTCTTCATGAGCGCAGTCAGGATTGCTGAAGGCGCTCTATGCAAGTCAAACTGTCCCGTCCCGAGGATAAGGCAAAGTCGGATGCGCTCTCAGACGTGTCAGCCGTGTGCGTGCAGGCGCAGGACGCGGCACTATTAGAGCGTACCAGATTTCTGAATCACCTATTTCGGGATCATTATGGGGAATTGGTGGGCAGGCTCCGAAAAGTATTTGGGGCAGGCCCGCCTGACCCTGAAGATGTCGCGCAGGCGGCTTTTTCAAAGCTCGCTGGGCTGGAAAACCTTACCCACATCCGGTCACCTCGTGCCTTCTTGTTCCGTACTGCAATCAATGTCGGCCTTAACTCGAATGACAAGCTGCGGCGCGGGCGGAACTTCGTCAAAAGCCAGCTGGATGGAAATTCGCATCCTGATATGGAAGAAATTTCTCCTGAAACTGTCTTAATGGGAAAGCAGGATCTCGAACGGGTTGCGAGCGCCATTCGGAAACTGTCACCAAAGCAGAAGGAAATCCTGCTGAGAAGCCGGTTCAAGGGGCAGACATATGCAGAGATCAAAAAAGATACGGGGTGGAGCGAGGCAGACATCTCACGACAGCTCGGCAAGGTCATGGCCTTGCTCCAAGATGAAGTGGGTGAATGAAGTCGCCCCATGAGTAAGTCTGAATCCTCCTGCCTGGCTACGAAGCCTGATACGCGGAATATCGAGGCGAGAGCCTGGGTGTTGTCCTTTGCTTCAGGTGATGTCTCGCCGGAGAAGGAAAGGGCCTTTGCCGACTGGCTTGTGGCCTCACCTGCGAACAGGGACGCTTTTTATCGCGCACGTGGACTATGGGACGGAATGGCAGAGGTTGACGGTATCGAAGACCTGCTTATGGATCAGAATAATATTTCTGCTCTTAAGCGGCCTGTCGCGCCGACGCGACGTTTGATGCTGGGCGGAGGGCTTGCAGCCGTGCTGGCTCTCGCCGCCGGTGTCGGTTTGTTGGCTCACCAGCCAGCAGCACCCGTCGAGAGTATCCTGATTGCCACGCAGCGCGGGGAAATCAGAACCTTTGCGCTTTCAGACGGAAGTGAAATCACTTTGGGTGGTGCCAGTCGCATCCAGGGGGATTTCACAGATCAGTCTCGCCAGCTAGAGCTGGTGGCGGGCAATGCTTACTTCGATATTGCGCGCGATGAGAACCGTCCGCTAACGGTTGATACGGGCGGAGTTCAGGTTCGTGTTCTGGGCACACGATTCGATGTGAAGAGGCGTGCAGACAGGGTGTCTGTATCTGTCGATAGTGGCCATGTGAGTGTGAGGGCTGCTGCCGGAGAGGCACGTGATCTTTTGGCGGGCGACAAGATTGTTTCAACACCTGTGCAAGGCCTTGGCAAAATAGAGAAATTTGATCTCCAAGAAGAGCTGTCCTGGCGCTCTGGCAGGTTGTCCTTCGTCAATGCACCTCTGCGCGATATCGTGGCGGATATGAACCAGTATAGCGAGCGTCCTGTACGTCTCACTGCGGGGGCGCCGGGTGACATGCGCCTCACCTTATCCTTTTCCACGCAGCAGATTGGCCAGGTATTGGCGGGCCTGGATGCTGCCTACCCAATTCAGGTGAAGGAAAATGATACAGAAATCCTGATTATGAGAGACTTCTGACGCTCAGTGCGGTGAACCTTTTATGAAGATGACAAGGTCTCTGAAAGAGCGACATGTCTGATCTGTCTTCCCTCTAGCCACGCAGGAGCGTGGCGCGGGTGTGATGCGTCACCCCGCAAGGTTTATCATGAGGGGAAAATCATGAATTCTTCTATCAGCCTGCGCAAAGCGCTTGCCCTGACGGCTTCGGGGGCCGCTCTGTGCCTCTGCAATTCGGCGCTTGCCCAGACAGCGCCCCAACAAGACGAAAAAAGTGTTCAGGAAACAGTCATTGTCACCGGTACTCGCGGCGCGCCTCGCACGGCATTTGACAGCCTTGCGCCCGTAGATGTGATTTCCGACAAGGCCATCGACCTCACCGCCTCTGACGAGGTGATGGATACGCTCTCTCAATTGGTACCCTCCTTCAACGTTAAGCGTCTTCCGATGGCGGATGGTCAGGTCTTTGTACGTCCGGCGAGTTTGCGAGCCCTTTCAGCAGACCACACGCTGGTGCTGATCAATGGCAAGCGTATGCACCGTTCTGCGTTGTTGGGATCGAATGGTGCTCAAGCACCTGACCTCGCGCAGATCCCGTCCTATGCCATCAAGCAGATCGAAGTGTTGCGTGACGGTGCCTCCGCTCAATACGGCTCTGACGCGATTGCTGGCGTTATCAACATAATTCTGGATGACGAAGGCGGCACCAAGGCCTTCGCCCAGGCAGGGCAGTATTATGAAGGGGACGGGAAGCAATACCGTATTGGCGTTCAGCAGGGCTTTGTATTCGACAATGGGTTCCTGAATCTTTCTGGCGAGTATACGGACGCTCAACCGACCTCCCGTAGCCGCCAGCGCGCAGATGCCATCGCTCTGCAGGAGGCTTTCCCTGAGCTGAACGTTCCCAACCCGGTCCAGAATTGGGGGCAACCTGAGCGTCAGGCCTATCGTTTCGCAGTGAATGGCCAATATGACTTTGCCAATACTGAGGCCTATGTCTTCAGCACCTATGGCTTCGGAAATGGTGTCACGGATTTCAACTGGCGTAATCCACTTTCCACCAGCGCCTTTGGTGACAGTGCGATTGATCCGACATATGATTTGTCTGCGATCTATCCAGTTGGTTTCACGCCGCGCTTCGGACAGGATGATAATGACTTCTCGCTCACTAGCGGCATACGCAGCGCAAGCGAGGGAGCTTTCTCCTATGATTTGAGCGCCAGCTATGGTCGTAACCAGATCGAGTATTTCATGTCCAACTCGATCAATGCGTCGCTCGGCTCAGCGAGCCCGACCTCATTCGACATAGGCACGCTGACGCAAAAAGAGTTCAACCTGAACGCCGACTTTGCCTATCTGGTCAGTCTTGACTTCCTTGCTGACGACCTGACCTTTGCGTTCGGTGCCGAGCGTCGTAACGAGGATTATGAAATCGGACACGGGGAATATGCTTCCTACGCTGTCGGGCCTTTGGCTGAAGAAGGTTTTCCGTCCGGCTCGAATGGGTTTCCTGGCTTCTCACCGGACCAGTCCGGCTCGTCTGACCAAACCAGTTATGCGGCCTATGTTGATGTAGAGGTGCCGGTTATGGACCGCTGGACGATTGGCGCGGCCGTACGCTACGAAGACTTCTCTGAGTTCGGAAGCGATACCAATGGTAAGATCTCGACGCGCTTCGAGCTTACACCAAGCCTTGCATTGCGCGCCACCGCATCAACAGGTTTCCGCGCGCCGACCCCTGGCCAGCTGTTCTCTGAGCGTACCTCTCAGGGACTGGACACGACAACGCTGAACATTTTCACACGAGGCCGTTACAGCCCGCAGGGGCCAATTGCCAACCTGATCAATCAGCGTGCAGATGTTACCATTCGTCCGCTCGAACCAGAGGAGTCCGAAAACTTCACGGCAGGGCTCGCCTGGAACAGTAATTTCGGTCTGACGGCAACTCTGGATGTGTATCAGATTGATGTCACAAACCGTCTCAGCACCTCATCGACCTATAATCTGACGGATGCCGAGCGTGCAGAACTAGCTGCCCTGAATGTTCCGGGAGCAGAGAGCATTACGTCCGTGAACTTCTTCCAGAATGATTTCGACACGCGCAGCAAGGGGCTTGACCTGGTGATGGCCTATGGGTTCGCCTTGGGCGCGGGTCAGGTAAATGTCACCGGCGCGTACAATTACAATAAAACAGAAGTCACGGGTGGTAGCTTCGCAAGCAATACCACTGCTGCTGATCGTTTCGAGAAGGGCATTCCGCAGAATACGGCCAACCTTCAGGCGACCTACGAGATTGGCAAATGGGATGTTTTCGGCCGGATGCGCTATTACGGCGAATGGCGCGATTATTCAGGTAACTCCACCGGCGATATCTTCCAGGATTTCGGTGGAATGGTTCTGTTCGATCTTGGGACGACATATCAGGTGAACGACAATCTCTCCCTTCGTGTCGGGGCCGAGAATGTGTTCGATCAATACCCTGATGAAGCAACATTCCAAGCTAGCCGCGGGCTTATCTATTCCCGGAATGCGCCGTATGATACGGATGGTGGGCAATACTATGTCCGCCTGGATTTCAGCTTCTAATCCTGGGACCGGATATGAACTTTACCAGACGACTGGTTATGAAGGGCGCCGCTTTCGTAGCGGCGTCCTTTACCGCAACAGAAACCGGCTGTGCCACTGCGCCCATCGCTGCTTCAGCTGCGAAGCAGGCCGTAGAGGATATCGCCACGGATGAAACGTACTGGAGGGCCATTGCCAAGCATTACGATGTCATTCCTGATGTTGTGAACTTCGAAAATGGCTATTGGGGGCTGATGGCAAAGCCAGTGATGGAGGCCTTCTTCCGCAGCACTGAAAAAGTGAACCGGAGTAATTCATGGTATGCCCGAAGAGAGTATTTTTCTGACATGCAGCCTATTCATCAGCGCCTTGCCGATTTCCTTGGAGCGGGAGCAGATGAGATCGTTTTTACCCGCGGCGCGACGGAAGCCTTGCAAGGGTTGGTCAGCGGATACAACCGCCTGAAATCAGGTGATGCAGTCATGTATTCAGATCTGGATTACGACTCCATCCAAACCGCCATGGATACGAAAGCAGAGCAGACAGGCGCCTCTGTCGTACGCATCAAGATTCCAGAACCGGTGACCTATGACAGCCTGCTGGAGACTTATCGACAAGCGCTGGTCTCAAATCCACAGGTTCGCCTTCTGCTGCTGACGCATATCAGCCATCGGACAGGTCTGAAAATCCCTATACGGGAAATTGTCGAGATGGCGCGCGGCTTTGATGTGGATTGCATTGTTGATGCCGCCCATTCGTGGGGGCAAACCAACTTCCGGATCGAGGACTTGGGTGCAGACTTTGTCGGTTTCAATCTGCACAAATGGATCGGTGCACCGATTGGAGCTGGCCTGATGTATATTCGCCTTGAGCGCTTGGCGGACATCTCCCCGAATATGTCCGAGCGGCCTGAAGGTGTTGGGGCCATTTTTAATCGCGTTCATACAGGCACCACCAATTTTGCCACTTTCCTGACGGTTAAGGACGCACTGGATTTCCACGAGCTTGTTGGACCCGAGAATAAGGCGGCACGGCTCGTCTATTTAAGGAATCTCTGGGCCGAGGAGATGCGCGGCGATGACCGCATCGAAATCCTTACGCCAGATGATGCCCGCCTACATGCCGGCATCACGTCTTTTCGCGTAAAGGGAAAGACAAGTGTCGAGGACAATAAGGGCGTCGCAAAATTCCTGTTGGAGAAGCATGGTATCTTCACCATTCATCGCTCCGGTTTGGCAGGCGGCGCTTGTGTGAGGGTTACCCCGTCACTGTACAACACGCCAGACGACTGCATTCAGCTTGTCGGTGCGCTGCATTCTCTTTTGGCGGACATTTAGGGGGCGGCCTAAAAGCTCTGTGTTATTTCCTGCTTTTTCGACTGCGAAATCTCGGCGCAGGGCATTCTTTGTCATGCGCCTGTCATCTATCTCGGGTTCTTAAGGGCAACTCCAACTCGAATGCTGGGCGCTCCCTGTGGGACCAATGCGATCGGTCTGCTTGTTCCTTATAGCCAGTGCGATGACGGTGTCTCCTGCTATGGGACAGACATACGATCTGCGCATTCAGGAAATGCCGCTTGCAGATGCAATCAATAGACTTGCTGAGCAGACCGATACGGTCATCATTTCGGAAGGAGCAGACCTGACCGGCATCACCGCACCCGCTCTAAGCGGTGAGCTGTCTGTGAAACAGGCGCTTCAGGCGCTTCTTGCGAATTCTTCTTTGACTAGCCATTCTGATGTGAGCGGCGTCTGGATCATTCGGCGAGAGGCTGCGCCTAGAGAGTTCCAAGACAAGCCGCGCCCTGTATCGCATCTTGTCCCCAAGCTGAGGCGAACCGTTTTACCGGACATAGATGACCTCCGCACATATG
Source organism: Hyphomonas pacifica (assembly GCF_000682675.1). GTDB lineage: Bacteria > Pseudomonadota > Alphaproteobacteria > Caulobacterales > Hyphomonadaceae > Hyphomonas > Hyphomonas pacifica. The sequence goes on along the minus strand of NZ_AWFA01000038.1, from coordinate 13,421 downwards.
ATACAGTGATTGTTACCGGTTCGCGGTCTAGCCTTACGGAATGGGAGAGTATGTCTCCAATTGAGGTGCTGCCACAGACGGATCTCGCATCCCCCGTATCTGACGACTTTGCGGATGTTCTGGCTGAGCTGTTGCCGGGTTTTTTTGTGCAGCGCAGGCCCCTGAGCGATGGGGCTGTCTTTGTACGTCCTTATAGTTTGAGAAACTTATCGGCAGACCACACTTTAATCATGGTCAATGGGAAGCGTCAGCACCGTTCTGCTATGCTGAATACAGGTGGATCTCAGTCCTCTGATCTTTCCAGAATACCAGTCAATGCAATTAAGCGCGTGGAAGTTCTACGTGATGGGGCGTCGGCGCAGTATGGGTCGGATGCGATTGCCGGGGTGATCAATGTTATTACGCGAGACGATGCAGATATCGAATTCTCTGCACAATACAGTCAGTATTATGAAGGTGACGGCATACAAAAACGTTTAGGATTTGGTGGTGGCACAACAGGTCCGCATGGCGGTTTCCGGCTTGGTCTAGACTATAGTGATGCAGCTTCCACCTCGCGTGCCCGCCAGCGGCTTGATGCCCTGCAGTATCTGGAGCAGCATCCTGACGCGGATATAGCAGACCCCGTACAGAAATGGGGTCAGCCCGAGCGTGAGGATGCTCGTCTCCTGTTGACCGGCGATCATGAAACCCCGCTCGGACAGGCCTATGGTTTTCTGAATGCCAGCCAGGGGCAGGGTGTGACGGACTTCAACTGGCGCAGCCCGACAACGCCAAGTGTCTATACGGAGAGTCCAGTTTTTGATGGTTGGAGCCTTAGCGACCTTTATCCTAATGGATTTAAACCTCAATTTGGTCAGGAAGAGAAGGATCTTTCCACGACGGTTGGCCTCAAAGGTGGGCAGGGACATGGGATCTCCTATGATTTGAGCGCCAGTTTCGGTGAGAACCGTATCGATTACTTCCTATATGACACGATCAACGCATCCATGGGGCCTGGCAGCCCGATCCATTTCGATGCGGGAGGGTTACGGCAACAGGAATATGATCTGAATGCTGATTTTCAGACAGAGCTACGTGTTCCATCTGTAATCTGGAAACCCATAAATCTTGCTTTTGGGTTTGAAGTGAGAGAGGAGACTTACAAGATCATCGCGGGGGATGCTGCCTCCTATGAGATAGGGCCGGGCGCCGTTGATGGCCTCACATCCGGCTCCAATGGCTTTCCTGGATATACAGAAACGCAGGCAAAATCCCACGACCAGGCAAGCTGGGCTGCATATGCTGATGGAGAGACGGCTCCAACTGAGCGCAGGCGTTTGGGGCTTGCGCTTCGCTATGAGGAGTTTGATACATTCGGAAGTCGTCTTAGTGGGAAACTCTCTTTCCGTCAGGATCTGAGTTCCAGTCTCATGATGCGCGGGACAGTGTCCACAGGCTTCAAGGCGCCGACTCCTGCACAGATATTTTCAGAGCGGACATCCCAAGGCGTAGCTCCGGACACACTGGACGTCTTTACGAATGGGCGCTTCAGTCCGACAGGGCCAGTCGCCAAAATCATAAGTGAGCGGGATGACGTTGAGGTTTCTACGCTGCGCCCTGAGACATCGATCAATTTTTCCATGGGGGTTGTCTTTCGCCCGTTTGAAAGTCTCGTCAGCAGCCTTGACATATATGATATAGAAGTCAGTGACCGGATATTTATATCTGATGGTTATAATCTGGCTGTAGAGGAGCGCGCACGTCTCGCCGCCTTGGGGGTGCCAGGAGGGGAGAGTGTTACATCTGTTTCCTTCTATCAGAACAGCTTTGATACAAGAACTACCGGTCTGGATCTGGTGTTGAAGTATAATCGTGACCTTGCGGGCGGAGATCTGTCTTTTGCTGTCTCATACAATTATAATCATAGCGACGTGCTGAATGCTGATTTTATTGACAATCCAGCACGAGTTTCTCGCTTCGAGAAGCTGTATCCCCGCTATTCTGCCAATTCTTCAGCAAGCTATCGCTATGGCAATGTCACCTTTCAGACTAGCTGGAAGTGGATTGGGCCATGGGTTGATTATACAAATCAGGACGGCACTTACGTTCAGGAATTCGGATCTGAACTCTTCATAGATGCGGGCATTTCATGGGATGTAACTACGCATTTGACCCTCAGTCTTGGCGCTGAAAATCTCTTTAACCAGTACCCCGATGAGGCCAGGCTCGAAGCAAGCAAAGGCCTCATCTATTCGCGTAACGCTCCTTACGATACCGATGGCGGACTATATTATATTCGCCTGAATGCCCGACTATAGGTCTGTTGCGGGGCAGACGTCTTTCAGGTTGCTTTCCATATCCAGCCGGAGAAGGCCAAACGCCTGGACCAAGCGTCTTGATAGTTCGCATGTCCGGTCGCTCTTTTGCAGGGCTGGATCAGTTTTCATCTCCGCGGTGAGCTTTGATATGCTCAATGCCTCTGTTTCCATGCGGCTTCCTCCAGTGCTGGGGCTGTCGAAGACCATAGTGGATTGAGGCCTGTTCACTTCAATGACGGGCCAAGCGGGGCAGTTCGCGGTCATGGTGTAGCGGGCCTCGCCATAGGCAAATTGCGTCCAGCAGCTCATCATTGCCTGTGAGACAGCTTGCCGACCTTCCGCATTGTTTTTTGTGAAGAGGCGCTTGTCTAGTTTACCTAGAAAGCGCTCAAAATGTCCGAAGACAAAAGGAATTTCCATGCTGTGGGCTGCACCGATCAGCTGGCCGAGATCGCTCATCCCGACCTTTGACTCTTCATCCCAGTCAAACCGATAGGTGCGGACAGGGCCGGCATCATGCTCGACCAGCTTCTGGGTAAAGTCTGTGACCCCGATGGTCCGCCAGACACCGGTCATGTAGTAAGACATCGCATTGTAATAGGCTTTGTCTTTTGCTTTCGGGAACAGCAGCAGGGCCTTTTTGGTCATGTAGGGATCAAAAGCCAGAAGGTATTTGGCTTCATCCCGATTTGACCCCAGAATGATGGGTACGCTGCTTCCAGACTGATTCTGCGCTACGGCGTCGTCCAGCGGCATGTCTGGCAGGGTTTTGCCATCGCGAATGACCGCTGGCGTCAGACCTGAGCCATAGGCGGCAAAAATGTCATTTAAAGACGCGTTGCGTAGATCGTCAGCAGTGGGGTTCGATTTATCCGTAAAGGAACGGGCGGAAGGAACCGCGCCTGTAACTCTGTCACCGAGGCCATCCCGAGCCCAGGAGAGAGGCGCGCTTGCAGGCAGACCACTCTGTGCAATGGCCGCGCGGTACAGGCCATTGGCCTGCGGCATGGCAAGCAGGGCGAGCACATTGTTCGCCCCGGCGCTTTCTCCGAACAGGGTTACAGCGTCAGGGTTTCCGCCAAATTTCTGGATGTTATTCTTCGTCCATTGAAGCGCCTGGACCAGATCAAACAGGGCGAAGTTTGCGATTCCGTCTTCAAGGGCAGGGTGTGCAAACCAGCCAAGCGGGCCCAGACGGTATTGTACAACCACAACAACGACCTGGCCGGACTCGGCGAGCTTGGACCCGTCATATTGCTCTGCACGGCCCCAAACATTTGACCCGCCATGGATCCAGAACATGACAGGCAGGTCGCTGTCTGCGGTAGAGTCCGACGGGGCATAGACGTCCAGATAAAGGCAGTCCTCATTCCCGCGCAGTACACCTTTCGGCATGCCGAACAGGCCGTCCAGCCCGTTCGTCATCTGGGGGCACCAATTGGCATGTTCCAGGGCTGTCACAGGCGTATGCCATGGCTCGGCCGCTTGTGTGTGCCGCCATCTCAACTGTCCAACCGGCGGCTTCGCATAGGGAATCCCCAGCCAGGTTCTGGCCATGTTTTCAGATACGCCGCCAATGACCGAGCCTGCATCGGTCTGAACCAATGTGTCTGCTCTCTGGGGTAAGGCCGCCTCTCGGGGCACTGCGCTTTTCGCGCAGGCTACAAGCAGGCAGAAGACCCAAAGCGCACTTAGTCTGGATGCCATGATCAATGTCCTTGGGAAGTTTTGTGTTGTATCCAATGCGTTCGGATCGTGAACTGATCGGGTATGAATGACTGCTGTGGATATGCGAGTTTCGTAACATCAGAGCTGGTCAGGTGAGAAGTGGTGACGCAAGATAGAAGATGGTTTCAGTCCTTTGTCTACCACCCGGCTCCAATCCGATCACGACGCATAGGTGGGTGGATGGCCATTAGGTTTTGATTTTGCTCAAGGCTAACGCGCCTTAGTTGATTGTTAAATCAACCAAAGGGTATATTTTGCCACCTTCGTAATATTTTATCCCATAGTTTTATCCATATAGTGGAATGGGTGGGAAAATATCTTGGGCAATCTTCCTTCGGTATTGGCTAGTGTGTAGTTTCCCTCTTGAGTCTATTTGCAACCAATTTGGGCCTGAAGATCAGTTGGAGGGAAGGCTGAGAGATGTTGAGAACTTCACGGTCTCCATTGAAAATGTGGAGGAGACATCAACAAGATTGGGAACGAGTTCGACAAAGCGCTTATAGACATGATCATAATGGTCAATACTGCCAACCTGGATTTTGAGAAGGTAGTCATCCTTTCCCGTCAGGCGATGACACTCAATGATTTCAGGGATTATGTCGACAGAGCGGGCAAAGACATCAAGCCATGACTTGCTATGATTTTCTGTGCGTACAGACACAAAGACGGTGATGCCCAGGCCCACTGTTGAGGGATCCAGCAACGCCACACGCTTCAAAATGACGCCTTCATCCTCCAGGCGTTTTATGCGGCGCCAGCACGGATTGGTGGAAAGGCCTACTTTGTCAGCGATGTCCTGAATCGAGAGGGAGGCGTCTTGCTGAAGGGCATTCAGGATACGGCGATCAATATCATCTAGTTTTGCTAACTTGCTCATGTCAGTAACAATATCCCAAAAATATAATAATATAAGCAAAAAATGGGATAAAACTTAAAAAATTTCGGTGTACTTCCCAATGATGCGCCTTTAGCTTTTACATTATCGTCACATGTAGAACCCATCAGAAGAACAGGGTCGTGGCGTACCGAGGGAGATTTCAGCGTGTGTTAGCCTTTGTGGCGGCGTGCGCTCGGCAAATCTAAGGTGAGAGGGAAACCGCAAAATATTCTGGATCGGCTTAAGCCTGCAACCGTTTGTAAGTTAACTTCAAATGGCTTGTAAGTGGACTTCAAGAGAGACGCTTAAGACGCGTCCGCTTCCAGATTTTGCGGTGATCCGGATCACGCAAAACAACTTAAGTCTTTCATGAGGGGAAGCATGTTTAGAAAATCCAGAAGCTCAATTCTTGTTCGGGGGGCGTCATCGTTCGTTCTGGCTGCCGCTCTGGCCAGCGGCGCAATGGCCCAGGTCGACGACACAGATGAAGAAGTCGCCTTCGACACAGTCGTCATCACGGGTAGCCGCCTCGGGAATGCCAATTTGACCTCCAGCAGCTCCGTAGCTGTTCTTGATGGCGGCGAAGTGGATGTGCGCGGTGTGACGCGCGTTGAAGACCTGCTGGGAACTTTGCCGCAGGTGGCATCGGGGCAAGGCTCCACGTCCGGTGTAAATGGTGCGCAGGCGACGGTGAACCTTCGCGGCCTTGGTGCCAACAGAACGCTTGTGCTGGTGGACGGAAAACGTCTTCCCTATGGCTCGCCTATCAATGTGGCTGCGGACCTGAACCAGGTTCCGTCCCAACTGATTGACCGGGTTGAAGTTCTCACTGGTGGTGCAACGGCTGTTTACGGCTCGGACGCTGTGGCCGGTGTCGTCAACTTCATTATGAAACGTGACTTTGAAGGGCTGGAACTGGATGTCCAGGGAAGCATCTTCCAGGCAGGCAACAACAATTCCGATATCGAGCGTGTGCTGTCTGATTACGGCCAGCCGAACCCTGACAGCATCTTCGATGGAGAGTCCGGAGACATCAACCTGGTCGCGGGTAAGAATTTTGATGACGGCCGTGGCAACATCACCGCCTATGCCGGCTACTCCAAGGATAATGCCATTCGCTGGGAAGATCGTGACATTACGGCTTGCCCGTTCACCACACGGGATGGCGGAACGGATTTTGGTTGTAGCGGTTCCGGCTCTATGCCGCGTCTGACAAGATATTCCCGTACCGGGGCAGGCGGCTTCAACCTGGTCGTCGATGAGGCCACGGGTGAGTTACGCAACTACAATCAGTCTACAGATGCTTACAACTTCTCTGCGGGTAACTATCTTCAGCGTCCGCGCGAACGTTACACCTATGGGGCATTTGTCCGTTATGACCTGAAGGAAAACATGGAATTCTTCATGGATTTCTCCGTCACGGACAACAAGACGGAAGCTCAGGTCGGTCCGGGCGGCCTGGCGCTTGGCCGGACATCTTCCATCAATTGTGACAATCCGCTTCTGACGTCTGAAATGCTGGCAACATTCTGTGATGCGGGCAGCGTCTACGTCGATAATGACGGCGTGCCGCGGGCTCCACTGAGAATTGGCCGCCGGAACATGGACTTTGCACGCGTCAACAATTTCCACCTCAACACCCAGCGTATTGTTGGTGGCATTCGCGGTGAAATCTTCGGCGGCGTCGATTATGAGCTGTTCGCCCAGCACGCAAAAGTCGACTATACGGAGCTTCTGCTGAACGATGTATCCACCTCCCGCGTCACGCGTGCTCTTGATGCTGTGACAGACCCTGATACCGGCGACATCGTCTGCCGTTCTGTTCTGACCGGTGAAGACCCAAACTGTATTCCGTTTGATATCTTCTCCCCGAATGGTATCACAAGGGCCGCGTCCGATTATGTGACCATGCCAACCCTTCGTGTGGGGGACACGGAGCAAACCGTCATCGGTGGTACGCTCTCTGAAAACTTGGATCGCTGGGGTGTCGTCAGCCCGTTCGCGTCTGAAGGTGTCAGCGCTGCCATCGGTTTCGAGTACCGCAAGGACTCGCTCTCTTTGACGCCAGACTCCAGCGACACGACAACCAGCCAGCGCGTTGCGGTTGCTGGTGAAGTGCCGGTCTATGAACTCTTCACAGAGATTCAGGCACCCATCATTCAGGACATGCCGTTCGCAGAAGAGCTGACCCTCTCTGCCGCATATCGCTACTCTGATTACTATGACACCACAGGCACACAGAGTACGTACTCCTTCGGTGCCTCCTGGCGTCCGATCTCAGATCTGCGCCTGCGCACACAGTATCAGCGGGCTACGCGGTCACCGAATCCGATCGAGTTGTTCGCACCGCAAGAGATCGGCCGAGGTACCCTCTCGGGCCAGCCGAATGGGCTAAAAGATCCGTGTGCAGGTGATTTTGATCCCAACACGACAACGCCGGAACCCTTCCGCTCTCTGGAAGAGTGTATGAGAACCGGGGTCACAGCGGATCAATACGGTACGATCCTGGATAGTTCCGATAATATTCCCACTTTGGCAGGGGGCAACCCGAACCTTGATCCGGAAATCTCCGATACCTGGACAGGCGGTTTCGTTTATGAGCCGAGCTATCTGCCGGGCTTCGTTGCCAGCGTGGACTACTTCTCCATCGAAGTTGATGACTTCATTGGTATGGTCGACCCAAGCGAGACGCTGGGCCAGTGTCTGGACACAGGCGATGCGAACTATTGCGGTCTGATCAATCGTGACTCCGCAGGTACGTTGTTCTTGATCAGTGGTGAGTCCTACATCCAGAGCACGCTTATCAATACCGGTCTTCTGAAGACGACTGGCTTTGACATCAGCGCATCTTATGGCTTCGGGCTGGACCGCTTCGGTCTGAACAATGCAGGCGACATGAAAGTTACCTATGCTGCGACAATCTTGGATGAGCTGACATCGCAATCCCTGCCAGGCTCACCAGCTCTGGATTGTGCAGGCTATCATGGTGATGCCTGTAACAATCCGGCACCGGAATATCGTCACCGTGTGGCGCTTGACTGGACGCGCGACAAGCTATCGACCATCTTTAGCTGGCGTTATATCTCCTCGGTGGATCAGTACTCTTCTGCGCCGACAGCGGTGAATGAACTGGATGCGACATCCTACTTCGATCTCGCTGCCCGCTATGAAGTTTCTGAAAAGTTGCGCCTCCGCGCTGGTGTGAACAACATCTTCGATCAGGATCCGCCTCTGACATCCCTCTCCGGTTATGGCGGCGGGGAAACAGATGGACGCGGGAACACCTATCCCCAAGTCTATGATGCCCAGGGCCGGTACATCTTTGTCGGCGCGACCATCAATTTCTGATGATCTGATATAAACTGATACACCCCGCCCGGTTTGACCTGGCGGGGTGTATTTCCAAAAATAACCCGCCTTTCCATTTTGGGAGTTCGTGATGAAGAAACTGCTTGTGACAACCCTGCTGAGCGCGGTGGCTTTATTGCCCTCATGCGCAAGTGCCAAAGAGGTCCGACAAGAAAAGACTGCAGTTGCCGGCGGGCAGACCCGTCCCATTGCGATCACACATGCCAATATCCTGACAGCATCGTCGCCTTTGATTGAGGATGGCACGGTGGTTTTTTCAAATGGCCGGATTGTTTCGGTTGGCAAGACCGTCAAAGTGCCAGGAAATGCGGAGATCATTGATGCAGAGGGACGCTGGGTCACGCCCGGCATCATTGATGCGCACTCTCATCTGGGTGTGTACCCGACGCCTCTTTTTCCATCGAATATGGATCTGAACGAGAGGACCGGGAATAACACGGCTGGTATCAGCGCTGAGGATGCCGTTTGGCCGCAGGATCCAGGCTTTGAGCAGGCACGGCGGGGCGGCGTCACGACGCTGACAATCCTGCCCGGCTCTACCAATCTTATCGCAGGCAAAGGCGTTACCCTGAAGAATGTGGAAGCAGCGACCGTACAGGAGATGAAGTTTCCTAACGCGCCATACTTCCTGAAAATGGCCTGCGGGGAAAACCCCATGAAGATTTATGGCGGGGCAGGCAAGAAGCCTTTTACCCGCATGGGTGTGATGTCTGAATTCCGAAAGGCCTGGGCCAAGGCACGCGAGTACAAGGCGAAGCATGAGGCCGACCCGTCCGCTCCGGTCGACTTGCAGCTGGAAACGATGGCCAAGGTTCTGGATGGGGAGATCATCCCCGTCGTGCACTGCTATCGCGCCGATGAGATGGCTCATTTGATCGACATCTCGCATGAGTATGGCTTCAAGATCGGCTCGTTCCACCACGCGACAGAGGCCTACAAGATTACGCCTCTACTGAAGGCAGAAGACATCGGCATTGCGACATGGGCGCGCCGCTGGGGTTTCAAGATGGAGGCTTATGATGCCTCGGATGCAACTCCGGCAGTTCTGGAAGATGCTGGCGTGAGGACTGTTCTGCACTCGGACAACTCCATCCTTATCCAGCATATGAACACCGAAGCTGCTATGGCCCTGGCCTCTGCGCGCCGCGCCGGATACGACTTCGGGTATGAAACTGCGATCAAATGGATCACGGCAAACCCGGCCGAACTGATGGGCATTTCAGATCAAACCGGAACATTGGAGCCCGGTAAGATGGCCGACATCGTACTGTGGTCTGGTGATCCTTTCAGCGTCTACAGTGTGGCGGACAAGGTGTTTATTGATGGCGTGACGGTCGTGGATGAGACCGAAACAGACGAGGAGTCTTCGGACTTCCTGGCAGGCCAGTATGGTGAGGAGGTCCAATAATGTTGAAACTCATGACATCCCTTTGCGTCGCGGCCTGTATTTCACTGCCGCTTTACGCCCAGACCCTGGTTCTGGAACACGCCAAGATCATAACCGCGAGTTCTGCTGGCGAATTGGAGGACGCCTCCATTGTCATTCAGAATGGCAAGATCTCAGCTGTGGGGGAGACCGTTAACGTGCCTGCAGGTGCTGAAATCATGGATATGACAGGGCGTACCATAACGCCGGGTCTTGTTGCCGCCAACACAACGCTGGGCGTGGTGGAAATAAATGATCGCGCCAATGCGAATGACAGCTCTGCTAAGACGTCTGACCTCTCTGCGAGTGTTGAAATCCAGTATGCGGTCAATCCGGCGTCGACGCTCATTCCTGTCGCGCGAAATGGTGGTATCAGCCGCGCCATTGTCACACCGGGCCTGGGAAGCGGCAGTCAGGAAAAGCTGAGCTTTGGCGGGCAGGGGGCTGTCATTGCTACGGGTGACGGGCAAGACCCGATCATCCTGCCACATGCAGGTGTGACGATTAATCTGCGCGGTGTGAAGACGGGCCGCGCTGCAATGTTCCCTATGCTAAAGGCCCTTTTGGAAGACGTATCACTCTATGCCGCAAAGGAGACGCCGGGGGATATGTCCGGCCTGACCCAGAAAAACTGGACCCGCGCGGATCTGGATGCGCTCGCACCTGTTGCCAGAGGTGAGGCGCCACTTGTCATTGAAGTGGACCGCGCATCTGACATTTCCCAAATGCTCAAGATTGGTAAGGCCCTGAACCTCAAAATGGTTCTGGTTGGTGCTGCCGAGGGCTGGGTCGTGGCGGATGAGATCGCTGAGGCAGGCGCCTCTGTCGTGCTCAACCCAATCGATAATCTGCCGTCGAATTTTGATCAGGTCCGGGCCTCTATCGAGAATGCCACTCGCCTCAATGCGGCAGGTGTGAGGCTTGCCCTGACGAGCAATCGTGACGGCCATGATGTCCGCCTGACGCGCTATCATGCTGGCATGGCGGTCGCCCATGGACTACCCTATGACGCCGCAGTCAAGGCAATCACGGTCAATCCCGCGCGCATGTTCGGTGACACGACCGGCGGAGAGATCGCTGTTGGCCAAGACGCTGACATCGCAGTCTGGTCAGGCGACCCGCTGCAGCCTTTGACCGATCTAGTCGTGCTATATGTTCGCGGAGAGGCCCAGCCCAAGACAGACCGGCTGACCGTCCTGCGCAAGAAATACGTGAAATCTGGAGAGTAATGAGATCATGACTGGCAACAAAACTGCCTTGAAGCGTATATTTGCCGTATACTGTGTAACACTTGGCTTTGCTGGACTAACGGGCTGTGCGTCCGTGTCGTCTGCTTCGGCAGAGGCTCTCCTGATCCGCGATGCAGACATCTTTGATGTCACGGATGGATCGGTGCAAGAGGCTGACGTGCTGATCCTTGATGGCCGGTTTTCTGCGGTTGAGGACACGATCACCAAATACCCGTCCGGAACGCGTATCATTGAGGCGAATGGGTTGGCCTTGCTGCCTGGGCTGATTGATGTGCACACACATTGGACTGGTATGAACGGGGCAGACCGTGCGTCGATCGCCTCGGATCTCCTCAAGGCGGGCGTCACGACTGCGACGGATTTCCATTCCGCTCCAGAATCCTTTGAGAGCAAGCGCGCCTATCACAAGACCATTCAGTCGCCTCACGTCTTCTACGCGGCCCGCATCGGTGTACCATACGGACACGGAACAGAGTGGGGCGATGAGCACATAACGAAAGTCATCTTCTCTGCGCGGGAAGGGCAGGCGGCCGTTGAGTCCCTGCTGCCTTACAAGCCCGATGCCATAAAGGTGTTTGCCGATGGCTGGCGTTATGGCGGTGTGGTCAATCTTACCAGTATCAATGAAGATGCGCTTGAGGCTGTCGTCGATACGGCCTCTGCTGCGGGGCTCCCTGTCTTCAGTCATACCGTGACGGTGGAAGGCGGAAAAATCGCTGCCGAGGGCGGTGTAACAGCCATTGTTCACGCCATTCAGGATGCCGACGCAGATGAGGAACTCGTCAGCCTGATGCAGGAGCATAACGTTCTGTATTCCCCGACCCTGACAGTCTACGAACCCTTCGAGCATGAACTTGCAGAAATGAGTAAGGTGGCGGCCGCAATGGTCCTGTACCGTCAGGAACGCTCCCGCGCAAACATGCGAACCTTCCTGGACGCAGGCATTCGCGTGGCCCTGGGTACCGATCAGGGGATCGACAACAATCCCTTCGGCGAGGCAGATTTGAGAGAGCTGGAACTGATGGTTGATTTCGGCCTGACGCCAGCCGAAGCCCTGCAGGCAGCAACCCGTAACAGCGCAGCTGTGCTTAAGCTGGAAGATGACCGAGGCAGCATCGAAGTCGGCAAACGCGCAGACTTTATTCTGGTCGATGGTCGCCCATGGGACAGCATTTCAGACATCCGGAATGTCAAACATGTCTTTGTCGATGGCGTACAGGTTGTCGCCGACGGCCAGATGACGAAGCCGCAGGACTCAGGCCGTCCGTCTGCCACGCCGGCGCAGGCTGCAATTGACGATTTTGAGTCTGATGATCTGACGACGAAGTATGGGGCCCGCCGTTTCAAGACATATGATGGCGGTCTGCCGCGCTCGGAAGTCATGCTGGGGCGTGTGGAGCGTGTAGGGGGCGGCAAGGCGCTGCACATGTCGGCCACGATGGCCCTGAAGGATGATCCGTTTGCCTTCGCGACGTTGCCCTTGTCACCAGGTGAGTTTGTTCCTGTCGATGCCAGCGCCTTCACCGGCGTCCGCTTTGAAGCACGCGGCAGCGATACATATGACATCATCTTGTCCTCCACATCCGGAGAAGGTGAGCATAGCTTTGTCGCTGGTCCGGAATGGAAAACGGTCGAGTTCAGTTTTGCCTCTTTGAAGGGTGAAGGTGGTGCGCCGCTGGATGTGTCCGAATTGCTGGACGTCTCCTTTGGCATGCATGCACAGGCCGATCAGTCTGTCTGGCTGGAAATTGACAATGTGGAATTCTACTGAGGCGTCCCTTGAGGGCAGGCTCACTCTATATGAGGTAAGGACATGAAAACACTATTCTATGGCGTATGCGGCGCAGCATTTCTTGTTTCCGGATGTGCTGGCAGCGGAGCATACTCTTCGCAGGCTTCTGTCTCTGAGCAAGCCACGCAGGAGGCTCTCCCCATGGTTGGCGGAGAAGTTGAGGCTATCTCGTTCCTTGGCCAGCCGCTTTACAGAAACAGCACGGTGCCAGAGCTGGATGCCCAGGCGAAGATCAATGCTCTGATCGCCTCAGGCGGGGCGACGGAAGATGCCTTCCTTGACCTCGGCGCTGAACTTGCCGGGGCTGGCCAGTATCAGGACGCTATTGCGGCCTATACTGAAGGCCTGCGCTTACATCCCGACTCCTTCAAGCTGCGCCGCCACCGGGCGCACCGTTATCTGACCGTAAGAGAGGTCGAAAAGGCTCATGCTGATCTGGATGAGGCTCTTGAACTGGTCAATCTTGAAGAGACGCCCTCCATCGAGATGAAGGGCGGTGAGCCGCATGGCTCTTACAAACACTGGATCTGGTATCACCTTGGAATCTATTATTACCTGACCCAGGATTATGACAGCGCCGCGATGGCCTATGAGCATTGTCTTGAGACGGCCTCATCGAATGACATGCTGATCGGTGTAGTGGACTGGCTGTGTCCGTTTTCGAACGGTTGAGACACTC
>NZ_AWFA01000037.1 GCF_000682675.1 Hyphomonas pacifica | reverse complement strand
CAGAGTGTCTCAACCGTTCGAAAACGGACAACTCACAATGTTACGCCTGACAGACCGCACCTAATTGTTCTATCTGTCAGAGCGAAAAACAATCCAAGGGCCATGAGGGATATCGTTAGAGCAAATCACTCAAATACATAAGTCCGTAACGAGATCAGAATAAGCGAGACTATCGCAATCGAAGAAGAAAACGCTTGTGGACCGGCTCAATCACTTTCCACACGCCTTTGAAATTGGCCTCGACTGCGAATGCATCACCGCCCTTTACCACGACAGTCTCACCAGAATCTGGCGTTATTTCGATCTTTCCCTCAAGCATCACGACATATTCGTAGTATTGATACTCAGCACGGAGAGTACCGGGTGTACATCTCCAGGTGCCTTCAACCAAAGCACAGTCTTCAGACTGGTGCTCAAACCAGGTCCACATTACCGGATCACCTTCCAGAACCTCCCAGCCATCAGAAATCGGGGTAATCGGCTCACCCACTTCGGGCGTCATGACGTGGATACTCATATTTCATCTCCATCCAATCGACGAAATAAAACGATAGTCATTGCTATCCATTTAGTCAATGCCACAGCTTGGAGCATGCATCAACTTCCTCGCCTTGGAACAATTTACATGCACGGCGATGGTCGAGGCCAAGGCGAGAAAAGGCATTTCCCTCTAAGATGTCTCGCAGGTCTGTGCTGTAGACATCAGGACTGTACAAAATCGACAAAATAGTCATAACTACTTTTCCTGATGCCGTATTCTTCGGGCCTTTTCAGATCGAGGACCGGAAAATCTGTGGGAGGAACAAATAAATGTCAGACGAAGTGATCGCTGGTAAATCGCACATTCTGGACATAGAGACGCTGCCAACATTGGGCGATTATGGCTATGATGGTGGCCGTATAGCATTTCGTCAGTTCTGCGAGAAAATTTTCAAGACTGACAGCCCGCGCTTTCTTCGCACGAAAGACGGGGCACTTGTTATCTTCCGTCAGTCTGATCTGCGCGCTATGGCAGCCATGCCTCAGCTTTCGGCGCTAGCTCCGAACCAATTGTTTCCCGGCCTTCTTGAGGATAGACTATCCGACGAAAAACCCGTCGGCTCCTCAATTGCCAATCTCATAAAGAACCAGCTGTTCAGCACAAATCCGCCTTTGAATCCCGTCTTGCGCCGGATTCTTTTGAAACAGATTGGCCCGAAACCCACAGGCGCAAAACAAGACGATGTTAAAGCCATCGCGGTGGATATTCTCAACAATCTGCCACAGGGGGAAAGCGTAGACTTTGTAGAGAAGATCGCCGAGCCCCTGATCGGTCGCTTCTGGGGGTACCAGCTTGGCATGACAGACGAAGAGGCACTTGAAGCTGCAGTCCATGCCCGGAACATGACACCAATGCTCTTTCTTCAACACGATCCTGAATCGTTTTACGAAGCAGATAATGCTGCAGAAAATTACCGCACAATTGTTGAGACTGCGAGCATGCGGTCCTTGCAAAGCGGCGGCTGCCCATTCGTCGAACATGTGGCAATGGAGCTGAAAGACATAGATATTGCGGATGACCTCGACTATACGGGCCACGTTCCAAAGTCCGCAGGCGCATTTCTTGCCGGCAACCTATTCGACGGCTTCCATACTGCAGCCCTTGCGGTCACCAATACCGTCCGGACCCTTCTCGAACATCCCGATATGCTGACTGAATTACAGGAGGCCACACCTGAAAAGAGAGCAGCCATCGTGGCAGAGTGCCTGCGCGTTGAACCGCCTGTGATTCATCTCAGCCGGTATGCCAGCGCCGATATTGAGTATGGCGGTTACACAATTCCCAAGGGCACGCATGTTTTGATGATGTGGGGAGTAGCCAATCGCGACCCAGGTGCCTTTCCTGAACCAGATCACTTTGATCCGAACCGCTCTCAGCAAGGCTCCACGACATTTGGAGGCGGTGCACATATCTGTCCAGGACGATTTGTGGCCAGCCTGGTCGCAAAATGCCTACTCGATGCGATCACCGAATGCCGGATAAATATTCGGCCCGCAGGAGACATGAATGAATGGATCGGAAATCATGCTATGTGCCAACTGAGGCATCTGCCAGTGATCCTGGAGCGGCGGGAGAGTTGATGCCCTGTCCCTTCAGATAAAAACTTCCAGCTTTTATCTGTCTAGCTGTGCGTAGTATGTCACCATCATTCGGGCCAGATCGACGCAGATACGATGCCCATCACGCGACGGCTCCTCGAGTATCATTTCCATTCCACTATACGTTAATTCCGTCGTCAGGCATGCCGCTTCAAGCAATCGCTCACGGGATCCGGTGTAACCAGCATCCACCATTGCATCCGCCATACGCTCGGCAACCATATCTCTTGAAGCGATGCGTACCTCACGCAGCAGCGGGATGGCTCGCATGGCACGCAGCACGAAAATATTTCCGGGGAACTGTCGGGTAATGTCGTTCACGCGTTCCTGCAGGCGGACATTGCTTGCAACTGCGGCATCGAAATTATTGGTCAAAAGCCCACCTTCGTCGATCCATGAAAGCACGGCTTCGTCCTGTAACGCCATCAATCGATCACCTAGCTCGCGAAGAATAGCATATTTGTTGGGGAAATAACGATACAGTGCTGGCGGCGTTAGCCCTGCGCGCCGACATACCAGATTGGTCGACAGACGTTCCAAGCCGACTTCGTCGAGCAAATTGCCAGTGGTTTCCAGAATAAGTTCATACGTATCCTGCGCGCGCATTTGCTGCGGCTGTTGTTTGGCTGTCGTGGAGACTTTTTTTCGCTTTTCGACCGCCTTCCGCGAGGGCATCTTTTTCTGCGAGCTCATTATTTGTTGGTCTCCGTACTGTGCCCATCTCAGCGCATTCATTGCCCATAAAGCACTCAGATTAAAGAAACATCATAAAACGGTAATAAAAACTATTGAAAAAGCGCTAGTGATCGCTATCCATTTGTTCCGATAGGGATGGAACGAAAGGATTGAGCCATGAGAAACCTCTTGATCGGAACGGGCGCTGTCGCGCTTTTGTGGAGCTCTACAGCCACAGCACAGACAGAGCCTGAAGCGCAAGAAGACGCGACAGCACGCTTGGAAAGCATTGTTGTGACCGCGCAGAAGCGCGCAGAAAATGTCCAGGACGTACCGATCGCCATCACGGCCCTTTCCTCTTCGACTCTCGAAAAACAACGCGTTGAGAACATCACTTCACTCGACAACCTCGTTCCTGGCCTGCGTATTGCCTCTGCCGACGCCGCCGCAAACCCGAAGATATTCATCCGTGGGGCTGGCCTGAACGACTTCAACCCAACCTCATCCAGCGGTGTTGGCCTGTATGCCGATGGCGTCTATATCGGATCACCACTTGCTCAGTACTCGGCCTTCTACGATCTTGATCGTGTTGAAGTCCTCCGCGGGCCGCAAGGTACGCTCTACGGCCGCAACACGACCGGCGGCGCAATCAACGTTATTGCTAAACGCCCGACTTTCTCCCCTGAAGGTTATGCTTCGGTTGAATATGGTAGCTTTGACGCTCTGGACGCTACATTCGGCTTCGGTGGCCCGATCGTGAGTGACAAGCTAGCCTTCCGTGTTGCTGGCCAGTATTCAGAAGACGAGGGATTTTCCACAAATACCGTCACCGGCAACAAGGTAAACAATGCAGAGCGCTACGCCATGCGCGGCACGCTTCTGTACACGCCGGACGAAAAGACTGACGTACTGTTGACGCTCAACACGTTCACAAACCTAGGCGGCGCTGTACAGCCGAAATCGCGTCAGCTCTTCCCGGCCGACCCGTCCGCCGCAGGACCTGACGGCGTATGCGCTCCAGCCTATTACCGCAGCGGTCTCTGCACAGATGCCCTCGGCTATGCGGACACCAACGCCGATCCGTACAAGGTGACTTCCAATGTCGAAGGCAAGGACAAAATCTCTCTCTGGAGCGCCGCTCTTACGGTTGATCGCGAGATCGGCGATGTAACGCTGACATCCATCACGGCCTATCAGGATGTTGAACGCAACGCGCACGAGAATACAGACTCCAGCCCGCTGGAAATGCTCGAGGCTTACTACATCAACGGGCAGAAGCAATTCTCGCAAGAGCTGCGCCTGGCTTCCCAGGGTGAAAAGCTGAAATGGGTCGTCGGCGCATATTATATGAACGACGAAACGACCAGCGAAAGCGCCTACGACATTTTGCGTGCCTTGCGCCCGCTTTTTGCTTCGCCAACGAACCCGACAGGCGCAAGCCCGGAAAACTCAGTCATCTTCCTGAGCTATCCATATACTCAGGAAACAGATTCCTACGCGATCTTCGGTCAAGCGGATTATGAGATCGCGCCACGCCTTTTCCTGTCGGCAGGTCTTCGCTGGTCTGCAGACGAAAAGTCTATGGACTATTCCTCGACGGCCGAGCAGGCGGTGACGCTGTTCACCTATCAGGCAGACAAGACCTTCAGCGACTGGTCCGGCAAGCTTGGCCTGAAATACGACCTGACTGATACGACAAATGTGTTCGCTAGCTATAGCCGTGGCTACAAATCCGGCGGTTTCTTCGGCGGCAATGCGGACAGCCCGGAGCAGATCGATCCATACAATAACGAAACAGTCGATGCCTTCGAAATCGGTTCCAAAAGCGACCTGCTCGACAACCGCCTGCGGATGAACCTGTCTGGTTTCTACTACGACTACCAAGACATTCAGGCTTATTCGACGGTAGAACGTGGCGGTCTTACTGTTCAGGTGCTCGATAATGCTGCATCGGCTGAAATGTATGGTGCAGAAGCCGAATTCGTAGCTCGCCCAACAGCAAATCTCGACCTGTCCTGGGGCTTTGCCTGGCTGCATGCCGAATATGGCGACTACAAATCCCTGGGAGACGACTATTCCGGCAACAAGATGCCGCAATCACCAGAGTTCAGCATGACAGGTCGTGCCGCTTACACGGTCAATCTCGACTCTGGCGTACAGATTACGCCGAGCGTAGATATGTCGTACCGGTCGAAAGTCTATTTCGACAGCACCAACCGGGAGCGCCTGTCCGATCCGGAGCTTTGGCTCGTGGGAGCGGAACTCGCAATCCTGTCACCTAATGGGCATATCGAAGGCGGCCTGTGGGGCCGTAACCTGACAGATGAGGCTTACCTGACATCGGCCAACCCGGTCGATAGCCTCGGCGTGGACCTGCTCACTTATTCGCGTCCGCGCAGCGTGGGTGTTTTCCTCCGCTACCGGTACTAATCCGATGGCGATCCTGTCTGCAGGTCCAGGCGCGTCAGATTCCTCTGACGCAGCCTCCGGTCCTCGAAAACTGGACCGCTCCGCTTGGTCATGGGCAACCTACCAAGCGGGGCGGGACCCCTATATCGGCCTAGTAAACGGCTTTTTATTCGCGCCCTACTTCGCCACTACAGTGGTCGGAGATGGCGTGAAGGGCCAGGCCATGATCGCCCAAATGGGCAT
Organism: Hyphomonas pacifica; assembly: GCF_000682675.1. Lineage (GTDB taxonomy): Bacteria > Pseudomonadota > Alphaproteobacteria > Caulobacterales > Hyphomonadaceae > Hyphomonas > Hyphomonas pacifica. The sequence goes on along the minus strand of NZ_AWFA01000037.1, from coordinate 16,562 downwards.
GATCTCCGGACTGACTGTTGCCTTCATTGCCCCAGTGCTGGGCTCCACAGTCGATACACTCGGGCCCCGCAAGCCATGGTTGGCACTTATCACGATGGCCCTCCTTCCGCTGATGATGAGTCTCTGGTTTGCAGCCCCCGGCGGCACGGTGCTGTCGCCTTGGGTCGTCGTCGGTATCTTTGGGGTGATCTCCGTACTTCTCTCGTGCGGAGAGGTTTTGTTTTCTTCCATGCTCACATCGGCCGCAAAACCTCGGATGCAGCCGATGGCGTCTGGCCTCGCCCTCTCACTCGGCAACGTCACCTCGATTGCCCTACTCCTGTTCATCCTGTTTGCGCTCATGTTGCCGGACAAGCCTATGTTCGGCCTGTCGAAGGAAGCCTACGAGCCGGACCGGATCGTACCCGTCCTCGTCGCGTTGAACTTTGCGATCTGCGCCATCCCTTTATTCCTTTTCAGCAAAGATGCGCGCCGTACCGGCGGCAAGGCAAATGCGTCTTCGGTGAAAGCAGGCGTTGGTGCACTTTTCTCACTGATATGGAACTGGAAGAAGAACTCAGACGCGATGATCTACCTCTTGGCCCGTACGCTGGCACAGGATGCGGGCGGCGTATTGTTGATCCTGTGCGGCGTCTATGCTGCCGGCGTAATGGGATGGAACGGTACACAGATGTTGGTCTATGGACTACTTGGCTGTGTGGCGGGTCTCATCGGCGGCGTACTGGCTGGCTGGCTGGACGAAACATTCGGACCGAAGGCAGCCTTCCAGATCGAGATTGCCGGATCCGTTATCGGCTTGATCGGCATTATCGGCGCCTCTCCGGTCAAGATCCTATTTATGCCGGTGGCGGATCCGCTGCCAGTGTGGAACGGCCCTATGTTCACGACGTTGCCCGAACTTGTATTCGTGTTCTTTGGCTTCATGGGTTTCGTCTTCCAGATAGCGGCCTGGTCCTCCAGCCGCACGCTGCTGACCCGTCTCGCACCAGCTTCGCAGATGGGCGCCTTCTTTGGTCTAGCTGCACTGGCTGGCAATTCCACAAGTTGGCTTGGCCCGATGTTCGTCGGCATCTTCACCAGCATCTTTCATTCGCAACAGGCTGGCTTCATCCCCGTGACCATCCTGTTCGCAGCCGGGTTCCTTCTTCTCTTCTTCGTGAAGGGCGGCGGTGTTCCCGAAAAGACCTGAAGTTTCCTCCCAGACTTTTCAGGCAATTGAGTAAGGCGCGGGAAAACTTCCCGCGCCTTTTTTCTTTTCCAGTGGGTCGAATGTAATTTTATCCGACGACTGAAGACGTCACATATTTCGACTTCGTCACGCCAAACCGGTCCATAACGTTGCGGGTGATCGTCTCAATGAACGGATCATTCGCGGCGAGACCATGTGCCCATTCGGTGGTGCCGGTATTGAACACCTCGCCCTTGCCACGCTGGAAACTTGCCAGCATTGCGTGGCCACGCAACAGGCGTTGCTGCATCGCCGGAGAACTGTCGCCATAAATCGCGTCGGCAATCACATCCAGTTTTTCCGGGGGGATCATCGGCGCATAACCACTATCCGGATCTTCGCCCAGCGTTACCGGCGCGAAACCGATAATCTCGAGATTGGAAGGAACGCCCCCCACGGTCAGCGCCTTCGGCAGGCCGTCATCTCCAAATTCGAAAAGACAGCCATCGCTTTCATAGCCGATCAATGGCACATCCGCGCCAAGCTGGTCACCATAGAACAGGTCTGTTCCTTCCAGAGCCCAGTGTTTGTCATTGTAGATCGTGAAGCCCGAAGAACCGCGCGACACGCACATGCCAAGACGATGATATCCACCGAAATTGAAGCTGAGGCCGGTAAGCTCTGCTTCCGGAGCCTTGAAGGCAGGATGAGACCAAAGATGTGTTGCCTCTTCTGGCGCAACGTCTTCTGACGTGAAGCCCTTCCATTTATGGCAAACATAGGTTTTGCCGTCATTTTCCCAGCGGACTTTCCAGAAGCAGGTATTGCCGGACAAGATCGCGGCATAGCCGCCATTATCGACAAACCGCTCTACTTGCGCTCGCTCATTGCCGGACCAATACTCAGAGTGACCAACAAAAAAGGCAGATGTATAGGCCGAAAGCAAGTCCGGCTCCGTGTCCAGATCATAATCGGTGACATAGTCGAACATATAGCCTTCGGACTCGGTCCAGGCAGCAAAGGCGTGTTCCCATTTGTTCAGAAAGCCTGCTGAGCCATCATAAGGCGAGATATGATGCTTGCGCATCCATTCCGGATTTGCTGCCCAAGGTTTCTCCTGGAACTCACGCTTGCGCATATTGATCAGGCGTGGTGCGCCTTCCGGCGCGCCGATGATCATCTGCGTAAAGGGCCGCTGGGTGGACAGTACACCAATCGCCTGATCCATCGCCTCGTCGAACGGCACCTTGCCGGTCATAAGGCCAGTGACATTGGAATACGCGTTCGCGCCACCCCACCAATTGTAGGAATGATAAGTGTTCGTTGCCAGAACCAGAACCGCTTTCGACCCCGTTGTACCGGCAGCTGGCTTTACACATACAAAATGGCGCGTTTCATGCCCCGATGCATCGGTCAGCAAAATATCATAATAGCCGCTACGCCAATCTTCACCAACGGTGACTTCGAGCGCGGCAGGCCAGTCACAGCCTTCCCGGTCAGCATTTGGCGGCACAGGATAATTACCTGCGGCAATGTCCTCTAGCATCATGACCACATCGCGTTCCACACCAACGCGCGCGATCTCCAAACGGCAGGGACTGTGCTCGACACTGATATGAAGGGCGAAGGATTCACCCGGGCGAAGGCTCAGGCGGTCTGTATAACATGCCAGCATGTAGGGCTCCGATCTAACAACAACACCTCAATGGTAGCGATGATTACCGTATTCGCAAGCGCGATGAGGCCGCACCTATTGTGTCAATCTTTCTTCTTCTGACCGTAGGAGCGGAACCGGTCAGCGATGCGCGCCATTTCATCATCTGCCAACAGGCTTGGCCCACCAATGGCGAGCGTTCCCCAATAGATCGCGGCCTGTTCTTCAACCTCTTCGGCAATCAACAAGGCCGCCTTCAGATTTGGCGCGGCGACGATCTGGCCATGATTGGCCATAAGCGTAGCGAACTGCCCCGACAGTGCCTCACAAACAGCCTCTGCAAGTTCGGCCGAGCCGAATGTCGCATAAGGCGCTACTGGCACAGAAGGCCCACCGCTAACGGCGACCATATAATGCAAAGCCGGGATGGGCAGGTTGGCGCAGGCTAGCGTTGTGGCATAGCGTGAGTGACAATGCACAACCGCATTCGCATCCGCACGTAGCTGCAACAGTTTCAGGTGCATCAGCCATTCGCTTGAAGGCTTCATGCCTGCAGGGTCGTAACTGCCATCAGCCGCGAGTTTCACTATGTGCTCCGGCTTAAGAGCGGAAGGCGGAATGCCTGTTGGCGTGACAAGCGCGCCATCGCCAAGTCGTGCAGAGACATTTCCTGATGTGCCACGATTAAGACCACGCGCGTCCATGGCGGCCATGACCTCAACGACCTGCTGACGCAGTATTGCTTCCTGCTCGTCCATTATTCGACGACCTCTGCGACTGGCATGGTTTGGATGGCTGCCTCCACCTGTTCATAACTGTCGAGCTTACCATAGGTCGCAAGCCCTTGAGCAACCATGGCGGCGGTAGCAGCGGCAAATTTCAGCGCATCGGCATCGCTCATGCCCCGCAAATGCGCCGCGATGAAACCAGCACAAAATGAGTCTCCACACGTCGTTGTGTCAACGACATCAATCTTGAACGCAGCCAGGCGCCCACGCAACGGACCGGCGGCCATGACAGCCCCACGTCCACCATCCTTGATGACGCAATTCTTCGCACCCATCGCAACAAAGGTATCCGCGGCAGCCTGCAAATCGTCTTCCCCGGTCAACATACGGGCTTCATCAGCGCTCGGCAGAAACCAGTCGACATATGGCAAGAGACGGGAAAGCTCTTCCTTCGCATCAGGACGCGGAGCAATCAAATCGCAGATAATTTCTGCACCACCAGCCTTCGCCGCTTTCAAAAGCGACTCTCCTGGTCCGCCATCCAGGGTTGGCGCGCCAATGCCGCCATAATGAATGCATCGCACCAAAGCAGCCGCCTGCAATAATTCATCCGTTAGTGGGGGCACAGACCCAGCGCCCGGCGCATGAAGCGTAGGCCGTCGCCCGTCACTATCAATCGGCAGAATTGTGGTGGAAGTCGGATATCCATCCAACGTGTTCAGCAAGCTGGTATCTACCCCCCCATCTTCAAGAGCAAATCGGACGAACTTTCCTGTAAGGTCACTACCTATGGCACCAGCAACGCCAGTACGGACTCCAAGACGGGCTGCGACGCAGGCTGCACCTCCCGCTGTTCCCGCCGGAGCGCAAGCGATCTGCTCGATAAGGCGCCCTTCCTCATTCGGCGGAATTTCCGTGATTGGCCGCCCTACAACATCTAAAGTTGTCAGGCCGACGCACAGAAGGTCAAGTTTCATCCGGTTTTCTCCCAAATCTATCTTGCGAACATAACCATCTTCAGTATGATAGTCAAAACTATCTTATTTAGACGCGCAATGAGGATAACATGTGGACAAACTCTGAAGACAAGTCGCTTCGCCAACGCGCAGAGGCTGTAATCCCCGGCGGCATGTACGGTCACCAATCGGTTCGGCTTTTACCAGATGATTATCCGCAATTCTTCGAGCGCGCCTCCGGCGCTTATCTGTGGGACGCCGATGACAACAAATACATCGACTATATGTGCGGATATGGCCCGAACCTTTTCGGCTATGGGCACGAAGGTATTGATGCCGCATACATTGCGCAGTTGAAGAAAGGCGACACCATGACCGGGCCTTCAGGCCTGATGGTTGAACTCGCCGAACAGATGACCTCCATGGTATCACATGCGGACTGGGTCATGTTCTGTAAGAATGGAACAGACGCGACGACCATGGCAATGATGATCGCACGCAATTTTACCCAGAAGAAAACTATTGTGCTTGCCAAGGGCGCCTATCATGGAGCCGCGCCATGGTGCACTCCGCTGAAGAACGGCACCACACCGAATGACCGAGCCAACCAGATTTTCTACACCTATAATGACGTCGAGAGCCTTGAGGCTGCTGTGAAAGAAGCCGGTGATGACCTTGCCGCCATCTTTGCTGCACCAATCAAGCACGACACATTCATCGACCAGGAAGATCCAACGCCGGAATATGCACGCCGCGCTCGCGAGCTGTGTGACGAAAACGATGCGTTGCTGATCGTGGACGATGTCCGCGCCGGCTTCAGACTCGCCCGCGACTGCAGCTGGTCTCGCGTTGGTGTGAAGCCTGACCTTTCCAGCTGGGGCAAGGCAATTGCCAACGGCCACCCGATTTCAGCTCTGCTTGGCGCGGAAAAGGCCCGCAACGCAGCCGCAACAATCTATGCAACCGGGTCGTACTGGTTCTCTGCAGCTCCCATGGCCGCAGCTATCGAGACAATGAAATTGATCCGGGATACGGATTATCTCGAACACACGCAAACTCTTGGCCAACGCCTTCGCACGGGTCTTGATGAAGCTGCGAACCGCCACGGCTTCGCCCTACGCCAGACTGGCCCGGCCGAACTGCCGCTGATCATGTTCGAAGAAGATCCAGGCTATTCCAAAGGCTATGCATGGAATGAAGCGCTTATGAAGCGCGGCGTCTACTTCCATCCCTGGCACAACATGTTTATCTGCGCAGCCATGACCGAAGCCGACATCGACCACACGCTAGAAGTGGCAGATCAGGCATTCAAGACGGTGCGCGATGCGGGAACGCTTCCACCGGTCGAAAAGCTTGCCATTCTGAGTATGCTATCGGATGAACACTGAGGCCGCCTGTCCGGCGCCTCACTTCCCTGCCAGTCCCTCGCCCCGACCCTCCGCTTGCGGAGATGAAGCTGGGCAACTGACCCTTGATCTTGGTGCAGTCGCGGCGAACTGGCGGAAGATATCGGCGCTTCATCCAAAGGCACGGACAGGAGCCGTATTGAAGGCGGATGCCTATGGCCTTGGCGCAGCACGAATTGGACCGGTGCTGGCTGGGCTCGGTTGTCGGGACTTCTTTTTTGCACACCTGGCAGAAGCGCTTGCGCTGAAGCAATTGCTGCCATTGGATTGCCGACTGTTCGTGCTAAACGGGCTTGCGCCTGGCTATGAAGCAGTCTGCGCCAACGAAGGTATCTTCCCTGTGCTGAGCACCCCCGAACAAGCCCTCGCCTGGGCAGCCTTGGCGCGCCAGATGGGAAGAATACTCCCAGCCGCTCTTCAGGTAGATACCGGCATGTCGCGACTGGGTCTCAGCGAGGCGGAACTGGACGATATCCTGACCAGTCCGGATTATAGCGGATCTGTGGCGCATCAGCTGTTGATGACGCACATGGCCTGCGCAGACGATCCGCAAGCCCCCGCGAATGCCAGCCAGATCGAATGCTTCCACCGGTTTGCTTCCCGCTTACCTGAGGTTCCCAGCTCGCTTGCAAATTCTGCGGCAGTGCTAAGTCTGCCGAAAGCTGCAGGACATGTCCTGCGGCCGGGCCTTGCACTCTATGGCATCGCTCCTGGCGGATATATGGGGGCAGACCTTGAGCCTGCGATATCCTTGGAAGCACGGGTCATTCAAATTCGTCAGATCGAAGCTGGCACGGGAGTCGGCTATGGGCTTGACTATATCGCGCCAGGCCCACGGCGGATCGCAACGATTTCCGCCGGCTATGCCGATGGCTGGCCGCGAGCTCTTAGCGGTAGAGGCGCCGCCGTCTGGTTCCGCGATCACCGCCTGCCGCTTGTCGGGAGGGTGTCCATGGATAGCTGTACCGTCGATATCACAGATATAGCCGAGAGCCAGATCAGGCCTGGCGACACAGTTGAACTCATCGGCCAGCATCAGACAGTCACCAGCCTTGCGCAAATCTTGGCAACGACACCTCACGAAGTCCTGACGATGCTCGGAAACCGTTTTGCCCGGACCTATATAGATCAGCCGCCTATGGGCGCAAAGGAGACACCCAAATGAAAGTCGTCGTAATCGGTGGCGGCGTGGTGGGCATTACCACAGCTTATTATGCAGCGCGCGACGGCCACGAAGTGACCGTTTTTGATCGCATGTCCGGCCCAGCGCGGGAAACAAGCTTTGCCAATGCAGGCGAGATATCTCCGGGATACGCAACCCCATGGGCATCTCCCGACGTGCCAGCAAAAGCGCTAAAATGGCTTTTCATGGAACACGCTCCGCTGATCCTGCGCCTGCAGAGTATTGATCCTGCCATGGTGGCGTGGGGGCTCGCCATGCTGCGCAACTGCACGCCTGAACGCTACGCCGCAAACAAGGCGAAGATGGTACGCCTAGCCACTTATAGCCGTGACATGCTTCGCGCGCTTAGAACCGAGGAAGGCATAGAGTACGATCAGCGCTCACAAGGCACGCTGCAGATCTTCCGCACACAGAAACAGTATGAGACTGCTGCCCGCGATATGGAAGTGCTCCAAGCCAGTGGTATAGATTTTGAATTACTGGACAGGGAGGGCTGTTGCCGGGCAGAGCCAGGCCTTGCCAATGCCGCCGAGCTCGTCAGCGGAGGCCTGCGCCTGCCTGGCGATGAGACGGGGGACTGTTTCAAATTTACAGACGCTCTGACCAAGATCGCCAAGGCACGTGGGGTCAGCTTTCATTGGAATACTGAGGTTGATGCTCTGAGCGAAGATAAAGGTGTGGTCAGCGCGCAAATCGGTTCTCAAACAATCAAAGCGGATGCGTTTGTCCTCGCCGGTGGCAGCTGGTCGCCTCGGCTGGCGCACCAAGTCGGCATTCGGCTGCCGATCTATCCCGTTAAAGGATATTCCATCACGCTACCGATCATCGACGAGATTAATGCGCCCCAGTCAACTCTTCTGGACGAAACATTCAAAGTCGCAACGACACGCCTCGGAAATCGCGTGCGCGTTGGTGGCATGGCCGAGCTTGCAGGTTTCGACCGAAGCCTTAACCCGAAACGACAGCGCACGCTTGAGCGCTCAGTCTTCAGCCTCTTCCCCAGCTTAGCTGAAACACAGGAACGCAATTTCTGGTGCGGACACCGCCCTATGACGCCCGATAGCGTACCATTTGTGTGCCACTCCAAGCATCGGAATCTCTGGCTGAACACGGGACATGGTACGCTCGGCTGGACTATGGCGTGCGGATCGGCACGGATGATTGCCGACAAAATTTCAGGACGCCAGCCTGAAACGAATATCACTTAGGCATTTTTGCCGTTCGCGCTCATTTTGTTCGGAAAGAGGAATACGATTAGCCAAGCCGGGCAACAAACCAGTTGAGTCAGCTTTCGCGATTGGTTGCTGCTGAATTTCAAGGCAGCTGACCTGCCACACGCTTATTTCTGTTCGAGCCTTTGTCAATCTTCGTGGTCAAGGTCTCCTTGATTGACAAATCGGGAACTACTCATAAGGTAGCTACCACTACCATTATAAGGAGGCTAAAATGACTTCGATCAAACCACGTGATTTAAGATTTCAGCTGGGTGAATCTCTCGCGGCCGAATGGAATGATGACGATTGGTTCAGCACGGCTTTCTTCAACTCAATGTCGATCCTTTTCCCGTATGGAGAAAAGTCCTTTATTGACAGTGTACGCACAAATGAAAAACACATAAACGATGATAAACTGCGCGAAGCTGTTCGCGGTTTTATGGCTCAGGAATATGTTCACCGTCGTGAGCATCAACGTTTCAACGAATTGCTTTGCGATCTAAAAGGGTATGACCTGGATTATCTCGAGGGCGCGATTCGTGGCGACGCTAAGACACTGAAGGATATGGACCCCTTGTTCTGGCTGGCGACAACTGTTGCGTATGAACACCTGACTGCGACGATTGCAGGGCAATTGCTGAAACAGGACGGCTGGATCAAAAATGCAAATCCCGATATCGCACAAGTCTGGCGCTGGCATGCCGTGGAAGAGATTGAGCACAAATCAGTGGCGTTCGATGTCTATAAGGCGGCCGGCGGCACACACAGCATGCTTCGGAAAGCCATGGTACTTATGAGCTGGGAGTTTCTTGTCCGGTATCAATTGCGCAGTGTATTGCATATGTATCGGCGTGACAAACCTCCATTCTGGCGCACGCTTGGTCAGGCCACTCGCTTTCTGTTCGCGCGTGGTGGATTCATTCGTGGAAATTGGTCTCACTATTGGAAATTCTTCCGCAAAGACTTCCACCCGGATGACATCGACGACACGATGGTTTTAGACCGTGCGATTAACCTATACGGGCTCGCGCATTAGAACCACGCCCAATTGGTCAGTATACGGTTTTGATCTACAGCTCACCCAAGAGGCAACCGAGCAGTTGTGATCGCCTCGCTCTTTGACGATCATCTCCGCTTGCCTTGCAGGTCAGACAATCATGCAAATGGCGCGCAGACTTATCACAGGCACCAATTCCGCATCTATGCGCGAAATTTATCACTGGGGCTGAGTTTGTTGCGCACGGCGGATACAGTGCACCGAATGCGTGGAGGAAATGCTGTGGGTACGGTCAGATCAACTTGATCTGACCCCACCGGCAAAAATGGTCCATTATTTGAATTAGTTTAGGCGTTAGATATGGAGCTAAACATCGGCGAGAGATCAACATCTGAAGAGATCATTGCGTACTCTGCCGCATAACCTCAGACCGCTGTTTACAGAGCTTGTACGCGAAGTAAGTACCGAATCTACCGTGTCCAGCCCCCAGCTTATGGGCCATTTTGCAATCGGGTTTCGGGCAAGAGCAGGCGCACGATACGAGCGCCACCCACAATCGATCTCAATCTTCCAGACGAACTCAAACTCCGCACCGCTTTTCATTGTTTCTGAATAAGTCGTAACGCAAATCCTGCGCCCAATAGCATAGGCTTGCATATCCGCCTTTTCGTTGGCAACGCAGCTCTATTTGCAGTAGCCGCAATCAGCAAGCCGAAGCGTGAATGAGCGCCCGTCATTGTGCATGCCTTCAAATTGAAGACTTTGAACTTTACCTTCATAGATGACTATGAGTATACGGCCGGACTTCAGATTGCGCCACCACTCCTCAATCCCAAACAAACCATAGACAGCTTTAATACCGAAGCCTGGCCGGACTTCATCTTGAGTCAAAGCCTGAGCCTCTGCAACCTGCTCTGGGTCACGTGCTAGCGCGATTGCAAGATCATAAATTATTTAAATGTGAGTTCTCTGCGCAGATTACGGCCGGATTATTTATCCAAACGTCTCAAGAACAGCATGAACTCGTCGGCTTGTTTTAGGGATTTCCATCTCGATCAGTCTCCGACGAAAATAACCGACTGCCCCATGCGCTCGCATTTCTCCAGTATTCCACGTAGCGCTAATGATACGTGGCCTTCTGTTAGGGCAAGGATGAGTGCCGGAAGCGCTATATCGACGACTAGGTCCCTATAAGGATCGATGAGCAGGCCGGTACGTTGCTGGAAGAGGCGAAACGACGGATAAAGATCGCCATAGATTTTGTCATCAATCTGAAACAAGAACTGTCCTATTCTCCCGTTTTCATACAAGTGAACATCAAGGGTCATATCCTTACCTCCACTCCCCAGCAGCACTCAAACTCGGCGCTCGAAACATGCCCGATCGGATGTTTGGTCAATCACATTCCAGCCAAGTTGATCCAGTGCACTCAGACAACCTGGCATAAATTTCAGTCCACAAACTTCAAGACGCTGCAGTGAATAGCTGATGGAGTCAATGTCATGGTGCTCCTCAATCATGTCCATAAGGATGAGGAACGACTTTCCATCCGAAACAGGCGACGCATTGAATAGCGTCGGGTTCCCAGGCACGGAATGGTTTTGCCACACAGATTGCACCGAAAGCATGTTGTGATCGGAATTGATAATCCACACCCACGCACTGCGGATATCATACAGAAGATTCCCAGCATAAGCTGGGTCAAAGATCAGCAGAATTCTGGTGTGCCGAGGCATGATCACTTCCCCTTCAGGATTCCCAATCCTCATCCGTGGTCGTCTCAAAAGTGGAAAGGCGACCCTGCCCTGCATTATTCACCAGAACGCTAGCCGCCCCCAACGCACGTTCCACATCTGACGCAAAAGCGTTGATGGCGTCAGGGTTCAGCACGTTGCATGGCGCAGCATAAATCTCCGCATATGGAAACTCTTCAATGAACTGGTCCCTAGCCGCCTTAACCTTATCTGCTGACCGGGAGCAAAACCCCAACTTTGCACCTTCAGCAAGCAGGAGCCGGGCAACTTCACGGCCAATACCGGAGGTCGCGCCTGTAACAACGACCGTTCGGCCAGAAAACCCCATATCCATTGATCAATACTCCCAGGAGTCACAAATACGCGCCACTAAATCGGCAAACGCCCGTGGCCGCTCAACATAGCTTGCATGCCCCGCCGGGGCGATAAGATCGAAAGGGGCTGCCAGACGTTCGGCTAGATCATGTGTCCCTGCTGGGGGAGTAACAATATCTTGCGCGCCGGATATGAAGTGAATGGGCCCATGCCAGTGCCGCAGATCCGCATAAAGATTGCCATGAGCTAGCATGTGCACCGCGCGGGCATACGCTGGCTCATGCAAAGCGCTCATGCCGCTCTGAACTATGCTCAGCGCCTCTGCAGAGGCAGACTCGGACAGAAGCCGCGCAGCGCGTTGCCGCGCATACTCTTCTGCCCCCAGATCATGAAACGCCACAACTCGCTCAAACACTTTGGCCTTCGCTTCCGATGACTTTTCAGCATACCCCAACGCAGGATCGGCCAGAATAAGCCCGGAGACTTGTTCAGGAGCAATTCGAACAAACGCCCCAGCCACCAAAGCCCCCAGCGAGTGACCAATCATAACACAGGGACCAAGACCCAATGCCACGACCAAATCACGCAAGCATTCAGCATAGTGCACCGCTTCCGGAACCGGCGTAGCGATTGGCCGCGACCCCTGATAGCCAGGCATATCCCAAGCTACCGCCCCGCGGCCGTCCGGCAGCGCTGAAAACATCTCACGCCAGCTATCTGAGCGAGATCCGATCCCGTGCAGACATATGACAGGCGCAGTTCCCCTCCTGCGAAGAAGAGACAGTCCATCAACTAAATGCCGCTCGATGCCATTCATGTAAGATCCCAACCAGGAAAACCTAGTCCCGCTTAACTTTGGACAGCGGGTGATCATCCGGGTACGTTGGGATTACGGGCTTAGGGTTACCGATCATGACACACATAAGCGCTTCTTCCTGACCGATATTTTCCAATCCGCGATAGATATTCTTCGGGACGGAGATCAGGTCTCTTTCATTGAGGATGGTTTGCACTACCTGATCGCCATCCTTCAGGGTCAGACGAATCTTTCCGCGCAACATAAAAAACACTTCCTCAGCATCAGTGTGCACATGCAAGGGCCCTTCACACCCCGCAGGAAGACACATAGTTGAAAAGGTGAAATGCTCAGCAGGCACAACGTTCTGGTCCGCAGTCACCCCTGTTGCACCCGTCCCCATGTAGCGGATCTGGGCCCTTCGGTATTTAGGGTCATAGTCAGCCTGAAACTTCAGGGCATTCCAGTCGTATGAACGGTTTTCGAAACGCGCCACACGCTCTTCCAAAACCTTGTTCAGATCAATCTTCGTCGTTGCGGATTCTGAAGTGGATGTGCTCATTTTGCTCTCCTTGCTAAAGACTTGGTCTGGTTATTGGCGCGAGCTTTTTCTTAAGAGATCGGCAGGCTCCGGAAATCGTGGCAACAGCAACAGAATAAACGCCGCAGCAAGACCAGCTACGGCACAGCCAAGCAGGACAGGCCCGTATCCGCCGGTCTGGTCACGCATAACACCGTACATGAAGGGGCCCGCAGCAGCGCCTAGAATGAAAATTGACAGCAGGCAGCCATAGATTGCCCCAAAGTGGCGTATGCCGAAATAACGGCTTGCCAAGTATCCCACGAGGTCACTTTCAGCACCGAATCCCAACCCCATGAGAATCACTGCGACTGTCAGAACCGGCCAATTCGACCCATTTATCACGCAGAATGCCGCCAGCGCGTACCCTATTGCAGCCAGCACAAAGAAAATAAATGTAACGCGGGGGGCGAAGAAACGGTCGAACAACCAACCAACCAACAGCCGCCCCCCAAGCGTGGCGAACCCGAAAACGGAGGCAACAGTCGCAATCGCCTCAGGACTGTACTGCAAGTCACGGCCAAGCGCGCGAAACTGCGGGACAATACCCGTCGCAATCACCGAAACCAGAAAAATCGAAGCCGCAAGACACCAGAAGGCGGGTGTAGAAGCAGCTTCCCTGAGTGTCAGACCAATATGCAGGCTACTCAGATCATCGCTACGACCTTCTCCCTCATCAAGGACCTTTACTTCATCAATAGCGACAGGGCGAGGATGCGCGACCAAGACATTGATCGCCAAGGGAAAGACAATGATCATTAGAGCCAAGAATATCGAAGCCCCTACCGCCCCATAGTGCTCGATCCCGAAGCCGACAAGAAGCGGAAGAAAAGTGTAGCCCAATCCGAGCCCGGAGGAGGCGACCCCCAGTGCAATGCCCCGGTTCTCGTCAAACCAGGTTGTCAGCAATTTATTATAGGTCAGGCTTTGGGCCCCAATAGTCGCAACCCCATAAAGGATCGCCACAGCGTAAAATTTGGTCAGGGTATCTGCCCATACACCCCAGCCAACCACACTGATGGCCAGCATGATCAGTGAGCTGAACAACAGGGCCCGCGCTCCGATCTTGTCGAGAAGGCGGCCCGCCAAGGGCGCAGCGATCACTGACCCGAGGTTCAGTAAGGTCAGGGAAAACATCACCTGTCCCATACCCCAGCCAAATTTCTCCCCCAAGGAGGGCGCAAGCGCGCCAACCAGAACCAGAGAGACAGGGCCCGGACTGAAGGCCAGACCTATGGCCGCGCCAAACAACACTTTCCAGCCATAATAACCGGAAGATCGCTCAGACTGACCTGGAGTCACGTTTGGAGTCATCATGCAATAAAATTTCGTATTTCAAAAATGAATTTTGAATACGAAACTTTTCTACATGTCAACCGCCACCTATAACTGTTTTGGCTGATAGCCGAGTGCAAGAGAAATATTTGCTGCCGTTTTTTCTACCTTGATCCGAATCTCAGATTCAAATGCGTCCTTCGAATAGGTTTCGATCGGGCATGTCGCGATAACCGAGGCCTCGATCACAGAGGCACGATTGAAAACCGGCGCAGCAATACTGGCAATGTTTGGTTCAAAATAACCCCAGCTTATCAGGCTGGATTTATACCTGTCCTTTTCGAGTTGGATGACCAACTCTCCCAAACTGGTTATGGTAGAATCCGTGTAGCGTCTGAATTCATAATTCTCATAAAGACCGACAATATCGCCAATCGGCATATGAGCCAGAATTGTGCGCCCGGAAACAGTCGCATGGGCTGGCAAACGTGTGCCAACTGTAATGCCGGATACGAGTCGCGTGTTACCACTGCAGCGCGCAATATAAACAATGTCCACACCTTCACGCACCACCAGGTGAGTAGAACAAGATGTCTCATCCCGCAGCTTTTCAAGTAAAGGCCGGGCGACATCGACCAGTTCGCGACCAGATAAAAAGGAATACCCCAACTCAAGGACTTTCGTCCCAAGGCGATATGACTTGCCGCTGCCGACCCTATCCAGGTAGCCAATCGCTTCCAACGTATAGACAAGCCTGAATGTTGTTGACCTGGACAGGCCGACATTCTTCGCCATCTGCGCCATTGTCTGTTCCTGGCGGTCGCGATTAAAACTCTCCAAAATGGAAAGTCCACGCATCAACCCTGGTACAAGGTACCGGTCATCCATCTCGGCCGTATTGCCACCAGCCTTTTCGATCATATCTTGTTTACTCATGCCTGCACCCTAAAACCGCAAGGCATGTTTTACAAGCAAATCGTTTAGTTTTGCAATTAAAACTTCGGCTATTTTTACGTAAGCCGCGCCCACGCTATGGGAGCGTCCCCCATACCGATATAAACACCCTTCTGCCTTTGGAAATTTCGGATGCCCTCACGTCCCTTTTCTGTTCCCATGCCTGACAGTTTCCAGCCGCCGAAGGGGGTTGAGATAGAAAATTGCTTATAAGTGTTCACCCAGACTGTGCCTGCCTCAACTTTGCGCGCCACACGCCAGGCCCGTCGCATGTCTTCCGTCCAGATTCCGCAAGCCAGGCCGTAAACACTGTCATTTGCCTGCGCGATAAGATCCTCTTCATTCTCAAAGGGCAGCACGGCCAGCACAGGCCCAAAAATCTCTTCCTTCAGGACACGGGAGTCAGCTGACAACCCTGCCAGAATAGTGGGCAGGTAGAACGCACCAGAAGACAAATCCCCTCCCGGAATCTCACCCCCACAGAGAATATCTGCGCCTTCACTTCGTGCAATCTCAACATATGCCGCCACGCTATCGCGATGACTGTGTGCAACCATTGATGAGACCTGAGTATCCGACGAATCCGGCCGCCCAACAATAAGTGCGCGGGTCGCAGAGACAAGCCGCTCCATGAATGCGTCCATGATGGAGCAGTGCACAAACAGGCGTGAACCAGCAATGCACGACTGCCCCGTAGAGGAGAAGATTCCGAACATGATGCCCGCTACCGCAAGGTCAATATCTGCATCCTCGAAAACAATTGTCGGAGACTTTCCGCCAAGCTCCAGTGATATGGGCATCAATTTTTCAGCTGCGGCACGAGCGATCGTATAGCCTGTATTTGTGCCTCCGGTGAAACTGACTTTGCCGACACCTGGATGCTCGACAATGGCCGCCCCGATATCGCGCCCTCTTCCCGGCAACACGGATAGTAAACCTTTGGGAACGCCCGCCTGCTCGCATATCCTCGCAAATAATAGTGACACAAGTGGCGTCCATTCTGCGGGTTTCAGCACCACAGCATTTCCCGCCGCTAAAGCCGGCGCTACCTTTTGGGCATCACTTGCAATTGGAGAGTTCCACGGGGTGATGGCGCCGACGATTCCAATGGGCTCATGGAGAGAAAAGGTGAGATAGTCCCCACGCGCCGGCGTCATACTGTCTTCCAGCGTCTCAAGTGCGGCAGCATAGAAGCGAAATGTATTGGCAGCGCTCGCAGCCAACGCACGCGTTTCATAAAGCGTCTTGCCAGTGTCTAACGTCTGCAGACGCGAAATATCATCCCCATGCCGATCAATCAGATGGCCTACGGCATGAAGGATTTTGGCGCGCTCATGCGCCTTCATATCAAGCCAGCCCGACTCAGTCTGAGCACGGCAGGCTGATGCGATCGCTTCTTCAACATCATCACGAGTGCAATGATGAACCGTCGCAACGCATGACCCATCCACGGGGTTAATGCTATCGACTGCCTCTCCGGCGCCGTTCCGCCAGACACCTCCTATGTAAGCACGTGTCTCGATAATATCCCTGATCACGATCTTTCCTTCCATGTAGCGGTTCAGCGACCGTGAGACATTTT
>NZ_AWFA01000036.1 GCF_000682675.1 Hyphomonas pacifica | reverse complement strand
GCGCGCTCGCCTTCATGGCGGGCTATGGCATCCGCGCCTATCTCATTGCCCAGTCGCTGAACCAGATCGAGAAGGCCTACGGGCCGAACAATTCGATCCTCGACAATTGCCATGTGCGCATCGCCTTCGCGACCAATGATGAGCGCACCGCACGGCGGGTCTCCGATGCCCTCGGCACGACGACGGAACTCCGCTCACAGAAGAACTATACCGGCCACCGGCTCGCGCCCTGGCTGTCACACATGATGGTCTCGCGCCAGGAAACCCAGCGCGCGCTGGTGACGCCCGGCGAAGTCATGCAGCTCGCATCGACCGACGAGATCGTCATGGCGTCGGGAGCACCGCCTGTTTTGGCGAAAAAGCTGCGCTATTATGAGGACGGAAATTTCACCCGGCGTGTCTTGCCGCCCGCATCCATCGAATGGACCGGCGATGCCCCCGCCGCCGCCTGGACGACACGTATTGCCGCTTCGGTCGTTGACGAAGCAGCAGAACCGTTTCCCGGTGAGACAGACGGCCTCGCGCTGAAACGCACCCGCGAGCCGGAACATGAAATCACGGCTGAGGCTCATCATGCGGAACCTGAGCACGAATTGTCACCGGATCCGCAGGACGGCGCCGATCCGTCCGATGACCGCAACCTCGAAACCGTCCGGCGCGCCGTCGCCGCCGATCGAGGTGATCCTGATTTCCTGCCGGAGTTCTGATCCCATGGGCAAACCACGCGTCAACATACGGATTTCAACAAAGCTCTATGCCCAGCTCTGCGAGGCGGCCGACAGGCCCGGAGCGACCAAGACCGCCATCGTCGAGGATGCGCTCAGGGCCTGGTTCGACCCCGAGGCGCGCTCGGTTTTGGAAGAACGGCTGCTGGCAAGGGTTGATGCCTTTGATCGCAGACAGGCCGAGATCGAACGCGATGTCGCCTACACCTATGAGACGCTCGCCCACTACATCTACTATTGGCTGACCCGCACCGAACCGATCCCGGAAGGCGAACGCGACATCGCCCATGCCCTCGGCCAGAAGCGGTTCGATCATTTCATCGGGCAGGTCGCGCGGAAGATTGGAGGTCGCGATACACGGGATATCGATAGGTAGGCCAGGTTGCCTTCACACCGCCCATGAAAAGTCGAGTCGCCGCCGCGGCGGTAAGGGGGGGAGCAATTGGAAACGAGGGATCGGCATCTGCAGATCCGAAAGCGGTCGACGTCGTGATGAGCGACAACCGAGATGGCCGACGTATTGCCGCATCCAAGAATGTTCCCGAAGGATCATGTCGCTGCCTCAACCAATTGTTCCTGAGAATGTCCGCCCTTGTGGGTCTCAGTTCGGTTGTGCCTCAGTTTGAAATCGAGCAGCCTTCCACCCTTGGGCGTAACGGCGCTTGTTGAGCGAACCAGCCGGTCGTAATGTTCTGGCCATCAGAGCTGGATTGGCCCAAACGCGACATTTGACCAGCAATTGCTCGGGGTTTGACGCCGAAAAACGCCATTCCCCTTCGGACAGAAACTCAGTGGCGGGTCAGGTGCCGCAGTGTTTCGTTTGTGTGCCGATCCGCGACTTTCGCGGGAGTTCCTCATTTCAGTCCGGCCAAAGACGAGTCAGGACTTCAGATTGTCGCTAATTGTCAAAAGCAAAGCCGTTGCTTTGGTCAGATCATTGCGCGCGACCGAGTCGAAGGCTTGCGATGCAACACGCTCGGCCGCTCGCGCAAACTCTTCTGCGCGCTGGATCGCCAAACGGGTCGGAATAATCCGCCAGACACGTCGGTCGCCAGCATCGCGCACACGTGAGACGTAACCTGTGGTTTCGAGATGATCGATCAGCGTGCCGACAGATGGACGCGCAATATCGAGTGCTTCCGCAAGTTGCGTCTGGGTCGGGCTCTGCAGCCTGATCACGTAAACAAGCAGGTGCCACTGTGATCGCGTCAGGCCAATCGCTGCCATTTCCTGATCGTATGCCCGGCGCACTAGGCGGGTGACGTCACCAAGAAGGAAGCTGAAATCTATTCTGGGATCTCCTTGAAGGACGGCAGCGGGCGACCGAGTGGGCGACGTCATACGTTTCTCCATTGACGATATTTATAAGGTAACTTAATAAGAGTATCCTTACAAGTAGCCAAAGCGGATGGGTATTTTGAGCAGTCGTGACGGGTATCTTCATGCACAAGGGTTGAAACTGGCGCTCAGTTCTTTTGGCGATCCAGCCGCCCCGCCGGTGATCTTTGCCCATGGCGGAGGGCAAACCCGCCACGCCTGGAGCGGCGCCGCAAAGACGGTGGCATTTGAAGGCTATCGCTCTATTGCCTTGGATCTTCGCGGACACGGTGAAAGTGATTGGGCTGCAGATGGTGATTACTCTCTGGAAGCTATCGCGCGGGACCTTATTAAGGTTGGTGAACACGTGGCGCGTGGTGGTACGCGACCGCATGTGGTCGGCGCTTCGCTTGGCGGACTAGCAGCCATAGTTGCCGCAGGCATGTTGTCACGCGATGCGTTTGAATCGGTTACGCTGGTCGACATTACGCCGAACATGGACGCCGCGGGTGTCACCAAGGTTGTCGGGTTCATGGGCGCGCATGTTCACGAAGGCTTTGACTCACTGGAACAGGCCGCTGATGTGATTGCCACCTACCTACCACACCGTCCCAGGCCGAAAGACCTTGAAGGGCTACGCAAGAACCTTCGGCAGGGCGAAGATGGGCGTTGGCGATGGCACTGGGACCCTGCTTTTATCACCGGCGTCATGCGCCGCTCCGGAGTTGCTCACACCGGTGATCTGGAGCAAGCGGTTCGGGACATCCGTGTGCCGCTTCATCTCATTCGTGGGCGTATGAGCGAGCTGGTTTCAGAAGACTCCGTCGCGGCGTTTAGATCCCTCGCGCCACAGGCACATTACACTGACGTTGCAGGCGCAAGACATATGGTGGCCGGCGATCGCAACGATGTGTTCATCGAAGCGGTTGTGTCCTTTCTTCGAACGATACGAGAGCAGACCCCTGTATGAGTGATTCCATGCTCAGTCTGGAACAGGTGCAGGCTGCACTCGAAGCGGCACCCTTCCATCGTTGGTTAGGGTTGAAGGCGATCAGCACGGACCCGGAAAAGCTGGTGCTGGAAATGCCATGGCGAGAGGAAGTGGTTTCCAATCCGCGGATACAATCCGCCCATGGCGGTGTCATCGCTGCGCTGATTGATCTTACCGGATTTTACGCCCTGCTCGCCTCGGGTAACATGCCTGCCGCGACGGCGGACTTGCGGGTCGATTATCACAAACCGGCCACGCCAGGAACGCTGAGTGTAACGGGAAGAATTGTCCGTCTTGGGGCAACTCTCTCTGTCGCCGAAGCAACTGTAATGAACGCCGACGGAGCCCTGCTTTCGAGCGGGCGCGGCGCCTACCTGATGCAGGGGCGTTCGTGAGGATTCGCACGACGCTCTCTCTCTGCGTGATTTTGATTCTGGTCTCGGGATGCCGGGACGCAGAGCCTGAAGGGCAAGCCGTCCCTGCGGCGGCCGGCGTTACCGCTGAAGTCGAGACCCGGGTTGTCCAGGTTGAAACGGTATCCGCAGAAACGGTCATGCGGGACGACTATTTGATTGCATCCGGGACCATTGCCGCCAAGCAAACCAGCAATATCGGCGCGTTGGCGGAGGGGGTCGTTGAACAGATTTTCGTCCGGGTGGGTGACAGGGTTCGTAAGGGCGACCCGCTCTTTAGAACCCGGCAGGTCGATTATCAGCGCAGCCTCGTCGAAGCCGAAGCAATGCGGGACGTTGCCCTGGCCGAAGTTAGACGCGCACAGACACTCGTGGACCGCTACACGCCACTGGAAACCAAAGGCGTCGTGTCCCCTGTGGTCTTTGACGATGCCAAAACCGCCCTGGAGGTTGCCGGCGCCAACCTGCGACTCGGGGAGACAAAAGTGGAAACCGCCAAGCAGGCGCTCGGGGATACAACAGTCCGCGCGCCATTCGATGGCGCCATCACAGCTCGCTATATCGATGAGGGCGTGTTCATGGCCAACCGCTTCTCCGGAATGGGCAACTCCGCCGTTGTTCAGGTTCAGGAGTGCGGGATTGCTGCGGCGATCTTGTTTGCGCCTGAGTCCGAGCTCGCGCGTTTGCGGCTCGACTTGAAAGGTCATCTCTACGTCGATGGCCGCAGTGATCCGATAGAATCACAGATCCTCATCTTGAACGACCGAGTTGATCCGACTTCGCGGATGGTAGAATTCCGCATGGCATTTGCGAACCCCGATTGCGCTGTCAAAGCCGGGCAGTCGGTCCGCGCCGAGGTCGAAGTTGATCCCCGGTCTGCCACCGTCCTGCCGCGTAGAGCAATTCAAGGTACGGGCGAAGATCGATACGTCTACCTTGTCACAAACGCGCAAGCTAAGCGTCGTCCCGTAAAAATCACAGACATCGATGCTGATCGTGTAGAGATTCTTGACGGGTTGACGATCGGAGAAACAGTCGTGCTGACAGCCTCGGAGCCGCTGTATGACGGCGTCAGGATTGAGCTCACACCCTCATGATGTGGCTCGTCGATATTTCGATCCGCCGCGCTGTATTTGCCGTGATGCTCATCGCATCCTTGGTCGGCCTCGGCCTTATGTCGATGGGACGATTGGGCGTTGACTTGTTTCCCGATGTTGAATTTCCGTATGTCAATGTGACGGCGACGCTGGACGGGGCCTCTGCGGAAACCATGGAGTCGGAAGTCACCGACATCCTGGAAGAGTACATCAACACGATCGACGGAATTGAAACGCTGCAATCCTTTTCCAGTGAAGGGCGCGCACAAATTCTGATCGAGTTCAATCTGAGCTCCAATGCCCGCGAGAAGGTCCAGGATGTTCGGGACAAAGTGCAGGTCGCCCTGGCAGAATTGCCTGCGGATATGGATCCACCCATCGTGGACAAGGTCGATCCGGACGCGGCGCCGATCATCTCCGTCATGATCGCCGGCGATCTGCCAATCGCCGAGTTGACTGCGTTCGCCGACGATGTGGCCAAGGAACGTCTTCAACGCCTCGACGGTGTGGGCGCCGTGAAATTGGTCGGGGGTCGTGAGCGCGCGGTGCGCATCTGGCTCGACAATGAGCGACTGAGGGCGTTTGGCGTCACGGCGGATGATGTACGGCGTGCGATCCAGAGTGAGCATGCAAAGCTTCCCGGCGGGCGGATGGAAACTGATGCCCGCACGCGGGAGTTTGGTGTCAAAACTGTCGCTGAAGTTACCCTTGCGAATGGCTTTGCAGACTTGCCAGTCGCCTATCGGGAAAATGGCGTCACAATCCGAATTTCTGATGTTGCCCGCGTGGAGGACGGCCTGGAGGATGAGCGCTCAGCGGCATTCCTGAATGGCAGACGAGGTATCTCGCTCGATATCAGGAAACAATCAGGTCAGAATACTGTCGAGGTCTCGCACAAGGTCAAGGCCGCCGCAGAAGACTTGCGCGCGCTTGCGCCCGCCGGAGTGACGATTGTCGCGACAAGAGATGTGTCGAAATTTATCGAGAGCTCAATCGAGGACGTCACCCATGACGTCGTGATTGCCATCGGGCTTGTCGTTGCCGTGACCTTTGTTTTCCTCCTGAATTTCAGAGCGACGATCATCGTGGCCCTGGCGATCCCGACATCCCTTGTGGCCACTTTTTTTGGCTTTTATCTTCTGGGGTTTTCGATCAACGTCCTGACGCTGCTTGCACTCACCGTTGCCATCGGACTGCTCGTAGACGACGCCATCGTCGTTATTGAAGCGATCATGAAAGAGCTGGAAGAGGGGAAGCCACCGCTTGAGGCCGCGCTGGACGGTACACGTAAAGTGGGACTTGCCGTGGTTGCAGGCACAGCAGCCACACTTGCCGTTTTTGTTCCGATTGCCTTCATGGATGGCATCGTCGGACGCTTCTTTTTCCAATACGGTCTGACGATCGTGTTTTCGGTGTCGGTCTCTTTGCTCGTTGCTTTGACACTCACGCCAATGCTTGCATCGCGCATCCTCACATCCAGTGGCGTTTCACCCGTCTTTCGGCCGCTCGAAGCCTTCTGGGACTCAACTGACCGGGCCTATGCAGGTCTCGTAAAGCTGGCCGTTCGATTTCGCATAGTTGTGATTCTTATTGCGTGTGCCTCGGTTTTTGCCGGTGCGTGGTATGCAGCTCGCGTTCCTTCCGGTTTTACCTCGCGCGCCGACAGGAGCGAGTTTCAGGGTTCGATCGAGCTGCCGCTGGGCACTGGCGTTGTTTCTGCGCTCGACGCCGCGCAAAAGATTGATGCTGAACTCCGCAAGATCGAGCACGTTGAAGAAGTGTTCGTCTCGATCGGGGCAGGCGCGCAAGCGGACGCCCGTGTCATCGATCTATACGCTTCCTTGACACCGAAACAGGAGCGCCAAACGGGTCAGTTTGAAATCATGGACCAAGCGCGGAAAGCCATCCGCATTGCATCCCCTGAGGCGGTTAAGATATCCGTCCTTGAAGTTCCGTGGGTCAGCGGGACGACCTCCGGTAGCTCGGACATCGACTTGTTGTTAAAGGGATCTGACCTCAACTCCCTTGCGCAATATGGCGATCATCTCGTGCGTGAGATGCGTGCCCGACCTGATTTTGCTGATGTCAGAACCAGCTTCGAGAGCGGTCGACCGGAAGCACAGATTCTGTTTGACCGAACGCGGGCCGGGGACCAGGGCGTTTCCGCTCGTGCCTTGGCGGATACAGCCCGGATTGCCCTGGGCGGACTCGATGCAGGAACCTTTGAAGAGGGCGGAAAGCGATATGATGTGCGCCTGCGTCTGGAGGAAGACCAGAGGGAAAGCGTGCGGGATTTTGATCGCATTCAAGTGCGCGGTGCAGACGGGCGACTGGTAGATATTGGAGCGGTTTCACGTGTTGAGTTCGCTTCCGGCCCGTCGCAAATTGATCGATCAGACCGCGCCCGGAAGATCTCGGTGCTTGCCAGTTCTGCAACCGGTGTTTCCCTGGGTGAGGCGACAACCACATTGATCAAGGTGCTTGAAGTCAACCCACCGCCGGCTGGCATCACTTACTCGGTCGGCGGCATGTCGGAACGCATGCAGGAGACCGCCGGCGCGATCGGCTTCGCGTTACTGCTCGCCTTGCTGGCGCTCTACATGGTGCTTGCGAGCCAATTTAATTCCTTCGTACAGCCGCTTCTGATCATGGTAACGGCGCCGCTCAGCTTCTCTGGAGCATTCGCCGGGCTATATTACTTTGGACTAGAATCCTCCCTCTTCGCACAGATTGGCCTGATCGGACTGATGGGGATCGTGATGAAGAATGGCATCTTGCTCGTCGACCGCGCAAACCAGTTGATCGCGGAAGGAATGACAGAAAGAAACGCGATCCTTCAAGCTTGTCCTGAACGACTTCGCCCCGTTCTCATGACTGCCTTTTCCGCAATCTTTGGCATGGTGCCAGTCGCATTGGCGACCTCGGATGGAGCTGAGTGGCGCAACGCGCTCGGCGCGCTTCTCATTGGAGGGTTGACCTCTTCAACGATCCTGACGCTTGTCGTCATTCCAGCGGTCTTCATGATCCCTAGTGATGTTGCCAACGTCGTCAGAAAGCTAACGCGGCTGTTCCTATGGCCGCTCACGCGGTTAAGACGCGGCGAGGATGCTGCACGATCGGCCGCCCTTACCGGCGGGGCAACAGAAGACGTCATTTGATGGCGAATTATTGGTGCCGGTCACTGTGGGTGGGATTTTATTTGGTCAATCTTGGCGGATTGCGCTGAACAAATCAAAGTTCGCAAATTCAGTGAGAAGGCCGAATAACAAACTGTGAGATACCAGTGCTGCGTTGCGTCTGCATTCGGACGGCTGAGGCGATGTTTTGCGGTTTAGAACTTTTTCACCTGAATCGACGAGTTCATTTCGTCCGATGGCAGTGTCAGGGCAAACGGCCTTGAGAATGCAAATCCAGCGGCGTAGCCTCTGCAAATGGCCCTGTGCTACAACAAATCGTTTGGGTCCGAACCTAGACTACTGGAGAAACTGATGACCATGCAGAAGCCCGTCGATCCCGTCCCCGCGGCGACCATGCTCCTACTTCGCGACGCGCCGGAGTTTCAGGTCCTGATGGTCAAACGCCATCACCAGATCGATTTTGCCTCCGGCGCGCTGGTATTTCCCGGAGGAAAGCCTTCGGCCGGTGATGAAGCTCTCGAATGGGCTAATCATTGCGAGGGCTGGAGCACTTTCGACGATACGCAGCGCACTTTGCGGATTGCCGCGATCCGCGAAGCGTACGAGGAAGCCGGCATCCTGCTAGGCGATTATCGTGACGGCGGCGCGTTCGAGGATACATGTGATCTTGAAAGCCGCAAAGCGGTGGAGCGAGGGGAGCGCGAATTTCTTGACGTCGTTCGCGAGGCCGGTGTGCACCTACGCCTCGATCGGTTAAGCAATTTCGCGAGGTGGATAACGCCCACCTTCATGCACAAGCGCTTCGACACACATTTCTTCGTTGTTCGCGCGCCCGAACGCCAGATTGCCGCATGCGATGGATACGAAACCGTCGATGCGGAATGGCTTTCGCCGCACAAGGCGTTGGAAATGGAAGCCAGCGGCGAGCGAACCATTATATTTCCTACACGCTTGAACCTGCAACTGCTGGCCAAATCTGCGAGCGCAGCGGATTGCGTGGCGCAGGCTGAAACCCGCGATATCGTAACGGTTCTGCCTGAAATCATTCAGCGAGACGGGAAGAATGTCCTCACTATTCCCGAAGACGCGGGTTACGGCCCGGCCTACGAAATTGTGGGCTGACGGCAAGCTGCGAGTGGCGAGAAACCTTCGTCGTCAGTAACCGGACAATCGTGCAAAACGGTCCCTGAGGTAGCTTGACGACCCCCAACTCGCCTCGAGCACGCGAGCACGCTTGAGGTAGAAGCCGACATTGAATTCGTCGGTCATCCCGATGCCGCCATGCAGCTGGATACCCTGATTGCTGATCGCGTGCAGTACGCGATTTGCCTCGGCCTTGGCGATGGTCGCTGCACGCGCGACTCCGAAACCGCTGTCGACTGCCTGTAAACCCGCCTCGACCGCGGAGCGCATCTGCGTGAGGTCGGCGAACAGATCCGCCATGCGATGTTGCAGCGCCTGGAAAGTAGCAAGCACCTGATTGAACTGCACACGCTGCTTCAGATAGTCGAGGGTCGTGTCGAACACAGCTTGCGCCATGCCGAGCATTTCGGCAGCGGAAAGCACGCGCGCCCGGTCGAGCACGTCGCCAAGCAGACTGTCGCCTCCGCCCTCGAGCTTCTCGGCGGCAGCGCCAGCGAATTGGATATCGGCGTGGCTGCGCTGATCGGTGAGCTTGCGCGTGGTCAGTGAAACGCCATCGCCCTTTTCGACCAGGTATAGGCCGTCCTTGGCTGCGACCACGAAGAGGCTGGCGCCATGCGCCTCGTGCACGAATGCCTTTTTGCCGGTCAGCTTGCCGCCCGAAACGCTGGTCTCGATTGCGGAGGGATCGCAATGCGCTCCTTCATCGACAGCCAGCGTTGCCACGGTTTCGCCGCTGGCGAGCCTGGGAAGCCATTTGGCCTTCTGCGCGTCGCTTCCGCCGAGCAGGATTGCGCTCGCCGCGATGGTTGTGGCCACCAGCGGACTTGCGGTCAGCGTTTTGCCGAGTTCCTCGATCACGAGGCCGGCCGACAAGAAACCGAAATCTGATCCACCATGGGCCTCGGGAATGATGATCCCGACCCAGCCCATTTCGGCCATCGCGGCATAGGCGTCAGCGTTGTAGGCCTGCGGTTGGCCTGCTGCGCGGACTTTGCGGAACTCGGATACCGGGCTTTCCTTGGTCGCCCAGTCGCGCGCCATGTTGCGCAGCATTTCCTGTTCTTCGCTGAGAACTGCCATTGTCCTTGCTACCCTCGCTTACTGGTGGTCGAGCATGCCAAGCACCCGCTTGGCAATGATGTTGTTCTGGACTTCGGTCGAACCGCCATAGATCGTCGCTGCCTTGCCGAAGAGCCAGCCGCGCACATCCTCAAGTTCGTCATTGCCAAACTCGTCGCCTTCCCAGCCGAGGCCCTGAAAGCCGCGGATTTCGATCAGCAACTCGCTGCGGTCCTGGGCCAACTTGGTGCCGACCTTTTTCAGAACCGAACTGATCTCTGAAACGCCGCCTTGCGCTTTGCTTTCCTCGACCGCACGACGCGCGGTGAGCAGGAAGCTGTTCCAGCGGATTTCAAGATCGGCGATCTTGTCGCGCAGGACCTTGTTGACGAGCGCGCCATCACCGCCGGTTTCGCAGTATTTCTTGGCGATATCGCCAAGGCTCTGGCCCATCATGCCGGCGAGGCGCCCTCCGCCCGAAATGTTCGTGCGCTCGTGCTGAAGCAGGCGCTTGCCGATAGTCCAGCCCTGGCCTTCCTTGCCCACGAGATTTTCCTTCGGCACCTTCACATCGGTGAAGAAGGTCTCGCAGAACGGGCTGGTTCCGCTGATCATTGTGATCGGGCGGACTTCAACGCCGGGTGCGTCCATGTCGATCAGCATGAAGCTGATACCTTTGTGTTTGTCTGACCGGTCGGTGCGGACGATGGCAAAGCACTTGTCAGCCCACTGGCCACCGCTGGTCCAGGTCTTCTGGCCGTTAATGAGGTAGTGATCGCCCTTGTCGACCGCGAAGGTCTGCAGGTTTGCGAGGTCTGATCCGGCATTCGGCTCCGAGTAGCCCTGGCACCAGCGAATTTCGCCACGGCAGATTGGCGGGATATGCTCCAGCTTCTGCCTTTCGTCGCCGTATTCGAGCAAGGTCGGGCCGAACATCATCACACCCATTCCGCCGATCGGATTGTAGGCGCCGACCTTGGCGAACTCATGCTCGATGATCCTGGCCTGGCCTTTGGTCAGTCCGCCCCCGCCATATTCCTTGGGCCAGGTTGGCGTGCCCCAACCACGCCCGCCCACGGCTTCTCGCCATTTCTTCTGGACAGGGTTCTCGTCGGTCGGACCGTCGAGCCCGGCCATCATATTGCCCGTGCCCTTGAGTTCGTCAGGGAAATTGGTGGCGAGGAATTGCCGCACTTCGGTGCGAAACGCGTCTTCGCTCGTCTGGACATCGGATTCTAGTTGTGTTGGCACGGAAACCTCCGTTCAAAAATCAAATTCGTGGCACCCCACTCGGACGACAAGGCCGCGCTCTGGCTGGTCAGTACTGCTGCGCAGGAACGTGCAAAACCAAACCTTCCATCGCAGCTTCCATGGGTATCTGGCAGGCGAGGCGACTGTATTCGCTGGCCCCTTCTGCAAATTGCAGGAGTTCGGCCTCCGCTTCGCCTTCCTTCAGACGACCCACCTTGTCGATCCAGGTCGGGTCGACATGGACATGACAGGTCGCACAGGCGCAGGCCCCGCCGCAATCGCCGTCGATGCCCGGCACGCCGTTGAAAAGCGCCGCTTCGCGCGCTGTTTCGCCCTCAGCAATTTCGACTTCCCGCCGCGTTCCATCGCTGGATACGAACGTCACTTTGACCATCATAAACTCCGTATTTCTGCTTTGGTAAATCAGCGGGCGTGCAGCCGCACCGGCAGCTTGGTGATCCCACGCACAAGGGTTGAATACAGGCGCTCGGGTTGGCCGGTCACTTCGACCTTGGCGAAGCGCTTGTGAATCTCTTCCCAGATGATCCGCAACTGCAGTTCTGCCAGCCTGTTGCCCATGCAGCGATGGATGCCATAGCCGAATGACAGGTGATGGCGCGGATTCTTGCGGTCAATGATGAACCGGTCGGCCTGGTCGATAACCGTGTCGTCGCGGTTGCCCGACAGGTACCACATCACGACCTTGTCGCCCTTCTTGATCTGTTTGCCGCCGATCTCCCATTCCTGAAGCGCGGTGCGGCGCATGTGAGTCAGCGGCGTCTGCCAGCGGATGATTTCCGGCACCATGCTGGTGATCAACGATGGGTCGTCATTCAGTTTGCGATATTCGTCGGGGTTCTGATTGAGGGCGAGCACACCGCCGCTGATTGAATTGCGCGTGGTGTCGTTGCCGCCCACGATCAGCAGCAGGAGGTTACCCAGAAATTCGAGGAAAGGCATATCCTTTGTCGCCGGGGCATGCGCCATCATGGAAATCAGGTCGTTCCTCGGCGGCTCATTGACGCGCTGATCCCACAGGCCCTTGAAATACATCGCGCACTCGATGAGCTCTTCGCGCCTCGCTTCGTACGATGCGACGATGCCGGTTTCAGGAGCAGCGGTTGTGACATCAGACCAGCGGGTGAGCTTGCGGCGTTCTTCCCACGGAAAATCGAACAGGGTGGCAAGGGTCATCGTGGTCAATTCGATCGAGACCTTGTCAACCCAATCAAATTCCTCGCCGATCGGTAGATCATCGAGAATCTGACACGCTCGTTCGCGGATTGTCGGTTCGAGCAACAGCAAGTTGGACGGTGCCACAGCGGGGGTGACGGCCTTGCGTTGCTGGTCGTGCTTTGGAGGATCCATGGCGATGAACATTTCAAGTTCGAGCGCACCTTCCACACTATGCATGTCCTGGATGGCGATACCGCCGAGCTTTGCCTCCGATGAAAAGACTTTGTGGTTGGTATCGACGGCCATGATGTCGTCGAATTTGGTGATCGACCAGAAGGGTCCGACATGGCTTTCACGGCAGTAATGGACTGGCTCCTCCTTGCGCAGCCGGTCGAAGAACAGGCCGATCGTGTCCTGCTGAAAAAGGCTCGGCCGAGAGACATCGATTTCGTCGATCGGCATGGCCGCGATTTTTTCGGCAGTATCCAGCTCCATCGTGTCGATGCTCATGTCTTGTCCTCCATACCCAGCAAGCAGACTCACCTCGTTTGCGGATAGTTAGGGAATTTGCAGGCCGTGGTCAATAAAGCTTATAAGGATTATTGCAAGATTCGGTCAAACTGTGAACTGTTTAGGAAAACTCTAGACATATCCGCCGATAAACCCTTATAAGGATTTATCAGAGGAGCGATTCCCGGAGATGCAACCGAAGGTCGATGATTCCAGGAAAGCCAAGCGCGCGCTCACGCTTGCGCATGACATCGTACGCGATATCGAAGCCGGGGCGCATGTTGCGGGCGACAGGTTGGCGCGCGAGGACGAAATGCTTGCGCGATACGATGTCGCTCGAGCGACTTTGCGCGAAGCGCTCCGCTTCCTTGAGCTTCAGGGCGTAATCCATCTTCAACTGGGCCGTAGTGGCGGCCCGGTGGTCGCCCGCCCGCAGACCGGTGATTTTGCGAATAATCTTTCTCTCATCCTGCAATTCATGGAAGCAGACCTCAGGGGCCTGCTCGAACTGCGCGAAGCCATAGCTCCGAATGTTGCAGCCTATGCCGCCCAGCGCGCGACCACGGGTGATCTGAGCGCACTTGCCGATTGCCTCAAAGAGCTGGAGCGCAACGAAGCCAGCAGCCAGTTCGAGGAACTGAATCGCCGTTTTCACGATATGCTCGGCTGGGCCAGCGGCAATCCGCTTTTCGGCCTTCTGACTTCCGCGTTGCACATGCTTACCCGCGAATTTTCGCTCTCGCTGGGGTATTCGGCGCAAGAGCGTGCGGTCCAGTTGCGCTTCTTGCGCCGCGTCCTTGAAGCTGTGCGCAAGGGCGATGCCGAAGGAGCGCGGCAGTCGATGGCTCGTCTCGTGGCGGGCTCCGCCTCCTATCTCGCAGAAAGACGCCCTGAGCTTGTGTCCCAGAAGGTCAAGTGGGGGCAGACGTAAAATAACAGGCGCCCGTGGATGGCGCAATTTGGAGAAGGTAACACGATGGCACTCAAGAGCCACATTTGCGAAATTCTCGGGATCGAGTACCCGATCCTTCTGGCCGGGATGGGCGGGGCCAGTATCCCCGCGCTCGCGGCTGCAGTATCTAATGCGGGGGGGCTTGGCGTTCTTGGCGCTGCGGCCTGCTCGCCGGACCAGTTGCGTAGCTGGATCCGCCAGACCCGCGAGCTGACCGACAAACCGTTTGGGGTCGATACCCTTCTGCCTGCCTCCGTCAGGCGCGGTTCGGCCCCGCAAAGCGGCGCCGTGCCCGAAAACCCGATGGCATTGCTTGGCGAATACCAGCAGTTCACCCGCGATTTCATGGAACGCGAGGATCTGCCCGAAGTGGATGCCGCAATGGCCATGCGCGCGGCTGGCGCGCCGGAAATGGGCAAGGGCGGGCCGCAGCTGTTCTCGCGGGAGTTTTTCGAGGCGCAGATGGAAGTTGTAATCGAGGAAAAGGTGCCAGTCTATGCCGCCGGCCTCGGCAATCCCGGACCGTGGATGGACCGCCTTCATTCGAATGGCACCAAGGTCATGGCGGTGATCGGCAAGGTCAAACATGCCCAACAGGTGGTCGATTCCGGTATCGACATGATTGTTGCGCAAGGTCACGATGGCGGCGGACACAACTCCCCGATCGGAACCTTCTCGCTGATTCCGCAAGTGGTCGATGCGGTGGGGGACCGGGTTCCGGTGATCGGAGCGGGTGGAATTTCCGATGGCCGCGGAGTCGCTGCGGCGATGATACTGGGCGCTGTGGGCGCGTGGGTCGGCACGGCGTTCCTGGCAACCGAAGAAGCCGGCATCGAACGGTTCCAGAAGGAAGCAATCACCGAAAGCGGCGATGCAGATACCATCGTCAGCCGCTCGATGACCGGCAAGCCCG
This sequence comes from Hyphomonas pacifica, assembly GCF_000682675.1. GTDB lineage: Bacteria > Pseudomonadota > Alphaproteobacteria > Caulobacterales > Hyphomonadaceae > Hyphomonas > Hyphomonas pacifica. The sequence continues at coordinate 9,012 of NZ_AWFA01000036.1, read as the reverse complement.
CGCGCATGATCCGCAACAAATGGGCCGATGCCTGGGTTGCGGCGGGCAAGGAACCGCTTCCCATGCCTTACCAGTCGATGATTTCAGGGCCGGTCATGGCTTCGGGCATCAAGGCTCAGCGCAAGGATATCATGCCCGGCTTCGCGGGGCAGGGAATCGGTCTGATCCATTCGATCCGTCCAGCGGCAGAGGTCATGCGCGATCTTGTCGACGGGGCCGAAAGGGCGCTGGCTGATGCCAGATTCTATTCCTGAATTCCGGCAAGACGGGGACGCGGTATGAGCGCTTCACAGACCTTATCCTTTGCCGACAAGGCCGCCATAACGGGTGTGGGCGAAACCGTATTCGTGAAGGGCACCGAACGGACTGCAGTGGACATGATGCTGGAAGCCTCGCGCCGCGCCATCGCGGATGCCGGCCTGAAACCTTCCGATATCGACGGCATGGTGCCGCCGCCGATTTATACGACCTCGGAGGAAATGGCCGCCAATCTCGGCATTGATGTGCTGCGTTATGCGGCCACCGTTCACATGGGTGGCGCCAGCCCGACGACGGCGCTGCAGAACGCTGCGATGGCGATTGCCAGCGGGCTTTGCGATCACGTGTTGGTCACGCTCGGTTGGAACGGCTATTCCGCCCTCAGGTCCAAGCCGGGTGCCCCGCCCACTCGGGCGATGAACATGAACACGCTGACCAATACCATCCAGGGCTATTACATCCCCTATGGTGTGTTCCTGCCGGTGCAGATGTATGCTTGGCTGGCGACCCGCCACTCGAAACTTTACGGCGTGGGTGCGGATGCGATGGCGGCCGTCGCGCTGGCCTGCCGTCGTCACGCGCAGTTGAATCCGCGCGCCTTTACCTATGGGCGCGCACTCGACGCGGAAACCTATCATTCAGCGCGCTGGATATCCGAGCCCTTCCGCCTTTACGATTGCTGCCTTGAAACCGATGGGGCCTGCGCGGTTGTCATATCGCGAATGGATCGGGCCAGGGATATGCCCCATGTGCCCGTCAGCATCGCCGGTGCCGCGGAAGGCCACCCCTATCCCGCCGACGACATCCCGTCGCGGCCCGATCCCTTCAAGATCGGCCTTAGCTATGCCGCCCCGCGCGCTTTCGATATGGCTGGCGTCAAGCGCGAGGACATGGATTTCCTGCAGATCTACGATTGCTTTACCTATGTCGTCTTGCTGCAACTGGAAGCGATGGGGTATTGCGAACCAGGCGGACAGGCCGAATTCGTCGCCAACGGCCAGATTGAGCTGGGTGGCCGCTTTCCGATCAACACCCATGGCGGCTTGCTCAGTGAGGCGCATGTCTGGGGCCTCAACCACGTGGTCGAGGCAGTGCGTCAGCTTCGTCACGACTGCGGCGAGCGCCAGGTGCCGGGAGCCCAGACCGGCCTCGTGACCGGTTGGGGCGACCTAGGCGACGGCAGCATCGCCATTCTCAGGAGGTTTGCATGAGCAGCGAAAGCGATCTGCCCCCCAAAATGCGGCCCTCCGCGCAGATTGTGCCACCCAAGCCGCGACCGCGCCCACAAGACCCGGTTGAGCAGGAATTCTGGAAGAGGTGCCAGGACGGCCATCTCTATTTCCAGCGCTGCGGCGATTGCGGCAGCTTCCGCCACTTGCCGCGCTATATGTGCGCAAAGTGCGGCTCGCCGGAATTTTCCTGGGAACGCAGCAGCGGCAGGGGCACGTTGTTTTCCTGGACCGTAACCCACCAGGCCCTCCACCCGGCTTTTGCCGCCGACATCCCCTTCGTGGCTGCGGTGGTTGAATTGGAAGAGGGGGTGCGCATGGCCACGCGGCTGGTTGGTTGCGATCACGAGCGTCTTGCGCTCGACCTTCCGGTGGTCGTGGAGTTCGAACTGATCGGTGAGGACTTCCGCCTTCCTGTTTTCCGCCTGAGTGAAAGTTAGAAGCGCCATGGATCTCGAATATGGACCCGAATACGATGTCTTCCGCAAGCAGGTGCGGGCCTTTATCGAAGCGCACAGCCATCTTGCTCCGCCTTCTTCTGACCGGGCGGCCCGACCTTCGTCCAAGGCGGTCGAATGGCAGAAGCTGTTGATCGAGCATGGGTATACCGCTCGAACGATCCCGCAGGCGTATGGCGGCTATGGAGCGGAGCCGGACATTCTCCAATCGCGCATCATCGCAGAGGAATTTGCGCGGGCCAGGGTGCCGGGCGGACTTTCCAATCAGGGAATCTCGATGTTTGTGCCGACCCTGCTCGAACTCGGCACCGAGGAACAGAAACGGCGCTGGATCGAACCCACGTTGAAAGGCGATGTTGTCTGGTGCCAGGGCTATTCCGAACCCGGTGCCGGGTCGGACCTCGCCAATCTCAAGACCAGCGCGCACATCGAGAACGACGAATTTGTTGTCAATGGCCAGAAGATTTGGACCAGCACCGCCAAGCAGGCCGACATGATCTTCTGCTTGGTCAGGACCGAACCTGACGCGCCCAAGCATGGCGGCATTTCCTACCTGATCTTTTCGATGGACACGCCGGGCATCGAGGTTCGCCCCTTGAAGACGATGACCGGTCATGCCGAATTCAACGAAGTGTTCTTTACCGATGTCCGGGTCCCCATGCATCAGATCGTCGGCCAGCGGGGCCAGGGCTGGTTCGTGGCGAACGCAACTCTTGGCCATGAGCGCGGAATGCTGGGCGATCCCGACGCGCTTGAAAACCGGCTGGAGGCACTGATCGCGCTGATGCAGGAAGAGCGTTTGGGCCAGGGTCGCGCGATCGACAATCCGGTACTGCGCGACCGGCTGGTGGCACTGCAGGCCGAAGTGGCGGCGATGAAATACAATGGGATGCGGATCCTTTCGAACAGCCTCAGGGGTGAGCCGGGCGGCATGGCGAAACTGATCGTCAAGTTGCAAAGCTGCGAACTCGCTCACCAGATATCCGCGCTGGCAATCGACGCCATGGGCGAACTGGGCATTCTCTATCACCACAGCCCGCGTGAGCGGGAAGGGGGGGCGTGGCAATGGAACTATATGTTCCAGCTCGGTCTCATCATCGGCGGCGGCACCGCCCAGATCCAGAAGAACATCATCGCTGAACGTGGCCTCGAAATGCCGCGCGAACCGAAGCTGGCGAAGATTTCGGATGCGGCGAAAGCAACCGCAGACATGCCGCGTCACAAACAGGGATCAGCCTAATGGATTTCGGACTTTCTCAGGACCAGCAGATGCTGCGCGATGCCGTTGCGCGGTGTCTTGCGGATACCTGCCCGCTCGATCATGTCCGCGAATGTACCGAGCGTGACAATCCGCTTAGCGACAAGGTGCTCCGCGCCGTCCAGGACCTGGGAATTCCCGGGATGCTGGTACCGGAAGAGCATGGCGGCCTCGGCATGACCCTTCTCGACGCTGCCATAGTTGCGGAACAGCTCGCCTATGCGGTCGCGCCAGTACCTTTTCTCGCCAGTCATGTTCTGACGCCTATCGCGCTGAGCGAGGCAGGCAGCAAGGAGCAAAAGGCCCACTGGCTGCCAAAGATCGTGAGCGGCGAGGCGCGTATTGGTGTCGCGATTTCCGAGACAATCGAGGTGCGCGACGGCGCGGGGGTTTCCTTTGCTGCCGGGAAGCTCAACGGCACCGCCCTGTTCGCACTCGATTTCGAAGGAGCCGATGCCTTCATCGTCGCCGATTCCGGCGGCAGGCTGCACCTTGTCGGTGCCAAGGCGTCGGGCCTGAAGGCTATCGCGCTGACGACCATCGATCGGACCCGCAGCGTCGGGGAGTTGCGGTTTGACGGGGCCGAAGCGGAACCACTGGCTGATGATGGGGGAGCTGCAGTGGGCCGGCTGCGCGCTGCGGGGCGTGTGATCCTCGCCGCCGACAGTCTTGGCGCAGGTCAGGCCATGATCGAAAAGGCTGTCGATTATGCTGGCCAGCGCGAACAGTTTGGTCGCCTTATCGGCAGTTTCCAGGCCGTAAAGCACATGTGCGCCGAGATGGCCGCGCGGCATGAACCGTGCCGTTCGCTCGTCTGGTACGCCGCCCACGCCTTTGACGCAGTTCCGACAGAGGCATCGCTCGTCGCCTGCCACGCGAAATCACACACCGGCGAAGTCCATCGCTTTGTCGCCCGCACTTCCACCGAAGTGCATGGCGGGATGGGATTCACGGACCTGATCGGTCTCCACTACTGGTTCAAACGCATTGGATTCGACCGGCAGGTGCTTGGCGGACCCGAAACGGTGCGGGCCGAGGCGGCAGCACTGCAAGGCTGGATCAAGGCCGCGTAACACACTCGTTGAGGGGGCGTCCGAGACTGGCTGCCCCGTCCGGCAGGGAGAAGGAAAATGATCGACTGGAACCTCGGTGACATTCTCGACGCTGTCGAGCCCGCCATGCCTCAGGACGCTCCGGCGCTGATACACGGCGACCGGATCGTCACTTGGCCCGAAATGTCCGCGCGTTCGAATAATATCGCGCGCGCATTGCGTCAACGCGGAGCGTGCGATGGTGCCAAGGTGGCCTTCTACATGCGCAACCGACCCGAATATGGCGAGCTGATGGCGGCTTGTTTTAAGGGGCGCTTGACTCATGTGAACATCAATTACCGCTATCGCGCCGAAGAAGTTTTCTACATTTTCCACGATTCTGACAGCGAAGTGATTGTTTACAGTTCGGAGTTTCGCGAATGCATCGTCGAACTCAAGGATAGGCTCGAGAAGGTTCACACTTTCGTCGAAATTGGCGACCCTTCCGAAATCGCGTCTTTTGCGAGTCCCTATGAGACGCTGGCGGAAAAAGGGGACGGATCGGCACTCGGCATCGAACGCTCACCCGACGATTTGCTCTTCATCTATACCGGCGGCACGACCGGGATGCCGAAAGGCGTGATGTGGCGGCACGACGACATGCGCAAGGCCCAGCTGGACGCGCAGAAGTTACTGGGCTCGGTTCCGCAGACGCTGGAAGAAAATGTTGCGCTGATCGAGAAAGAGGGGCCCGGCAGGCGCACTCTCTCCGCCTGCCCGCTCATGCACGGGACGGGCTTCATCACCGCGATAGGTGCGCTCATGTCGGGCGGCGCGATCGTCACGCTGACGGCCCCTTCCTTCGAAGCTTCAGAATTGTGGGAAACGGTCGAAAAGCACCAGGTGGAAAGCATCGCAATTGTGGGCGATGCCTTTGCTAAGCCAATGCTTCGCGCGCTCGAAGAAAACCCGGGCCGCTGGGATACCAGGAGCCTCGTCTCCATAATCTCGTCCGGCGTGATGTGGAGCAAGGAGATTAAGGCCGGTCTATGCAAGCATATTCCCCAAATCGTGCTGATGGATAGTTTCGGCGCCTCCGAAGGGCTCGGCTTCGGCCTCTCCGTCACGACTGCTCAGGGCGGTACGAACACCGCGAAATTCGGGATTGGCGAATTCTGCGATGTCTTCGACGAAAACGATCAGAAAGTCGAACCAGGAAGCGGCGTGCCTGGCTTTATCGCCCGCAAGGGGGCCATCCCCATGGGATATTACAAAGATCCCGAAAAATCCGCCAAGACATTCCGCACAATCGATGGCGTGCGTTATTCGATTCCGGGTGACTGGTGCCGGGTAGAGGCCGATGAAAGCCTTACCCTGCTAGGCCGCGGCAGCGTATGCATCAACACTGCTGGCGAGAAGGTATACCCAGAAGAAGTCGAGGAAGTGCTCAAGACCCATCCCGCCATCGGTGAAGCGCTGGTCGTAGGTGTAACGGATGAAAAATGGGGCCAGGCCGTCACGGCCGTCGTCCACCTCAACCACGGCGTCCCGTTCGACGAGCAAGCTGTCAAGGACCATGTGCGCGATCAACTGGCAGGATACAAAACGCCCAAGGCCATACATCCGACGGAAAAACCCCTGCGTGCATCCAACGGCAAGGCCGACTATGCAACGGCGAAAGCAATCGCCGAACGTTTGACGGTCGCACCGTGAGCCATCGGGAGTCTCCTGATTACGACGTTGTAATCGTCGGTGCCGGCTTCAGCGGGATATACCTGCTCCACAAGTTGCGTGACGCTGGATTCAACGTGTTGCTGGTGGATGCTGCGGCCCAGCCCGGCGGCATCTGGTACTGGAATTGCTATCCAGGCGCACGAGTGGATTCACAGGTTCCGCTTTACGAGTACTCTATACCTGAAGTGTGGAAATCATGGGCCTGGAGCGAGCGATTTCCCGGTTGGGAAGAGCTCAGAGCGTATTTCCGGCATGTTTGCGATACGCTCGACCTTTGGCCCATGATGCGCATGGGGTCTGGGGTCAAAGGCGCGCACTATGAGAAGGAGACGAAGCAATGGCGTCTGCAACTCGACAGCGACAAAACTGTTTCGACACGGTTCCTGTTGCCCGCTCTTGGTTTCGCATCAAAGCCGTATGTCCCCAATTTTCCCGGCCTTGAGGATTTCGAAGGCCAATGGTTTCACACGGCGCGCTGGCCGCAGCAGGGTGTCGATCTCAGCGGACGTAAGGTTGCCTTGATCGGCACCGGTGCAAGTGGTGTGCAGGTCGCGCAAGAAGCTGCCAAATCCGCATCGAAGCTGACCCTCTTTCAAAGAACACCAATCCTGGCGCTGCCTATGCAGCAGAAGAAGCTTTCGGCAGAAGACCAGGAACGGGACAAGAAGGGCTATGCCGCGATCTTCGAAACGCGCAAGCAGACGAGCGGAGGATTCGAATGCCAATCGCTAGACGTATCGGCGCTCGAAGTTGACGAGAAAGCGCGCACCGCGCACTTTGAAGATCTGTGGCAACAGGGCGGCCTCAGGTTCTGGTATCACAACTTCGCTGACTTGCTTACCAACCGCGAAGCCAACCGGCACGCCTACGATTTCTGGCGCGACAAGGTTCGCGCAAGGATCGCCGATCCCAATCTGGCCGAGAAACTCGCCCCATCCGAACCGCCGCATCCATTCGGCACGAAGCGGCCTTCGCTTGAACAGGGATATTACGAAATTTTCGCGCAAGACAATGTCGCGCTGGTCGATCTCAAGGCAACTCCGATCATCCGGATCGGACCGCACGCTATTACGACCAAAGACGGCGAGATGGAATGCGACCTCATCGTTTTCGCCACCGGCTTCGATGCCGGGCGCGGCGGGCTGATCGATATGAACATCAGGGGGACGAACAGCCTATCACTGTCCCATGCGTGGGAAGACAGAGTACGCGCCTATCTGGGAATGGCGGTGTCTGGCTTTCCCAATATGCTGTTCACATACGGGCCACTCAGCCCGTCGGGTTTCTCAAACGGCCCGACCAGCGCAGAGATACAGGGTGACTGGATCTGCGACTTTCTGGTCTGGATGCGGGAAAATGGTGTCGATCTTTTCGAAGCCGATCCGGCAGCTGAAACGGGCTGGACCGAAATGGTTGCCCAAGCAGGCGCGATGACGCTCTTTCCCGAAGCGGATTCTTGGTACATGGGCGCAAACATCCCGGGCAAGACGCGTCAACTGATCAATTTTCCAAGCGTGTCTGGCTATGTCGCACTCTGCGAAGATGTAGCGAACGAGGGGTATCGCGGCTTCGTGATCGACAAACCCACTAGCAAGGAACACTTAACGAAATGAACGTATTGTCCAAGATTGGAGATTTTCCCGACGACATCGACCCTGTCTGGGCCGGCGATGGTTCGCATCTGCCGGAATGGTTTGTGTCGGCCCTCAAGGTGCCGCGCGAAGAAGGTTATGTTGAGATCGACGGTGCCAGGACGCACTACTTCCGCTGGGGCGACCGGAAAAAGCCGAAAGTGCTTATGACACATGGCTTTCTCTCCCACGCCCGTTGCTTTGCCTTCATCGCTCCGTTTCTCGCAGAAGATTACGACGTGGTGGCGTTCGATCTCGCCGGCATGGGCGACACGGAGATGCGCGGGCAAGCCGATCCCGCGGCTAGGGGGCGCGAGTTTGGTGAGATTGCCGAGGCACTCGATCTGTTTACAGATGGCCACAAACCCACCATCATCGCGCACAGTTTCGGCGCGGGCGCAGCGCTGACAGCCGTGACCCTGTCGCCCGATGCTTTCTCCGGCGTCGTGATTTGCGATCTGATGGTCATGCGAGCCGAGCTCCTCGATCAATACTGGAACCATCGCCGCTCAAGCCCGGGATCAGGTGATCCTGACAAGCCCAACCGGCTCTATGCGAGCTATGAAGAGGCGCGCAAAAGATACGTCCTTTCTCCGCCCCAGCCAGTCGGCGAGCCGTTCCTCCTAGATTACATGGCGTATCATTCAATGCGACGCGACGGAGACGGTTGGACATGGAAGTTCTCACCCGAGGTATTCCGACGAAGCAATAAGTCCGACGAATGGCTCACAATCGGCCATCGACTCGTGAATGCGCCGGGCCGCAAGATCATCGTTCATGGCGGAAAGAGTCAGCTCTTCACCAGGGACTCGGCTGACTACATCCGCGAGCTAGGGGGCGGTGACATTCCGATAATCGCCGTACCTGAGGCGCGCCACCATTTGATGCTCGATCAGCCATTAGCTTTTTTAACTGCGCTCAGAAGCATTCTCTCCCTTTGGGAGGCGCAGGCACACCCAAGGTGTGCGTGAAGGACAAGCGCGCCGAGATCCACGGGCGGATCACGGCGTACCAGGCTCAGATCGCGCAGGCGAAGCAAGACCTGGCTCATATAAATGCGTCGATCCGGCTGTTCACCGATATCTGTGTGCGCCATCTTGAGGTCGATGGCGAACTCACAACCCGGGATCTCGCTGAGCGGGTGATGATCGAGCGCCGACTTGACGCGACGGATGCCACGCTGCGCAATTCGGTCGTCTTCAAGGTCGTCCAGGCCCTTCGCCATGCCGCCCGGCGGAAGCATGTCCGGATGGTGGAGAAGCGCAAGGGCATGTGCGTCTGGGCACGAGGCGATGCCGTCACGTTGCGGGTCGTTGCCAGTAGATGTTGGCATCCAATACCGGTTCGATCAGGACTCAAATCGCTTGCACCGGGAGAGCCGTCTGGTCTGCCCCCAGTAAAGTGGTCCAGAGT
>NZ_AWFA01000035.1 GCF_000682675.1 Hyphomonas pacifica | reverse complement strand
TGCCATAGCCCGCCATGAAGGCGAGCGCGCTCTCGAAGAAGTCGAGCCGCCCAAGCGCCGGAAACTCGTCCAGCATGAGCAGAAGCTGCCTCTGTCCCTTGTCCGGAAGCTGTTCTGTCAGCCTGCGTCCGATCTGATTGAGGATGAGCCGGATCAGTGGCTTGGTGCGCGACAGGTCCGAGGGCGGAACGACGAGATAGAGCGACAGGGGCTCACCGGCCCCGACAAGATCCTCGATGCGCCAGTCCGAACTGGCCGTCACTTCGGCAATGACCGGATCGCGATAGAGCGACAGAAAGCTCATCGCGGTGGAAAGAACGCCGGAACGCTCATTCTCCGACTTGTTCAGAAGTTCCCGCGCCGCCTGCGCCACGATGGGATGAACGCCGCGCTCCCCCAGATGCGGCGTTGTCATCATGGCGCGCAGCGTGACAGCGAAAGAGCGCTTCGGATCGGACAGGAACCGCGCGCACCCCGACAAGGTCTTGTCCGCTTCGGCATAGAGCACATGCAGGATAACGCCGACGAGCAAAGCGTGCCCGGTCTTTTCCCAATGATTGCGCCGCTCTAGCGAGCCTTCGGGATCAACGAGAATGTCGGCAATGTTCTGGACGTCGCGCACCTCGTGTTCGCCGCGCCGGACCGCCATCAGCGGATTGTAACGGGGAGATTTCCCGTCGGTCGGATCGAACCGCACGCAGCGCGAGAACCCCGCGCGCCAGCCGGAGGTCAGGTCCCAGTTCTCGCCCTTGATATCATGAATGACCGCGCTGCCGGTCCAGGAGAGGAGCGTCGGCACAACGAGCCCAACGCCCTTGCCGGATCGGGTTGGCGCAAAGGCCATCACATGCTCGGGTCCGGCATGGCGCAGATACCGCCCGCGCCAGCGCCCAAGGAACACGCCGTCCTCTCCCAGAAGCCCCGCGCGTTTGAGGTCTGCACCATTGGCCCAGCGCGCCGATCCATAAGTGGTGACGTTGCGCTCATGGCGGCTGCGCAGGACCGAACCTACAATCGCCGCAAGAAATCCGAGCGCCGAACCGGAAACGGCGATCAGGCCGCCCCGCGCGAAGACCTCCGGCGCATAAGCCTCATAGGCATACCACCACTGGAAAAGCCGCCAGGGTTTGTAGACCGGCGCGTCGCCGACGAAGAACCAGGGCGCGCCGAGCGCAGGCTGGAAGCCCAGAGCCTCTGCCGTCATCTGAGTGGCGAGCCAGACCGCCCCGATGATGAGCGCAAACACCACCGCGATCTGGCCGATGAGGATTTTCGTGCCGGTCATGGCGGGTCCTTCCGGGAGCAGGTTTTGTAGGCTCCCAGAATGGTCGCGCGCGGGCGGGTGCGCCCAGCCGCAAAGCGCGCCAAAGCGCGCAACGCCCTGCAAAGGCGTGCAAGGAGTCAGCGCGACAAGCCCCGTGCTCGCTCCATGCCGAGGCTCCAGGAGAGGCCCCGCGCTGTTCGCTGGATGCTCAGCTCACGGCCGATCTGTCGACCGAGCGCCTCGCGCCAGGGCACGAGGGTGAACTCCTTGGCATTGCCGACAATTGCCATGCGTCCGGCCCCGAGATCGACATGGCCTTCGAGCGTGCCTTCGAACCCGTCGCCGGGCTGAACCGTGACTGCTTCACGGCTGGTGTGCGCCGCAATCGCGGCGCTGGCGCGTGTCAGCTCCATGACCCGAAGACGTGCACGCTGATCGTCTGACAGGCGGTCCTGCCCCTCGCCAAGGTAGCCTTGCTCACGGAGCCATGCCTGTCGCTGTGCCCGGAGCGTGCCGATCTGCGTTTCGGCTGGCGCTTCCGCATCTGTCGACCGATCGAGCCAGGTCTCACCTCGAAAGCGAACCTGCTCTTCGGCTGGCACCCAGGACAGGACAGCAAGTCGGACCCCGCCTGCGCGCTGCGCCTCATGCGCCGCCGCCCGCTCCAGAAAATCCTCGCCAATATGCCATTCGCCGGTGGCAAGCCGCGCACCGATCCCGGCCCGGCGCAGGGCTTCGAGCCTGCGTTTCAGGGAGAGCCGGTAATCCGATTTCGAGCCCGGATCGTGGCGGGCATGCAGCTCCTGCGACCAGACGCCGCCCGCAGCCTCCGCGACCGCCGCAATGGCCCGGTCGGAGGGGCGCGCCATGGCGCTTGCCCGCCTCAGCTCCACCACTGCGCCTTCAACAGGCGGCGCCGCCATGTCGACCGCGCCTGCCGGGACATGCCATATCCGGCCATCAAAATCCTCGACCAGCAGAAAGCGCGTGTCGCGCAGCTCATCCTCGGGACCATAGGCCTTCACAAGTCCCCGGATCGGGTCAGCACCGAGCTTCAGCTCCTCGATGAAGGATACGGCCCGTCCCTGTCGCGTGTATTCCGCCGCGAGCGTGCGGATGATGTCGCCCCGCCGGGCCTCGCGTTTGAGTCTGTCCTGCCAGCCGGACTTCATCTCGAAAACCCGCTCATCGAGCCGCCTTGCAAGGCCGAGGGATTCCAGATGCCGCAGCCGCCTCAGCTTCACCGCGCGGTCGAACCGCGCCGCGCTGCCGCTCGCGACATCAAGCTCGATGCGCCCGCCCTCAAGCGCCGCCTCGATCTCGCGATCAAGCCCGGTCCAGCGGTCCTGGCTAACCTCGCTCTCACGCGCCTGCGCAATCTCCAGCGCCCGCCTCGGACCGAGCCGCTGCGTGAGAAGGTCCTCGGCGGTTTCGCGAAGGCCGTTCATCAAATAGTCGCGGGCGATCACCACATCGCGCATGCGCGCATCGCGTCCGCGAATGACGATATGAGTGTGCGGATGCCCTGTATTGTGATGATCGACGGCGACCCAGTCGAGACGCCTGCCGAGGTCACGCTCCATCTGCGCCATGAGTTCTCGGGTGGCGCTTTTCAGATCGCCGAGGCGCGCGCCGTCTTCCGGTGAGACGATGATACGGAACTGGTGCCGGTCCTGCTCGCTGCGCTCAAGGAAACCCCGCGCATCGACGCTGTCGCTCTCCCGATCATAGAGCACGCCGCCTTCGCCGTACCTGTCCACACCGTCGCGTTGGAGATAGCCAAGATGGGCACGGTAAAGGCCGGACCCGGAGCGCCCGCCGCGCGCGATATGAACCTTCACCACGACGCGGCGCATATGCAGGCGTGAAAGACGCCCGGTCTTGAGCCCGCGCGTGCCGGCGGCGCGACCTGCTCCGGAACGCGCGCCTGTGAAGCTTGCCCGCGTCGCCTTGGGCAGCTTCGCAATCGCCCGGCGCAGCTTGCGTGAGGCCCGCCGTCCTGAGCCTCTTCCCTGATCGCCGATCCGCCCGAGGCGCGGGGTAAAGGGCGTCTCCTCGCTCATAGTGCGGCCTCCGGCCCGTGCACCCGAAAAACCCTCGATAAATCTGAGACTTGCCGGAAACCCGTGCACCGCAATGTTGTGCAAAGGGTTCCAAAAAAGAGATGTGCAGACAAGGCGTTAGGTGGCATGTGGTGCCACAGCTTCAATCTCGCCCTACCGGGTTCGCTTTTGATTACCTTGCATGTGCTTGTATCGCTTTGCATCCGCTTGCAGCCTGTCAGGCCCTGACTCTGAATAAGGGGATGGCGACGCCATCGAGATCTGATTGGTTTGTAGGGCCGAAATATCGGCCATCAAGCGACGCCGGATGCGGCGTCAGCAGGAAAACTTCATCGCTCTGAAGCCGGATGCAGCCGTCCCAGACAGGCAGGTTTCGGCCACTGGAATCGACCGTCAGCGCTTGCGCCGCAACTTCATTATTGATCAGAATATCGCGTTCGGTCCGGCAGATTTCATCGCCGGTAACTCCGGCAATCTGTTTCAAAAGCGGCCAGTCTTCGCCGACAAACCCATGTTGCTGAGCCCAGGTCGCTTGCATGCTCTGGCTGGAGACGACGACCCATCGGCCATGGGTGAAGGGCGCGTCGCTCAGCCAGTAAAGCCCTGTCGGGGCACTCGCCGTGCGGTTCCAGATCAGGCGGTCGGCAGGATCGAAAACCAAACCGAACAGGACAAGACCAGCGGCCAATCCGGTCATCCAGAGCGTGCGCGTCTTCATTCCGGTTTCTGCAGACGTTCGGAGGTCGACGCATAGGAATTGCGTTCTGACCAGCGGATGAGATCGGGCTTCGGATAGAACACCCGCGCGCCATGTTTGCGGTAAATCGGCCCTCGTCCTTCGCAGCGATAATGGTCAAGGGTTGAGCGTTTCAGCCTTAGAAACTCTGCCGCTTCCTCAACGCTTAAAAGCTCCGGCCAGCCATCATCGCGGCGCTCATTTCGTCTGTTTTTTGTCATTATACGCAGTGTCCTTTCATCGCTTTCAAGACGAAAGGATTGGTGGAGATTGCGGGTTTTTGCAGAGGGAAAATACGCCGTCAGCATTTTTCCCCGGCGTTTTAACCAAGGAAGACGCATAAAAAAAACCGCCCCGGAGTCAGTCTCCGGGGCGGCGTCTTGGGTATTGTTTCGGCGTCTAACCCTGTGGGTTCCAGAGGATGACGTGACGGCCATTTGTGTCTTTGACCGGGGCCAGGTTCGCATAGATTTTGCGCGGGCCGATCATCGGGTCTGCGAGGGTGAGTGAGACATATTCCCGGCCCGAAGACTTCGCGGTGCGGACCCATCCGCCGCCGATATCTGAGCCTTTCTCTCCGGCATAGACCCTGAAATCGGGCTGTTTGTCGGCGGTCTTTTCGTCATTCTTGACGATGCGGATCGGCGTGTTGAGGCTCATCATGGCGAGTGCGCCTTCAAAGCCTGTGTCTGTTTCGCTGACATATCCAAGTGCGTTAGCCATTTTCATATCTCCTTTTGGCTTTGTCGCGGGAGCCCCGATGGCTCCGTTGACGCTGACCGAAAAGGGACGGCCGGCGGCGGGTCTGAACCCGGATGGGGCGCAGCGAAGCGGAGCACCGCCCGGCGGCTGAAATTTGTTTCGCGGTGAATGCGCGTTCGGTCTTCTTCAGACCGAACCGCAGAGGAAATTTCTGGCGATGGGCGGTTTCATGGCCCGCAGGCGGTCGTCCAGGTCAGGCAAGGAAACGGGGCCGCTCGGGGCGTCTTTCGTGCAGGGCAAAAGGTGTCTGGAACTGGCGGCCACGGCCTATCTGTCGGGGACAGACAGGGCAACTTGTAAGGAAACATCCATGTTGAGTCGTATCTTTCCATCCGCGTTACGAACAGGAAAAGACCGCCCGGCAAGATAAGCCGGACGGTCTCAAACCATGCCGCTGACGGGAGGCGTGTCAGGCGGCGATGGCTGTCTCCGTCTCCGGGTTTTCGGGTGAGGCTGTATCATCACTGCCCTCGAACAGACCCCTGACGGTTTCCCACGCTTCGGCGGGCGGACAGGACGCGCCGTCAAGATAAGAGGATGGCGTCTGACGCATCCAGCGGGGCCGCCAGTCCGGGTCGGGGTCGCACCCGTGCCCGGCGATCCGGTTGCGGATAACCGATTTCTGGGCCTTCCCCGTGTCGGTCAGCACCGACCGCGCGGTGGATGGCGAGGCAATCTCGGCGACCATTTCATTGATGACGCGCTTGTCGCGCAGCAGGTCAAAGAACGCTTCATCGGGCGACCAGAGCGCGGCGAAGTCGATGCCCGTCACATGCGCGGCGGCTTCCACAGCATTTGAACCCGCCTGCAAGATCTCTCCCATTGCGACGGCGAGAATGTGCAAGACTTCTTCATCGCTGAGCGCCAGAAGCCGGGCGAAGGTTTCGCAAGGGTCGGCGCGAAAAGCATTCTCCGCCACCAGCGAACCGTCTTGGTCATCCTGCCCAATCAGCGCTTTCGCCTTGGCGCGATGCGCCGCGAATTTTGCCTCGCCTGCCGAAGCCGCGAGGCTTTCCGCTGTTGCCTCTTTCCGTGTGCGCTGGCCTTCCACATCCACCCGCCAGTTATCCGAGCGCGTGACAAGATGGGCGACGGCAAGGCGCAGCGCGACGCCGGGCGCATCGCAGAGGCTTGCCCTGACAGCAGCGTGGCGGTGCAAGGCGACATACTCTGCCAAGGGGCCGGACATTTCCGGTTTTGGGGCAGGCTTGCCGTCTTCGCGATCGCCGCCCCGGCCAAGGATGCGCTCGATTTTCTCGATGTCCTTTGAAGGCAAATAGCCTTCATGGGCGGTGACAGAGCCGTCATGGCGGGTCTCTATATAGACCTTGCCGCCCTCTTTCCGGCTGCGCTTGCCATGCTCCCAGCTAAGAAAATGCGCGCCGCGCTCCAGCACAACGACTTCCGTCCAGCCTTCATTCCGGTAGCGCTCGGCTAGCGCGGCGATGGCGTCATTCTGCTTCGTCCAGAACAGGTCGGCGTCCCCGAAAATGGCGGTCTCGCCGAACAGGTCGGTCAGAACAGTGCCGTCATAGGTGCCTAAGTCGAACAGCGCCTTGTCGGTCGTGATACGCCCGCCGCCTGTCAGCCAGTCTTTCAGCTGCTCCCCGCGCGGGGCGTAGTCATCGTCAGATTGCAGGCGTTTCAACCATTCTTCTTGCTGCTCTTGGGTGGCGAGCGTCAGGGCGTAAAGCGTCCGCTTGTCGATCACTTCGGCCCGATACAGCGTCTTCACATCATCGGTGAGCGCGGTTAGCGCCAGCACCCGGCGCACCATCAATTCGGTGACGCCAAACCGCTCGGCAATCGCAGTGACGGTCTCACCCTTTGAAGCGAGCCGGGCAAAGACTTCATATTGCTGAAACTCGTCGGCAGGCAGATGGGTGGTGTTCTCGACTAAGGTCGCTTCCAGCGCGGCGATGTCATCGCCGGATTGCATCACAAGACAAGGCGCTATTTGCGCCTTGTCTGTTTCCTTGGCGAGGCGTTTGAGCGCAAAGAAACGGCGGCGTCCGGCGACGACGCCGAACTTCTTGCCTTCCTTGCGCACCAGCATGGTCTGCAACACGCCGCGCGATTTAATCGACGGATAGATATCGGAAATGTCCGGCGCTTTGCGCCCGTGGCGCATATTGAGCCGGGACACTTTCATGTCGGTGATGGGGATATGTTTTAACTGCATGGCGTTGCCTCCTTCATGATGTGCAGTTTTGAGGGATGCCCCGCGCGTCAGCGCACGGGGCGGTTTTCAAGCCAGAGGCGGTAGGCGCGATGCGCCGCCCCCTCGCTCTCGAAAATGTGGAAACAGCCGCAGACCAGCACGGCCCATGCGCCAATGTCCTGAACGTCAAGCGATGCAAGGGCGGCATCGAGTCGGCTGATGCGAAAGGGCGGATAAATCTTCACGCCGCCGCCTCCATCGCCGAGGCGGTCCTATCCGGCTCCAGCGCGGCAAAGGCGAGAATGTAATCAGCGGCTTTCGATGCGAGGGACGCTGCGCGGAAGATGGCGCGCTTGTCTTCGCGCAGCACCTCCAGCCAAGAGGCGATATAGTCGGTATGCCGCACGGTCGGGATGATGGACTGATCCGCGCAAATGAACGCGCTGGCGAGTTCGGCCACTAATTCCTCGCGGGCGTAATCCTTGGTGCCGAATGCGCCCTTTAAGTCGCGGGCGAGGCGTGAGGGATGCCCTGTCCAGTGGCCCAGCTCGTGAAAGCAAGTGCGGTAATAATTGATCTGGTCAAAGAAAGCAGGCTGCGGCGGAACCTGAATGAAATCCTTGGACGGCAAATAAAAAGCGCGGTCGCCGCCAATCCTGAAATCCGCGCCCGTCGCTGTAATCAGCGCTTCGGCGCGGGGGATAATCTCGCGCTCCGGCAAGTCGGGCGCGTTGGCGGTCAGGTCTTCGGGCAGGCCGTCGCACTGGTCTGCATTGAACACGGTATAGCGTTTGAGAAACGGCACCGTGCCCGGCGACTCGCCCGTCTCGCGCACACGTTCCCGTTCGGCTTTCGGGGTGAAGCGGTCGGCATAAACAACCGTCGTGCCGCGCTCGCCTTTGCGAACACACCCGCCAAGTGACAGCGCCTGTTTGAAGGTCAGCCATGTCTGACAGGAACGGCTTTGCTCAATCGCCGCGCCCCATAAAAGCAGAATATTGATTCCGGAATAGCGCCTGCCCGTCGCGCCATTCTCGGGCAAGCCAAGCGGAGTAGCCCCCTCCACCCCGCCCCAAGGCTGCACCCAAGGCGCGCGCCCCTGTTCCAGTTCCGCGATGATGTTATCCGTGACCTCTGAATAAAGGTCTTTCCGCGTGTTTCGTTGTCTGCGGCGCTGCGCCATCTCTGCCTCCTCTGACCCCCGCTTTTTTCCCGCAAGGCGGGGGCGGTGAGAGGCCGCTGGCCAGATGGCGTCAGGCGTGAGCGGAAGGGGTCAGGTAGGAGGCCGCAGGCACATAGACGATCTTCAAGACGCCGCCCCCCTTCCGGGAGCGCCGCCATCTGGCATGCGCGCCTCCGCCCCCGCCTGAGAGGGAAAAAAGAAGCAAACATGCCGGCGCGCCAGCGCCGACCGAATCCTTCACAACACTGCTTAAAAACTGCGCCAGGGATGAAAGCCCGAAGGGCCGGGACGGCGCGCAGCGATGGCCTGGTTCACGCCAGCCCGGCCGGCGAAGGCCGGGGCGCCCTTTCCTTGGTCGAACAGCCGAACACCGCCCTCAGAAAAAACGCCGCGTTCGCTGCTTATAGGCGCGATACTCATCCCCATACTGGCGTTCCAGCCAGGGCTCCTCTATCCTCGGAGCGAGCCAGTACATCGCTGCCCATAAAGACAGCAGAAACGTTACGCGCAGATCGTTCAAGATGATCCCCCAGCCCAGCAGACCAAGCCAGGTCACGACATAGATCGGGTTGCGGCTGAAACGGAACCAGCCATCTGTCACCAGCCCCCGCGCTTCGCCGAAGGCATTGCGCCATCCCATCTGGATTGAGATCCAGAAGGCAAGGCCAATTCCCGTGACCGCCAGCACGCCGCCGACACCTTGCCGGGCCATGGCCCCCGCATCCTCCGCCGGCTCAAAAACGAGGATGGAGAGCGCAACAAGCGGGTATAGAAACAAACGAAAAAAGGCCCAGAACGTCCGGTATTGCCAGCTCCGTTTTTCCGGAGGCGGAAAAAACTGAAAATCGCGTCGGAACAGCGATACCGCACACAGCGAAAAGATCGCTGCCGCTCCGGACACTGACAATCCGAACGCCAGCCATTCCATCCATAGGGGTGTATTGAACACAGGCGCGCCTCCTAAATCCATCGCCGCGTGCGGATACGGTAGGCGTCAAACGCTTCACCGAATCTCGCCTGCAGCGCGCGCTCTTCCGGTTTGATCTGAAACTCAGTCATCAGCCAGACAAAGAGAATTGGAGCTACGAAAGCGGACAAATTGCCCATCAGAAACGCGCCGCCTGTCAGAATGGCCGCCATGGCCAAATACATCGGATTGCGGCTGATGCGGTAAAGCCCTGTGGTGACCAGCGTGGCAGCCTCTTCAGGGGCGAGCGGATTGACGGTTGTGCGGGCGCGGATGAATGCGCCGAGCGCGAGCGCCAGAATGGCCATGCCAGCAGCGATGAAAAGCAACGCCGCCGCAGAACGCCACACGCCTTCGAACGCCAGAAAAGGCGTGACAGAGGACAGTCCCCAGCCGATCGCACCGCAGATCAGGACCTGAACAAGAGGTGGAATGCGCAGGCTCATGAGGACGATTCGACCGGAGTCGCATGCGACGCGCCGGTTGTGTTCAGTTCCCGCAGGGCCTGCAGCGTGATGGCGCTCGCCGATTTCAGGAACAGGCCCGCCAGAAGGGCGGCGACAAGCAGGTCCGGCCAGGCCGTTCCGGTCAGCGCGACAACCCCGCCAGCGACGATCACGCCGACATTGCCGATGGCGTCATTGCGCGAGCAGAGCCAGACCGAACGCACATTGCTGTCGCCGTCGCGCCAGCGCAGCAGTATCAGCACGCTCGCGACATTGGCGGACAGTGCCAGAAAGCCGACCACTCCCATGGTTGCGGCTTCCGGCGGCGCGCCGTTCATGACCCTCAACACGGTCATGCCGAGGACGGCGATCGCGATCGCTGCGAGCGAGGCGCCTTTGATCAGCGATGCAAGCGCCCGCGTCCTCAGGCTCGCCCCGATAACGAAGAGGCTGAGCGCGTAGGTCGCCGTATCGCCTGCGAAGTCGAGTGCGTCGGCTTTGAGGGCCTGAGAGCCCGACATTATCCCCGCCGTCATTTCAAACAAAGAACATGACCGCATTGATGGCGATGACGGCCATCAGAGCCCGCTTATAAGCAGGCGAAACCCCATCAAATGTTTTGTCCTCACAGCAACCCGACATCTTCTAATCCTATTCCCCATTGACGATTCTCGAAGAAACCCTACAGTCTACAGCGACTATAGAGGCAAGACTTTTCTTTGGAGCCCGGAATGACGCAGATGACCATTGGTCGTTTATCGAAAGCGGCGGGCGTGAAAGTGACAACCATACGCTATTATGAATCGATTGATTTGATGGGCGAGCCGGACCGAAGTTCGAGCGGCCAACGGCTATATGGCGATGAGGCCGTGCAGCGTTTGTCGTTCATACGGCATGCCCGTGATCTTGGTTTTCCGATGGAGGCCGTTCGTGAAATGATTGATCTGCAAACTCAGCCGGATCAGGATTGCACGGCCGTGGACGCGATAGCCCGTGAACAGCTTGCAGATGTGCGCAAACGCCTGACGCAGCTTGAAGCGCTTGAGGCGGAGCTCAAACGGATGATTACGTGCTGCGAGGGCGGCCGGGTTGACACGTGTCGGATCATTTCAACGCTCAATGATCATAGCGAATGCATCGCAGATGCGCATGAGCGGCTTTCGACCTTTTGAGCAAACCGCTTGACCCTACAGTGACTGTAGATGGTAATTCTCTTCCATTATTGAAAGCACCTCCCGATAAATTTGGATGGGCGAGACTGAATGGAACAACGACAAAGCATACGTGTAGTCTCTCAATTGAGAGCATTGTCATGAGCAAAACATCTACCTCCCCAACAGCAGGCTCCGACACTTCGCTCCCGTTTCGTTACCGGGTATCAGGAATGGATTGCGCGCGAGATGCTGCCGAAATCGAACGGGCGGCTCAATCGGCTGGTGTCGCCCCAAAAGCCGTCAAAGTTTCGGCTGCGACACATATTATGACGCTATGGGTTTCAGAGTCCCAACTTCCAGAAATCGAACTTGGCGTCGCCAAAACCGGTTACGGCTTCGAGAGAATTGCGCCAGGCGATGATGGCCCCGCCGCCTCACAAACCCAAAAGAATCCGGAGTATTTACGCGCCCTTTGGATCGTAATTTTCCTGAACGTTGGTTATGGAATTGTGGAAATGATCGCGGGTTTTTTCGCCGGTTCACAGGCGTTAAAAGCTGATGCGTTAGATTTTGTCGGTGATGGTCTCATTACATTCCTCGGCGTGCTCGCAATCGGCTGGAGTCTTGCCTGGCGCGCTCGTTCAGCCATGATTCAAGGCGTATTCCTAGCTTTGCTTGGCTTCGGCGTACTCGCGAATACGGTGTGGCGTCTTCTTAATCAAACGATACCTGACGCTGCCCTGATGGGCATGTTCGGGCTCATCGCGCTCGTCATAAATGTCATCGCCGTCTTACCGCTACTCCCTCACCGAAAAGGCGACGCTAATGTCCGCGCGGTTTGGTTGTTTTCACGTAATGACGCCATCGGGAACGCGGCCGTAATTGTGGCAGCAGGTTTGGTCGCCTGGCTCGGTCACGGTTGGCCCGATCTCGTGGTTGCAGTCGGGATCGCCGGGCTATTCCTGCATTCTGCATGGGCAATAATTCGCGATGCACGCAACGACCTCAGAGCCGCAATATGACCATTCAGAAGATTGGATTCATCATTGGTCTGGGCGTTCTGGCGATAGATCAACTCACTAAAGCACTTATCCTCAATATTGATGCCCTGGATAACGGTGTGACGGTCCTTCCATTCTTCAACATTGTGCGGCTCAAGAACAATGGTATCAGCTTTGGTCTTCTAGGCAGCCTGCCTCCCTGGCTCCTTACTCTAGCCGCTCTATCGATCGTCGCGGTTTTATTCTATTGGTTATGGCGCACCGCTGATCGCCAGATCGCAACCGCACTCGGGCTGATTACAGGTGGAGCACTCGGAAACATAGTCGATCGCGTGCGACATGGAGCGGTGACCGATTTTTTAGATTTTCACATCAATAACTACCACTGGCCCGCGTTCAACTTCGCCGATAGCGCGATTGTCTGCGGTGTCGGCTTACTGTTGATCTCTGAGTTACTCACGAAGCCACGACGGACGGATAATGCTGAACAAAAATAGCGGCTGATTAATCTGGCCCATGCTTAATAGTTGTCGATGTAAGAATTCGCTTGCCCCTACAGCCACTGTAGGGGCTATAAAACCGACATGATCAAATTCGATTCACTTCGCGTTGGCCTCGCAATGGCCGCCTCAGCGCTCGTAGCAAGCTGCGCCAGCTTTGCCGATCCGCTCACTGAGACGCTACAACCGCTCGGGGCCTGGGCCAGCGGGACCGACGGTGACGCCTGTGAAACCGCTCCGATTACTTATTTTTCATCGGATGGGGTCGTGCTTGTCCTCCTCAGCGCCAAAGGGCCGGTCCATGCGATTGGCAGTTGGGACCGCAACGGCGACGTGCTGGCCATGACGCATAATGACTTTCCGCTCGATCCCAGCGGGCAATCAAAACCCGCTGTTGAACTCAGTATTATGACATTGGACGCTGATAGATTTGTCACCCGAAATGCCAAGGGCGATATTCGGGAACGCATTAAATGCAGCGAGATTGCGATAAAGACGGGTCATGACACTGAGCCGCACTAAATAAATGAATAGATTTAATGATTTTGACAATGAAATTGGATAGTCGTTGAGCGAATGAAAATTGTAACCGTCATATGCACCGCCAGGTTTTGGCTTGCGCTCATGTTGAGCGTGACCCTTGGTATGGGTGCAACGGCGGCCGATATTCATCCTGTGGACGCTGAAGAGATTGCCTGTATGACCGCAGACGCTGAAGCGCATCATGCCGCCGAAATCGGTGACACTGAAAATGATGATAGTGAGCAGCGTCCGGCCCACAAACATCATACTCATAGCTGCGGGCCATGCCATTTGCATATGGTGGGTATGAACAGCCTGACCTTCTCTTACGCTTTATCAGCTACATCGGGGCTTCGCCCCGGCGCAGACCAGCACGTTCCGCGCGCTGGTCCTCACGGTCTTTATCGTCCTCCGCGTGCCTAACCTGACTCTCTGAATCCGCGCCTTTTGCGCGTGGGTTTGATGTCGATTCAGGTTATCACAAGGAAGAATATCCCATGCCAAAATTCAAACAGGGCGCACTCTGCGTCCTGATCGCGGCTGCCTTTGCAGGCACAGCGGTCGCGGCCCCGTGCAACGGGCCAACAGGCAGCGCGCCGACCATCGTGCCCGATGCGCCGCTAACCCTCACTATGGCGCTCATGCAAATCCGTCATGCGTCCCCGGATGTCCGCCGGGCCGCACTGGAGACGCGCGCCAGCGCAGCCGAAGCCGATCAGGCTGGGCGCCGTCTTAATCCGTCAATCGGACTGGAAATTGAAAACTTCTCAGGCACCGGACCGCTCAACGGGTTTGACCAAACCGAAACCACGCTCGCCATTGAGCAGACATTCCAGCTTGGAGGTAAAAGAGCCAAGCGCGAGCGTGCCGCGCGGGCGCGGGCAGCGCTCGCCGACGCCGAATGCCGCGTCATATTAAGAGAGACCGAGCTAGAAGCAGCGCTGCTCTATCATGACCTGATCGCCGCGACAGAACTCGCAGCGCTGGCACGGGAGTCGGCGGATCTCGCCGTGTCTTTGGCTGAAACCGTTGCGAAACGTGTTGAGGCCGGCGCGGCCGCCCCGCCGGAGCGCTCGCGCGCCGAGGCAGATGCGGCTGCACTCAAAGCCGCCGCACTTGCCGCAGACGCTGAAATTGATCAACGCCGCTATGAACTCGCCGCGCTTTGGGGAAGCTCAACGCCGGTTTTTGCGCCCCCGCGCGCCATATTGTCTGATGAAAGTGAAATACTCTCAAAGACGCGCGGGCTTGACGAGCACCCGGCGCTCGCCGCGGCTAAAGCTGGAGCAACAGCCCGCGACGCTGAGCAGGACGCCGCCCGCGCGGCCGGTATTCCTGATGTCACGGTTAGTGCGGGCGTTCGCCAATTTGAAGAGACCGGCGACAATGCGCTCCTGGTCGGGGTCACCGTGCCGATTCCGCTTTTTGACCGTAACCGCGACGCCGCTCGCGCAGCGGGTTATCGCGCCGATGCCGAACGTATCAGCGCCGTCGCCGTTGAGGCCAGATTGCGGTCGCAGCAACAGGCCGCCGCCGCGCGGGTGCGCGCCGCCGAGGCCCGGCTGACGCTACTCGAACAGGAGGCGCTACCTGCGGCCCGTTCCGCCTACGACGCATCTGTTGAAGGCTACGCGGCAGGCCGGTTTGACCTCACATCAACGCTCGATACCCGTAAAGGGCTGATCGAGGCAGGCGTCAGCGTAATTGACGCGCGGCGTACCCTTAATGCGGACCTCATGCGTCTCAAAAGCCTGATCGGTGCCGCCCCGTTTAATGGAGACTTCCAATGAAACAGACACATATTTTGCCAACGACCATGATGGTTCTGGCCGTGATTTTGGCGGGATGCGGCAATGCAACCCCGGATACAAATCGGGTCGCTAGCGAAACCTCCGCCGCGACCGCTGATCACGATGATCACGATGATCATGCCGAAGAAAAAGCGGATCACGATGACCATGGCGAGACCGATCAAGATGATGAGCATGACGATCATGCGGAAAGTGACGGCGAGCCTGACGGCCATGATGATCATAGTGAATCCGAAGGCGACGTTGTAAAACTAACCCAGGACGCGGCCACTGAGGCCGGTATTGAAACAGCAATTGTTGCAGAGGGGGCGATTGCGCAATCTCTCAGCCTTCCGGCCGAAATCCGCTTTGACGCTGATCGTGTTGCCAATGTCTCGCCCAAGGTCAGCGGCGTAATTGGCAAACTCTATGCGAGCGAAGGGGATCACGTGGCACGCGGCGATACGCTGGCGCTGATCAAGAGCCGTGAACTCGCAGGTCTGAAAGCCGCTTGGCTCACGGCGGAAACGCGCAAAGCTCTGGCCAGTCAGGCGCTGGCCCGCGAGGAAAAACTGTTTGCGGACAAGATCACCTCGGAAGCCGATTTGCAAGCCGCGCGGGCGGAATTTGAAGCTGCGAAAGCCGATAGTGACGCGGCTGAAAATGAGCTCCATGCCGCAGGTGTCAGTCATGCCGCACTGGAGCGCATTTCCACGGCGGCTGACGGCGATAATGCCAATGCCTATCTGACAGCGCCGATTGCCGGAACGGTGGTGCGCCGCACGGTCATGCTGGGCGAAACGGTCTCAGCCGGGGATGCCGGCGCTGATCCGCTGTTCACCCTTGTCGACGATAGTGTCGTCTGGGCGGATATTGCCGTTTACAAACAGGACATCGCCCGCATTCGCGTCGGCGCTCCTGTCGCGCTAAAAACCGACAGCGGTGAAATCCTTGCGCAGTCCACAATTGCCTTTGTCTTGCCGGTCATCAGCGAAACGTCACGCACCGCGACGGCCCGCGTGATCGTTGACAACCCGGATGGCACACTGCGACCTGGTCAGTATGTCACGGCCGATCTCAGTGTTGGCACATCTGAGCAGGTTTTGCGCGTACCGGAAGCAGCCATTCAATTGGTTGAAGACAGACCTTCCGTGTTCGTCCCTGTCGAGGGCGGCTATGCACCGCGCGCAGTGATGACAGGCACCAAATCCGGCGGGTTTGTGGAAATCCGCTCCGGCCTAATGGCGGGTGAGGCAGTCGTGACAGACGGTGCCTTCACCCTCAAAGCTCAACTCGAAAAAGACGCCTTTGGCGATGGCCACGGCCACTAGGACATTTGATATGATAAATTTAATGCACCGTATCGCCGGAGGGCGGCTGCTCGCCGCCATCGCGGCGCTCGCCATGACCCTTGGCGGATTATTCGCGTTCAAGGCGCTACCCGTTGACGCCTTTCCCGATGTGACACCCTCACTCGTTCAGGTCTTCACAGAAACCGAAGGCCTCGCCCCAGAAGAGGTGGAGCGCTACGTGACCTATCCAATCGAGACCGCCATGTCCGGCTTGCCAAAGCTAGACCATATGCGCTCGGTCTCAAACTTTGGACTGTCCGTCGTTAACATCTATTTTGAAGACGGCACGGATGTCTATTTTGCGCGCCAGGTTGTTGGTGAACGCCTCGCCGAAGCGCGCGGCAATATCCCCGATGGCTTTGGTGACCCGCAAATGGGGCCGATTTCAACAGGTCTAGGGATTATTCTCTATTTCCGTCTCGAAGATGAGACCGGCGCGCGCGATCTTGTAGAAATGCGCGAAATCCAGGACTGGATCATCAAATACCAGCTTCAGACTGTGCCCGGCGTCACCGAAGTGCTGTCACTTGGCGGTTATGAAAAGCAGTATCAGGTCAGGCTCGATCCGGACGCGCTATTGGCTTACGACATCCAGATTGGTGATGTGATGACCGCCCTTGAGCGCGGCAACAAGACCGAAGGCGCACAATTTCTCGAAATCGGGGCCGAGCAATATACGGTCCGCGGCGTCGGACTGGCGCGATCGGTTGAAGATCTTGCGGAAATTGTCGTCAATGTCGATGATGGCCGCCCCGTGCGGGTACGCGACCTCGGTGAAATCATTGTCGGCGGCGGGGTACGCCAGGGCCTGGCCACCGCCAATGGCGAAGGTGAAGTGGTCGCGGGACTGGTGCTCAAACTCTATGGCGCCAATACGTCCGATGTGATTGCGCGCGTTCAGACACGCTTTGAGGAAATCAACAAAAACCTGCCGGAAGGCGTCAACGCCGTGCCCTATTATGATCAGGGAACACTGGTCAACAAAGCTGCCGCCACGGTGACAACGGCGCTGTGGCAGGGCGCGCTACTCGTCGCACTGGTCGTTTTCGTCTTTCTGGGCGGCTGGCGTCCAAGCCTGGTTGTTGTCCTTTCTATTCCATTTTCCGTGGGCTTTGCCTTCATCGCGATGCAATGGCTCGGCATCAGTGCCAACCTCATGTCGCTGGGCGGCGTGGCCATTGCCATTGGCATGATGGTGGATGGGGCTATCGTCATCGCAGAAAATGTCGACCGGGGATTCCGGGAAAGCGATCCGTCTGTCGATCAGAGAGATGTTGTGGCGCGCTCGGCTGCGGAAGTCATAGCGCCGCTAATTGCGGCCGTTGCGGTGGTGATCGTCGTCTTTCTGCCGCTTTTCTCGCTGCAAGGCGTGGAAGGTAAAACCTTCCGGCCTCTGGCAGCCTCCGCGGCGCTCGCCATGACGGGGTCATTGTTCTACGCCGCGCTGATTGCGCCATCGCTCGCAAATGGGGTCATGCGTCGGAGCAAAAAGCCGCGTGAGGACCGTCCGGGATGGATTGCCCGCACGGTCAGCCAAGCCGCCGGATTCTTCGTTCGCCAGCGTTTGGCGGCGATTGCTCTGGCCGCCATCCTCCTCGTAGCGGGCGGACTGGCCGGATCGCGCCTCGGGTCTGAATTTACTCCTTCGCTTGAAGAAGGTGATGTTCTACTCCGCGTGACCATGGCACCATCTATCTCTTTGACAGAAGCGGCGGAAACGACCACCCGCGTTGAGAAAAGGCTTCTGACGGCCTTTCCGGAAATCAAGTCTATCGTGACCCGAATCGGTCGCGGTGAGGTCGGGGCCCACGCCGACCCGACCAATAGTGCGGAAGCTTTTGTTGAACTCAATCCGAGGTCGGAGTGGCGCAAAGGCTTGTCGCCGGAGAACTTGCGCACAGCGATATCGGAAAATCTCGAAGGTGTGCCCGGTATTGTCGTCAATATCGGTCAACCTATCGCGATGTCTGTTGATGAGCTTTTGACCGGGACGCGCGCAGAACTTGCCGTGAAAATTTTCGGGCCGGACAGTGATGTCCTGTTGAAAAAGTCACAAGAGCTACAGGCCATCTTGCAACAGGTCGATGGGGCAGCTGAAGTTCAGGCTGACCAGATTACAGGGGCGCCACAACTCGTGGTGCGTGTCGATCGCGCGGCCCTCGGGCGGTATGGTCTCGATGTTGAGGACGCGCTTGACGCCTTGCGGACCTCGGTCGGCGGCGCAGAAGCCGGCGCTCTGTTTGAAGGCGTTCGGCAATTCCCGATCGTCGTGCGGTTTCATGAAGAGAGCCGCGATACAGCCGAAGCCATCCGCCGTTTGGTGCTGGAATCGCCGACCGGCGCACGTGTCACGCTGGAAAGCGTGGCCACTATCGAGACCGTGATTGGTCCGCGCCAGATCACGCGAGAGGATGGCGAGCGCTTTATCACTGTCCAATCCAATGTGCGGGGCCGTGACATCGGGTCTTTTGTAACGGAGGCGCAAGCTCTGACGGACGCCAATCTTGACCTGCCTGCAGGCTACCGCGTTGTCTGGGGCGGTCAGTTTGAATTGCAGCAACAGGCCAATGCTCGGTTCGCAGTTGTGATACCAATCACGCTCGGCATTGTATTGCTGATCCTGCTACTGACATTCGGACGGCTTAAATCGGCAATTCTCATACTGCTGAACATCCCCCTGGCGTTAACCGGAGGCGCGCTCGCACTCTGGATTACAGGCCTGCCTGTCTCGGTTCCCGCGACGGTTGGTTTCATCGCGTTGTTTGGTATCGCACTTGGCAACGGGATGGTCCTGGTGAGCTTCATGGATGATTTCGCCCGCGCCGGGCGGGACCGGGATGCGCTCGCAATCGATGCGGCTGGGATGCGCGCCAGACCCGTTCTGATGACGGCGATGACAACCGCTTTGGGACTTGCGCCCTTGCTGTTTGCGACTGGCGTCGGCGCCGAAGTACAGCGGCCTCTGGCAACTGTCGTCACAGGCGGGCTTGTCTCTTCAACTCTGCTGACGCTGCTCGTGATGCCGGCATTGCATCGGTGGTTCTCGCCAAAACCTGACTCGCATCATTCGCTACTGGAAACACGGCACAACCCCGAAACTGTGCCAGCGGAATAAATCACTCCGCCTTGGCGGTGTAATCCGCCAAGGCGTCACTTTTTTGGAGACGCTTATGTCACCCCCGAAACACTCAAATCATGATCATGACACTGACAGTCATGGTCATGACCATGGCGATGTCATTAGCCGTATAGTGGGCCCGCGCGCGGAAATCATCTTTGCCGGGCTAGCTGGACTTTGCCTGCTGGCAGGCTGGCTCGGACCCAAACTTGGGTTTCTACCGGACCCCATCGGATTTGGCTTCCTGCTCGCGGCTTACTTTTTCGGCGGTTATTTCGTGCTGCGTGAGGCCATGGGTAAAATACTCAAAGGCCAGTTTCAGATCGACTTTCTGATGCTGGTGGCTGCTACGGGCGCCGCCATTCTCGGCGAATGGGCGGAAGGTGCTTTTCTTCTCTTCCTGTTTGCCATTGGCCATGCCCTTGAAAACTATGCCATGGCCCGGGCGCGCAATGCGATTTCGGCTTTGTCGGATCTCACTCCGGATGAGGCGCTTGTCCGTAGGGGTGAGACGACAGAAACCATTGCGATTGACGAGTTAGTTGTCGGCGATGTCGTTGTGGTGCGTTCCAATGAGCGCTTGCCAGCCGACGGATTTGTGGTCAGCGGACAAAGCGCCGTCAATCAGGCGCCCATTACAGGCGAAAGCGCGCCCGTAGACAAAAGACCCGTGGCTGACCGCGAAAAGGCAGCTGCTAATCCTGACGCGCTGAAGGCCGAAAGCCGCGTGTTCGCGGGGTCAATCAATGGGTCCGGCAGTCTTGATATAGAAGTGACCAAATTGTCGGGCGAGACGACGCTGGCCCGCGTTGTCACCATGGTGAGCGAGGCTGAAACACGCCAGTCACCGACCCAGAGTTTTACCAAAAAGTTCGAGCGAATATTTGTGCCGTGCGTCATTGTTCTGGCGGTTGTTACGTCGCTGGCCTTCCTTGTTTTGGACGAGACGGCTTCCGAAAGCTTCTACCGAGCCATGGCTGTATTGGTGGCGGCAAGCCCCTGCGCGCTGGCCATTGCAACCCCAAGCGCCATTCTCTCCGGCGTGGCCCGCGCCGCGCGCGGCGGCGTGTTGATCAAGGGCGGCGCGCCGCTTGAGGCGCTCGGACGGCTCGACGCCATCGCCTTTGACAAAACAGGCACACTGACGGAGGGCGAGCCGCGCCTAGTGGATATTGTGCCTTTCGGCGATGTCGATGAAGACACTTTGCTCAGGGTTAGCGCCGCTGTTGAAACGCTGAGTGATCATCCGCTGGCCGAGGCCGTGGTGCGCGATGCGAAAACGCGCCTCGGATCAATCCCCGACAGCGCAACTGATTTTACGAGCATAACCGGTCGCGGTGTTTCCGCCATGTATGATGGCCAGATTGTGCATATCGGCAAATCGGCCTTGTTTGATGAGGTGGACGGCAAGCCAGTGCCCGAGGACTTGGCAGAGCGCGTCAATTCGCTGTCGGCCGATGGCCGCACAACGATGATTGTGCGCCATGGTGAGCGCTATCTGGGCGTAATCGGTCTGATGGACACGCCGCGCGAGGCCGCGAAAAGCGTCATAGCGCGGCTGCGCGACATCGGTGTGACCCGCATGATGATGATTTCGGGCGATAATCAGAATGTGGCAGATGCTGTCGCGCGAGACGTTGGGCTGGACGAGGCCTTCGGCGATCTCATGCCCGATGACAAAGTCACCAAGATCAAATCGCTCAAGCAAGGCCGCGGCGTCGCTATGGTTGGGGACGGCGTCAATGATGCGCCTGCCATGGCTAATGCGACTGTCGGTATTGCCATGGGAGCGGCGGGCTCAGACGTTGCGCTTGAGACCGCTGACATTGCCCTCATGGCTGATGATCTTGAAACGCTGCCATTTGCCGTCGGATTGAGCCGGGCGACCAGTCGCATTATCCGGCAAAATCTTTGGGCGAGCCTCGGCATCGTCGCCTTTCTTATTCCCGCGACGCTTTTCGGTCTCGGGATCGGGCCCGCTGTCCTCATTCACGAAGGTTCAACTTTGATCGTCGTGTTCAACGCTTTGCGACTACTTGCGTTCCAGGATCGCGAACATTGATGAAACTGAGGATCTTCTGGTGCCGAATTCAATCAAACGCCCGGGTGCCGCCAGCGCGGCTCAGTGTTTCTGACTAAAACTGAAAAGCAATCATTCACAAAAGGAGTCTACGTATGTCGATGAATAATTTGCGGAACTTGTTCATTACGGGGACCTTAGCCGCCTCGCTCGCGGGATGCGCGTCGGCCCCAAAAGCTTTCCAACCATTAGATGTCATCGAAGCTGAAGCAGTTCGTGCCGAGTGCGGACTGATCCCACCGGCTTCCAGGCTCAAGAGCGGCGGAGACTTCAGGCGACGGGCATATCAGACCTGCAAGAGCGACGTTCTAAGAGAGCTTGCCCGCAATGAGTGAAGACTTCACTCATGCGGCACGCTGATTAAACCCCAGCTGTGCGCCGAGAAGTTCAACCAGATAGCCGCCATCCCGCAGCCCCTCCGCCTTTTTGATAATGTAGCGGATGGCGTCCCGCATGGTGCCGGTTTCATCGCTCCACTCGGCATCGACGGCCGCTTTACCGTTGAGAACAATGGCGATTTCGCGCCGTGACATGCCAAGCTCAAGACAATCGAGGGCGACCAAACCGTCACGCAGGATTTGCGTGGTTTTGGTCCAGAGCGGCGCCTCGGGCACGCTGCCTTCCTCGATCAGGGCAAGTGCGGCTTTCTGCGCTTTCAGTTTGCGCTCATAGGCTTTGAGATCAGAGATGGTCAGTTTCATCCGAACAGGTTCGAGCCCCAGAATCGAAACGCCGGTGCAGCGCACCTGCACGACGCAGCCCTTGCCGCGGATCAGAAGAAATTCGCGGGCCTGCAAATCGGTAATGTGGGTGATTTGGCAAATTGGAACCGTGCTGTCCCAGATATCACAGCTTTCGCCCGGCGCCCGTGGTGAGCAGTTCACTTCCACCTGATCGGGAAACACATGCTTGTTCCAGACCGCATCGGCTTCAAACCCATTAAGGTCTGGATCGGGCATGAACATAAGGCCCCAGCGGTGAGCGAGGCGCTGCGGGTTGCGGGGCTTCAAGAGACGAATATCGGCGCAAGGCGCTTTCATTTCAGATACATCGTCGTCCGACCGCGCCTCTGCATCGCGTCTGAGGTCGGGATTGCGCCTTGCATATTCCCATGCCCAGCGATCAGGCGACAGGCGAGAAAGGTAATCGTAGCGCGCCAGGACGCCCTCTGAACTCAAGGTAAAAGTCTTCATCATCAGCTCCCTTCACAGGGGAATTCAGCAAGATGAGTGCCAACCTGAAATTGAAGACTGAATTCATACGCGCAGATTACTTAATGCATGAACAGCATCTTACGGGAATAATTTGAGCATCTGATCACTATTCAAACTCTCCTCATGAGGGATTTTTACAGTCGCAACCTGTAGCAATAGTTACAGGTTCGCGTTTGCATTCATCTGCAGCAGGTCGCGGGGCGTTGCTGGATATGGCCCGCAGTCCCACTCCCCGAAAATCGCATGGGCTGTCAGGCTTTGGTCACTCGGAAACGTGAGTGACAGGAGCCTTATGAAATGGACAAGCCCGCGCACCAAAGCGAAACAGAAGACCGTCGCAGCGCAATGCTGCGCACCGCGTTCTGTTCTGTGGTGCGCGAAGCGCTGGAAGCGCCAGATACGATCGAAATCATGGCCAATCCGGACGGCTCTGTCTGGATAGAAACAACAGGTATCGGGGTCGTCGTCTCTGATCACAGGCTCGCGCCATCAGACCGCGAGCGCGTTATTCGCCTCGTCGCCTCCGGCGTGGGAGAAGCCGCAAACCGTAATTCCCCCATCGTCTCTGCAGAACTCCCCGGCAGCGGCGAGCGGTTTGAAGGGCTCCTCCCACCTGTCTCAACAAGTCCATGTTTTTCAATCCGCAAGCCTGCGACAACGCCTTTCAAACTCGCTGATTATGTCGACCAGGGCGCGCTGGCGCCGGCAATAATGACAGCGCTCAAGGCTGCGGTTTCCACGCACGACAACATTCTGATCGCGGGTGGCACATCATCCGGCAAAACAACCTTTACAAACGCCCTGCTGACCGAGCCCTCCCTGCACGATGATCGCATTGTCATCCTCGAAGATACACGCGAGCTGAAATGCACCGCGCCGAATACCGTCCAGCTGCGGACCCATCGCGGCGCCACAAACCTGCAGGACCTTGTGCGCTCGACCCTCCGCCTGCGGCCTGACCGGATCATTGTGGGCGAGGTGCGCGGGGCCGAAGCGCTCGATCTCCTGAAGGCGTGGAACACAGGCCATCCGGGCGGGATTACAACCCTTCATGCAAACTCCGCACACGGCGCGCTCCAGCGACTTGAGCAGCTGACGCTGGAAGCAACGCCCCGCGCGCCCTTCGATCTCATCGCCGAGGCCATCGACGTGGTCGTGTTCATGAGCCGCGCAGGCGGCCAGCGCCGCGTCGAGGAAGCGCTCCGCGTCACCGGCTTCAATGGCGAGGGCTATGACACCGCCCCGCTTGTCTCCCGCTCTTTGTCCCTCGTCCAACATGGAGAAACTCTATGACGCTCTACAACACATTCAGCGCCGTGAACCGGACGGCTCAGGTCGCGGCTCTCATCGGCATCGGTCTATTGCTCGCAGGTCCAGCGCACGCGGCCGGTTCCGGCATGCCCTGGGAAGGCCCGCTGGATCAGATCCTGCAATCCATCGAAGGCCCGGTCGCCCGGATTGTGGCGGTCATCATCATCACGCTGACCGGTCTGACCTTGGCTTTCGGAGAGACCAGCGGCGGCATGCGCAAACTGATCCAGATTGTGTTCGGTCTGTCCATCGCCTTCGCCGCGACATCCTTCTTCCTGACCTTCTTCTCCTTCGGCGGCGGAGCGCTCGTCTAATGGCTGAAGGCTATGAAATCCCGCTTCATCGCTCGCTGACGGAGCCGATCCTGATGGCGGGCGCGCCGCGCAGCGCAGCCATCGCCATCGGAACGCTGGCCGCCGCCCTCGCGCTCGGTCTCCGGCTTTGGATACCGGGGCTCTGCCTCTGGGTACTTGGCCATTCCGCCGCCGTCTTCATGGCGCGAAGCGATCCGGATTTCATGGCCGTCGCCAGTCGCTCGACGCGGCACAAGGAGAACATGACATGCTGAACCTCAAGGAATATGCAGACTCCCCTACGCTGCTGGCCGATTATCTGCCATGGGCTGCAATCGTCGCGCCCGGTATCGTCCTCAACAAGGACGGATCGTTTCAGACGACGTTCAAGTATCGCGGCCCTGACCTTGAAAGCTCGACGCAAGAAGAACTCGTCTCGGCCATGGCGCGGGTCAATAATGTGCTGCGCCGG
>NZ_AWFA01000034.1 GCF_000682675.1 Hyphomonas pacifica | reverse complement strand
GGGGGGGGGGCTATTTCCCGGCCGCTGCCATCAGGTCCGCGAAACGCTGGAACAGGTAGAAGCTGTCCTGCGGTCCGGGGCTGGCTTCCGGGTGGTGCTGCACGGAGATGATCGGGCGATCCTTCACTGCGAGGCCGGAATTGGTGCCGTCGAACAGGGAGCGGTGGCTCTCTTCCACGCCCGCCGGGAGCGTTTTGGGATCGACCGTGAAGCCATGGTTCATGGACACGATCTCCACCTTGCCGGTAGCCAGATCCTTGACCGGATGGTTTGCGCCATGGTGGCCCTGGGCCATTTTCATGGTCTGCGCGCCCAGTGCCAAGGCCAGCAGCTGGTGCCCAAGGCAGATGCCGAGGATTGGTAGACCGCTGTCTATGACTGCGCGGATCATATCGCCGGAGCGCTGGATCGTGGCGGCCGGATCACCTGGGCCATTGGAGAAGACCACGCCATCAGGCTTCAGCGCGAAAATCTCTTCCGCGCTCGCATCACCATTTACGACCGTCGCGCGAATGCCGACCTGAGCCAGATTGCGCAGGATGTTCTTCTTCACGCCGAAATCGACCAATACAACGTGATAGCGGGCGTCTTCCAGTTGGCCGTAGCCATGCTCGATTGTCCACAATTGTTCGGTGTTTTCGAATGAGGCGTCCGTGTCGACCACTGCGGCCAGGTCAGCGGCTTCCAAGCCGTTCCAGCTGCGCGCGGTTTCGATCAAGGCGTCGAGGTCTATATTGCCATCCGGCTTGTTGCAGATGGCGGCTTTCTGCATGCCGTTTTCGCGTATCAGGCGAGTGATCGCGCGGGTATCTACGCCAGAAAGGGCAACAATGCCTCGCTTTGCGAGCCAGGCGTCAAAGCCTTCGCCCGCGCGCCAATTGGAGGCCGCCGTGATGGGCTCACGGAAAATCGTCCCGCGCGCCGCATCTGTTGCAGGCGCTGAAGATTCTTCATGATCTTCATCATTCGCGCCAACATTTCCAATATGCGGGAATGTGAACAGGACAATCTGGGAGGAGTAGGACGGGTCAGTCAGGATTTCCTGGTAGCCGGTAATGGCAGTGTTGAAGCACAGCTCACCGACGCGGACTCCTTCAGCCCCGGCACCTGCGCCGAGGAAAATTGTCCCGTCTGCCAAGGCGATAGCTCCCGTGGCAGTTGTCTTGTCTTGCTTTTTTTGTGTGTCGGACATATTTCGCTTCCCTTCCGGGCCTGTTGTCGGACCTTTAACTCTATCGCCCGACAGTTTGCCCGGTTAATGGGGCCGAGTCCCTTTGGCGTCAAGCGGTGTGCCGCTTCGCTGGTGTGAAAGGCGTATTTAGAATGGGCCGTGAAGACAAATCTTGTAAGATGACACTGAAAACGCAGGTTGCGGAGGCACTGAAAGCCGAGAGCGAAAAGCCTGACAGTTCGGTACGTCTGTCGACGTTGCGTCTGATAGATTGTGCCATCCGTGACCGGGATGTGTGCGCGCGTGGGCGTGGGGATGGCGAAGGCTGCCCGGAGGCGGATGTGCGCAAGGTGCTGGAGACCATGGTGGCTCAGCGAGAAGTGGCAGCACGAGAATATGATGATGCGGGCCGCATCGAAGACGCGATTCGCGAACGCGAGGAGATCGAGGTCATCGAGCAGTTCCTCCCTGTGCCGCTGACCGGCAAGGCGCTGGATCGGGCGGTCGAGGAAGTAGTCGAGGAACTGGGTGCGTCCAAGCTGAAGGATCTGGGCCGCTGCATGAGCGCCCTGAAACAGCGCTATCCGGATATGATCGAATCTGCCGCTGCCGGCAGGGCGATGCGGAAAGCGCTGACCAGCGGGGCAGGTCAAAACAGTTAAATCGCCGAAAGGTTGAGGAACAAAGCAGGCATGGGGTCCGTTAATGGGGTGTTAGTCACTTAGAAAGGACCACCAAATGAAACGGCTTTTGATAACTGCCAGTGCAGCTGCCCTGATGCTCGGTGCCGCTGCGTGTTCCAAGACCGAAACCAATGCGCAGACGGCTGAAGCCCCTGCTACAGAAACCACCCAAACTGCTTCCAACTCCGCTGACGCCATGTATGGCGGCGAAGTGATGGATGCGTCCGCGAATGACGAGATGGGTGCCAAGAAGGACGTTACCCGGATTGCCTATGTTCCGGCCACGGGCGAAATGATGGCGTCTGATCTGATCGACGAAGACGTCTATGATGCCAATGGCGAAGAAATTGGCGAGATCGCAGACATCATGATCTCCGGTGATGATACCCAGCCTACCCTGATTATACGTGATGGCGTTGCCGGCGCTCTTCACCCGGTCACTTTTGACCAGGCAACGATCACTTGGGACGAGGAAAAAGAGCCTATCGCGACACTGACCGTCACTGACGAGACCCTCGATTCAATGCCCGAATTCGAGCAGGAAGGCCTGAACGACTACCGTCTCGCCTCCGAGTTGATGGGCACGAATGCTTCGCTTGCCTTCAATGACAAGGAGGTCCGCATCACGGACTTCATCATGGCCAAGGATGGCACCCTGAAATACGCCGTTGTGGCTGACGGTGTGGTCGACGCCCTGACCTCCGATCGCTATCTGGTGAATCCGGACGTAATCACGATCGCCCAGGGTGACAGTGATGGTGAGATCGTTCTGGACCTCACGTCTGAGGAATATGCCGATGCCCCCGGTATTGAACTGACAGACGACTAATGCCGGAGTGATCCGTCACCGAGAAAGGCCCTGCTGAAGCAGGGCCTTTTTTGTCTGCGTTTGGCTGGGGACAGGTAGCAGTCTCATGTTTCAACAATCAGGGTTAAGCGCTACATTAAGAAAATGTCCTCCGCAGTCCGCATCCCTGATGGCTTTCTTGATGAGTTGAAGGCCCGTATCCGTCCTTCGGATGTGATCGGTCGCAAGGTGAAGCTGACCAAAAAGGGCAAGGAATGGGTCGGCCTGTCGCCCTTCACGAATGAGAAGTCGCCCAGCTTTTACGTCAATGACCAGAAGCGTATCTTCAAATGCTTCTCTTCCGGTATGGGTGGCGATGTCATCAGTTTTGTGATGGAGACCGAACGGCTCTCTTTCATGGAAGCCGTTGAGAAGCTGGCCGAAGAGGCGGGTATGGAGCTGCCCAAAGCAGATCCGCAAGCCGCTGAAGTTTATGACCATCGCAAGCGCCTGCAGGAGGTCTGTGAAGCGGCTGCAGCCTATTATGAGGATCGGCTGCAATCTTCCGAGGGAGCTGCGGCGCGGGAATATCTGGAAGGGCGCGGCCTGAAGCCCATGGCTTGGAAGCGCCACCGGCTGGGCTTTGCCCCGGATGATTGGCACAAGACCGGCGTCCATCTGAAGCAGCTGGGCTTCACCTCGGACGAGATCCTGGAGGCGGGCCTCGCCAAGACCAGTGATCGTGGTGGAGAGCCGTACGATGCGTTCCGTGGGCGTCTCATGTTCCCGATTCCGGACAGCCGGGGAGGCATCATTGCCTTTGGCGGCCGGGGCCTGACGCCGGATGCCAAGCCGAAATATCTGAATTCAGGCGATACACCGCTTTTTCACAAATCGCGCGTGCTCTATCGCTACAAGGCGGCGCGGGAAGCGCTGGGCCATGGCGAGGGCGGCGGCCTGATTGTCTGCGAAGGCTATATGGATGCCATCGCGCTGACGGAGGCGGGCTTTGGCCAAGCGGTCGCGCCGCTTGGGACGGCGCTGACGGAAGACCAGATCAATCTGCTGTGGCGCGCAGGGCCGGAACCGGTGCTGTGTTTTGACGGGGACCGGGCGGGCCTCGGCGCCGCCTATCGCGCGATTGACCGGGCGTTGCCACATGTCGAGCCCGGGCGGTCCCTGTTCTTCGTGCTGCTGCCGGATGGCATGGACCCGGACGATCTGATCCGCGAGCGCGGGCCTGCCGCCATGGGCGAAGCGCTGGATGGCAAGATCGCCCTGTCGGAACTCTTATGGCAGCGCGAGCGGGATGCCGAGCCACTCGACACGCCTGAACGTCAGGCGGGCCTTGAAGCGCGACTGATGGGGGCTGCGGCCCAGATCAAGCATCCCGGCGTGAAGGCGGCCTATGAGCGAGACCTGAAGGCCCGCATGAGGGACCATTTCTGGCAGATCCGCCAGTCCAAGCGCAAAAGTAATTTTACCCCGGGCAAGGGCAGAGGGGGGGATACGGGCTCGGCTGGGCCGGCGGCGGTCGCCCAGGTGCAGGCTGCAGGCCGGACGCGCCCCGGTGTTCTGCTATTGCTGCAGGCCGTGCTGAACCCGTCGATCCTGTCCGGCATGGAAGAGTTGCTGATCGCGGCGGATTTTCGCAACGAGATTTCCAACGGCCTGCGTGACCTGATCGTGGACTTCCTGATCGAGGATCAGGATCTGACCCTGGACGCCGTTCTGCAAAGCCTCGCGCGGCAGGGTCATGAGAAGGAAATTGCGCAGATTGATTTGAAGAACATTTCCAATATTCGCCTGAATGATCCAGCCTATCGCTCGTGGAAGGCGGCGGTCGAAGCCTTCATTCCCGTCGACACGACACCGACGGCGGATGACGAGGTGCGCCGTCTCAAACTGAAACGCCGTCTGGTGGCAGAACGGCGCAAGGCATTCGAAGAGCGTGTGTTGCTGGACCAGCAGGAGAAGGCCATGGGCAAGGCCAATATTGGCGATTTCTGGAAGAAGTTTGAAGAGCAGAACCCCTGGTTTAAGGGGGATGCCTCCGGCAGTTCCTGATTCCTGCGGCTCAAACTCAGGAAAACCTATTGACCGCAGAGGAATCAGTGCCCATTTACAGCAAGCAGGGAACATGCGCGCTGCCAGCTTGCTCAACGACTACCCCGAGACGCCTCAATCGCGGTCAAAGAACCCGAGGCAAGGGATTGGCTTTAAGCCCCCGAGCAAAACACGGCAGCCGGACGTTCAGACGAGTCTGATCCTGACCTGTGGCACGAAAGGTGCTGTAAGTTGGGGTCTGGTGCTGTTGCCATGAGATGGCAGCAGGGCTTTTGACGCGTTACAGAACGATGGGCATACAGCGCCCGCATGAATTTTGAAGGCAGCAGGTACAGTCAGCGAAAGCTACAAGGCAGGCAGTTTTGCGAGGGTATCCGACGGGCGTGGTCGGGAACCTCACGGGAGAGAATTGAATGGCAACAGCCACGAAGAAAAAGAACCTTTCCGGCGATGGCGACGGTGATGACGACAAGGACAATGAAAATGCCTTGGTCGATTTCAACGCCACGGACGTAAAGAAGGTTCTGAAACGCGCTCAGAAGCGCGGCTTCATTACCCACGAAGAGATCAACGCCCTTCTTCCCAATGACGAGATGACCTCAGACCAGATCGAGGACGTTATGTCCCAGATCTCGGAAATGGGCATTGCCGTCGTTGAAAGCGAGGAAGAGGCCGAGGCAGAGGGCAAGGCCCTCACCAAGATCGAGGACAAGAAGGTTGTTGCCAAGAAAGGCAATGCGCGCGGCTCTGACCGCACGGATGACCCGGTCCGCATGTATCTGCGCGAGATGGGCGCCGTCGAGCTGCTCTCCCGCGAGGGCGAGATCGCGATTGCGAAGCGCATCGAGGCCGGCCGGGACGCGATGATCCGCGGCCTGTGCGAGAGCCCGCTTACCTTCGAAGCCATGATGGTGTGGCGCGACGAGCTGGTGAATGAACGCATCCTGCTGCGCGACCTGATTGATCTGGAAGCGACCTATGGCGCGGAAAACCCGCCGCCCGAACCCAAACCCAAGGATGAGGACGACGAGGCCGATGAGGCCAAGGCCGATGGCGAAGAGTCCGAAGACGAGGATGATGAGGACGAGGATGATGCCGCGGCAATGTCCATGTCCGCCATGGAAGCGGAACTGCGCGACGGCGTTCTGGCCAAGCTGAACGAGATTGCCGAGGACTTTTCCAAGTACCGCAAGCTACAGGACAAGCTGGTCAATCGCCGCCTTGAAGGCAAGGACCTGACGCCGAAGGCGCAGGAAGAGTATGACGCACTATCCAACTCCATCGTCGAGAATCTGAAGACGATCCACATCAACAATGCCAGGATCGAGGCGCTGGTCGAACAGCTCTACGCCATCAACAAGAAGCTGATGGGCCTGGAAGGCAAGCTGATGCGCATGGCCGACGCCTATGGCGTGCCGCGCAAGGACTTCTTGGAGAACTATTTTGGCCGCGAGTTGGAGCCGGACTGGACCGGCCGCGTGCAGGCCCTGTCTGCCAAGTGGAAACGGTTCGTTGAAGGCAAGGCAGACGAAGTCAACGGCACGCGTGACGAGATTTCCGAAATCGCGCAAGAGATCGGCATTCCGATCGACGATTTCCGCCGCATCGTGCAGACGGTGCAGAAGGGTGAACGCGAAGCCCGCATCGCGAAGAAGGAAATGGTGGAAGCCAACCTTCGCCTCGTGATCTCCATCGCCAAGAAATACACAAACCGTGGCTTGCAATTCCTGGATCTGATCCAGGAAGGCAATATCGGCCTGATGAAGGCGGTCGATAAATTTGAATACCGCCGTGGTTATAAATTCTCGACCTATGCCACCTGGTGGATTCGTCAGGCCATTACCCGCTCCATCGCGGATCAGGCCCGGACGATCCGTATTCCGGTGCACATGATAGAGACGATTAACAAGATCATCCGCACCCAGCGCCAGATGCTGCACGAGATTGGCCGCGAGCCGACTCCGGAAGAACTGGCCGAGAAGCTGGGCCTGCCGCTGGAGAAGATCCGCAAGGTGCTGAAGATCGCGAAAGAGCCGATCTCTCTGGAGACGCCGAT
This sequence comes from Hyphomonas pacifica, assembly GCF_000682675.1. Classification (GTDB taxonomy): domain Bacteria; phylum Pseudomonadota; class Alphaproteobacteria; order Caulobacterales; family Hyphomonadaceae; genus Hyphomonas; species Hyphomonas pacifica. Next base: position 162,455 of record NZ_AWFA01000034.1, on the reverse strand, counting down.
TGGCGACGACGAGGATTCAAACCTTGGCGACTTCATCGAGGACAAGATGGCGCTTCTGCCCGTCGATGCCGCGATCCAGTCGAACCTTCGCGAAACGACGACGCGTGTGCTCGCCTCTCTCACCCCGCGGGAAGAACGCGTGCTGCGCATGCGCTTCGGTATCGGGATGAACACGGACCACACGCTGGAAGAAGTCGGCCAGCAGTTCAGCGTGACACGCGAACGTATCCGCCAGATCGAGGCGAAAGCGCTCCGCAAGCTGAAACATCCAAGCCGCAGCCGGAAGCTGCGTAGCTTCCTGGATACCTGATCCAATTTCAAAGGGCGGCCTGCGGGTCGCCCTTTTTGTTTGTGGCTGGGGGAGATGTGTCATGGGACACGACATTCATGTCGGAATTGGCGGCTGGAGCTTTGACGACTGGCGGGGGCGCTTCTATCCGAAGGATCTGCCGAAGACGCGGGAGCTGGAATATGCCAGCCGCCGCCTGACGGCCATCGAGATCAATTCCACCTTTTACCGTAACCAGCCAGAGCATGTTTTCGCCCGCTGGGCAGGGGAGACCCCGGACGAGTTTCGCTTCACGGTGAAGGCGCAGCGCATGACGACCAGCCGTAATACGCCCTCTGCCATTGAGGAGGCCATAACCTGGTTCGTCGGCGGAGGGGTAACGGCGCTAGGTGACAAGCTGGGCGCGATCAACTGGCAGTTCGCCGCCAGCAAGACCTTTGACACGGACTACTTCGACACCTTCCTGTCCACTCTGCCGAAAGAGCACGATGGCGTCGCGCTGCGTCATGCTATTGAAGTGCGCCATGAAAGTTTCAACACGCCAGCCTTTGAAGACATGCTGCGCAAACATGGCTGCGCGCTCGTCTTTGCCGATGATGCTGACTGGCCGATGCCGGACATGAATACAGCCAGCTTTACCTATGCGCGCCTGCAAAACAGTCAGGCCGGGGTCGAGACGGGATATAGGCCTGCGCAGCTTGATCAGTGGGCGAAAACGCTGCGTGGCTGGGCGGATGAACGGGAGGTGTTTGCCTTCTTTATCTCAGGCGCGAAAGAAACCAATCCGGCTGCAGCGCAGGCACTGATCCAGCGCCTGTAGGGAACGGATGCGTCTCTCGCACGGTTGATGCGGTGACAGCTGATAGGGGTAACGCATCATGATTTCACTTCTTCTTGACCTAGCCAATATTTTTGGCGGCTTCCTACTCGCCATAGGTCTGCTGGTAAAAATCCCTAATGTCGGGGACGATCTGGCCGGAGGCGCTGCAAAGGTGGCTCAGCTTGGATGGCTGATCGGAATTGTCGCGCTGGTGACGGGCGGATATTATCTTATCGTTCACCTGACGACGGGACCGCATCTTTTCCACTTCGAAGTGGTCGGCCTGATCACAGGCGCGCTGTTGATGACAGATCGGGTTCGGGCAGGGCGGCTTACGCAGGATCCGGTTGCCAAGGGGGCTGATCCGTTCACCACAGCAATTGCCGTATTTGGCGTGATCGCGATCATTGTCGGTTTTCAGGGATTGTTCACGCCGGGTTGAGCTGTTACCGCGGCGGGTAGAGTGGCCGCCTGAAATCTTTTTGCGGGGCGGCAACGAAACCTCTTGCAGGGCATTATCCTCATATCGTCATCTGGGCGATCCTCTCTGACCTTTCAGGATACCCCACTCATGCGCGTCAGTATCAAGGCTTTCCTGGAATACAGTTTCCCCCAACCCGCGGATGTCTTGCTGGCCCTGGAGGCGGCGCGCGCGCCAGACCAGCGCGTGATTGCAGATGCCCTGACAGTGAACCCTCCTTGCGATCTGAGTGTCGCGGATGGCCCGGATGACAAGGGCGTGCGGCAATGGATGAAGGCACGCGGTGATGTCATGATCACATATGAGGCGCTGGTGGATGTGACGCGCGGGCCGGTCGAGCTGGCTGGCCTGTCTGTGCCGCCGCATCATGAATTGCCATCTGATGTGACCTCATATCTATTCCCGAGTCGGTACTGCGAATCCGACCGTATGATGACGTTCGTCCAGCGCACCTTTGCTGGCCAGCAGGGCGGGGACCAGGTGCTGGCCATGGCTGACTGGATTTATGAGCACTTCGACTATGTGCCCGGCGCCAGCGATGGTGAGACGACAGCCGCAGACAGTTTCATGATGCGTCAGGGCGTCTGCCGGGACTATGCCCATGTGCTGATCAGCTTTGCACGCTCAGCCGGTATTCCGGCCCGCATGGTCTCGGCCTATGCGCCAGGCATTAAGCCACCGGATTTTCATGCCGTGGCGGAAGTCTGGCTGAACGATGCTTGGCGGCTCATCGACGCGACCAAACTGGCCGATGAGCGTAATCTGGTGCGTATTGCCGCCGGGCGCGATGCAACTGATATCAGCTTCATGACAATCTTTGGGTCGGCAGAGCTGAAGCGTCAGAGCGTGGATGCCGTGACGGTGGAAGACAGTGTTGCTGGCTAGCTGATGTGCAGTGTCTCGGCTGGGCGAAAGACCGGCAGGGTGAAATCTTTGAGGCGCGAAAGGCTTATGCCGTCGCAGGCTGGATGTGACTGCACACAAAAAAGGCGGCCCGTAAGGACCACCTTTTCTGATGGGACCGGAAAGAGGTTCAGCCCGCAGCGTTTAGAGCCTGATCCAGGTCTGCGATCAAATCATCGGCGTCTTCGATGCCAATGGAGAGGCGGACCGTGTTCGGCGCAGCACCAGCGGCTACTTGTTGCTCTTCCGTTAGCTGACGGTGCGTCGTGGAGGCCGGGTGAATGACCAGGCTGCGGGCGTCGCCAAGGTTTGCGACATGGCTGAACAGGTTTAGCCCGTCCACGAATTTGACGCAGGCCTCATAGCCGCCTTTCAGCTGGATGGTGAACAGCGCGCCGGCCCCCTTCGGACAGATCTTCGCGATCCGGCCCTTGTAAGGTGAGGAGTCGAGGCCGGCATAGGTGACGCCTGCGACCGCGTCATGGCCTTCCAGCCATTTGGCAATCTTCTCGGCGTTTGCAACATGTCTATCCATCCGCATGGAGAGCGTTTCAATGCCCATCAGCGTATAGTGTGCCGCTTGCGGGTTCAGCGTCATGCCAAGATCGCGCAGGCCAACGGCAATGCCATGGAACATGAAGGCGGCCGGGCCGAAGGTCTCATGGAATTTCAGGCCGTGATAGGCCGGTTCCGGCTGAGACAGCGACGGGAACTTGTCAGAGGCAGACCAGTCAAACTTGCCGGAATCCACGATAGCTCCGCCGGTGACCGTACCATTGCCGGTCATGTATTTTGTCAGCGAGTGGACGACCAGTGTCGCGCCATGTTCGATGGGGCGACAGAGATAGGGCGTGGCCGTCGTATTGTCGACGATCAGCGGCACGCCAGCTTCATCCGCAATCTTGGCGATGGCGTCGAGATCGGTGATGTAGCCACCAGGATTGGCGATCGTCTCGCAGAAGATGGCCCGGGTGTCTTCATCAATCGCGGCTTTGACGGCGTCCAGGTCGTCGAAGTCGACAAAGGTGCATGACCAGCCAAAGCGTTTGAAGGTCTGGCTGAACTGGGTGATCGTACCGCCATAAAGGCGGGTTGAGGCAACGATGTTGCGGCCTGGTGCCATCAGCGGGAAGAGGGCCATGATCTGGGCCGCATGGCCGGAGGAACAGCAGACCGCCCCTGCGCCGCCTTCAAGGGCCGCGATGCGGTCTCCCAGCGCAGCCACCGTCGGGTTGGTCAGACGGGAATAAATATAGCCGACTTCCTGCAGGCCAAACAATGCGGCGGCGTGGTCTGCGTCGCGGAAAACATAGGCCGTGGTCTGATAGATGGGCACCTGGCGAGCGCCGGTGGCCGGGTCCGGAGTGGCTCCGGCGTGAATTTGCAAAGTCTCAAAGCCCATCGGCTTGCCGTCCGTCATGTCGGCGATCTCCCTTTATTGTGTGTATGGTCCTGCTGGGGCAGGGGGGGTCAGTTGAATGTATCGCACTGGCGCGGGTCGCCAGTTTCGTAACCGCGGTTTAGCCAGGTCATGCGCTGTTCGGCGCTGCCATGGGTGAAGGCTTCCGGTGTGACTCGGCCCTGAGAGCGCTTTTGCAGCATGTCGTCACCAATCGCATTGGCGGTTTTCAGACCTTCCCGCATGTCGCCCGGTTCCAGCGCCACGGTGCCATTGGAGGCCTTGGCTGCATTGGCCGCCCAGACGCCGGCATAGCAATCGGCCTGCAGTTCCAACGCCACAGAATACTTGTTCGCTTCGGCCTGGCTGCCTGCCTTCTGCTGGGCCTGGCGGACCTGCTGGGATGTGCCGGTCAGCGTTTGCACATGGTGGCCGAATTCATGTGCGATGACATAGGCGCGAGCAAATTCCGCGCCGGACGCGCCGAGTTGGTCTTCCATCTGCTGCCAGAAGGAGAGGTCTAGATAGACCGTCTGGTCATTCGGACAATAGAACGGGCCCATGGCGGCCTGGCCATAGCCGCAGCCTGTGGAGGTGCCTTGCGTATAGAGCACGACGGTCGGCTCGCGATAGTCCGGCAGCATGCCGTTCCAGACATCATTGATGTTGGCGCCGACGACATCAACGAACTGGCCAGCCTGGTCTTCCGGTGTGCCGACTTCGCCACTCTGCTGAGAAGAGGTTTGCGTGCTCGTGCTTTCGATCAGGCGTTCAACGTCTTTAGGTTCCATGCCGAAAACGAAATAGCCGACCAGGGCGATCACTACGACAATAAGGCTGCCGCCACCGACCGCCTTGCCGGGGCCAAGCCCGCGTCTGTCTTCTACATTTCCGCCTCTGCGTCCACCTTGCCAGCGCATGCTTCACTCCATCCTGCCTACCCATTGGGCGAATATCCGGGATAGCGCGTCGGGCCCGGGCCGTCACCCTAGAATGTTTGACATCTGGGTTTAGGCCCAGCCTGATTTCGCTTGTCAGGCGATCGGCTGCATGGTTTCTGTATTTCTCGATAAACAATAAGTTTGGGGAAGTTGGCATGATCAAGATCCGCAATATGTTCAAGGTAGGGATGAGTGGTTTGGCCCTTATGGCGATGTCTGGTTGTGCCATGATGTCGGAGGCGCAATTGGGTCAGGAGCCAAATCTGACGGTGGAGCTGCCGGTCACGGCCCCTGCCACGCCCGAACCGATCTCCGAGGCTTATGTTTGGGACCTGACGGAGCTGTATGCTTCGCCGGAGGCATGGGATGCGGCCTATGATGACATCAAGGCGCGCACCGCTACGCTGTCAGATTACAAAGGCACGTTGGGACAAAGCGCCGAGGCGATGGCAAAAGCCTTCCGGGCGACATCCGACACGGCGAAAGACATGGTGCGCCTCTACACCTATGCGTCCCTCTCTCATGATGAAGACCAGCGTGCGCCCGAATCCCAGGAACGGTTCGGCAAGGCGCAGGGCCTGTTCCAGACTTTCGGAGAAGCGACCAGCTGGATGGACCCGGAAGTGCTCAGCGTGGGCAAGGAAACCGTCGAGGCCTATCTGGCAGAAGAACCTGCGTTGGAGCCGTTCCGCTTTACGCTGGAAAATACACTGCGTCAGGCTCCGCATACGCTGGACGAGAAGGGAGAGGCGCTACTGGCCCTGTCCGGCCAGGCGCTGTCACAGCCAGGGCAGATTTATTCCCTGTACGCCAATGCCTCCATTCCATGGCCCAGCCTGACCCTGTCAGACGGCATGGAAGTCAAGCTGAACCAATCTGGCTATTCCCGCTATCGTGGCGCGGAAAACCGGGAAGACCGCAAGGCCGTATTCGACACATTCTGGAGCGCGTGGAAAACCTATGAGAATGGCATGGGTGCCACGCTGAATGCGCAGGTTCTGTCTGCCGTGTTCCAGGCCAAGGCGCGCGATTTCGACAGCGTTTTGGAACGCAACATGTTCGATGATGCGTTGCCTGATGAGATTTATACCCAGTTGGTCACACAGGTGAATGAGGCGCTGCCGGTGTTCCACCGCTATCTGAAGTTGCGCGGGCGCATGCTGGGCGTGGAAAATCTGCGCTATTACGATATCTATCCACCGATCATCAAGGCCGATACGGGCACGTTCGACATGGAGCGTTCAAAGGAGCTGACCTTTGCGGCGCTGGAACCGTTTGGCGAGGAATATCTGGGCCTGCTGCGTCAGGGTCTCAGCGAGCGCTGGATGCATGCCTATCCTCAGGAGGGCAAGGAGACCGGAGCCTACATGTCCGGCTCTGCCTATGATGTGCACCCTTATGTGCTACTGAACCATAATGATGATTACGACTCCCTCTCAACCTTTGCGCATGAATGGGGGCACGCCGTACACACACAATTGGCCAAGAGTGCGCAGCCTTTTGAAACGGCGGGCTATTCCACCTTCATTGCGGAGATGGCTTCCACCATCAACGAGATCCTGCTTGAAGAATACATGATCGCCCATGCCGAGACGAAGGAAGAAAAGCTCTATTATCTGGGCTATGCACTGGAGAGTTTGCGCGGCACATTCTACCGCCAGACCATGTTTGGCGAGTTCGAACTGGCGATCCATGAGGCGGCCGAGCGCGGTGAGCCACTGACCGGCGCGAAGCTGACGCAGATTTATGGAGACCTCTTGCGCAAATATCATGGCGAGGCTGAAGGCGTCATGAAGATTGATGATATGTATGCGGTGGAGTGGGCCTATATCCCGCACTTCTATTACGAGTTCTATGTTTACCAGTATGCGACCTCTGTGTCCGGGGCGGCCTGGTTCTCCGAACAGTTCCTGGCCGGGGATGAGGGTGTACGCGACAATTTCATCAATGTGCTGAAAGCCGGCGGTTCTGACTATCCGCACAATATTTTGATGAATGAAGCCGGCCTCGATATGACCAAGCCGGATGCCTATCAGGCCGTCGTGCGGCGCATGAATAATATCATGGACCGGATTGAGGCCCTGCTGGACGAGGAAGAATAGGGCGGGGTCTTTAGCTTCCGACCTATTTGCGATATTCCGGGGCCATGCAGACGACAATCACGCTTTCGACGCATGGCCCGGGTCTTTATGAGTTCACCCGCGAGGTGGAGGCCTTCACGCACGGGCAGGGGAATGGCCTGCTGACGCTGTTCTGCCAGCATACATCCTGCTCCTTAATCATTCAGGAAAATGCCGACCCGGATGTGCAGCGGGATTTGCAGGCCTTCTTTCAACGGCTTGCTCCGCCAGCGGATGACCCATCCATGAACTATCTGGTGCATCGCACAGAGGGACCAGACGACATGCCCGCGCACATCAAGGCGGCGCTGACGCAAACCTCGCTGTCGATCCCGGTTTCAGGTGGGCGCATGGCGCTCGGGACCTGGCAGGGGATTTACCTGTTCGAGCATCGCGACGCTCCTCACACACGGCGCGTGGTAGCGCATTTTTTGAGGGCTGACTAAGCGGGCTATTCCTCGAATGTGATGCCGTCGGTATTTGCACCGAGATTCTTCAGGTCCGCCTTGATGTCGTCCACCATCTTGTCCGGCCCGCAGACATAGAATTTCTGGTCATAGTTATCGACATATCTTTCCAAAAAGGCCGCGTCGATCTTCCCTCTGTCGAACTCTGACCCGTCCTGTCCTGTGACGGTCCAGATACAGGTGAGGCCTTTCATGCTTTCGAATTCATCGCGCAGGATGATGTCTTTCTCCGTCTTGTGTGAGGCGATCAACGTGTGGCCGTCCAGTTTTCCGTCTGCTGCAAGCCGGCGCAGAATGGCGATGAAGGGCGTTACGCCTGCGCCGCCCGCGATGAAGACCCCGGGCCCCTTATAGGTGATCGTGCCCCACGCATCGTCAATCAGCAGGCTATCGCCCGGCTCCATCGACCAGAGCTTGTGTGTTACACCATCATGGTCGTGATAGGATTTGATCGTGAACTGCAGATCACCCCATTCTTCCAGCGCCGTGAATGTGAAGGGGCGTTTCTCATCGCGCCAGCCATCCTTGTCTAGGGAAACTTCAGTCGCCTGGCCGGGCTGGAACTCATAACCTTCGGGCTTTTCCACGCGATAGGCGCGGACATTATGGGTGACAGGTTCCGTATGCAGGATGCGGACTTTATTCGCCATGATGAGAGCTCACTTCTTTTAGGTTCCCTTAATTGACGCTGGCCAGGGGCATTGGTTCCGGCGTGGCGATGCGCGGAACTCAGGCCGCATAGTGCGTCACCAGATCTGGAGGCTTGTGCGATGCTTCGCAGTAGGGCGTGGCCTCTCTCTGCAAGGCCCATAACAGTCTTTACTCCATTATGGTGCAATGCAATAAGCCCCTTGCCCAACGGGGAGGGCACCCCTATATGCTCATTGTGAGCATAATGCCGCGCAAACACTTTCAGGAGGGCTCGTCCTTGCTGCTCAACATGCTGAAATCCAAGCTTCACTCTGCCACCGTTACGCAGTGTGACCTGCACTATGAGGGCTCGGTCTCGATAGATCAGGATCTGCTTGATGCGTCCGGCATCCTGCCGAACGAGCGCGTGGATATCTGGAATGTCACCAATGGGGCCCGCATCCAGACCTATGCGCTGGAAGCTCCGCGCGGCTCCAAAACGATCGGTGTGAACGGCGCTGCGGCCCGTCATTTTGCCGTAGGCGACACGGTGATCATCGCAGCATTTGCCGGTGTGGAAGCCGAAAAGGCCCGCCAGCACGCGCCGACGGTCGTCCTGCTTGGCGACAATAACGAGATCAAGCAGCCCGCCTGACCCAGAGCCGAAAAGTCACTCTTTCAGGTGACTTTCATGGTTGCCGTGTTTTCCATCTAAAATAGCCTTTCCTCATATCAGGGGAGGTTAAGTATGCGTTTTGTTGCGGCCATGATGATGGCATTGATCCTCGCCTGCACAGGGCGCATTGCGAGCGCAGAAGTCCCGCATCCTCCACTTATGGAAGACGCCATTGGGTGATTGACTACTGGAAGCGCGTTGCAGGCGACCCCCGGGCTGAGAAGGAAAAGTTGGAGGAGATTTCACCTGTAAACGAGGCCGAAAATTTCACCGCGCCGGTTCTGCTGATTCACGGCAAGGATGACACAGTTGTTGATTTCACACAGGGCCGCATCATGGAGCGTGCAGGCAAGGACGTTACGTTCGTTGAACTGAAAGATGAGGACCACTGGCTGTCACAGGGCGAGACGCGGATTGAGACGCTGAAGGCCATGTCGGACTTTGTGGACCAATATATCGGCGAGTGATCAGGCTCCGTTTATGGATTTCATCACATCGGCAATGATCTCGAATGAGCGGATGCGCTTGTCGACATCATACATATCAGACACCACCATCAGTTCGTCCGCCTCCGTGCGGGCGAGCAGGTTCTGAATGCCGGTGCGCACCTTGTCCGGCCCGCCAATGATGCTGACCGCCAGCATATGACTGGCGCGCAGCTTTTCTGCTTCTGTCCAATAGGCGTTGATGTCGTCAATCGGCGGCTGGGTCAGCTTGCGCTGCCCGCGCACCAGATTCGCGAACGACATCTGCTGCGAAGTCGCGAGATATTTCGCCTCTTCATCCGTGTCCGCCGCAATGATGTTGACACCGATCAGGGCATAGGGCTTTGCTTGGTGCTCTGAAGGCTTGAACTGGCGGCGATAGACTGCCAGTGCATCATCCAGTGCCTGCGGCGCAAAGTGAGAGGCAAAGCCGTAAGGGAAGCCGTAGGCGGCGGCCATTTGCGCGCCAAACAGGCTGGAGCCGAGAATCCAGATCGGCACATTGGAATTTGATCCGGGGACGGCTTCAATTCGCTGACCATCTTCAACGGGGCCGAGATAGGCTTGCAGTTCCAGAACATCCTGCGGAAAACGGTCCGCACTCATCGGGTCGCGGCGCAGCGCGCGTAGGGTCAACTGGTCCGTTCCTGGTGCGCGGCCAAGGCCCAGATCGATCCGGCCTGGATAGAGCGCCTCCAGTGTGCCGAATTGTTCGGCAATGATGTAAGGTGCGTGGTTTGGCAGCATGATGCCGCCTGCGCCGACGCGGAGTGTCTTTGTGCCGGCAGCAATATGGGAAATCACGATCGAGGTCGCAGCCGTCGTGACGGCGGGCATGTTGTGATGCTCTGCCACCCAGAAACGCTTATAGCCAAACCCCTCGGCCTGTTGCGCCACGCGGCGCGCATCATTCAGCGCGTCCGCCCGCGTAAAGCCTTCTCGCACGCGCCCCAATTCCAGAATGGAAAGATTTGCCAAGTGTCTGCTCCCTGATCGGCTTACCATCGTTCAGATGGGGGTAGGCTGCCAAAAGCCAAGGGTCAGAGACGCTGCGGCAGGTGCGCCGCTAGAAGCCGGCAGGGTGGGGGAGGGCTTTGCTGGAGAGGCAGATGGCCTTGAAGCGGCTGCCCATGTCTTTCGGGTCAATCAGGCGCTGGGCGTTGTTGTAGATCGCCTCGGCATGGTCTGGATTGGCCTCTACCAACTGGTTCAGGCGTGCCTGCGCGCCAAGGCCCATCAGGAACATGCCCTGCGGGGTGGGGCCGGTGACGTCGAGGCCGATCTTTGTGGCCAGGCGCTTCAGACGGCCAAAATCCACATCTACGGTCAGGTCGGCGTCTCCGGGGAAGGCCAGCGGGGAGACCTGCTCGCCCAGCTTGAAGGCCCGAAGGCTGTCGCCCGGTGTGGCGTCTGCGGGGCCATAATCGAGGAACAGCGCGCGGAACGGGTCAGCGCGGGTGACAAGGTCTGCGATCAGCAGGTCAAAGCCGGTCTGCACTTCAACACATTGGGCGGTGTCTGCGCTGCGTTCCGGGGCGCGGGCCTCATCTGCGGCGAGGCCAAAGGCGAGGTTTCCATCATCGTCGAGGCCGATCACGCATTCGCGCCAAGTCCCGCCATCCTTGCGGAATTGTCGGGCGGGCAGGCAGTCGAGATATTCATTTGCGAGCAGGACCATCGGCCCGGCAGGCACCTCGGACAGCGTGTCGGAAAAGGCGGGTTCATAATCCTTCAGGCGCTCGGTTTGAACCTTGCGCAGCTCCGGGCTCGGCTCCACCAGTCTCAGCTGCGCCGCATCGGCAAATTTGCGACCGCCCGCGACATAGGCCAGGCGCAGCGCATCAGCCATAAGTGTGCCCCGTCCGGGGCCGATCTCGACCAGCTGGAATGTGCCGGGTTCGCCCAGCGCCTTCCACTCATGAACGGCCCACAGTCCAAGCAGCTCCCCGAAGATCTGGCTGACTTCCGGGGCGGTGATGAAATCCGTGCCGAGACCGGGACGTGTGGCGTAATAGCCTTGCGCCGTATCATGCAGGGCCAACTGCATATAGGTCGATACCGGGATCGGCCCGTCCGTCTCGATCAGGCGGATGATGCGGTCCTTGAGGGTCATGTCAGCCATCAGTCTGCTTTGGCGGCGGGCTTTTTCAATGCGTTCCACACCAGCCAGATGCCGCCGATCCACATCGGGATGGAGAGCAATTGCCCCATCGTGATCCAGTCCGGCAGGCCGTCGACAAAGCTGTCGGGCATGCGGAAATTCTCAACAATCGTGCGGCCCGTTGCATACATCAGCAGGAACAGTCCGGCCACCAGTCCGGGCCGCTTCAACGCGCCAAAGCGCCAGATCAGGATGGACAGTACGATCAGCGGCACCCAGCCTTCCAGCACGCTTTCATAGATCTGGCTGGGGTGGCGCGCGGTTTCGAGGCCCGAATAGACCCATTCGCCGGTCGCCCAATTATAGGCGGGCGGGGTAGAGCCCGGCACATAGCCCTCCGGGAAGACCATGCCGACAGGGGCGTCCGTATGGCGGCCATAAAGCTCGGCATTCACGAAATTGGCGAGGCGGACGAGGCCGATGCCGATCGGCGCGACGACGCCGGCAATGTCTCCGATGGAATAAAGCGATACCTTTTTGAGATAGGCAAACAGGCAAAGCGCAATCGTGACCCCTAAAATGCCGCCATGGAAGGCCATACCGCCATCCCAGATCTTGAAGATGGTCAACGGGTCATTCGCGATCACATCAAACTGGTAGGGCACCATATAGAAGAGTACATATCCAAAGCGTCCGCCCAGAATGATGCCGACAATAATCCAGAACATGATGTCGTCGAGCTGGTCCTTGGTAAGCGGCGAGGTGCCACCAAACAGGGCTGGGCGCTTTACCATCGCGGTTGCATACCACCAGGCGAGGCCGATTCCGGCCATATAGCCGAGCGCGTACCAGCGCAGATGAAACTGTCCGAGCCCCAGGAAACCGAGGTCAATCGACAGTAGCGCCGGGCTGACATCCGGAAAGGTCAGCGCGGCTGCAGGCATCACTATTGCAGCAAAACTCATCATATCCAGCATGCGGCGTCTTTTCCCTGTCTTGCCTCGGGCCTATCTGTTAGGAGTGAACCTGTCCGCCCGCCCCCGCGAAGGAGTAGCCTCATGGCCGCAACAAATCCACTGCTTGATGACATTGCAGGTCTGATGACCGGAGCGATGGGGGCAGCGCGGGCTGCAGGCGAAGAGGCCAAGACGGCCGCGCAGGCCCGTGTGAAGGCCATGATCGCCGATATGGACCTGGCCGGCCGGGATGAGGTTGAGGCACTGAAAGCCCTCGCAACAGCGGCCCTGGAGCGGGTCGAAACACTTGAAAAGCGCCTTGAAGACCTCGAGGCGAAGGTGAATTCCAATTAAGCCTTTACTGCAGGCTAATCTTGCCTGTCTGTTAATCACACTGGACGCGGCGCCTCGCGCGCGTTTCAACAGACATTGGCCATGTTGCGCGAATCCGCGCACCCATAAACTCTGAAAGAAGGGGAGACTTTCATGAGCCTTGATCTTTCACGCGATGAGTTTGCTGCGGCAGATCCACTGGACCGTGTTGAGGAAGCCCTCGAAATCGCTGGCTGGCAGCATGAGCGCGATGAAGAAGGAACCATTCAGGCTGTAGCGGAAACCCGCTGGGGCGATATGGGCGCCTTGTTCGCATTCCGCCCTGAACCGGCAGCTATCCATTTTTCTGTCACACTGGACATCAAGCCAGTTGCCGCCAAGCGCGCGCAGCTCTCAGAGCTGATCATAATGGCGAATGAGCGTCTGTGGCTGGGCCATTTCGACTATTGGGCGGATGAAGGCGTGGTCATTTTCCGCTATACTTTCCCGATGACGGACCGGGATGAAGTGTCTCTGGGCGAGATCCGCTCTGCTGTCGCGGCTTCGGTCAGCGCAGTGGACCGGTTCGTGCCGGCGTTCAACTTCCTGATCTGGGCAGGCAAATCGCCCCGTGAATCCATTGATGCCGTCATGTTTGAAACGCATGGCGAAGCCTGAGGCCCCGGAAACCCTGTAAAAGATGAGCAGCGCAAAATCGATTGTCCTGATTGGGGCCGGGAGAATGGGCTCGGCGCTGGCGACAGGCTGGCTGTCCGGCAAGGCCTCTCCGGACCTGTCGATTGTCGATCCTGCGCCGTCTGAACAGGTCCAGAACTGGGCCGATGCCGGAAAATTGGTGCTCAATCCTGATCCGTCCCCGGCAGGCATAGTCGTACTGTGTGTCAAACCGCAAATCTTTCCGCGCATCGTGGAAAGTGTGAAGGTCTGGATCGGCCCGAAAACACTCGTTGTATCCGTCATGGGCGGCATTCGGCTGGGCCAATTGACGGACAGGCTGGAAACGCCGCGTATCATTCGCGTCATGCCGAATACGCCGGGTGCGATCGGCAAGGGTGTTGCACTGATGGCCCCTGCGCCCTCTGTGACCAAAACCGATATTGAGGTCGTTCAACGCCTTTTGAAATCTCTGGGCCGTGTCGAAGGCCCGATGGACGAAAAAATGCTGACAGTGGCGACCGGTATTTCCGGCTGCGGACCGGCCTATGTCTTTCTGCTGGCCGAAGTGATGGCAGAAGCCGCAGAGGCCGAAGGTGTGCCACGCGACATGGCCATGCGGCTGGCGGTCGAAACCCTTACGGGCTCGGCGGCCCTGATGGCAGCATCGGATGAAACGCCAGGGGCTTTGAGAAAAGCGGTTACTTCACCCGGCGGCATCACCCAGGCAGCCCTTGACATCCTCATGGATGACGGTGGGATGCCCCTATTGATGCGCAAGGCACTCCGGGCCGCCATAACCCGCGACCGGGAGCTGTCCAGAGACATGGATTAGAGGAGCCAGTGATGAGCGATACGGCAGGCATACTTGGAAAAGGCCTGCTCGCTGCATTGGAGCTGGCTGCCGAAACCGCCTGGGCTGACCTGACACTTTCAGAGATTGCGGATACAGCAGGCCTCAGCCTGTCAGACTTTCATGGTGTTGCCGGTAAAGATGAACTGGCCGCGTATGCGGAGACCTATTTCGACGGGTTCATGTCGGAAGAGGGCGTCTCGCATGATGAAACGCCGCGCGAGCGTCTGTTTGATGTCATCATGCTGCGCTTTGAGGCGATGGAAGACCATCGCGCCGGTCTGATCTCTCTGATGACCTATCGTGACCGTGTGCCATCCCTGCTTCTGAAACTGGCAGCGGCGCGCAAGCGCTCTGCGGACTGGGCGCTTGTCTCGGCAGGGCTCGACAGACGGTCCGGCGCGCCGGTGCCTCTCAAGGCCGTCGGTGTCGCCTATGTCATCGGCAAGGCAGAGCGGGCCTGGCGCAAGGAAACCAGCGGAGATTTTGCTCTCACCATGGCTGCGCTCGACCGGGGCTTGCGTGATGCAGAAGACCGCATGCAGCAATTCCAGCGGATGACCGGCTGGGGCCGCAGCCGCCGCGCGGAAGAGGCGCGCTCAGGACAAGATCAAGATAAAGAGCAGGAAAATCCTGCCGATAAAAGCACCAAAGTGGAGGAAACATGAATGAGTCGACCTGGCCTCGATGCAGACCCGCTCACCTTGGGGGCGGACTGGTTTAATGCTCTATTCGAAGAAATTGGCATTGATGCAGAGGTAAAAGGCCTCACCGCGAAATCAATCGGAACAGGCCAGATCGGTGAAAATGTCCGCTTTGTGTTCGATTATAACCGCAAGGGATCGAACGCCCCGGATACACTGGTCGGCAAATTTCCCTCCGGCAGTGAAGACAGCCTGATGACGGCGAAACTGCTCGGTCATTATGAGCGCGAAGTGCACTTCTATCGCACCTTTCCGAAAGTGGCGGGGGTCATCACGCCGAAAGCCTTCTATACAGATTACGACTCCAATACGAACCGGTTTGCCCTGATCATGGAAGATATGGCCCCGTCAGAGCAGGGGGACCAATTGCGCGGCTGCACTGTGAAAGAGGCTGAAAAGGCGCTTGCCTCTGCGGCTGTGCTGCATGCGGCGCACTGGAATGATCCGGCGCTCGATACCTATGCCTGGCTGCAGGGAAGTGAGCTGGCACCGCCACCCGCCTTGCCGCCGGAGCAGGTTGTCGGGCTGTGGTACGGATTCAAGGATCGCTATGGCGAGCGGCTGAGTGCGGAAGACATTGAAGTCGGCGATGCCTATGCTACAGCGCTGCCGGCCTGGAGTGAGGGCTATGAGGGCCCGCATGCCCTGACGCATAATGATTTCCGGCTGGACAACATGCTGTTTGGCAAGGGCAGCGCGCCCAAGCCACTGGCGATTGTAGACTGGCAAACGGTCGGCAAAGGCGCCCCGGCGGGTGATGTGGCCTATTTCATTGGTGCGGGTTTGACGCGGGATGACCGGCCCAGGTATGAGCAGGCCTTGCTCCGCTATTACCATTCCTGCCTGCAGGATCAGGGCATCACTGATTATGCGTTTGAAGACCTCTATCGGCACTACCAGTGGTTTAGTTTTTACGGTATGTCGGTTGCGTTCGGCGCGGCGATGCTTGTTAAACAGACCAAGCGCGGAGACGAAATGTTCCTGACCATGTTGCGCCGTCATGCGGCCCAGGCACGGGATAATGGCGCTTTGGAATTGCTGCCATAATTCGCCATAATGTTGTCATTTCTGTAATGAATGCGGGAGATTCTCACCTCTTGTACCGGGGCGGTACAGCTTTACGAACATCCTCCTAACCGAAGCTGTAAAAGTGACATACTGCCTTACGCCTAGGCTTAAACCCCTCAGTGTATCTTCCTGTCCACAGTTCCCGGAGAAGCCGGGCTGTTTTCGACTATGCAACCAGAATGGTGTGGACATGGAAAAACATAATGCACGTAATCAAGGCGTCCCCGGCCCCGACGGCCAGACGCTGACCCTGGCAGACCTGCCGTCCCCTAATATCTCCCGCTGGGTGACGCGCCGCAAAGCTGAAGTCGTTGCAGCAGTCTCTGGTGGCCTTCTTAGCCGCAAGGCAGCCTGTGACCGCTACAGCCTGAGCGACGAGGAATACGAGACCTGGGAAAAGCTCTACAACCGTCACGGCACCAAAGGCCTGCGTACAACCCGCCTGCAGCAATATCGCAGCTAGTCGGGGTCAGGGTTAACAAGCTCCTGTCTGTTAAACACAAATTTACGCGCCGAGACCTATGAATAGTCCTGAACGCCGGAATCTGCTTCCGGCGTCAGGAGTGTTTGATGGATTTTCGGTTCGCAAAATCGCAGCGCAGCGCGGGGCCCTCCACACAGGCCATCGCGCTGTTTGCATGTCTGATCGTAATCCTGCTCGGTTGCTGGCGGGGAACAAGTCTGTTTACCCAGCCTGCCGATGAGTGGGTGCCTGGCTCCAAGGTCGAAGCCTCTCTCATGGGTATTCTTGAGCCTGTCGCAGGCAAGGGAAATATCCGGCTATCGGTGACAGGTGAGGGCACGTCTCACTCCGTCCTGATCCTGCTGGCGAGCCGCGTCAGTGAAGCCGCACCTACGCTGGAGCGTCTGACGACATCCGCGCTGATGATGAATCCGGAAGAGGGCGATCAATTGGTGATCGAGCAGGCCGCCTTTTCGCGCGGTGTGCCGGGCCGTCCGTCTGCTTCAGGCTGGACGGAACTCGGCCTGTATGGCGCATTGCTGGCGATGCTCGCCTGGATTGGACTGAAGCCGTCCGATGCACCAGCGGCGGATGCAAAGCGGGTCAAAGCCGCAGAGCCGGTTGAAGCTGCACTTGAGCCCGCCCTGCAAGAGACCCGCCTGAAAGCCAAACCGGCCCTGACCGCGGAGCCCGGCGCCGCTGCAAAACTCGTCCAGAAAGATCCGGCCCGCACGGCCTCCATCCTGCGTAGCTGGATGCATGGGGAAGGGGGGGCCGCATGACCGCGCTTGCCCTGAAACAGGCTGGGCCATCCGCGCGCCCGCCGGAAGGCCTTGCTAGATCTGCTCGTCTAATGCGTGCGCTTGGCCCGGATGCTGCCCCGGTCTGGGGAGAGCTGTCCAGTGAAGAGGCCCATGCGCTGTCTGTCGCCATGGATGCGCTGGACGATGATTACGGCCATGAGGCCGAAGCCGTGCAGACCTATGTGAAGGCGCACACGCATTACACGCCCAAACCCGCAGCCGGCAGCAGCGTCTGGGCGCGTCTCTCTGCCATGGAAACGGCGGACCTCCTGCAGCTGCTGGGCGGGCAGCACCCCCAAACCATCGCGCTGATCCTGTCGCGCATGGAGGGTGAAGCCGCCGCACGGCTGCTGAAAGTTATCCGCACCAGACACGCCGTCGATATCATGCAGCGCCTTCTGCATATCGGTCCGGTAAACCCGATTGCGCTGAAAGGGCTGGAGGCGGCCGTCTCCGGCTGGCTGGACAACAGTCTGCGGCCCTCCATTGCCAGCGGGCATGAGCGTATTGCCCGCATCTTTGACCAGTTGGACAGCCAGGCAGAGCAGAACCTGCTCGCGGCACTGGACAGCGCTGAGCCGGGTGTGGGTGACCGTGTCCGCGCGCTCATGTTCACTTTTGATGATCTCGCGAAAATGGACACGGCAGGCCTGCAGACCCTACTGTCATCGTCAGACCGCGCCATGCTGACCCTGGCGCTGAAGGGTGCAAAGCCGGAAACGGCGACGGCCTTCTTCCGCAACATGACGCAACGTGCGGGCAGCCTGCTGCGCGAGGAAATCGCCATGCTGGGCCCTGTGCGCCGCAGCGAAGTGGAAGCGGCCCGCCGTGAACTAGTCCGGCTGGCGCGCGCCCTGATTAATCAGGGCGATATTCGCGGTGGTTTGCCGGAAGATGAGGACGAACTGGTCGAATAATGCAGCGCGCTGTCAAATCCCTCACGCCTTTTGACTTCCGCAGCGATTTCAGCGTTGCGGCAGCCCCGCCTGCCGTGCTCGAAGAAGACCCGCCGGTCCGCCTGACAACCCCGGAACTGGTGCAATTGCTGGCAGAAGCGCGGGCTGAAGGCGCTGCAACTGTGCGCGCGGAACAGGCGCGTGACGAGGCGGAGCGCTTGCAGGCGGTCACGAATGCGCTCAACGAGGCTTTGGCAAGTCTCGTGGCCCTGACAAGCCATCTGGAGGCCTGCGCGCTGGAGGAGGGTTTCAGTGAGCGGGCCACTCAGCTAATAAGGGCGACAGCCCGCACCATCATAGACGGGCAGGGGGACCTGTTCGCCGCGCAGCAATCCCTTAAATCCGACCCATTCAGAGGATAGCCGGAAGGACGATCATGACTGATTCCGAAAACCCCGCCCTGAAGAAGAGCCTGATGGATGTACCCGTCCGCGTGGATGTGGTGCTGGGCGAGGTGCGCATGCCGATCGAGGAATTGATGGCCATGTCGGAAGGGGACATCATCGCCCTTCAGCGCAAGACCGACGAACCGGTGGATATTTACCTTTCCGACCGCCTGATGGCGCGCGGCAAGCTGGTCATCGCCGATGGACAATTGGGGGTCACCCTGTCCGAAATCGTTGATGAACGTGCAGCTGCCTGAGATTCCGGCAGCCAACATTAAATCCCATACATGCTTCACAATTCCTAACGCAGGGCAGGAAACTGTTAACCTTTAGCTGTGTTAACTGTTTTCCGAGGATAAGCATGTCCTGTTGCACCAATGGGGTGGTGTGCGATGGGGTGTAACAAGGGAAACATGCAGACATGCGCATGAAGATGTTCGCTGCGGAGACTTTCGAAGCTGCCAAGGCGATGATTTTTGCCGAGATGGGCGCCGATGCGGTGATCCTGTCAGAGCGCGAAATCGACGGGGGAGTCGAGGTCCGCGCAGCTACAGACAAGCTTGGCGGAGGAGTGGTGCCGAGCGAGCCGCTCTTCCTGCGTGAATCGCGCGGCGGTCACGGCCGTGGCTCTGAAAACCCGCTCTACAGCCGCGTCCGCGACGCGCTACTCTGGCATGGCGCACCCCAGCGCTTTGCAGACCGTGTGGCAAATGAGGGGGCTGGCCGCCACAGCACGCCAAGCTCCGCCCCTGAAGATTCCATCGCCGCCGGTCTGGAGCGTATCGTTACCTGCGACCCGATTCCGGCGCGCCTGGAAAAGGATATCATTCTCGTTGGACCTCCGGGGCATGGCCGCACCGCGACAGCTGCAAAGCTGACCCGTCGCGCCGCCGTGGCTCGCACCCAGATCATGCCGGTTGCCGCAGATCTCGACGGCACGGCCGGAGGCGAGCTGCTGGCCGCTTATCTTGAGCAGGAACGCGGCCAGATCCGCATTGCCGAGACGCCCGACGCCCTGTTCAACGTGCTGCGCAGGCTGCGCGAGACCGGCAATCGCTGCATTATCGACCTGCCGGCCATCAATCCATTCGATCAGGATGATATGGCCAGCCTGCAGGATTTGATCGCCGTTGTGCGCGCCGAGCCTGTGCTCGTCATGTCTGCCGAGGGACATCCGGAAGATCAGGCCGATTCGGCCCGTGCCTTTGCCCGCGCCGGCATTCGCCGCGCGATCCTTACCAAACTCGACATTGCCCGCCGGCGGGGAGGGGCCATATCGGCCCTGTCATCAGCTGGCATTGCCTTCTCGCATCTCGCCGTGACGCCGTTTATCGGCGGTGGGCTGGTGCCGGCAGCGCCCTCCCGGCTGGCTGCCTTGTTGATGGAAGATGCCCCGGGCGATGTGATCGCCCTGAAAGGAGCTGCGTAATCTCATGAGCTTCATGCTTCGAAAATCCCAGGATCGGCCGCAACAGCGCCCGGCTCCGCGCGTTGCTCCGGCCTCGATCATCGCTGTTGCCAGTGGCAAGGGCGGGGTGGGCAAGACCTTCATGGCCATCACGCTGGCTTCTGCCTTCGCGCAGGCTGGCAAGCGCACGCTGCTGGTGGATGGTGATCTTGGCCTTGCCAATGTTGACGTACAGCTGGGCATCGCACCGGAAACAGACCTCGCCGCCGTGATTGCAGGCTGGGTTGAGCTGGATGATGCGGTTACGCCCGTTGATGGCGGCGCTGCAGGAGGTGGTTTTGATGTGCTGCCGGGCCGGTCAGGCTCAGGCGCTCTCGCTGAGCTTCCGCCAGAAGAAGTTGCCCGCCTTGCCGCGGGTCTCTCTGCGCTGGCCCTGCAATATGACCAGGTGGTCGTGGACCTTGGCGCCGGCATTGAGGCCAACTGCATGCGCCTGGCGCGTGCCGCCGACAAGGCATTGATGGTTATCACGGACGAGCCGACCTCGATGACGGATGCCTATGCGTTCATCAAGGTTCTGAGAGGTTATGCGCCGAACGTGGAACCCGTGATCTGTATTAACCAGGCCGAATCACGCGCTGCAGGGCAAAGAACCTATGAGGCGATTGCGCGGGCTTGCCAGACCTTCCTTGGCTTCCGTCCACATCTTGCAGGCACCGTTATGCGGGACCCGAAAGTGCGCGATGCGATCCGTTGCCAGAAAACGCTGATCTCTACGGATCAGCAGGCGCAACCGATCCAGGATGCCATCGCAATTTCACAGATGCTGATCGGCGCGGGTTCCTCCGCGGAGCTTGGCTATTAATCTGTGTGAAGAAAGTAGAACTTTTTTGAGGCAAATCGCACGGCTCGTTAACCTTCGTTAAAGGATCAGTCCGTAGGATTCACTTTAATAGGAAATGCGACTAGTTTGGTCGTAAGTTGATTCGGGAGACGAGATAATGCGCGTCCTGCTTATTGAAGACGATAGCGCTGTCGCGCGTTCAATCGAGCTGATGCTGAAAGCTGCGGGCTTCAACATCTATACGACCGACCTTGGCGAAGAAGGCGTCGACCTCGGAAAAGTCTACGAATACGACATGATCGTGCTGGACCTCTCCCTGCCGGATATCTCCGGGTATGAGGTGCTCAAACAGCTGCGGATGGGCCGTGTGAACACGCCGGTCATGATCCTGTCCGGTAACCCTGACATCGAAGCCAAGGTTAAGACACTCGGCTACGGCGCAGACGATTACCTGACCAAACCGTTTAACAAAGACGAGCTGATTGCCCGTATCACAGCCATTGTGCGTCGCTCCAAAGGCCATGCCGAGAGCGTGATCCGCACAGGCGAAATCATCGTCAACCTGGATGCCAAGACGGTGGAAGTAGACGACGAGCGCGTTCACCTGACCGGCAAGGAATACCAGATGTTCGAACTGCTCTCGCTGCGCAAGGGCACGACGCTGACCAAGGAAATGTTCCTCAACCACCTCTATGGCGGGATGGATGAGCCGGAACTGAAGATCATCGACGTGTTCATTTGTAAGCTGCGCAAGAAGCTGCAGCAGGCGACCGGTGGTAACCATTATATCGAAACCGTCTGGGGCCGCGGCTATGTGCTCCGTGACCCGCGCCCGAGCTCGAAAACAAACGAGATTGAGGAAGCCGCCTGAAAGCCTGCCTTGACTTAAGAGTCCTCCAGACCCCCCGGTCCCCCTGGCCGGGGGGTCTTCTTTTCAGATGCCCGCTTGCAAGAGCGGGCAAATAACTGACATTGGGCATATGTCACAACGTTCTGCCGGCCCGGAAATTCTTCGTCTGATCGAGTTGATCTCTCGCCTGCCGGGGCTTGGCCCCCGGTCTGCGCGGCGCGTGGCGCTGTTTCTGCTGAAGCGCCGCGACACGCTGCTGAAGCCGCTGGCCGATGCGCTGGCAGAGGCGGGTGAGAAAATTGACCGCTGCCAGATCTGCGGAAACTTCGACACGATACAGCCCTGTGCGGTGTGTCAGGCCGACGGCCGCGATGACAGCCTGATCTGTGTTGTGGAAGACGTGCCGGATCTGTGGGCGCTGGAGCGGGGCGGGGCCTTTCGCGGGCGCTATCATGTTCTGGGCGGTGTCTTGTCAGCGATTGACGGCATCACGCCGGAAGATCTCAACATTGCGAGCCTGATCAGCCGGGTTGAGGCGGGCGACATTCGCGAAGTGATCCTGGCCCTGAATGCCACGGTCGATGGCCAGACCACAGCCCATTATGTGGCAGACTTGCTGGAAGGGAAAGGCGCCAGCGTGACGCGCCTGGCCCACGGCGTTCCGGTGGGCGGCGAACTGGACCATCTGGATGATGGAACACTCGCCGCCGCGCTCCGGTCCCGCCGGGGCGTCTGACCTGCGCGCAGCGCAGGCTGCGCCGGATTATTCCGTGTCGGCCTCGCCGTCGGCAGCGGCCTCAATGACATCCACGCGGTAGATGCCGTCAAAATTCTTTGTCGCAACATAGAGGTGACCATCTGGGCCCTGAATGACATCGCGGATCGGATATTCGCCATCGAACAGGGATTCCTTGCCGACCACCTGGCCGTCTTCCATGTCGATACGAGTCAGCTCCAGCCCGGCCGGGCCGTTCATGCCACCTGTGAAGAGATCGCCCTTCCAGCCGGGATAGACATCGCTGGTCAGCATGGTGAGGCCCGCCGGTGCAATCGACGGCACCCAATAGGTCAGGGGTTGTTCCATGCCCGCCATTTCGGTTTTCTCGGTGATCACCGTGCCATCATAGTTTACGCCATAGGTGATGACGGGCCAGCCATAATTGGCGCCGGGCTTGATGATATTAAGCTCATCGCCGCCCTTGGGACCATGCTCTGTTTCATAGAGTGTGCCGGTGTCTTTATCATAATAGAGGCCCTGGACATTGCGATGACCATAGGACCAAACGGCCGGATTGCCATCCTTGCCGTCTGCAAACGGATTATCCGGCGGGATGCTGCCATCTGTATTGATGCGGACGATGGAGCCATGTGTGATCTTTGGGTCCTGGGCATCCTTCATGTATTTGAAGCCCTCCCCGAGAGAGACGTACAGCGTGCCGTCATTGGCAAATTGCAGGCGCGAGCCATAATGATAGGCCGTGTCGCGCGGGTCGGCCCAGAAGATTTCCGTCACATCCTCAAGCACGGTGTTGTCATTGCTCAGGCGGCCCTTGATCACGGCGGCGGCATTGGCGGCGTCATCACCCTTGGAATAGGAAATGTAGACGAGGCGGTTGGTATCAAAGTCCGGGTCCAGAGTGATGCCCAGATAGCCAGCCTGGCCTTCAGTATAGGCATCCGGCAGGCCGCGGACCGGCGCGGGTGCGCCTTCACCGCCAGCGACATATCGCAGGCCGCGTTCCTTCTCTGTGAAAAGCAGGTCTCCATTTGGCAGGAATGCCATGCCCCATGGCCATTCCGTATCGGTGACGATGGGAGTGAGTTTCACGTCGAAATCGCTTGTTGCGGCCGGGCTCTGGTCGGCTGACCCGCCGCAGGCCGCGAGCAAGGCGGTGAGGGAAATCAGGTTGGCGATGCGCATGGGGCAGGTCTCCTGTAAAGATGGCTTGTTTGTCGGGAACAATAGGGCAGCGGGCGTCTAAGGCCAAATAAAATGGGGGCGGCCCGCAAAGGCCGCCCCCATGAGTGTGGTCAGATCCCGGGTCTACCAGGTCTTGCTGACGCGGATCCCGTAGGTTCTGGGCTCATTATAGTAGGCGTTCGTGAAGAGACCTGAGGAATCGTCCGTCAGGTACGCACCGGTGATGTTGTCCTGGTCCATGACATTCTTGCCGAAAAGCTCGACCTGAATTTGAGATGGATCATTGTAGAATTGCAGGGACAAGTTCAGGTTTTCCCAGCTGTCCAGCTTGTCACGTGCGGTGTTCCACATGCGGCTGTAGCTGTCTGCCTGATAGTAATAGTCCGCACGAATACGAACATCCCAGTTGGAATTGGATACGGTTTCCCAAGTGTATTCCGCCCCCAGGCTGAGGGTCATGTCTGGTGTGCCCGGCAGCTTGTTGCCGTCCAGATCCTTGGCGAAGCCCTGGCCCGGTGTGAAAGAGCCTTCCGGCAGGCCGAAGGTGGATTCCTGACCTGCGAAAGCGCCGGTGCAGAGTCCGAGCGTTGAGCCCTCAGCGAGAAGGCCGCCCTGGATCGCCCCCAGAACCGTTGCATAGGCTTGCGAGGAAATCACACAGTTTGAAGCATCGAATGGATTCTTCAAAGCAATATAGTTTGGGTCACCTGCCGTACGGTCTAAAACATCGATAGCTTCGGTGTCTTTTACCTTGGCATCCAGCAGACCGAGATTGGCGTTCACCACAAAGGTTGATGCCGGATTCCAGATCGTTTCGAGTTCCAGACCCTTGATTTCTGCATCCACGTTGATGTTGGCAGAGGTGCGGTTGACGATCTGGGAGACCTGATAACCTTCATAGTCATAGTAGAATGCCGTGGCATTCAGTTGCAGTGCGCCGTTCGCCAATGTGTTCTTGGTACCGACTTCGAACGCATTGATGAATTCCGGCTCAAAGGTTTCGGGCACTATGCTGGGCGTGCCTTGCGGTTGCGGCGGGTTGATGCCACCGCCCTTATAGCCCTTGGAATAGAAGGCGTAGATCAACGTGTCTTCGCTGAAGCTGAGATCTGGTGACCAGTCGAAGCCGATCCGGCCGGTAACTTCCTCAAACTTTTTATTCACGATACCGTTTGCTGACGTGGCTGACGGAACCGGAACCAGCGGATCCGGGCGTACGGAGACCGGTGTGAACAGATAAGTCGGGATGTTTTGAACCGTTTTGTCATCGCTGGTGTAGCGCAGGCCGACAGTGAGCTGCAAATCATCTGTGAGATCATAATATCCCTCACCGAAGACCGCGAAGGAATCCAGCTTGTAGGGTGTAACAGAGCGGAAATAGTTTCGGCCCAGATTATTGATGTTGCCCCGTAGCGAGCCTTCGCCGTCGCCACTGGTGTCAACAGGTGTGAGCCCGCCGAACGGGGCCTGGGCAGCTGCCGCTGCAGCGGCTTGGTCTGCCGTGCCGCCTCCGCCGATCACGGCATCATAGGTTGCCTGATAGACAGCATTGTTGAACTGCGTGATGGCCGTCAGTGTGTTGGACATCACGTAATAGCTTTCGCCGATGTCATCAGCTCCGCCTGTCTCATAGTTGACCGAGATGGCACCAAGGTTGAAATTGAAGCGGCCCGAAAAATCAGACTGCAGACGAATTTCGTGAGTGGTTTGCTCCGACTGTCCACCTGACAGGTCATAAGTGGTCAACTGGTTGAAGGTGCCCAGCTGCGGGTCGCTGACGAACCCACCCGGGAAGAGGGCATTGTAAAGGTCTGCCTGCGTGCTGAGCCCTGGCGGGATGGCTGACAGATCATTGAAGGGAATGTCCGGAACACTCTTGTTATAGTCTTCCTCGGAATACCGTTCGGATTCATTGTAGCTGCCCAGATATGTCAGAAGCAGCGAGTCTGTCAGGTCAAACTCGGCCTTCCAGGAGAAGAAATCCGTCTCGGCCTGATAGCGTGGGTCGATGACGGATTCGATGGTGCGTTCATCGCTGAGGGCCGGTCGAAGGTAGACGTCACCGTCTGAGAGACCTGCCACGACACCCCAGGAGCCAGCCAGCGTACCTGTGGAGTTCACACGGTCTTTAGACTCTGAAAGCGGCGCATCCTCACAGCCAAGAGAGGTGATGTTCTGGTCGTCTGGCTCAATGGCAATGCCGGCAAAGGTAGTGAGGTTGGCATCCTTCTTACAGAATTGCTTGCCGGAACGAAGGCGGTTGTCGTCTTCCTCGAAATGCTCATAGCTCACCCAGCCTCTCAACCGGTCTGTCGGCTCCCAGGCAAGGGTCGCCCGTACACTGAAAAGGTCCCGGTCATCGATTTCGTTTCCGGTCGTGATGTTGTCGACATACCCGCCACGCTGCAAAAGAGAGCCGGCCAGACGGAAGGCAAGGCTTTCGCCGATCGGCACGTTGACCATACCTTTGGCCTTGAAGGTGTCATAGTTTCCGTATGTCAGATCAATATTGGCCTGGTATTCTCCCAGTACAGGCTTTGCCGTGATCAGGTTGAACACACCACCTGTAGCGTTCCGGCCGTAGAGTGTGCCCTGTGGGCCACGCAGCACCTCGATACGCTCAATATCGTAGAACTCCGCTTCAAAAAGGTTGTTTGAGGTAAGCGGAATATCATTCTGGTGCACACCCACACCATTATCGGCAGACGTTGACACGGCATCAACGCCAATACCCCGGATACGGAAGTTGTACCCTGTGAAATTGCCCTTGGTGAAGTTGACGTTTGGTATGGATTTGACGAGATCCGGCCCGCCGGCGAGCTGCATCTTTGCCAAAGCGTCTTCATCGAAAGCCGAGACTGCGATCGGAACATCCTGGATGGATTCTTCCGTTTTTTGCGTCGTGACCGTCACGGTGGACAGGGTGCGTTGCGTTTCACCGGTGTCCTCTTGTGCAACCGCTGCGGGAGCGGCCAGACCGATCACCATGGCGGACGCACCTGCCAGCCAGACGCACTTCGAGTGTCGTTTAAATCGCATTTTTTTCCTCCCCTCGGGCCGCTTGATTGCTGGCCTCGAGCAATTTGTACCGAGCGAGCCTCTTGGCGGGCCTGCTTCGCTTTGTATCAGACTGCATGGATGACGGGTCTGTCAACATTGCCGAAGCGTAAGACATAGGGAAAAAATAGGGGGTGTTAAAAATGTTACGCCCAGCTTGGCCGTGACTGTCCGGCCTGATACAGGCGAAGACATGACTGATCCTTCTTCTTCTGCATTGGTTTTGTTCTCCGGCGGACAGGATTCGACGACCTGCCTGGCCTCGGCGCTTTCCCGCTTTGAGCGAGTGGAGACCGTGGGCTTCGACTATGGTCAGCGCCACAGGATCGAGCTGACATGCCGGGAGACCGTCCGGCAGGGGATCGCCGCGATGAATCCCCTGTGGGGCGAGCGTCTGGGTGAGGATCACATGCTGGATGCCACTGTGCTGAAAAGCCTGGGCGAGACGGCCATGACGCATGAGGTCAGCATCGAGATGACCGAGGCCGGCTTGCCGTCAACCTTTGTTCCGGGCCGCAATCTGCTGTTCCTGACGCTCGCTGGCGCGCTGGCCAGCCGCCGGGGCCTCGGCGTTCTGGTCGGCGGCATGTGCGAGACGGACTATTCCGGGTATCCCGACTGCCGGGCTGACACGATGGCCGCGCAGGCCGAAACGCTGCGTCTCGGCCTCGATGTTCCCATACGGATAGACACCCCACTGATGTATATCGACAAGGCTGAAACCTGGGCGCTGGCGCAGCAACTGGGTGGGGATGCGCTGGTGCAGCTGATCGTGAAGGATACCCATACCTGTTATCTGGGCGAGCGCGGAGAGCTGCATGAGTGGGGGCATGGCTGCGGCACTTGTCCGGCCTGCGAGCTGCGCGCTAAGGGCTGGGAGAAATGGGCTGCCAGCCGCTGACGGCACGCCGGGCCTCTCGCAGCCGAAACAGCCTTAAAAACTGGACTTTTTGCCCGTTTTCCATCATTTGGGGGCAAAATTCGTGCGGGCCACCTGTTCAGGCCCGCCAGATACCGGACATTGAACCACACCGCCATGACCACGAAGCTTGAAACATCCAGCGCCGCGCACACGACGCTTTCCCCGGAAGGCCGCGTTTTCGAGATCACCAAATCGGTGAATTTCGAGGCAGCGCATTTCATGGGTGGCAAGCCGGAAGGCCATCCTTACCGCAACATGCACGGCCATTCCTTCCAGCTGGAAGCGACCGTTGCGGGTGTTGTGAAGCCGGGCGAGCAGTGGGTGGAGGATTTTTCCCATCTGACGGCGTGCCTGCAGGCCACGGCGGCCAAGCTGGACCATACCCTGCTGAACGAGATTCCGGGCCTCGACGTGCCGACGCTGGAGCGTATTTGCCTCTGGGCGGCGGCAGATCTGACGGACGGCCTGCCGGGGCTGAAGCGCGTGGCGCTGGCACGGCCCAGCCTGAATGAGCGCTGCGAACTGGTACTCTGATCCTGAAAGGCCCCCCGAATGCGTAGCATCCGGGGGCTCTTGGAAGGCTCAGACAAAGGGGGGTTTAGCTGCCGCCTTTGTCTGCGGTGAGTTCTTTCACGAATTTCCGTGAGAATTTGTCAGACGCCCGCTGAGCATCGTGCCAAGTGCTGATGCCGGCAAGACGAATATCTGTCTCATACCATTTATAGGTCAGATCGCCGGTCGGGTTTCCATCCGCATCATAGGCCACGGCGGAAAGCTTCATGCCGCCGATGCTTTTGGACGCGCTGTAATCAAGTCCAGGCGTATCGCCGAGCTGTTTGAAGGTCGGTTTGTTGGGCTGGGCGTCCAGAATGGTGACGTCGATGCGCGGGATATCCAGTTTCGCCTTGGACAGCTGGCGCGTCAGGTCTTCCTGGATTTCATGCGTCAGGTATTCGCCTTCGCGCGCGCCATATTCATCCTGCAGTTTCTCGGCGAATTCCGGGTCATAGCTGACATTGATTTCCCCGGCGAGCGCTACAGGGGCGGCCAGCAGGGCAAGGGCGGCAAGGGGGGCTAGCTTTTTCATCGGAGTATCTCCTGTTCTGCTTGCAGCATATCACGCTGCCCCCGCTCACCCAAAGTCACAGCCGCGTGAGGGGGCTTAAATCGTGTCCACGAACACGATTTCCGCGTCCTCGATGCCTTCCAGCGTCAGGCTTTCCGCGCCGGTAATGGCCGCGCCGTCGCGGGCCGTCATCGCCTGACCATTCAGACGGACAGAGCCTTCCGCCAGCACGAGGTAGCCATGGCGGCCAGCTTTGACCTCATAGGTCAGGCTTTCGCCGGCTTTCAGCGTTGCGCCCAGCACATTGGCGTCCTGATTGATCACCAGGCTGTCCTGATCGCCTGTGCCGGAGGCCAGCACCGCCCATTTGCCGGACCGGTCGCCTTTCGGGAATTTTCGCGCGCCCCAGCCGGGCTGGCCGCCTTGCGTGCGGGGCAGGATCCAGATCTGGAACAGCGTCGTTTCTTCATCCTCGGCATTCCATTCCGAATGCTGGATGCCGCTGCCGGCGCTCATCACCTGAACATCGCCCGCTTCCGTGCGGCCGGTATTGCCCATGGAATCCTTGTGCGTGATCGCGCCTTTGCGGACATAGGTGATGATCTCCATCGACTGGTGGCCATGGGGCGGAAAGCCCGTATGCGGCTGGATCGTGTCATCATTCCATACGCGCAGGGCGCCTTCGCCCATGCGGCTGGGATCGTGATAGCCAGAGAAGGAAAAATGGTAATTGGCGTTCAGCCAGTCATTTCGGAACCGGCCAAGCTTGTTGAAGGGTCTGAAATCGATCATGTCGATCTCCTTTCGCGTCTGTTGAAGCGAATATGCGCAGGCTTTGGCAAGGGCAGTAGGCGGGCTGGCCTGAATTCACTTATGCCTGCTTTGCATAAGTGGAAATGGGCGAAAAACCCTTTAGGTTCCCGGCTTGATGCGCCTGCCGATTGTCCACCACCCTGATTATGACGCCAAGACCGTGGCCGATGACCATCGCTTCCCGATGCGCAAATATGCGCTCGTGGCAGAGCTGCTGCGCGAAGACGGCCATGACTTCATCCTGCCCGGCTATGCCAGCGCGGATGAGTTGCAGCTCGCCCATGACGAAGCCTATGTCACCGCCATCCTGACGCAGACGCTGGACGCCAAAGCTGCCCGCAAGGTCGGCTTCGAGATCACGCCCGCGATTGCGCGGCGCTCGTCAGCCTCTGTCGCAGGCACCATCCTCGCCGCGCGCTACGCGCTGGAGCAGGGGGCCGCGGTAAACCTGGCAGGCGGCAGCCACCATGCCGGGCCGGAGGGTGGGGCAGGCTTCTGCGTGTTCAATGATGTCGGCGTAGCGGGAAAGCTGTTGCTGGATGACCACACGGTGCAGCGCGTCGCGGTCATTGATTGCGATGTCCATCAGGGCGATGGCACGGCATTGATCTTCCGCTATGATCCGCGCGTCTTTACCGCCTCGCTCCATTGCGAGCAGAACTGGCCGCGTGACAAGCCGCCGTCTGATCTCGACATCGGCGTACCCAAGGGCACGGGCGATGCGGCCTATTTGTCTGCGCTGAAAGAGTTGGTCGAGGCTGCGCTGGGCACTTCGCCGGATATTGTCTTCTACAATGCCGGCGTCGATCCGCATGAGGAGGACCGGCTGGGGCTCTTGTCTCTCAGTGATGACGGCTTGAAGGCCCGCGATGCCTATGTCGCCCGCGCCTGCCGATCAGCCGGGGTTCCCGTCTGCGGCGTCCTCGGCGGTGGCTATGCCCGCGACGCCCTCGCCGTCGCCCGCCGCCATACGTTCCTGGTGGAGGCGTTCGGCGAAGCCCTCACCTCCCATCGCTGACGCGATGGGCCCCTCCTCTCCCGGTGGGAGGGGGGGGCAGTCCGGTCGGGCCGCCAGAAATTGTCCTGCATCGTGAATCTGGCGGAGCACACCATCCAGACTGTCCAGCACCTCCACATTCCAGAACCGGACCACGGTCCATCCTTGTGCTTCAAGAAAAGCCGTGCGCTGCGTGTCCCTGGATATGTCCGCTTCCGTACCGTGGCTATCGCCATCCAGTTCCACGACAAGCATCAGGTCAAGGCAGGCAAAGTCTGCATAATATGGGCCTATGGGATGCTGGCGGCGAAACTTCCAACCATTGAGCTGGCGATTGCGAAGGCGCGCCCAGACCAGCCGTTCTGCAAACGTCTGGTCACGCCTTAACTGTCTGGCCCGTTTCGTTGTCCCGCCCATCCCACAATAGCGACGGATCGGAGTTGCAGGACGTGGGAGGTGAGGGGCATCACGGCACACACAGCCTCTTGCCCCGACTCACTTCGCCCGCCACAACTGGCGCCATGTCTGCCAGCCCCACACTTGATGACGCCCGTGCGCTGCTGAAGCGTATCTATGGCTATGATGCGTTCCGGGGCCTGCAGGAGCATGTGATCGAGGATGTGCTGGCAGGCCGCGATGCGCTGGCCGTTCTGCCGACTGGCGGCGGCAAGTCTCTCTGCTACCAGATCCCGGCCATTCTGCGGGGCGGCGTCGGCATTGTTGTCTCGCCGCTGATCGCGCTGATGGCCGATCAGGTGGACGCGCTGAAACAGGTCGGCGTGCGGGCCGAGCGACTCGATTCCTCGATGGATTTCAATGCCCGCACCGAGGCGCTGGAGGCGGCCGCGCGCGGCGAAATGGACATGCTCTATGTCTCGCCCGAAGGCATCGGCAATGGCCTCGCCCAGCGCCTGTCGCAGATGCAGGTCTCGCTGATCGCGGTGGACGAGGCACACTGCGTCAGCCAGTGGGGACATGATTTCCGTCCGGACTATCGCGCCCTTGGCCGCCTGAAGGGCCTGTTCCCCGGCGTGCCGCGCCTTGCGGTCACCGCGACGGCAGACGCGCGGACCCGCGAAGACATTCTCGCCCAGCTGGACCTGACCAGACCGGCCCAGCATGTCGCGAGCTTTGATCGTCCCAATCTCGCCCTCGCCGCCGAACCGAAGGAAGGCAACCGCACGCAGCGCGTCGTCTCTCTCGTCAAGGCGCGCAAGGGCCTCTCCGGCGTTGTCTATGCCGCAACCCGCAACGCAACCGAAGACCTGGCCGAGGCGCTGGAGCGATCCGGCATGCCTGCACTGGCCTATCATGCCGGGCTCGACGCCGACGTGCGGGCCGAGCGTCAGCGCCGCTTCCTGCTGGAGGATGGCCTCGTCATGTGCGCCACGGTCGCCTTCGGCATGGGGGTCGACAAGCCGGATGTGCGCTTTGTGATCCATGCAGATCCACCCAAGACGCTTGAGGCCTATTGGCAGGAAGTCGGCCGGGCCGGGCGTGACGGGGAGCCTGCCGAGGGCATCGCCCTGTATGGCCCTGCCGACATGCGCCGCTCGCTGAGCTGGACCTATGAGAGCGATGCGCCGGACACGATCAAACGTGTACAGATCACCAAGACACGCCAGCTGTTTGCCTTCTTTGACGGTGATGAATGCCGACGTGCCTCTGTGCGGCGCTATTTCGGGGAAGAGAATGTCCAGCCCTGCGGAGCGTGCGACATCTGCCGCGGCGAAAGCGGCGAGCCCTATGATGCGACGCGCTGGGCGCAGATGGCGGTCTCTGCCGTCTTGCGGTGCGGCCAGAAGATCGGACGCGGACGATTGGTCAATCATTTGCTGGGTCAGGCGCGCGATGATTTCGATCAGGAAATGGCGGCGCTCTCCACCTTTGGCATCGGCAAGGAATTGCCCAAGCAAGGCTGGACGCGCGTCTTTGATGCGCTGCTCTATGATGGCCTTCTGGCTGAAGGGGGAGAGGTGAACCGTCCGGCGGTGGTCGTGCCGGATGCGGATGCCGCGCGTGCCTTTTTCCGGGGGGAGAAAACCATCATGCTGCGCGCAGACCCGGCAGCCACCCGTCGGCGCAGCAAGGGCCGCAGCGCTGCGGCGACACAGGCGCTGGCGGACCTTTCAGTCCGCGATCAGGCGCTGTTCGATTCCCTGCGGGCCTGGCGCACGGAGATCGCCAAGACGCGCGGCGTGCCGCCCTATGTTATTTTCCATGACCGCACGCTGGCAGAGATCGCCCGCGAGCGCCCGACAGACGCAGACGAGCTGCGCCTGATCAGCGGGGTGGGTGAGAAAAAGGCCCAGCGCTATGCCGAAGACGTTTCCCGGATTATCGCCCAGGCCGCCTAGCGAATCGCCGGGGCCATCTGTATGCCGCCCAGCCGTTTGATGATCGCATACAGGAAATAGCCCGCGCCGATATATTCCATGCTTTCCTGCAGCGTCCATAGAAGGTCGTGCGCCAGTGTCTGGTTGACCTTGGTATAGAGTTCGGGGTTCAGTTCTTCCCCGAGGGAGCGGTAATGCGCGCCCTCGATGATCTCAATGCCCAGCGCGCCGCCCACGAAGATCGTCCCGGCAATGATGAACCGGATCTGGCTCGCGCGGTCCAGCCGGAAGAACCAGGGCGCCAGCACCAAGCCCAGCACGATCAGCGCAAAGCCATAGGGCAATACCCAGCCGAAGGGTTGCAGAATCTCCGCATTGAACATGTCATTGATCGGCTGGGAAGTCAGTTCATGGATCTGCACGCTCTCGTCAAAGGCCATGAACGCAAAGACCAGCGCCATCACAAGCCAGCCTGCCCGGTCACGGCTTTTGGCTGGCAGGGTGGAGGCCGTATAGGCCAACGCTGCCGCACACGTCATCAGCAGGAAGACGGCAATCAGCGTCGGGACATTATGTTCCTCATTCAGGTGGAACATGTTGGCCATGCCGCCCAGATAAGGCTTGCCGAAGACATGCTTCATCACCAGGACGCCAATATGCGGCAGCAGGGCCAAAAGGCCGATTCCTGTCAGCGTCCAGGCAACCCCTTTAGGTGTAATTACAGCACTGTGCGCGCCCTCATCCTGCCCCCCCAAGGGCATCGCATTATCGGTCATGTTACATATCCCACTCCAAACTCATCAAAAAATTACATATTTTCGTAGTTTCTCAAGAGTTAACCGCTCATTTGCGTGAGATTTTGTCTGCGCGCTATGCAGCCTGAAGGCGAATTGCGCCGAGGCGTTTGACCAGAACATAGAGGAAATAGGCTGCCCCGCCATATTCGAGACATTCCTGCAGGGAGGTCATCAAAGTGAAGCCGAGGGAGCTGTTCAGCCGCTCCCAGCCTTCAGCCGACAGCGTCGGGTCGGTCATTTGGTAGAGGGCGCTTTCCATCACTTCCATGCCCAGCGCGCCGCCAACATAGATTGTGCCGGCGATGGCAAAGCGGATCTGTGTTCCCCGGTCGAGCTTCAGGAACCAGGGCAGGAGGACAATGCCGAGCGCCACAACGGCAAGCCCATAGAGCAGGATCCACGGAAAGGCCGGCATCCACGAGGTCTGCACCACAATCCCGGTGATGACGCTGAGGGTTTCGTGAATCTGGGCGTTTTCATCAAATGCGAGGAACAGAAAGGCGGCGCTGAGCACCCACCAGCCCCGCGCCATGCGTGTTCCCGCGGCGCTGCAGGCCGTCAGCGCCAACGCGACACTGCAGGACAGTAGAACCAGCGCCGAGACCAGGGTCGGCACATTCGCCTCCTCATCCAGGCTGAACATGGGGGCCAGCCCCATCACATAATCATAGCCAAGCCTGTATTTCAGGAACAGCACAGCGGCATGGGCCATCAGCAGAAACAGGCCGATCCCGACCAGTGCCCAAGCCAGCTGCTTTGGCGACAAGGAAAGCGCAGGCGATCTGCCTGCCTGTGGATCAAGATGATCTGTCATGATGTGTCCCCTCACAAGCCTCCATCAAGCTACATAATTCAGGGGGAAACAAGACTCTTTCATTTCGCCCTGCGCGTGAGGCAATAAAGCGGGGACAGCCAGCCTCCTTTGGCATGACCGGTCTTGACCCGGCGCGCGTGGCACCGCACCTATGAGAGGGACAGAATCCCGTGACCGGAGAGACCATGACCTTTGATGCCCGAGAGCCCCGTCTCGACGACGAGAATGAGGACAAGAAAACCACAGAGCCGAACGCGTTTCTCGAAGAAGCGCTGTTCAAGGCCCGTACCATCCTGCTGACCGGCGGGATTGATTTCATGCAGGCCCGCCGCGTGTCAGAACGCCTTCTGGCACTTTCGTCCGAAAGCAAGGAGCCGATCCTCCTGGTGCTCTCCTCGCCGGGCGGCCATGTCGAAAGCGGCGACATGATCCACGACATGATCAAGTTCGTCGAAGCCCCGGTGAAGATCCTCGGCACGGGCTGGGTCGCTTCCGCTGGTGCGCTGATCTATGCTGCCGCGCAAAAGGAAAACCGCTACGCCCTGCCGAATACGCGCTTTCTGCTTCATGAACCGCGCGGCGGCGTTGGCGGCCAGGCGACCGATGTTGAAATTCAGGCCCGCGAGATCATCAAGATGCGCGAACGTCTCAACAACATCTTCGCTGAAGCCACCGGCAAAACGCTGGCCCAGATCAAGGAAGACACAGACCGTGACTTCTGGATGAGCGCGAAGGAAGCCGTCGAATATGGCCTTGTCGGCAAGATCGTGAACCATCGCAGCGATGTGAAATAGCGCGGTCTGCGCACCCCAGACGTTTCAAGTCATTTTGAAATCATGAACGCCCGGCCTGTTACAGGTTCGGGCGTTCATTTTTGGTTAGGGATGTGTTTGCGGCGCGTAAAGGTTTATGGCGCAAGGTGGTGTCCTTAACCATTCAAGGGGCTGCCTCGCTGTAATGCCGGTACGTGTAGAAGATATCGCGGTCGCTGTGCGGCCTGTTCCGCCAGCTGCCACAGTGTCCGCCGTACTGGGCCAGTTTCTCTCCGATCCGTCCCTGTTTGCCCTACCGGTCGTGCGCAGTGGCGCCGCGCTGGGCATGGTGACCCGCCAGGCGATTACAGAGGCCATGTCACGTCCGGATCTGCGCCAGCAGATCGCGGCGCTGCCGGTGACCGAGTACATGTTGCCCGCCCCCGTCATGGCGGAAGAGGGCACCCCGATCGGTCTTGTGGCAAAGCTCGCTGCCGATGGCTCGACCAGCGCGCTGACCGCCGGACTCATCGTGCTTTCAGGCGGGCGGTATCTTGGCCTGATCAGCCCCCAGGCGCTGCTGTCCACCGTCGCGCAGGAAAACGCCATGCGCGCCCGGGCCATGCAATCCGCCCAGAAAAAGCTGATCAAGGCCCGCCGCGAATCCGAAGATGTCGCGCTTGAGAAATCCCGCTTTCTGGCTTTTGTCGGCCATGAAATCCGCACGCCATTGACCGGCATTCTGGGCGTGGCAGACCTGTTGCAGGACCAGGCCAGCGGAGAAGCCAAGCGCCTGGCGCGCACCATTTCCGAAAGCGGCAGCCATCTGGACCGCCTGCTGAATGACCTCTTGGACCTTTCCCGCCTTGAGGCCGGAAAACTGTCAATCAGCCAGGCACCGTTTGACCTGCGCGACTTTGCCAATGATGCGCGTGATCTGTGGCAGTCGCGCATGGCGGGCAAGCGGCTGGATCTGCGTATCAAGGTGGCGAGCGATGCAGCGCCACGTCTTGAATCCGACGCCATGCGCATTCGCCAGATATTGTTCAATCTGATGAGCAATGCGCTGAAATTCACAGAGCGCGGCTATATCGGCGTGGAGCTGTCCACCTTTGAGGCCGCCGGCAGTCTCAAGCTGCGCATGACGGTGGAAGACACCGGCTGCGGCATCAGCGACGCCGACAAGGCCCGCCTCTTCGAGGCCTTTGAACAGGCCGCGCCGTCGACCGCGAAGACGCATGGCGGCTCAGGTCTCGGCCTCTCCATCGCCAAGGGCCTGGCCCGCCGCCTTGGCGGAGAGATCACGCTGGCGGACAATCCGCAGGGCGGTTCCATCTTCACGGTCACGCTGCCGGTTCAGAAGGCCGGGCCGCGCCTGGCCGTGTCCAGCCTTCCCGCAAAGCCCCGCATGCGCGCCTTCGATCTGGGCCGCATCCTGCTGGCAGAGGATCACGCCGTCAGCGCGCTGGTCATCACACGGGCCCTGTCTGCGGCGGGCTGGGAAGTCGATGCGGTAAAGACCGGCGAGGATGCCATCGACCGCGCTCTGGTCACGTCCTATCAGGCCATTCTGACAGACATTCACCTGCCCGGTACGGAAGGGGAGGAGGTGCTGAAAACCCTGCGCGCCTCAGCCGGGCCGAACGCCACTGCGCCGATCATCGCCGTAACGGCCGATGTCAGCCCTGAGCGGCGGGTCGCCTGCCAGCGCGCGGGCTTTACCACGATGATCGAAAAGCCGATCCGTCCGCGGGCGCTCGTCGCCACGCTGGCCGACATCCTGATCGCCGACAAGGAAGCCGAGGCCGAAGCCGGGCTGGACGTTCGCCAGCTCGCCTGAGCCCTGCTGGCGCGCCGCCCTGACAGCTGCGCGCTTACACCGTCTTGCCTTGGCCCGCGGGCAGGCGCACAGCTGGCCGCATGACTCAGCAGCCCCATGTCTATCCTACGCCCGGCCTGCGCACCGCCATCTGGCGCGGCCTGCGCTTTCGCTGCCCGGTCTGCGGCAAGGGGGCCATCTTCCGCGCCTATCTCAAACAGGTCGACACCTGTGCCGTCTGCGGAGAGCCAATCGGAGAGATCCCGGCCGAGGACGGCCCGGCCTGGCTGACCGTGCTCAGTCTCGGGCCTGTTCTGGTGGCGCTCACCCTGTTCATTTCAATGTCCGGCTGGCCGATGTGGGTGACGCTGCCGCTGTCGGCGGCCATGGTGATCGGCGCGGTTCTGGCCTGGCTGCCGCGGATCAAGGCGCTGGTGATTGCGGTGCTGCTGGTCAGCAATCGCGACTGAGCGGGCCAGGGCGCAGGACAAGGCGATGGGGCAGGGCGGGCCGGCCCCGGCAATCTGCACACAATTGTCTGCATCGAGTGCAGGCGAGGTGCTTGCAGGGCGGCGAAACCGCGTGTATGAGGCGCCCTTCGCATCAGCGATCGGTTCGGTAGCTCAGCTGGTTAGAGCGCGCGACTCATAATCGCGAGGTCGGGAGTTCAAGTCTCCCCCGAACCACCATTTTCCTCTAATTTTCAGAAATTCCACCAACTGCTGGCGGATTGGCGCTGATCGGCTTATCCTCTCCCTTATGAGACACAAGCTTGTGGCATTTCTGGCGGGGGCGGTGATGCTTGCCGGGGCGGCGGGGGCTGAGCCTGGGGTAGCGGAGGCGGCGTTTCAGGCGGGGGAGTATCAGGCCGCACTGGCAGCGGCGTCTGACAAGAGCAATCCCGACGAGCTGGCCTTCAGCGCGCGAGCCCTGCTGGCGGAGGCGATGTCCGGCCCGGCTGACCCGCCGGAGGCCCTGTTGCACGCCGCGCTGGACAAGGCCGATGCTGCGCTCGCCATAGACAAGCAACATCTGGAAGGCCGCCTGCAGCGGGCGATCGCCCTGTCGCTGATCATTCGGCCCATGTCGAACGGTGCTGCCCGCAAGACCGGCTGGGGCGAGGAGGCGCGGGATCTGGCGCGCAGCGTGCTGGAAGATGACCCCGGCAATATCTACGCCAATGGCTTTTTGTCTGTCTGGAATCTCGAAGTGGTGCGCCGGGGCGGGCGGATCGGCGCGATGATGATGGGCGCCAGCATCAGCGATGGCCGGGCACATTATCAGGCCGCGATTGCTGCCGACCCGGAAGATGCCGCGCTGCACTGGCAATGGGCCCGGGCCCTGGCGGCGCTCGATTGCCGCAAATATCATGACGAGATCACCGCCGCGCTGGAGGCGGCGCTAAGCGTGCCCACGCATAGCGCACTTCAGAAAGTGATGCAGGCCCGCGCCGCAACGCTGAAGGCAGAGTTGCAGCGGGGAGATGCAGAGGCCGAGGCGCTGGCGGCTCGTATGCTGTAGCCGGCCCCGGCCGCTCGATTATTCCGCAGCGACAGACTCTGCGTGCGCTTCCTGTTCGGTCATGAAGCGTTCGGCTTCCAGCGCGGCCATGCAGCCCATGCCGGCGGCGGTGACAGCCTGGCGATAGGTCTCGTCCGTCACATCGCCTGCCGCGAAGACGCCCGGAATGGCGGTGGCGGTCGAATCCGGCGCGGTGATCAGATAGCCATTGTCTTTCATTTCCAACTTGCCCTTGAACAGCTCTGTCGACGGGGCATGGCCGATGGCGATGAACACGCCGTGGACCGGAATGTCGGTCGTCTCGCCGGTCTCGACATTCTTGATGCGCGCGCCGGTGACGCCGGGCGGGTCGCCTTCGCCCAGCACTTCATCCAGAACATTGTTCCAGATGATCTCGACCTTGGGATTCTTGAACAGACGGTCCTGCAGGATCTTCTCGGCGCGGAAGCTGTCGCGGCGGTGCACGACGGTAACCTTGGAGGCGAAATTGGTCAGGAACAGCGCTTCTTCAACGGCGGTATTGCCGCCGCCGACAACCAGAACCTCCTTGCCGCGATAAAAGAAGCCGTCACAGGTGGCACAGGCGGAGACGCCAAAGCCTTTGTACTTCTCCTCGCTGGGCAGGCCGAGCCATTTGGCCTGTGCGCCGGTCGCGATGATGACGGAATCGGCAGTGTAGACCGTGCCGCTCTCGCCAATTGCGCGGAAGGGGCGGGAGTCGAAATCGACCTCTGCGATGTGATCATTGATCACTTTGGCCCCCATGGC
Organism: Hyphomonas pacifica; assembly: GCF_000682675.1. Lineage (GTDB taxonomy): Bacteria > Pseudomonadota > Alphaproteobacteria > Caulobacterales > Hyphomonadaceae > Hyphomonas > Hyphomonas pacifica. Next base: position 123,282 of record NZ_AWFA01000034.1, on the reverse strand, counting down.
TTCGGCATGTTCCTGCATCTTCACCATCAGGTCCGGGCCCTGAATCTCAGTGAAGCCGGGATAGTTTTCCACTTCGGTCGTGATGGTCAGCTGGCCGCCGGGCTGGATACCGGTCACCACCGTTACCTCTCGCATGGCACGCGCGCCGTAAACGGCTGCGGTCCAGCCCGCCGGGCCGGAGCCGATGATGAGGATTTCGGTATGTTTCGTCTCAGCCATGCGAAGGCTCCGCCATCTTGTTTTCGTGTTCTCTCGGCCCCGCATATAGGGGCTGCCCCATGAGCCTTAAAGCGCTATCGCGCTCATATCAATGTGAACACTGCCCGCTAGGCTCGGCGGCGGCGGAGACGACTTCCACCGTGGCATGGGAGACGTCAAACCGGTCAGCCAGGCGGGCTTTGACCTGTTGGCGCAGAAGGTCCAGATCCGTGCCGGGCGCGGCCGAAACCTCCAGCGTAATCAGGGGTTTGTGCTCTGTCAGCGCCCAGGCATGGATGTGGGTAATTTCCGCAACGCCTGGAATCTCTGCCACCAGATCCGCGCGGATCTCGGCGGGGGAGAGGCCATCCGGCGTGCCTTCCAGCAGGATGTGGCCCGACTGGCGGGCAATGCGCACCCCGGCCACCAGAACCAGAATCGCCACCAGAACAGAGAGAATCGGGTCCGCCGCCATCCAGCCGGTCGTCATGATGATGATCGCCGCGCCAATCGCCGCGACGGAGCCGAGCAAATCGCCCAGCACATGCCACAGCGCGCCCTGCAGGTTCAGGTCTTCCTTGCTGCCGCCATGCAGGATGGCAAAGGCGATGATGTTGACCAGAAGGCCACCCACCGCGACGGCCATCAGCACATCGCCCATCACCTCCACCGGCTGCAGCAGGCGTTGTATGGCCTCCCACACGATCCACAGCGACAGCAGCACCAAGAGGATGCCATTGGTGAAGGCGGCGAGGATCTTCATCCGCGCAAAGCCATAGGAACGCTGCGGGTCTGCCGGGCGCTCGGCCAGCTTGTAGCCGACCCAGGCGAGGGCGAGCGAGCCGGCATCCGTCAGCATGTGCGCGGCATCTGCCAAGAGGGCGAGGGAGCCGGAGATGACGCCGCCGGCGATCTCTGCCCCCATGAAGGCCGCCGTCAGCATGGCCGCCAGAGCGACGCGGCGGCGCGAATCCGCTGTCGTCATGTCCGCATCATGGGAATGGCTGTGGCCATGGCCATGCGCGTGGCTGTGCCCGTGGGAATGGCCATGGTCGCCATGTTCATGATCGTGGTCGGAAGAATCGTGCGTGTGATCGTTCATGAGGCCTTGGTGGCGTGTCTTCGCTCTGTGGTCAATTCAAGTGTGATAGCGTTGCGTTTGTTATGATATTGTGTCCGCTGACACAGATAAAAATATTGGGAGGATGACATGCCGGTGCCGCGCATACGCCAATTGGTGATCGCCGCGAAAAGTCTGGAGACGGCAGACCAGCTGGGCGAGTTGCTGGGCCTGGGCGAGCCATTCATTGATCCGGGCGTTAAGGAGTTTGGCCTGGAAAACCGCGTCTATGCGATGGGCGATCAATTTCTGGAAGTTGTCGTGCCGATGAAAGACGATGCGCCCGCGCAGCGTTTCATCACGCGCTGCGGGGAGGGCGGATACATGGCCATCTTCCAGACCCCCCAGCTGGACGCCTTCCGGTCTCGTGTGGACAGTATGGGCATTCGCCGCGTGTGGAATATTGACCTGCCGGACATTTCCGCAAGCCATCTGCACCCGGCCGATATGGGCGGGACAATTGTCTCTGTGGACGAAGCGCGACCTCTTGGCAGCTGGCGCTGGGGCGGGCCGGACTGGCGCGAGCGCTCTGTTCCCGGAGGGCTGGTCAGCATGGCAGTGGAGACGCCGGACCCGGACGGCCTGGCCAGTCGTTGGGCGCTGGCGCTGGGCCTGATCGTGGATCGCCGCACACTATATGTGAAGGACGGCGCGATCATCTTCCGGGAGGGGCCGGTCGAGCGTCTGGCTGCCTTTGGCATTCATGTGGCAGACCGGGCGGGTGTGCTGGCGCGCGCGCAGGATATGGGGTTGGACGTGGATGGATTTGAGATCCGCTTCGCGGGCGTGGGGCTGAGCCTGCTGGACTAGAGTTCCACGCAGCACAAAGGGCCGGTACGGGGCTGGGCCCGTCCGGTTTTTTACCTGGCGATCAAGTCTGTATCAGGATGTGTTGTAGGCGAGGCGTGTTGCCTCTGCGTGCAGGTCGCAGGCATTCTGCTGCTGCGCAGGTGTCAGAGGCCTGCGCCGGAAGGCAGGCGGCAGAGCCCGCCCCACGACGGGCTTTGCCTTGCCGATAAGGCGGCGCATGGCGGTGACATAGCGGGACATGTTCTCGAACACATCTTCCAGCGCCAGCAAGCGGCGCACATGCCGCGCCGCGGGCAGAATGTCATCCGGCCCGGCCGGATATTCCGACAGATCGACAGGGGGCTCCACATCAAGGCGGCGGATGCGCGGGCCGGTGCGGAAACGTTTTGGCGGCGGGGTGCGCGCGGCCTGCGGGCGTTCTTCCGGTTCGCTCAAGCGAAAGCGCGGTTGAGGAAAAAGAGGCCGGCTGGTTTTGGGCGGCTTGGCGGGCGCGCGTGTAGCGGCTGACGCAGTGGCGGAGGACGTCCGCTCCCGGACGGGAAGGGCGCCCAGCTCAACCGCCATCAGATAGAGGATGCGGCGCATCACCGGCTCGGCATGGGCCAGAAAGCGCGTCAATTCCTGCAATTGCCGGCGCGGCAGAAAGGGCAGGGCGGGCAGAAGGGTGAGCCCCAGAGCACGCCGGAAACCGGCGGTGGCATGGTCCAGCCATTGCACGGTGAACCGGCCGGCATAGACAAGGAAATCGGGGCTCTTGTACGTCATGCGCCTAATCTGTCACGCATCACATTGCGCAGGATTGGGCGCGGGCTTTCCTCATGGCGCGCGGGACGGAAGGCGGCGTTGCAGCAGGGAGTGTGCCGTGCCGGGGCAGCCGCTTATCCCTTGGACAGGGGCGCCTTTTTCAGACGTTTACGGAGGGGCGCGTGCGGCTTAAGAAACAGGCGTTTGCTGATGAGACATCAGCTTCCAGCGGCCATCAATGCACACATAGGTGCTGGAGCAGAGCGCCTGATACGGATCGCCCCCATCGACGCTGGCCGTGGCGCTGTAGGCCAGAACGGTTGTGTCGCCTGTATCAAGTTGTTGCAGATCTGACATGTCGATACTGTCCCAGCGCGGCGCTTGCTCCAGGGCATGGAGGATGTCGGCCCCGATCAGGATGCCGGTCGGCGCGGGATAGACCATGAAGGCATCGGAAACCATCCGGTCACGGTAGAAATCCGGCCCTTCGAGCCAGAAGCTTTTTTCGGTTTCCCAGACTTGCTTGCGGTCCATGGGCTAGTCCCCCTTCTTTTCGGGCAGATCGTCGTGAGAGGTGGAGGCCATGTCGTCGAGCTCGTCCTCGGTCATGGTCTCGTACATCTCCCTGGAGGCACCCTGGAGCTTTGATTTCGGCATGTCCCCCCGCTTGGCGGCCAGCGCCGCGCCGGCGGCTTTCTGCTGGGCTTCGGACTTGGCTTTCATGGCGGTGTTCCTTTCATCTCAGTGAAAGAAACGTGGGCAACGGGCAGGGGTTCCCGCGGCGTGTGGGGGAGGGAGGGGCGGCCCCCCAATCCGTATCTCCGGTGAATGCCGGAGTCTCTTGCGGGAAGGGCGCGGAGCCGTCTCGGGAGACCCCGGGTCAAGCCCGGGGATGCGGCAGGTGGATGCTAAACATCCACCTCTGCTTCGAGCGCGAATTCTTCGATGAATTCGCGGCGGGGTTCGACGATGTCGCCCATCAGTTTGGTGAACATTTCGTCGGCCTCGTCGGCATGGTCGACGCGGACCTGCAGCAGGGTGCGGGCATTGGCGTCGAGCGTGGTTTCCCAGAGCTGGTCTGCGTTCATTTCACCGAGACCCTTATAGCGCTGGATCTTGATCCCGTCACGGCCGGCTTCGAGCACGGCGGCGAACAGGGCGCAGGGTCCGTGCACGGTGATCTCGCCGCCCTTGTCGCGGCGCAGGACCAGCGGCTTTTCATACATCTCACGCAGCGTGTTGGCGCGCTCAGCGAGGCGGATGGCATCCTGGCTGGCGAGCAGGGTCGCCGGCAGCACAGCCGTTTCGTCCACGCCGCGCACGGTGCGTTGCAGCACCAGCGAGCCTTCGACAAAGCGGCCTTCCCAGGTGTCTTCACCCTCTTCGGCAAAGCGGTTCATGCGCTCTGCCGTCAGCTTGGCTTCGGCGTCTCCGGCACCTGCGGCCATCGCCCCGGCCATGGCGGCCTGTTCGATCAGATCCGCCGGAGCGCGCAGGGCGAGGCGGGCCAGGTTTGCCTTGAAGTTCGAGGCCTGACGCACCCGCTCGCGCAGGTCTTCGCCCGCAATCTGGGATCCATCCGGCATGATCAGCGCTTCGCCGGTCGTGCCTTCCTCGATCAGATAGGCATCCAGCTCCGGCACGTCCTTGACATAGCGTTCGGACTTGCCGCGCGACACTTTGTAAAGCGGCGGCTGGGCAATGTAGAGATAGCCCTTCTCGATAATCTCCGGCATCTGACGATAGAAGAAGGTGAGCAGCAGCGTACGGATGTGCGCGCCGTCCACATCAGCATCGGTCATGATGATGATCTTGTGATAGCGCAGCTTTTTGATGTCGAACTCATCGCGCCCAATACCGGCGCCAAGCGCCATGATCAGGGTACCAACCTGATCGGAGGACAGCATCTTGTCGAAGCGTGCGCGTTCCACGTTCAGGATCTTGCCGCGCAGGGGCAGGATGGCCTGATTGTCACGGGACCGGCCCTGCTTGGCAGAGCCACCAGCGGAGTCACCCTCGACGATGAAGATTTCGGATTTCGCCGGGTCTTTCTCCTGACAGTCGGCCAGCTTGCCGGGCAGGGAGGTGATGTCGAGCGCAGACTTGCGGCGTGTCAGCTCCCGCGCCTTACGGGCCGCTTCACGTGCGGCAGCCGCCTCGACGATCTTCATCATGATCTCGTGAGCTTCCTTGGGATGCTCCTCGAACCATTCAGAGAGTTTCTCGCCCATCAGGCTTTCCACGACAGGGCGCACTTCGGACGAGACGAGCTTGTCTTTCGTCTGGGAACTGAATTTCGGATCAGGCACTTTCACGCTGAGCACGCAGGTCAGGCCTTCGCGCGCATCATCGCCGGAAATGTCGACCTTGGATTTCTTCGCAACGCCGGTCTCGTTGGCGTATTTGTTGATGATCCGTGTCAGCGCCCCGCGGAAGCCGGCAAGGTGGGTGCCGCCATCACGCTGGGGGATGTTGTTGGTGAAGCAGAGCACGCTTTCATGATAGCTGTCTGTCCATTCCAGCGCGGCCTCGACCGTGATGCCGTCTTTCTCGCCCATGGCATAGACAGGCTCCGGGATCAGCTTGGTCTTGGTCTTGTCGAGGTGTTCGACAAAGGCCTTCACGCCGCCTTCATACATCAGGTCGATCTCGTAAGGCTCGGCCTCACGCTCGTCGCGGAAGATGATGTGCACGCCGGAGTTCAGGAAGGCGAGTTCGCGCAGGCGGTGTTCCAGCGTCTTGCGGTCATAATCCGTCATCGTGAAGGTGCTGGAGGCGGCAAGGAAGCGCACGGCCGTGCCCGTAAAGGGCTTGCCGGACTCGGTCTTCGGGGACTCGCCACGCGTGACCAGCGGGTTTTCCACGCGGCCGCCGTCAACAAAGCGCACCCAGTGCTCATGACCTTCGCGGTGGATGGTCAGCTCCAGCCAGTCAGACAGCGCGTTCACAACCGACACGCCGACGCCGTGCAGACCGCCGGACACCTTGTAGGAGTTCTGGTCGAACTTCCCGCCGGCGTGCAGCTGGGTCATGATCACTTCGGCCGCAGAGACGCCCTCGGTGGGGTGCATCTCGACCGGAATGCCGCGGCCATTGTCGGTGATTTCCGCCGAGCCATCGGGGTAGAGCGTGACGGTGACCCGGTCGGCATGGCCGGCAAGCGCCTCGTCAATGGCATTGTCCACGACCTCGTAGATCATGTGGTGCAGGCCCGAGCCGTCATCGGTGTCACCGATATACATGCCAGGGCGTTTGCGGACGGCTTCCAGGCCCTTCAGGACCTTGATCGAGCCGGCGCCATATTCGGGGGTCTCAGCTTGCGTCTCTTCGGCCATTCAGGCCTCCTCATCGATTCGTAGATTCGCCTTTATTTATAGGGGGTTTGGGGGGCAAAGGCCACAGGCGGAGGGGTGTTTTTGCAGCGTATAAATAGCAATGAAATCAACGCTCTGTGGCGGTATTTCGCCCGCTGTGCATCCGCCTGCGGAATATGGGGGCAAAAACGGGTGAAATTCCGCTGATTTCGGGCTGGAATTCGGGGTGTTCTGAGGGATGGAAGGGGCTGATGAGAGGTGTTTTTTTTAAGTTATGGTCCCCGGATATTTGCTGACACAAATTCCGGGGACCCAGGGAAATCCTAGTCTTCGAAGACCGGTTTGCGCTTTTGGGCGAAGGCAGAGGCAGCTTCGGCGAATTCGGGGGATTTGAGCTGCTCTGCGAAGATTTTGCCTTCGGCGTCCATGCGGGCCTTCACAGCGTCGCGATTGGCGCGGATCAGGCCCTTTGAACGACGCATGGCGGTCGGCGCGGAGGCGGCAATGGCGGCGGCGGTCTTCTGCGCGGCCGCGAGCAAGTCACCGGCGGGCAGAACACGTGAGACGAGCCCGCTGGCGAGCGCCTCCTCAGCGGTCAGGATGCGGCCGGCCAGAAGGATGTCATTTGCCATGGAATTGCCCACGGTCAGCGGCAGCAGCAGGGACGAGCCTGCCTCCGGCACCAGGCCAAGCGCCGTGAAGGGCGCGCGGAAATCAGCCGTGTCGGCGGCGTAGGCGATGTCGCAATGCAGCAGCATGGTGAGACCCACGCCGATGGCCGGGCCGTTCACGGCGGCGATCAGCGGCTTCTCTGCGTCGCGGATGGCGGAGAGGAAGCGCGCGACGGGCGGCTCGCCATCGTCCATGTTGCTGGCAAAGTCTGTCAGATCGTTGCCGGCGGTGAACATCTCACCCGCGCCGGTGATGATGATGGCGCGGACGCCCTTGTCGTCATTCGCGCCATTGATGGCATCTGCGAGCGCGGCATACATGGCCTGGGTCAGCGCATTCTTGCGCTCAGGACGGTTCAGGGTAAGCGTCAGGACGCGGTCTTCAAGGCTCTCGATAATATGCTCGCTCATGTGGGCGCTCCGCTGTCAGAAAGGATATGACAGCGGTTTGCTGGCTTGTGCGAGACCCGTCAATGGGGGCGTTGGGGCAGGGCTGGCCTGCTCGGATCAGGCCGCTTTGTAACCGGGGGCGCGTTCTTCCGGCCTGAGTGTCAACACCTCGACGCCCGTGGCGGTGACGGCAACGGTATGCTCGAACTGGGCGGAGAGAGAGCCATCGGCGGTAACAACCGTCCAGCCATCCTCTTCGGTCCGCACTGTGCGGCGACCGCGATTGAGCATCGGTTCGATCGTGAAGACCATGCCCTCGCGCAGGGCAAGGCCGGTGCCGGGCTTGCCGAAATGCAGGATTTGCGGGTCTTCATGCATCTCCCGCCCGATGCCATGCCCGCAATAATCCCGCACCACGGAATAGCCGGCGCGCTTGGCATGACGCTCAATCGCATAGCCGATATCGCCCAGTCGGGCGCCAGGACGCACCGCCTGGATGCCTTTCCACATGGCGGAATAGGTTGCCTGCACCAGCCGCCGGGCCGCGAGGCTGACATCGCCGACCAGATAGGTTTTGGAGGAATCGGCGATATAGCCATTCTTCTCCAGCGTGATGTCGAAATTCACGATATCGCCATCGCGCAAGATGTCCGCAGGCGACGGAACACCATGACAGACGACCTGATTGATAGAGGCGTTCAGAACGAATTCAAAACCGTATTGCCCTTTGCTCGCAGGGCGTGCCTGAAGCTCATCTTCAATGAAGCGCTCTACAAGGTCATTGATCTGCAGCGTGGATTTCCCGGCGAGGGAGATGCGGTCCAGATGTTCAAACACGGACGCCAGCAGACGGCCGGATTCGGCCATCAGGGCGAGTTCCTGCGGCGTCTTGGTCATGCCTCGCTTCCGGCGGGTTCAGGCGTCAGCGGCGGGGCCGATACGCCGGCGGCCTCCAGCTCGCGCGTCAGGATGTCCGTGAAACTGAGGGTCGGATTGGTCTCGCACAGCATGCCGATCCTGATCCAGTAGGCCGCCTGCGCATTGATCGAACGGCAGGATACCTTGCTGGCGCGACGTAGCTGGTCGTGCAGCTCATCTTCTATGTTTACGATGCCCATTCCGGCCCCTTAATATGGTTTATATATGAACTATATACAAACCATATATTTGGGTGGCAAGAGGAATTGGGCTTTAGTCCTGCGGGGGTTTTTTGGGGCCCTTGCGGTGGACCTTGCCGGCTTTGCCGGTTTTGGGGCCAGATTTTGGACCCGTCTTGGGGCCGGATTTGGCAAAGCCGGGTTTGGACTTGGCGTGGGCCGGGCGGGCGCTCTTGTGTGCGCCGGCGGGCTTGAAGGGCTTGCCGCCGCTCTTGGCCTTGTCGAAAGGCTTTTTCGGCTTGCGGCGCGGCGGGGCGTCTCCGTCAAAGGCGGCGAGCGGGTCCATGACCGGCTTGCCGGGGGCTTCGGCAGGTTTCTTCTGGATACGGGGCTTCGGGCGGCGGGGCGCTTCGTCTTCCGGCGTATCCGGATGGCCGCCATGCGGGGCAGGGGCCCCGTCCAGAGAGAAGGCGCGCAGGCCTTTTTCCAAAGTGCCATCCGGCTTGATCGTGTCGAACAGGCGCTTGGCGGCGTCCGGCTTCAGCTCGACATGCGTGTCGGCGGGGTTGATGCGGATCGCGCCAATGTCTTCGCGTGACAGGCCGCCCGCCTTGCACAGCATGGGCAGCAGCCAGCGGGCCTCGGCATTCTTGCGGCGGCCAACATTGAGGCCGATCCAGGTGGCGTTTTCAAAGCCGGGCTGAGGCTCGCGGGGGCGGCGTTCACGTGGCTCGCGCGCCTCGCGTGGCGGGCGGTCTTCCCAGCTGCGGTCGGAGCGCTCGCGGCGGTCTCCGCGCTCGCCGCGTTCCTTGCGATCGCGCGCAGGCGGACGATCATCCACTTCGCGCAGATCTTCCGGCGCGGTCCGTTCCGAGCGGTGACGGCGGACAAAGGCGGCGGCAACCTGTTCGGCGCCATAGGTGTCGATCAGGATGCGGGCGAGGTTTGCGTCTTCGCTGGTCGCGTCTTCGGTGAAGATCGGATCGGCCATCAGGCGGGCGTCATCCTGCGCGCTGATTTCCTCCGCAGACGGCGGTTTGCCAAAGCTTGCTTCGATGCGGGCATCCTTCAGCAGGCGCTCAACCCGGCGGCGGGCACGCGGTGTGACCAAGAGAACGCTTGTCCCTTTGCGGCCGGCGCGGCCTGTACGGCCAGACCGGTGCAGCAGGGTCGCGGGATCACGCGGCAGGTCTGCATGGATGACAAGGCCGAGATTTTTCAGGTCCAGGCCGCGGGCGGCAACATCGGTCGCGATGCAGACGCGGGCGCGGCCATCGCGCAGGGCCTGCAGCGCGTTGCCGCGTTCCTTCTGGCTCAGCTCCCCCGACAGGGCGACGACCGGGAAGCCGCGATTGCCCATGCGGCTCATCAGCTTGTTCACGGCCGCGCGCGTCGTGCAGAAGACGAGGGCGGTCTCGCTGTCGGAATGGCGCACAATGTTGACAATGGCGTTCTCTTCATCACCGGGGGCGACGAGCAGGGCCTTGTAGTCAATATCGACGTGCTGTTCCTTTTCCGCCGCGGTCGTGATGCGCTGGGCATCGCGCTGATAGCGGCCAGCCAGGGCAGCGATGCCTTTCGGCACTGTGGCGGAGAACATCAGGGTGCGGCGCGTTTCGGGCGTACCCTGAAGAATGAATTCCAGCTCCTCGCGGAAGCCCATGTCGAGCATCTCGTCGGCCTCGTCCAGTACGACGACGCGGATGCCGGACGTGTCGAGCGAGCCGCGGCGGATATGGTCTGCGAGGCGTCCCGGCGTGCCGACAACGATGTGGGCCCCGCGGCCAAGCGCGCGGCGTTCATCGCGCATGTCCATGCCGCCGACACAGGTGGCCAGGCGCGCGCCGGAGGGGCCGTAAAGCCATTGCAGTTCGCGGGCGACCTGCTGGGCCAGTTCGCGGGTCGGGGCGACGATGATGGCGAGCGGCGCCTCAGCCGGGGCAAACCGGTCAGCGCCTTCGAAAAGATCGTCTGCCATGGCCAGGCCAAAGCCGACCGTCTTGCCGGAGCCTGTCTGCGCTGAAACAAGCAGATCCTTTCCGGCGAGGTCTGGCTGGATTACGGCGGTCTGGACCTGGGTAAGCGTGTCATAGCCACGCTCGGCAAGGGCCTCGGCGAGCGCCGACGGGATGGAAGGGGCAGTCGTCATGTATAGGGCTTTCTGGGGCGCAGGCGCGTAGCAGACGCGCGGCGCAGGAGTGTTCCCGCGCCCTATGACACGTTTTCGGGATGAGCGCCATGTTTATGGCACAGGCGCGATTCAGCCCTGGAAAGCCTTACCAATCCATTGGGCGGGGGATGCAGCTGGCAGTGGCCTGGGCGAGGAGTTTGCCGTCTTCGCTGGTCAGCTCGCCGCGCGTGAAGATGCCGGAGCGGCCGCGCCGCACGCATTCGCCGCGCCCGATCAGGCGCACGCCCACCGGAACAGGGCGGATATAGGAGGTCGTCATCTGCAGGGTGGGGGCCATGGCCGGGCCATCCTGCGCGATGGAGCCGGCAATGCTCATCACCTCGTCCAGCATGGCGGAGATAAAGCCGCCCTGTGCGTCGCCGCCGGGATTGGTGGCTTCGGGCGGCAGGAAGAAGGCGGCCTCGATCCAGGCTTCGTCCTCGTTGAACTCGATCAGTTCGAAGCCGACAAAGGCGGCAGCTTTCGGCAGCTCCCTTTTGGTCAGCATGTCGAGCCAGAAGGCGCGTTTGTCGAAACTCATCAACTGAGCCTTTTGAACAGCATCGGGATGGCCGTCGCGGTGGCCTTGGCGACCAGCTTGCCATCCGGGTCAAAACATTCAGCTTCCATGAAGGCGGCAGACTTGCCGAGGCGCAGGATGCGGGCCTCGACACTGGCCTTGCCGGGCATCAGACGGCGCAGGAAGCTGGTCTTCATCTCCAGGGTCGGCGCGGTCATCGTGATATTGGAGGCGATGATGACGCAGGTACTCATCGCTTCATCCAGCATGGCGGAGATGAATCCGCCCTGTACCGCGCCGGTGGGGTTGGCGAAGCTGGGGGAGACGTCAAAATCCATCCGTATGCGCATTTTGCCCTGCTCTACCTCGGCCAGACTCATGCCCAGCGTATCCGAACAGGGCGGACGCTTCTTGGAGTTCTGAAAGCGCGCGAGCATCTCGGCGTCCGAGACCCGTGGCTTTTCCGTGTCTGACATGTGGCGGCCCCGTTACTTGCGACGGAAGGCGTCCAGATTGACGACCGTGCCCGGTGTCTCTTCGTCGGAATCGGCGGCCTGTTGCTGGGCTTCAACCTCAGCAGCAGGAGAGATGACGGTGTCATCCTTGTTTGCGGATTCAAACGTAAGGCCGAAATTTACGGACGGGTCCACAAAGCGCGTGATCGCCGAATAGGGGATGAACAGGTGCTGGGGCACGCCGGAGAATTTCAGGATGATTTCGAAATGGCCGTCATGCACTTCCAGATCCCAATACTGGTGCTGGATGACAATGGTCATGTCTTCCGGAAAGCGCTCGACCAGATAGTCGGCAATCTTTACGCCCGGCGCTTTGGTGCGGAAGGTGAGATAGAAGTGATGCTCTCCCGGCAGGCCGCCGCTGCTGCGGCCCTGCTTCAGCGCCTCGCGCACAACGCCGCGCATGGCTGCCTGGGTGAGCGCTTCGTAGCCGATATAGTCCGTCATAGGCGCGCAGTTTCCCCGGTTCGTTAATATTCGTCGCTATGGCCCTACAGTAAGCCCGCACGGCCGGACCCGCAACGGCCTTCGCACAATGGGCGAGGAAAAAATAATGGCTCGCGTGCGCCAGCCATGATGCGGATGATAGCGGCGTTAAGGAATCCGTCCCTTGTTTCACAGGGGCTATTTGGCAACGGCAAGGCTGGTCAGCCTGCGGGCTGTAGCCTAGGCTATCCCCAGCTTTGTGCACAAAAATATACGCGAGCGGGAGGAGGTCACATGATCAGGATGCCGGAAAAGGGACGCGACTGGCGCGAGGTGCGTGCCGAGATGGTCCAGCGCGGCGGCGGGGACGCCCAATGGCGTGACGGGAAGACGGCGGTTTATGTCTTCAATGCGGGGCCGGAGATTTCGGCCGTCCAGCATGAGGCCTATGGGCTGTACATGGCAGAGAATGGCCTCGGGCCGCTGGCTTTCCCGAGTCTCGCACAGATGGAAAAGGAGGTCATCGGTATGGGTCTCTCCCTGCTGCATGGGCCGGAGGGGGCGACCGGGGCGATGACGTCGGGCGGCACGGATTCGATCACCATGGCGATGAAGACGGCCCGCGATTATGCCCGCAGCCTCGGCAAGCCGCGCGAGGGTCAAAATGTCGTGCTGGCGCAATCGGCGCATCTGGCCTTCGACAAGGCGGCGCATCTGATGGACATCGAGGTCCGCCGCGTGCCGCTAAAGACAGATGGCAGCTATGAAGCCGACCCCGATGCGATGGGTGAGGCCGTGGACGAGGCGACGGTGATGATGGTCGGCTCTGCGCCGAACTTCCCACATGGCATCATCGACCCGATCGAGGAACTGGGCGAGGTGGCCGCCAAGAAGGATGTCTGGCTGCATGTCGATGCCTGTGTCGGCGGATACTTTGCGCCGTTCGCGCGGATGAATGGCGTGCCGGTGCCGCCTTTCGATTTCGAGGTGCCGGCTGTCCATTCGATGAGCGCCGACCTGCACAAATATGGCTATTGCGCGAAGGGCGCCTCGACCGTGCTGTTCCGCTCGGAGGAGCTGTACCAGCACATGCCGTTCGACATGGCGGGCTGGAGCGGCGCGCCAATGAAGACGCCGACGCTGGCGGGCACACGGCCGGGCGGGGCGATCTCTGCTGCGTGGGGCGTGATGAACACGCTGGGCGTGGAAGGCTACAAGCGCCTGCAGGGGCAAGTCTGCGCGACGCGTGAGCGGATGGAAGAGGGGGTGAAGCGCCTCGGCTTTGAAATTGTCGGCAATCCGATGCTGGGCCTGATGGCCTTTTACCATCCGGATGCCCACGCCTTCGCGGTGTATGGCGAGATTTACCGGCGCGGCTGGTTCACGTCTGTGACGAAGGAACCGCCGAGTCTACACCTGATGCTCTCGCCCAAACATGCCGATGTGGTGGAGGATTATCTCTCCGATCTGGAGGCGAGCCTGAAGGCGGTGACGGGGGGCACGTCCGGTTCTGAGGTGGAAGCGCGTTATAGCTAAGGTAAAGGCCGTGTCATAGTATTGCCGCATGCGGCAGGTTAAGTGGCGCAGATTCTTAAGGCAAGACAAAGGGGACATCCTCATGAAAACAGGAATTTTCGCGGCCGCAGGGCTCGCAACCGCGCTGATGCTGACCGGCTGTGGCCAGAATGATGTGAAGGGCAAGACCGGCACAGACATCACGGCCAAATCTTCTGCCAAGGATATTGGCGAGGCCTATGTCAACGAGATGACACGTATCGCTGACGCGCTGGAAACGGTGAAAGACAAAAAGAGCGCCGAAAAAGCCGCCAAGACACTTAACAAGGCCGCCGAAGGTCTCAACGCCATGCAGGAAGAGCTGGACAATGAGGCAGGCAGCACGAAGGCGATGCAGGTTCTGGCCAGCCGGGCTGGCGAACTGGCCGAAGTGCAAGGCCGCATGATGAAAGAGATCATGCGCATCCAGACCGAGCATCCCGAACTGATGGATGTGCTGGGCGATGAGCTGAACAAAATCAATTAGGCGACGGCCTGCAAGAAGCCGGGGCGTGCCGTTCGGGCTGCGTTCCGGCTTTTTTCTTGACCGCTGTGGCGGACTGGGTTTTTCTGCCTAGAGATAGCGCTAACAAAAAATCAGCGCATCCGGGAGGAAAGACATGATGCATTTCATTCAGTCACGCAGGCATTTCATGGTCATGACCGGGGCAGGCCTTGCTGCTGCGCCCTGGGTGGCCGGGTGTGCGACGGCCGAAGGCGCGGCGCTTCCCGCCAAGGCCATAGGTCGGCCATGGCCGGATTGGGGCGAACTGCCAGATAGTCCTCCACCCGCCCCGAAAGAGGGCAGTGTCGGCGTCGCCGTCGTGGCGCTGGGTGGCTATGCCATTGGCAAGGTGATGCCGGCGCTGGCCGCCTCTGACCGCTGCCATGTCGCGGCAGTCGTGTCAGGCAATCCGGACAAGGCCGCGAAAGTGGCCGCCGCCTATGGCCTGCCGGAAGACGCGATCTATTCCTATGACAATTTTGATCAGATTGCCGGGGATGACCGCATCGAGGCGGTCTATATCGTGCTGCCAACGGGCCTGCATGCGGAGTGGACCGAAAAGGCCTTTGCCGCGGGCAAGCATGTGATGTGCGAGAAGCCGATGGCGCTGTCGTCTGAAGAGTGCGAGCGGATGATCGCAGCGTCTGAAGCGGCCGGCAAGAAGTTGATGATCGGCTATCGTTGTCATTTCGAGCCGTTCAATCTGCGCGCCATGGAGTTGATGCGGGACGGCGCAATTGGCCCGATACGGATGATCGACACGGCGCACCAGTATATGATGGGGCCGACAAATGTGTCAGAGAACTGGCGCGTTGTGCGCGCCCTGGCCGGGGGCGGCCCGCTGGAGGATTATGGCCTGTATTCGCTGCAGGCGGCACTGTACCTGACGGGAGAGATGCCGGTCAGCCTGAAGGCGGCGACGAAGAAGCCGGCCAATGATCCGCGCTTCGAGCAGATATTTTCCACCGTGACGGCGGAACTGACCTTCCCGTCCGGGGCGTTGACGCAGCTGGCAACATCCTACAATGCCCCGGACAGCAAGAATATGATCCATGTTGAGGGCGAGACCGGCACGCTGCATATGAGCCCGGCGACGAGCTATGACGGGCAGAAGATGACCCTGACCCGTAATGGCGTGTCGGAAGACCTGGTTCCGGGTGACCCGAATGTGCAATTTGCACGCATGTGCGATCATTTCGGGCAGGCCGTACGGGAGGGGACGACCATTCTGACGCCCGGCGAGATGGGCCTGCGCGATGTGCGCCTGATGGAGGCAATCTATAGATCCGCTGCCGAGGGGCGTGAAATCAGGCTTTAGAGAATGGGGCTGGCGAGGCGGAGAATATTCTCCGTCAGCTTGTGCCATTCCGGACGTTTCTCCCAGGTGCCAAGGTCCAGCGGCTGACTGTCCGGCAGATAGCTGTCGGTCTCCTGCCAGAGTGTGGCGCTGGTGGCGGAATCGTAGATGACCAGCGTCAGCTCCAGATTGAGATAGAAGCTGCGCATGTCGACATTCAGTGTGCCGAACAGGGCGATCTCGTCATCCGCGAGGACAATCTTTGTATGCAGCAGCCCGCCGCGATAGCGGATCAGGCGCACGCCCGCCTGCAGCAATTCGCGGTAGGCGGACTGGCTGGCAAACTGGGCGAGGCGGGAGTCGAGCCGTTCGGGCACGATGACCTCAACATCCACGCCGCGCTTGGCGGCTGAGACGAGGGCCAGCTGTACGGCCGGGTCCGGGATGAAATAAGGGGAGACGATACGCAGCCTCTCCTGCGCGCTGTAAATGATCGCGACCAGCACTTCATAGATTGTGGGATTGCGCATTTCCGGGCCCGACGGCAGCACCTGCATGCTGACCGACGTACCTTCATGCGTGTTTTCGCGCGCTTCGATCGGCAAGGCGTTCAGGTCTGCGCGGCCGATATTTGCATGGCCGACACTGTCGAACAGGAAGTCTGACAGGAAGACTGACGTGATGGCATCCACGACCGGCCCTTCGACGCGCATCATCATGTCGATCCACTGGCCAACCCCGCGATCGGTCTTGAACAGTTTTGGGTCTGCGAGGTTGTAGCTGCCGACATAGGCGGCGCTCTGGTCGCAGACCAGAATCTTGCGGTGATTGCGCAGGTCTGACCGGCGGGAGAAGGAGGTTAGCAAATTGACCGGCAGGGAGCGCACGATGTGCACGCCGGCGCGCTCCAGATTGTGCGGCCAGACAGAGCGGAAAAAGGCTTTCGAGCCGAAATCATCGGCCAGGATGCGGCACTCCACACCGCGCTTTGCGGCTCGCTCCACAGCGGAGAGCACATCGGCCACGCGGCCGGACGGGTCCAGAATGTAGAATTCCAGGAACACGCTGTCCTCAGCGGCATCAATGTCTGCCTGCATGGACTTATAGAGCGCGCCGGCATCAGTGAAGAAGTGCGTTCCGAAACCGGGCAGGACGGGGAAGCCGGTATCGGCCTGAATGGCGCGCGCCAGACCCTCATAGCGGGGCGAGCCGGCAGCGTTCAGTGGCACGGTCGCTTCCTCGATATTGAAGACACGCAGGAAGAAGCTGCGCAGACGTTCGCCCATCTGCATCCGGCGGCGGCCAAGGCGGTGATCGCCGAACAGCAGGTAAAGCACGACGCCGATGATCGGCAGGCCGAACAGCAGGAACAGCCAGGCCAGGGTCGTGTTCACGGCGCGTTTGCGGTAAAGCAGGCGGATCGCTGCCAGAACCGACAGCGTGAAGTGAACCAGGAAGGGTATGGAACTCAGCAGCGGAATCATGTGTTCACCCCAATAGTACGCAACTCTGTGCCCTTACCCTGACTTGCCCGAACTGCCAAAGGAAGCCCGCGCCCTTGAAACTGATGACCTGGAACATTCAGGCTGCGATCGCGACCGCTGGCTATTCCCAGTATCTGACGCGCGCGCATCGGCAGGTTTTCCATACCAGATCCAAGGCGAGCATACTGGAAACCATCGCCGAGACGATCCGTTCCACAGACATTGTCTGTCTACAGGAAGTGGATCTGGGCGGGCGCCGCGCAGGCTATCGCTGTCAGGCGAATGCGATTGCCGAATTGTCAGAGCATGAGCATCTGGCGATTCAGGAAAATCGGGTGGTGCGGGGTATCTCGCGCCATGGCAATGCCATTCTCAGCCACTATCCGCTGCAGGACATACGCGATTTGAAATTGCCGGGCCGTGTGCCGGGGCGGGGCTGTCTGATTGCGACCGTGGAGGCCGAGATCAGCTTTGATGTGGTGTGCGTGCACCTCAGCCTTGGGCGCAAGGACCAGGAACGCCAGCTGGACTTCATTGCAGATAATCTACCCCGTCATGGCCGCTGGGTCGTGATGGGAGATTTCAATTGCGGCCTGCATGCCAGCGCCATTGAAGGGTTTCTGGGCCGTATGCGGACAGAACTGACCCATCAGGCCGTGCCGACCTATCCGGCCTGGAAGCCGCAGCAGGCCTATGACCATATCCTGACCGGCCCCGCGCTGGATTTGAGCCATTACCATCACGGGACCGAGATCTGTTCAGACCATCTGAATGTACGCGCGGAGCTGGACGCGGCCTGAGCCTGCGTTCTGCACACTGCATGGGCTGACGTTATTTCGCCGGACAGCGATTGCCGGTAATCTCTGCGACGACGGTCGGGTCTCCATCCGTTGGGGCAGGGGGAATGCCGAGGGCACAGGCAGCCATCATGTAGACATTCACATTCTCGAAGGGCCTGGCGATCTCGCCTTTCGGAAAGATCGGACCGGCGCCAATGAAGGTGGCAGCCATATCCGGCGCGTGATTGTCATAGCCGTGCACGCCCTTCATGAACATGCCGCCGCTGCCAAACTTCACGGCACGGACGTTCCAGCCCGGCTCAGCCAGAACGAACAGGTCCGGCCCGCGGGTCGGGTGATCGAAATGGTAATAGTCCGGCATTTCACCGCGCTTCCATGCCTTGATGTGCGGGCTGAAGTCTTTCAGCTGCTGGTAGGTCGTTTCGATGGCGGCTTCATCGCCATAGACCTGAATGAAAGGCTGGGGCGAGCCGCCATATTTGCCGCTGAATTGCGGAATGATCAGGGCGTCCATATCCAGCATCGCGCCAATGTCGATCACCTTGTCTTCCGTGGCGAGCGACATGCCATGATCTGCGACCACGATGATGGTGGTGGTATCGAGCAGGCCGCGCGCTTTCAGGCCGTCGACCAGTTGGCCAACATAGCCGTCTACTTCCTTCACGGCCTCTGCCGCTTCGGGTGAGTCCGGACCGAAATAGTGGGCGGCGGTGTCGACCCGGTCAAAATAGACGGCGGCGAAACGGGGCCAGTCTGCCGGGTCTCCATCAAACCAGGAAAGCACTTCGTCGACGCGCTCCTGATAAGGT
This sequence comes from Hyphomonas pacifica, assembly GCF_000682675.1. Taxonomy (GTDB): domain Bacteria; phylum Pseudomonadota; class Alphaproteobacteria; order Caulobacterales; family Hyphomonadaceae; genus Hyphomonas; species Hyphomonas pacifica. The sequence goes on along the minus strand of NZ_AWFA01000034.1, from coordinate 104,858 downwards.
TTTTCATGTTCATAGGGGCTCCAGCGGCTGGCATGCATGCCCTCAATCTCTGCTTCGGAGCCGAGCCAGAACATGATGGCTGTCTTCAGGCCGTGCTTTTCGGCGGTGATCCAGATCGGCTCTCCGCCCCACCAGCGGCTGTCCTGCGGGCCTGTATCATTGGTGAAGGTCTCGTCCAGTTCGCGGTCATAGGGGGCGTTGGCCACCATGCCGTGATGTTCGGGATAGAGCCCCGTTGCGAGGGAGTAGAAATTCACAAAGGTCTTGCTGGGCATGACGGGATACATCGCTTCGGCCTGCACACCGCGCGCCGCAAGCGCCTTAAGGTTTGGCGCGTCGGAACGGCCAGGCAAGTCTGCGCGCAGGCCATCCAGGCCGATCATCAGCACGCGCGGCTGGTCCTGCGGGGCAAGGGAAGCTTGTTTTGGCTGGGTGGCGCAGGTGGCGGCAAGCAGCAGGCTGGCCGCAGCCAGGATCAGGCGAAGGGGGTGTCTCATAAGGTCTCATCCCGATGGCAAAGAGTCTGTTTTCCGGTAAAGGCCGATTGTTGCGTGAATGTGAAGGTGCGGCGCGCAGGCTGCGTCGAAAGGTGCAGGATTTGACATTATTTGCGGCTTTTCCCCCGCGACAGGCTGGGCGGCGGTGCAGGGCTGCCCTAATTTGCTGACTAGCGCCTGTTTGATGAGGGGAAACACATGATCACGCTGCACCATCTGGAGAAATCCCAGTCCATTCGCATTCTGTGGCTGCTGGAGGAATTGAGCGTGCCGTATGAAGTGAAGCTGTATGACCGCGATCCTCAGACGCGGCTGGCCCCGGCAGAGTACAAGGCCATCTCTCCGCTGGGCACGGCACCGTGTATTTCCGATGACGGGCTGAACCTGGCCGAGACCAATGCCATTGTCGACTATATCTGTGACAAGCATGATGATGGCCGCCTGCGCCCCGCACCGGGCACGCCGGACCGGTCGCGTTATCTGTTCTGGTTCCACACGTCTCAAGGCAGTTTGCAGCCCTTGCTGACCAACAAATTTGTCATGATGGCGATGACGGGGCGTGCGCCCTTTTTTCTGAAGCCGGCGGCGAAGATGATGGTCGGCGGGCTGGACAAGGCCTTTTTTGGACCGCGCCTGAAGGCCCTGATGAGCGAAATCGAGCGCGCGCTTGGGGAGCACAAATGGTTCGCCGGAGACAGTCTGACGGCGGCGGACATCGTGATGGGCTATTCCATGGAACTGTGCGCGCACCGTGCGGGGATGGATGCGGAGCGCTATCCGAATGCCCATCGTTTCCTGACACAGATGCGGGAATACCCGTCCTATATCCGCGCGCTGGAAAAGGACGGCAAGGGCACAATCCTCCTCTAATTGTGACCCGCGCGAAGGCGGGCCAGGTGTGGGCCGTCAGCTTAGTCGGTCAGTGCCGGTTCATGGCTGTGGAGATTTCGGGCAGGTCTTCTGCGGTCTGATAATATTGCGGTTCCGGGCGTTTCTGGCTGAGCTGTTCATAGGCATAGCCGAGGGAGAGGATCTTGGCGTCCTGATCCTTGCCGCCGATAAAGGATATGCCTACCGGCATGCCGCGATATGTGCCCATGGGAACCGTGAGGTGTGGATAGCCGGCCACCGCCGCCATTGAGCCCGCGCCCGGCCAGTCCGGCCAGACATCGCCATTCACCGGGTCCACGCGCGGGGCAAAGGGGCCGCTTGGGGCAACCAGCGCGTCGACATTGTTTTCGACCAGCATTCGGTCAATGCCGTTTTCCCGGGTCGCGGACTGAACGAAATCGCGCGCGGCGATATAGTCTTCTGAAGCGAGCCCGCCTTTCGCCTCTGCGGCCTCAAAAATGCTCTGGTCGAACAGGGCGAGTTCGGTGACGGCATTTTCCGTATTGAAGGCGATGATATCCTTCAGCGTGCGGTGGGTCACAGTGTTCGGTGTGGTCGCGAGATAGGCGTTCAGCGTAGCCTTGAATTCGTAAAGCAGCACAGTGTAGGACTTGCTCCAGAACTCTCCTGGCATGTCAGGGCCCTTGATGTCGACCAGGGTTGCGCCAGATTTTTCCATCTCGCTCAGGGCATCTTCGAACAGGGCGCGGATGTGCGGATTGTCGCCTTCGGCATCCCGTAGAACACCGATGCGCCTGCCTTGCAGAGCCTGCATGTCGAGGGCTGCGACATAGTCTGTCTTTGCTTCGCCGGTGGCCATGGCGGTGAGCATCAGGGCGGCGCCTTCCACGGTCTTCGTGATCGGTCCGGCCGTGTCCTGCGATGAAGAGATCGGCACGATATATTCCTGTGAGACAAGGCCGACCGTTGGCTTGAACCCGACGACTCCATTGACCGTAGAGGGACAAATGATCGAGCCATTGGTCTCCGTGCCGATCGTGCCAGCCGCCAGCGACGCTGCCGCCGCAACGCCCGAGCCGGAGCTGGACCCACAGGGATTGCGGTCCAGCATGTGCGGATTGCGCACTTGTCCGCCGAGGGCTGACCAGCCGCTCATGGATGTGTTGGAGCGGAAATTCGCCCATTCGCTCAAATTGGTCTTGCCAAGGATGATCGCGCCCTCGGCGCGCAAGGCCGCAATCAGGGGCGCATCGCGCTCACTGAAATTGCTTTCCAGCGCGAGCGAGCCGGCCGTGGTCGGCATCTGGTCCCGTGTCTCGATATTGTCTTTCACAAGGATCGGCACGCCGTGCAGCAGGCCGACCGGTTCCCCGGCCATCAGCTTGGCATCCAAAGCGCGGGCCTGTGCCATGGCATCCGGGTTCAGGCTGAGCACGGCCTGCAGTGTCGGGCCGGACTGATCGACGGCCTGAATGCGTTCGATATAGGCCAGGGTGAGCGCTTCGGCGCTGATGTCACCCGCCTTCAGAGCTTCGGCCAGTTCGGGCAGGGGCTTGGCCGTCAAGCCGCTGGCGGCATAGGCGGGCGTGGTGGGCGTATCCTGTTTCGGCATGGAGCGGTCTCTCCTGTCTGGCGCAGGGGGCTCAGCTGAGCAGGCCGCCAGAAGCAGCGCCGATATAGCTGCCAGAACTATACGTTTCATGGTGAACCCCCTTTGCTTGGCCCAAAGGCTAACGGGTCTCAGCGCGAGAGGCTAGTTGCGCCCGCGAGATTGTCCGGAAATTGTGGGGAGAGGGATAAGGTGGAGGCTTCTGTTGCCAGGCGCCTCCGGGCCCCGCCTAGAGAGCTGAATCCCTAGGAGTTAAAGCGGTAATCCGCGCACAGCTTACGCTGCGAGCAGTTCACCTTCAGCAAAGTTGTCGTTTGCAACTATGTGATATGGGCTTCTGAGGGGGCCCAATCCGGCGAAGGCATCGTCTTTACACGTCCGTCGATCCTATTTCGGCCCCGTCAGAAACAGGCGTAGGTGAATCCGCCTGAACCTGCTTTTGGTGGAGCCGCCGGGTACCGCCCCCGGGTCCGAACCGCTTATTACACGCGCGTTTATCGCCATAGTCCGAAGACATGACCAATATAGGGATGATTTGGGCGCGTTGGAAGGGGCGGCTTCAGCAAAGCGCGTCGGCGTCGCCCTGTTCGCCGAAGCCTTCGGCGATCAGGCTGGCGATGGCGGTGACCGCCTCTGCGGCGTCCGGGCCCTCTGCGCGAATGTCCACTTCGCAGCCCGTATGTGCCACCAGCATCATCAGGTCCATGATTGAGCGGGCATCGGCCGTTTCGCCCTCATGGGTGACGATGATGCGGGAGTCGAACTCCCCGGCCAGACGCGACAGTTTGGCGGATGCCCTGGCATGCAGGCCCTTCCGGTTGACAATGGTGGCGCGCTGGCTGGCGGTGGTCTGCGTATCTGTCATCAGCTGGACTTCGCCAGCAATTCAGACGCGATGTTGATATATTTGCGGCCGGCCTCGGCGGCGATCTTGGCCGCGTCCTTCAGGCCAAGCTCTCCGCGCACTTCGGCCAGCTTGATCAGCATGGGCAGATTCACGCCGGAGAGGACTTCGATATGGCCAGCGCTCATCACCGACATGGCCAGATTGGACGGTGTGCCGCCAAACATGTCTGTCAGGATGATAACGCCCTTGCCGGTATCGCAGGATTTGGCCGTTTCGCGGATCTGATCCCGGCGGGCCTCAATATCATCTTCGACCTCAATCGAGATCGAGCGGAAGCGCTCTTGCTCCCCAACCACATGCTCTGTGGCGGCGACCAGTTCGCGCGCGAGCTTTCCGTGGCTGACTACTACTATACCGATCATCGCCCATCCTGTGGCAAAAACATAACGAACTTGTCATGCTGCCATTGCACGCGGGGGCGTCAACCCTGATTCATCTGCTGGGCATGCGAGGAATGGCCCTAGTTGCCGGAAAGACCCAGCACATCGTTCATATTGTACAGGCCCGGGTCCTGTTGAACGGCCCACGCAGCAGCGCTGAGCGCACCATGCGCAAAAACGGCGCGATCCAGCGCTGTGTGGCTGAGGGTCAGCAGCTCCATATCGGAGCCAAAACTGACTTCATGATCTCCGATTACCCCGCCAGTGCGGCGCACAGCAAAGCCGATATTGCCTGCGCGGCGCTTGGCATCCGGGCCATCATAGGGAGGCGCGCGCAGCTCTGACAGCGGCTTGCCCCGGCCTTCAGCGGCGGCCTCGCCCAGCATCAGCGCCGTGCCGGAGGGCGCGTCCACCTTGCGGCGGTGGTGAGTTTCGTAGATCTCGATATCCCAGTCCGGGCCGAGGCGTTCTGCGGCCATGCGGGTCAGGGCCTGAAGCAGATTGACGCCGACCGAGAAATTGCCCGCCTTGACGATGGCCAGGCCATTCGCGGCGCGGGCGATTTCTGCCTCTTCTGCCGGGGTGAAGCCCGTCGTGCCGATTATGGCGGCGCGGACGCGGGTATGTTTCAGAGAGTCCAGCGCGGCGAGTGTCGCGGCAGGGCGGGTGAAATCAATCCAGACATCGGCATTGCCTGCAGCAGAGACCGGGTCTGTCGCGGGTTTCAGGTGAAGCAGGCGGCGGCCTGCCAGTTCGCCAATGTCGCTGCCGAGATGCTCAGAGGCCGGGGCTTCACTGCCGCCGGTGACATCAAGGCCGGAATCGAGCGCCGCGCCGACGAGTTGCCGGCCCATGCGGCCTGCTACGCCAGCAATGGCAACGGAAAAGGATTGGGTACCTGCAGAATCAGTCATCGCGCACATATAGACATTATTTCGCAGGGTGGGAGCCCCCAACGCGATCCGGCGTGCGTGGACCGGTTGTGAGGGGAGGAAGGATCGCCTAAGCCGGAGACTTTTCCGCACCCTTCGCTAGATCAGACGGACAGACATGCCCCAGCCCGCCCTGAAAGCCGATTGCGCCCGGTGCGCCGGATTATGCTGTGTCGCCCCACCATTCGACCCGTCGCCGGAATTTGGCCACGCCAAGCCGGCCAATACGCCCTGCCAGCACCTCTGCGCGGACAATCGCTGCGCCATTCATGCGCGTCGCCTGGAAGAGGGCTATGCGGGCTGCATCAGCTATGACTGCCATGGCGCAGGCCAGGCCGTGACGCAGGATATGTTCGGTGGCCGGTCATGGCGCGACGATGCCAGCCTGATGGCGCCGATGTCGCGGGCCTTTCTGGCGATGCGGCAGGTGCATGACTTGCTGGTACTGCTGGATCGGGCCGGGCAGATGCCGCTGACCACAGATGAGCGCGTGACGCTTGAGGCGCTACGCGGCGACCTGGTGCCGGCAGCTGGCTGGACGCTGGGGGCGCTTGAGGCGGTCGTTTCGAAGGGAGAAGTCAGCGCCCGTGTGCATACCTATCTGACGACGCTGGCGCATCATTTCCGCCTTGCCCGGTGAATCTTTACGGGTGTGGGCCCAACTGCAGTTGAGCAGGAACCTGATGCGGGGTTTCGCGTTTAGGAAAAATGACAACAACAAAGCCTTTGACCCGGCTTGGCCGCGTGTCCTGTGTGATCAACCCTCTCTCTGGAAGCACCCCTGCGGATGCGGCTGCTCTCGTACGCGAGAAACTCTCCGACCTGCCGGATGAGGCTAAGATACATGAGGCCGGGGAAGGGGATATTCGAGAAATTGTGAAGGCCGCTCTGGCTGACAAGCCTGATGTGTTGATTGTGTGGGGCGGGGATGGAACGATTGCCTGCGCCCTGTCACATGCCGGGCCGGACGGGCCAGCCGTACTACCTTTGCCGGGGGGGACGATGAACATGCTGCCGCATCGCGCAATTGGCGAGACTGACGACTGGAGCGAAATTCTGGACCGCGCTCTTGAGGGCGGCGAGATCAGGACCATGTCGTGCGGCGAAATTGTCGGCGGAGACCGCTTTTTCGTTGCCGCGATGATTGGCGACATGACGCGCCTGACCCAGTCCCGCGAAGCCTTGCGGGAAGGCCATATTCTGGAGGCCGCCCAGATCGTGCATGATGATTCCGCGCTGTCCCTCGAATCCAACATCGAATGGGGCGAGCCAGGTAAGCCACATGAGAAGGCCACGGCCGTGACGGTGAACATCAATGCGGACACGCTTGGCATGCTGGAGGTCGCTACGATCAATCCTGCCAATCTGATTGATCTGGCCAAGACCGGATTTCAGATGCTGAGCGCCGGCTGGCGCGATGCCGAAAGTGTCGACGTACGCAATCTGCCCGAGGTGGATGTCTCTGTGACCAATAAGCGCCTGATCAGTCTGACTCTGGATGGGGAACTGACAGAGATGGAGCCGCCTGTCCGGTTTCGCAGGATCGATGCAGCGGCCCGAATCTTTGTACCTGACATGTCTTCATGACCCGGATTGCCCAACTTTCAGACATTCACTTCGGCTCAGAAGACGCCGACGCCATTGCCCGGTGTGAAGCCTATATCAAGGCGCAAGCGCCCGACCTGTTGGTCATCTGCGGAGACCTGACGCAGAGAGGCCGCAGGCGGGAGTTTGATGCGGCGGCGGAGTGGCTGTCCGGCTTTGATATGCCGAAACTGATCGTGCCCGGAAATCATGACACGCCGATGTTTGACCTGGCGAGTCGCGCGCTGGACCCATTTGCGCGTTTCAAGCGTCATTTCGCAGACTGTCAGCATGAAGTTCGGATGGACGGTATCGTGGCGGTGGGCTTGAATACGGCGCGCGGCTGGCAGGTGCGCCGTAACTGGGCTGAAGGTTCCGTCAATCTGGAAGAGCTGGATGAGGCGATCATGCGCGCCGGAGAGCAGAAGGCGGATGTGAAGCTGCTGGCCTGTCACCATCCGTTCCGGTCTCTGCCCCATGCACCTTTGCGGGTGCGCACGCGGCGGGGCAGGCGGGCCTGTGACAAGGTGGCGGCGAGCCATATACAGATGGTGCTGACAGGGCATGTGCATACGCCCTCCGTTGTGCTGCGCCAGCGCGCCAATGGCGCTTATCTGGCCGTATCTTCCGGAACATTGTCCACGCGGCTGAGAGCCGAGCCGCCTTCCTTCAACATGATCCGTGTGGAGAAGGGGCAGTTTGACATTTCCCGTTGCGACCTGATTGACGGACAGGTGACGGAAACCGGTATGGGCCGGTTTGATGCGCATTTCGAACATATGAGTTGATTGGCGCTTGGCCGGGTCAGAGCTGCAACTGGTGCAGGGGCGTCGCCTCAAAGCCGGGCTGAAGCTGCGCGCGGATGCGGTCCACCAGCAAATGGACTTTGGGCTGCAGGTGCCGGGCCTGGGGATAGACGGCCCAGATCGGTTCCGGCTCTGGGCGGTAGTCTTCAAATAATTCCACCAGCGCGCCGCTTTGAAGATAGGGCAGCACATAGAAGAGCGGCAGCTGGCCGATGCCAGTGCCGGCGAGCAGGCCGTCCAGAACGGAGGCGGCGGAGTTGCAGCGCCAATTTCCCCGTGGGCGGAGGGTTTCATGCTTGCTGCCGATCTTGAAGCGCCAGCTGCTGGACGAGCCGATCAGGCAATTGTGCGCCTTCAGGTCATCCAGGCGTTGTGGCATGCCGTGAGCTTCCAGATAGGCGGGGGAGGTGCAGACCAGAAATTGCCGTGTGGCGACGCGAGAACTGATCAGCCGGGAATCCTCAAGCCGGCCCGTGCGGATGGCGAGGTCAAACCCTTCCGCGATCAGATCCACCAGCCGGTTTGAGAGGTCCATCGTGACTTCGACCTTGGGATAGTCCTGACAGAAGCGCCGCACGATGGGAGAGATGTAGCGCTCCCCCAGCAAGGTGGAGCAGGTGATCTTGATTTCACCCTGGGGATCATTGTCTCCGCCGACAGCGGCGAACAATTCGTCCCGTGATTGGATCAATTGGCGGCAATGGGCTAAAACGGTGCGACCTGTATCGGTGAGCGATACCTTGCGCGTCGTCCGGTAGAAGAGGGGCGCGCCAATGGCATTTTCGAGCCGAGTGACCGCGCGGCTGACATGGGAGGTGGAGACATTCAGTGCTTGCGCCGCCGGCTTGAAGCCCAAATTGGTCGCCACAGCGACGAATTCTTCAATTCCATCCCAATCCGTCCGCATTATCCCTGCCTTGCAACAATGAATTGCGAATTACCCACTTTAACGCCGTGGGCGCAAGAGTAGTATGGCACCAACAGATTATGGAGTTCCCTTATGAAGACACGCGCCGCTGTGGCCTTTGAGGCCAAGAAACCGCTCGAAATCGTCGAACTGGACCTGGAAGGCCCGAAGGAGGGCGAGGTTCTGGTCGAGATCATGGCGACCGGCATCTGTCACACCGATGCCTACACGCTGGACGGGCTGGACAGTGAAGGCATTTTCCCCAGCGTGCTGGGCCATGAAGGCGCAGGTATCGTGCGCGAAGTGGGCGCGGGCGTGACCAGCGTGAAGCCGGGCGATCATGTGATCCCGCTCTACACGCCGGAATGCCGCCAGTGCAAAAGCTGTCTCTCGGGCAAGACCAATCTCTGCACCGCGATCCGCGCGACGCAGGGCAAGGGCCTGATGCCCGACGGCACGACGCGCTTCTCTTATAAGGGCCAGCCGATCTATCACTATATGGGCTGCTCGACCTTTTCGAACTTTACCGTTCTGCCGGAGATCGCCGTGGCGAAGATCCGCGAGGACGCGCCCTTCGACAAGGCCTGCTATGTCGGTTGCGGCGTGACGACTGGCGTGGGCGCTGTGGTCAACACGGCGAAGGTTCAGGTGGGGGACAATGTGGTTGTCTTCGGCCTTGGCGGTATCGGCCTCAACGTGATCCAGGGCGCGAAGATGGCGGGCGCGGACATGATTGTCGGCGTGGACATCAATGACTCCAAGAAGGAATGGGGTGAGAAATTCGGCATGACGCATTTCGTCAATCCGAAGAACACCGCTGACGTCGTGGCGCATCTTGTGGAGCTGACCGGCGGTGGCGCGGACTATTCCTTTGACTGCACGGGCAATACGGATGTGATGCGACAGGCGCTGGAATGCTGCCATCGCGGGTGGGGCACGTCTGTGATCATCGGCGTGGCGGAAGCCGGCAAGGAAATCAGCACACGGCCGTTCCAGCTGGTCACGGGCCGTAACTGGCGCGGCACGGCCTTTGGCGGCGCAAAAGGGCGCACGGACGTGCCGAAGATCGTCGACTGGTATATGAACGGCAAGATCCAGATCGACCCGATGATCACGCACGTCATGAAGCTCGACAAGATCAACGACGCCTTCGACCTGATGCACGCAGGCGAAAGCATCCGCAGCGTGGTAGTGTACGACTAGGCCCTCTCTTCGCATCCCGGATAAGCGCTTTGCGCTTTCCGGGATGACAGGAACCCACTGTGTCATCCCGGCCGGATTCCGTAGGAAGTCCGGCGGGAGAGCCGGGACCCAGCAGCCGCGAAGTTCACGCCACTACTCGCTCCATGCAAGCTTGCCGCCTGTTATGCAGGGTGCACAGTTGCAATATGAGACCTGGCCGATTCACTGAGGCCTTTGAGCTGATGCGCAAGAGTAAGATATTGGAACTGTAGGGGAGTCCTGATGCGTCTTGTTCTCTCATCGCTCATTCTCTTCGTGTCGGCCTGTGCTTCAAATGGCACCTCAGAACCGCTGAAGGAGGCATATTGCGACGCTCTCAGAACATGGGTCGAAGCCATGCCAGAGTCTGACCTGGATCAGCGCTATGTGCGGCTGTTTCAGGGCGGGTGCTCAGAAGGTCGCATCTGCATGTATTCCCTTGGCTGGAAGACTGAGTGCGATGAATGCGCCGATGCAATAGATCGCTCTTTTGTTAAGACGATTGCGCCGATGACCCATCATGTTTCCATCAATGAATTCGCTGAATATTCCGAGCAGTGTCTATCTCACGGCGAAACAATGAATATTAATGTGATGCCCGACAATCCACCGTCTCAATCTGTTTCACTGGTTTACAAAGGCACCAATGTGATTGTCGACTGGGACTGCGGGGATTGCGGATTTTACGGCTGTACGACATTGAGCGTCAGTTATAAGTGAACGCGAACAAAAAAAGAGGAAACGTAAACATGTTCAGTCACGTAATGGTCGGGTCGGATGACATTGACCGCTCGAAGACATTCTATGACGCCACATTCAAGGCGCTGGGCGGCCGCGAGGCGATCACGGATCCGAAGGGGCGTCTGATCTATCTGCACAATGGGGGCACCTTCCTGGTCACAAAGCCGATTGACGGCAAGCCGGCGAGCTTCGCCAATGGCGGCACGATCGGCTTTGCGGCTGAGAACCCGGAACAGGCCGATGCCTGGCACAAGGCGGGCCTAGAAGCAGGCGGCAAGGCCATCGAAGACCCGCCGGGCTGGCGCGAAGGCAATGGCATGAAGCTGTACCTCGCTTATCTGCGCGATCCGGACGGCAACAAGATCTGCGCGATGTGCCGCGGCTAAACTGAACGAAAGGCGCCGGAATGGCATGGAGGGAAGACCTTTATGATGCATTCCGGCGCCGCTTCGGCCGCTGGTGGGTCGTCGACCCGCTGAGTGAACCGGAGCCCTCCGATACGTGGGACCCGCCCTCCGCCGAGGGGCTTGCCGCGCTGAAGCCGGGCGATATCGTGAGCCTCGCCTTCAAGGGCTGGCCGCGCGGGCGTATCTATTACTGGGAAATCCTGCGTGTCGAACTGATCGCCGTTGACGGCGATCAGCTGATTGGCCGCGTGGTGGACGATGCCGATGACATGCCGCAGCTGGAACGGGGAGCAGGGGTGACCTTCCGACGCGCGGACATTCTGGACATAGATCCACCGGACTGGTGAACGGCTACACGCTGACACGCGCCAGTGCTGCCTCGGTTTCCGCCATCATAGCGTCTATCAGCTCTTGGGTCGTCATACGCCGGGTCAGGCCAACGCCTTGTCCGGCCCATAGGGATAGATATTCCGCTTTGCCCTGTTGTGCCGCAGCCTTGCGCATGGGTCGCGTTAGAGCGTTCTGGTAGGGGAAGGGCAGAAGTGTGTCCGGCGCGTTGGCGGCCTCGGCGGCTTCCATGAAATCATTGATGATGCCGCGCGCAGGGCGGCCGGAGAACGCACGAGTTATCCGCGTGCGTGATGGACTCGCGCCAATCAGGGTATCTTTGTAGACTTGCGGGATACCGGCCTCTTCGCAGGCGAGGAAGGCTGTTCCGATCTGCACCGCACTCGCACCGAGGGTGAGCGCAGCGGCAATGCCCCGTCCGTCCGCTATGCCGCCGGAGGCGATGACGGGCACGCTGACAGCGTCTACCATTTGCGGCACTAGCGCGATGGTTCCGACCATGGAGGCGGTGAAGTCTCCTAGGAAACTGCCCCGGTGGCCACCGGATTCCGAGCCCTGCGCTACCACGGCATCCACACCGGCCTGTTCCAGCGCGACAGCCTCTTCCACCGTTGTCGCCATGCCGATGATGAACATGCCGCGATCCCTGGCGGCGGCAATCACCTCTGGCGGCATGACGCCAAAGGCAAAGCTGAAGACGCTGGCACCGGAATCGAGCAGGGCTTCGACCTGGCTGTCGAAATCGAAGCCGCCGGACTGTGGGGCCTCTGGCGGCGCAAGACCCAGCGCTTCATGATATGGCGCAACGAGGTTCAGGGCGTTATGCAGGTCTGAGGGTCGGTCAGGGATCGGCAGGGGCGCGAAAAGATTCACGTTAAAGCCGCGATTTGTGGCGGTCCGCACCTGGCTGGTAGCGTCGCGAACCTGATCTGCGGCCATATAGGAACAGCCCATCGAGCCCAGAGCGCCTGCTTCACCGGCTGCGGCGACCATGCCAGGGGAATCGCTGCCGGCCATGGGGGCTTGAATGATCGGCACGGTGAGGCCAAGGCGTTCTGTAAGGGCGTTCGTGTACTTCATGATCAAGCCAGGGTTTTGATTCTAAAGATATATACGGTATGTAACCGGCAGGCGCTCTATAACAAGTCTGGTGCGATTGTGTGGCGCACATGGTTTCGCGCATGCGTCATGCCGTGTATGTTGTGATTTGAAACACGTACCAGGAGTCTGCTCTGATGACGGACCTTACACATTATACATTGCTGTGCGATGGACGCATCGTGCAAGCCAATGATGAGTTCGACACCGAGCCGGGCCCATGCATCATGGGTATGAAAGTGTGGGCGCGCAATGCCGAGCAGGCCGCCGAGATGATTGCCGATATCGGCCCGCGCCTTGGCTTTCATCCGGATGGCGAGTTGCAGGTGTTCGTGACAGACCCGGAAGCGCCGATGAAGGACGAACCTTTCGGTTATGATGTGCATTTTACCTCGTATACGGATGAAGAGGCGGAGGCGGATGCAAGCCTTGATGACGACTGCCCAACCATCCACTGATGGCGTCGGCTGACCATGGCGGATCATGTGTCGCTTTCGTCTGTTGAGTCCGCTGCCATTCGAGACGTTGCAGAGCGCGCCATGCTGCAAGGCAATCAGGTGTCAGACATTGCGCCATGGTCCAAAGCGTTGGTTGTGCACATGGCGTATACTCTGTCAGAGACGCTGAAGGCCGAAATTTGCGCGCAGTACCCCAGCCTTGAATATTATCGGCAGGAGGGATCTCCGCATAATCCGCCTGATGAAGGCTTCATCCATGGCGGGTTTGCGATTTCGTTTCCCCGGCCACGGGCGGCAGGCTGACGCCTCAGGCGAGAGCCAGCCGGTTCTGCTTGCGGGTAAGGCGGAAGGGCAGTTTAAATTCTTTCAGAGGGGCGCCCCCCACCCGGCCCAGAAGGGCATCGGCGCGTGCCCGGGCGTCATCGTCCAGCACGTCATAAGCGTCCAGCACGGCCTGCAGGCGCCATAGTGGGAAGGTGCGCGCGGCGGCTGGCCCGATACTGTTTTCGATATTGATCTCGATCTGGCCAAGGGCGCGCGGGAGGAAGGCCCCGGGCTCTGCCTCTTTCGCCCAGTCTTGCAGAAAATGCGCCGTTTGAAGCAAAGCGGGGAATTGTTCCCGCATCTGTCGCGTAAGGATCGGTGTAAGGGTGACGGGGATACTGTCATCCGTGGGAAGATCGTCTGTCGAGGGAGAGCCCGCCTGAACACGCTCTACCCAGTCGGCGACTTTTGGGGCGAGGCGGTGCATAATCTCACCCGAGGCCGGGTCGCGGTAGAGGTGCGCATATAGCGGGCCATAGAGAGCAAAGTCAGCAAAGCTCGCGCGGTTTCCCAGCGCATAGGGGTGCACTTCCAGATGCGTGGAGAATTCCTTCAGAAAGGCTTCATAGCTTTTCTCGATGCCGGGAATCGTGGTGGCGGACACGCCGAGCGGGGGCAGGGCGCCCTTGAAGCGCTGGCCATTCTTGCGGCCGACGTCATATTGTTCAGGCTTCGACAGGTCCGGCGCGGAAAGCGCGCCGAATTCCTGATAGGCAAAGTCTTCATTATAGGTCCAGCGATAGTGCATCGCAGGAATGACCAGCCACTCATCGGCGTAAAGCTGCAACAGCTGGCTGACGAAACGCTGCACGGGTCCGTGCGGCATGACTGGGGGCTCTGCCTGTTCGGCGGCTTCGACATGAGCGATGATTTCGGCCGTGTCCTGTACAATACCGCCCGCAGGCGTTTTCATGACCGGTATGACCGGCCAGCCGACATGCGGCAGAATGATGTCGCGATAGACGTCCTGTGTTGCGCCTTCCTCATGGAAAGGCACGCCGCGCCAGCTGAAATAGGCCCGGGCCTTGCCGGTGAAATAGCTGACCTCTGCGCCATACAGGATGTAATCCGCCACGTTTCCTCCTCGGAGTATTGTCTGTTTCTCTTTCATGATGTGATGCGCCAGCGGCCGCCGGCAAGCAAGTCCTGTCCCTGCGGCCTCGCCCGGTGGCAGCTTGGCGAACGCCGCGCCCTTGTGCTTCAGTGCAAGTCAGACCAGATCAAGCTAAGACCAAATCCCCTAGATTCAGGATATAACATGACTCTTACGCAAGTTTCTTCGTGGCAATCCTTTGGCGGTACGCTGTCTGTGCATGATCATGAAAGTGCGCTGCAGAACTGCACGATGCGTTTTGCGGTCTATACGCCGCCACAGGCAGACCCGGAGACGGTACCGGTGCTGTGGTATTTGTCCGGCCTGACCTGCAGCTGGGCGAATGTGATGGAGAAATCCGGCCTGCAACGCGCTGCTTCCAAGCATGGCATCATGATCATCGCGCCGGATACCAGCCCCCGCGGCGAGGATGTGCCCGATGATGAGGGTTATGATCTGGGGCAGGGCGCCGGCTTTTACCTGACCGCGACGCAGGAGCCCTGGGCGAAGCACTACAAGATGGATCAGTACATCACCGATGAGCTGCCCAAGGTGATTGCAGAGCATTTCCCTGCGGCGGATATGAGCCGCCAGGGGATTTTCGGCCACTCCATGGGCGGACATGGCGCGATCACGCTGCACCTGAAGCATCCGGATGTGTACAAAAGCTGTTCCGCCTTCAGCCCGATCACCAGCCCGTGCCAGGTGCCGTGGGGCCAGAAGGCCTTTACCGCCTATCTGGGCGATGCCTCAGTCGCCTGGGAGCAATATGATGCGACCGAACTGGTGAAGGAGCGCCAGACCAAGGCGACCATCCTGGTCGATACCGGCACGGCGGATACTTTCCTGGAGCGCGAATTGAAGCCGGAAATCTTTACCGAAGCCTGCCGCAAGCATGGCCAGCGGCTGGATTACAATATGCGCGATGGCTATGGGCACGACTATTATTTCATCGCCACCTATATGGACGAGCATATCGCGCACCATGCGAGGGCGCTGGAGGCCTAGGCGGCGAGAGTTTGCTCGACAGGCGTGTGTCGGCCCGTTACCGTTTCAGTTGAAACCAATGGGAGCTTGCCGATGACACGCCTTTCTGCCTGCTTGTTTGCCGCCTGTGCGCTGGCCCTTCCGGCGCTTGCCGGGCCCGAGGATTTCACGACAGGGCCAGCCATTGAAGGCTATGGCCCGGTTGCGCAGGTGCCTGACGCGACGCGCTTGTCAAAAGACAGCGTGTTCAAGGTGGCGTTCGATACTTCGCTCGCCGCGCAGCCCGGCAAGCTGAACCGGACCTTGGAAGGCGCTGCGCGGTTTCTGAACATGCATGAGTCGGTCGGCATCCCGGCATCGAACATCAAGCTGGCCATTGTTATCCATGGCCCAGCAGCAGAGGATCTGCTGGATGTGGAGGGCAATGCCAATGCCCCGCTGATCGCTGCGCTGCATAAGCATCGTGTGCGTATCATCCTGTGCGGCCAGACAGCAATGTACAAGGACATCCGCCAGAGCGATCTGTTGCCGGGCGTCGAGATTGCGCTGTCTGCGATGACGGTGCATGCGCAATTGCAGCAGGAAGGCTATACGCTAAACCCGTTCTAGGCGTCCTGGTGCGGCCTCTAGTCCATGGCTTCGGCCTTCAGCCAGATGCCTTCGCGCTCGCCCACGCGACGCTCCACCAGCAGGCGGGCCACCTGATGGTCATCCTCGAACACATTGCCGGTCAGACTGTCGAGCAGGGCCTTTGCCAGATTGTCGAGATCCATCCAGGGGGCATCCCCGGTATATTCCATCATGATGTGAACGGAATAGTCGCCATAGCCGGGCCGTAGGGGCGGGAACTCCTTGCGGAAAAATTCCTTCAGCAGCGTCTTGTAGTATTTCGTCTGCGTGGTGAGGCCGGTGCAACGCACTTCCAGCGCGCCCTCATCCGTGATGCGCGCGCGGACCTTGCCAGCGGAAATCCAGTCCAGGTTCATCCGCGCATCCGGTGGCGTGACTGCATGTGCGCTTCGATGGCTTCCTTGGACTCCCTCAGACCGAGGCCTGAGGCGTCACGCAGAAGTTTGATGGCGTGCAGCTTGTGCCGGTCTTCAATGGCCTGATTGATCTCGGCCCATTTGGTTTCCGGCACGCGCGCGAGGGCCGTCTCGATCTCTTCCGGGCTGTGATGAGGCGGGCTGTGCGATTTCTGGTGCCCCGTACCGCGTACGAGATAGCCAAGCGCAAAGGCGATCACGAGCGCGATGGCGACTTCGATATGCAGGAAACTGGTGATCATGTCCCTTATGGGCCTCATTCTGGTCCGGCTGTGTCTGGTGCGGCAATCGCCACAGTGTTGCAGTCCTTCTACAGCATGCTACACCGCAGCGCGACCCGGCTAATGACCGCCAAGCGGAGAGATCAGATGAGCAATACCCGTACCGAAACCGACACAATGGGCCCGATTGAGGTCTCCAATGACGCCTATTGGGGCGCGCAGGCCCAGCGCAGCCTCGGCAATTTCAAGATTGGCTGGGAAAAACAGCCTGAACCGATCATTCGCGCCCTTGGCATCGTCAAGAAGGCCGCCGCCGAAGCGAACATGGACCTCGGCAAGATGGATCCGGATCTGGGCAAAGTGATCATCCAGGCCGCAGAGGAAGTCATCGACGGCAAGCTGAATGAGCATTTCCCGTTGGTCGTCTGGCAGACGGGCTCTGGCACGCAATCCAACATGAACGCCAATGAGGTGATCTCCAACCGCTCCATCGAGATTCTGGGCGGGGAGAAGGGCTCCAAGAAGCCGGTTCACCCGAACGATCATGTGAACATGTCCCAATCCTCCAACGACACGTTCCCGACAGCAATGCACATTGCCTGCGCCGAGGAAGTCGTCCACCGCCTGATCCCGGCGCTGAGCGTGCTGCAAAGTGCGCTGGCCGCAAAAGCTGCCGAGTGGAAGGACATCATCAAGATCGGCCGCACACACACGCAGGATGCAACGCCTGTCACGCTGGGCCAGGAATTCTCCGGTTATGCCCAGCAGCTGAGCAATGGCATCGAGCGTATCGAGCTGACCCTGCCGAAACTGATGGAATTGGCGCAAGGTGGCACGGCGGTCGGCACGGGCCTCGCCTCTCCGGTCGGCTTTGCCGAGAAGGTCGCCGAGAAGATTGCCGGCATCACCGGTCTGAAATTCACGACCGCACCGAACAAGTTCGAAGCACTGGCCGCGCATGACGCGATGGTATTCACGCATGGCGCGATCACGACGGTGGCGATGTCCTGCTTCAAGATTGCCAATGACATTCGTTTCCTCGGCTCCGGCCCACGTTCCGGCCTTGGCGAATTGGCCCTGCCGGAGAACGAGCCGGGCAGCTCCATCATGCCAGGCAAGGTTAACCCGACGCAGTGTGAAGCGCTGACCCAGGTCTGCGCACACATTCACGGCAACAATGCCGCAATCGGTTTTGCCGGCAGCCAGGGCCATTTCGAGCTGAACGTGTTCAACCCGATGATGGCCTACAACTTCCTGCAATCCGTGCGTTTGCTGGCAGATGCAGCTGTGAGCTTCACAGAGAATTGTGTTGTCGGTATTGAGCCGCGCCTCGACAATATCGAGCGTGGGCTCAAGAACTCGCTCATGCTGGTGACACCGCTGAAAGAGAAATATGGTTACGACCGCGCCGCCAAGATCGCCAAAACGGCCCACAAGAACGGGACGACGTTGCGCGAGGAAGCTATCAAGGATGGCATCCCGGGCGAGGATTTCGACAACATTGTCGATCCGTCCAAAATGATCTCGCCGGGCTGATTCATGGGGCAAGGCGTCGAGATCATCCGCATCGGCGCTGTGCTTCCCCCGGGAATTGACCGTCTTCTGGAGGAGGCCGAAAGTGAAGGCGTGCGCAATGTTCGTATGCTGGTCTCGGCTTGGGCCTCCGGTGAAGAGCAGTTTGATAGGAAAGGCGCCGCGCTCTTCGGCGCCTTTTCCAATGAACAGTGTGTGGGTCTCGGCGGCGTGACGCGGCAAAGCGGTTTAGACGAACCGGCAATGCGTATGCGCCGGTTTTATGTCTCGCCCTCCGTCCGCGGACAGGGCGTTGGCCGATTGCTGGCGCAAGCTGCCATCAGGCAAGGATTAGCGCATGCGCGCCTTCTGACCTGCAACGCCAGGGCGACGCCCTCAGCCGGACCGTTCTGGCTGGCCATGGGATTCATGCCAGCGAGTCTGTCGAACATCACACACATTTGCCGCCGGGTATGACCGGAATGGTGACTTTTCTCCAGGGTGGAGGAAAGCCAGGGTTTGTTTGCGAGGACGTGCACTTTAAAAGCGCGCAATGATTTTTTGTGGCTGACGTGCTATGAGCGCGCATGATGGACTTTGATCCCGATACCTTCGGCACTCTGAACGCGGACAATTATGACGCCCAGCACGATCCGGGCACGACGGAGGAGTCTGTCGCGCTGATCGCGGAGCTGGCGGGGCAGGGGCGGCTCTTGGAGCTGGCGATCGGCACGGGGCGCATGGCGCTGCCGCTGAAGGCGCGCGGGTTCGACATTGCGGGCATCGAAGGCTCGCCCGCCATGGTGGAGAAGCTCCGCGAAAAGCCGGGCGGGGCGGACATTCCGGTCGTCATCGGCGACATGGCGGACGCGGCCATCGAGGGCCCGTTCGATTTCGCCTTTCTCGTGTTCAACACGCTGTTCAATCTGACGAGCCAAGCCGATCAGGTGCGCTGCTTTCGCAATGTTGCCGACAGGCTCGCGCCCGGCGGTGCCTTCCTGATCGAGACCTTTGTGCCGGACTTTTCCGCCTATCAGGGCCATCAGAGCCTGCGGACGCGGAAGATCGGTTTCAAGTCTCTATGGTTTGAGGCAACGCTGCATGATCCGACCCGGCAGGTGATCGAATATCAGCGTGTGCGGATTACGGAGCAGGGGGTAAGACTTGTGCCTCTGGTGATGCGCTATGCCTGGCCGCAGGAAATTGACCTAATGGCAGAGCTGGCCGGACTGCAGCTGGAACAACGCTGGGGCGGCTGGGCCCGCGAGCCCTTTACCGCCGACAGCCGCATGCATGTTTCACTGTATAGAAAGGCGGCAGGCTAAGCCCCGCAGGGGGCTTTTCTCAGGCCTTCGGGTTGCGCCATGGGTGGAAGACCGTCATAGGGCGGGCAAACTCCCTTCCTTCCCTCAAGACCGAAGAGTTTAAGCCCGTGGTAAAATCGACTTTCGCAGCGTTCGCTGACCGGCTCAGCGCGCAAGGCCTGTCGCAGGCCAGCTTCACTCAGTTTACGCCGAACCGGATCAAGATTGAATTGCTGTCCGGCCTGACCGTGGCGCTGGCGCTGGTGCCGGAGGCTGTGGCCTTTGCCTTTGTCGCGCATGTGCACCCGCTGGTCGGCCTGTATGCCGCGTTCATAGTCGGGCTGGTGACGGCGCTCATCGGCGGTCGGCCGGGCATGATTTCTGGCGCGACTGGCGCGCTGGCCGTCGTGATGGTCTCTCTGGTGAGCACGCATGGAGTGGAATATCTGTTCGCGACAGTTGTGCTGATGGGCATTCTTCAGCTGGCGGCGGGGATATTCCGGTTCGGGAAGTTCATCCGGCTGGTGCCGCATCCGGTGATGCTGGGTTTTGTGAATGGTCTGGCCATTGTCATCTTCATGGCGCAACTGACACAGTTCAAGGTGCCCGGCACGGCGGAGGCGTC
This sequence comes from Hyphomonas pacifica, assembly GCF_000682675.1. Taxonomy (GTDB): domain Bacteria; phylum Pseudomonadota; class Alphaproteobacteria; order Caulobacterales; family Hyphomonadaceae; genus Hyphomonas; species Hyphomonas pacifica. The sequence continues at coordinate 84,999 of NZ_AWFA01000034.1, read as the reverse complement.
AGGTCACGGCCTGTCCGGTGGCGAATGGATGAGCGGCTGGCCTCTGATTCTGATGCTGGGTCTTGTCGCGCTGACCATGCTGATCATCTGGGCCTTGCCGAAGGTGACGAAGATCATTCCCGCACCGCTGGCAGGCATTGGCATTGTTGCCGCAGTTGTTATCGGCTTTGGCCTGGATGTGCCACGCGTCGGCGATCTGGCCTCCATTCAGGGCGGGCTGCCGCCCTTCCACATTCCGAGTGTGCCGATGACCTGGGAGACGCTGCAGATTATCCTGCCTTACGCTGTCATTCTGGCGGCCATTGGCCTGATCGAAAGCCTGCTGACGCTGAACCTTGTCGGGGAAATCACGGGAAAACGCGGCGGCGCGAGCCAGGAATGCGTCGCTCAGGGCGCTGCCAATGTGATCACGGGGTTCTTCGGCGGCATGGGCGGCTGCGCCATGATCGGCCAATCCATGATCAATGTGAAATCCGGCGGTCGCACACGCCTGGCAGGCATCTCGGCGGCGCTGTTCCTGCTGGCCTTTATCCTCGTCGGCTCCAGCCTGATCGAGCAGATCCCGCTCGCGGCGCTCGTCGGAGTGATGTTCATGGTCGTGATCGGCACCTTTGCCTGGAACAGTTTGCGCATCATGACGCGCATCCCGCTGATGGACGCTGCTGTCATTGTGCTGGTGACGGTTGTGACCGTGTTCTACGATCTCGCGACCGCAGTTGTTGTCGGGGTGATCGTCTCGGCGCTTGCCTATGCCTGGAGCAATGCGCGCCGCATTCATGTGATCGAACGCGACAGCGTGCGCACGCCCGGCGCGCATGTGTATGAGATTGAAGGCCCGCTCTTCTTCGGCTCGACGGATGCCTTTGCCGAGCTGTTCCACCCGGAAACCGATCCCGATGTGGTGATCGTTGACTTCATGCGCTCCCGTGTGGTCGACCAGTCTGCCCTTCAGGCCATTGAAGACCTTGCCCGGCGCTATGAGGCGCAAGGCAAGACACTGCAGCTGCGCCACTTGTCGCGCGATTGCCACCGCCTGCTCAGCAAGGCAGGGCAGCTGATGATCGATTCCGATGATGATCCGGATTACGCACTGGCGGTGGACTATTCCGTGCGGACCGGCGCGTTTGGCGGGGGGCATTGACCGGTCAGTCTGTCGCGCTTTACGCAAATTTCCTTGCCCGGGTCTGCTTGTTCCGCCACTAGGGACGCCATTCGGATATTTGGAGGAACACGATGGAAATGGATTTCAGCAATATGTTTTCGGTCGCTGGCAAGACAGTTGTCATCACCGGCGGCTCTCGCGGCATTGGCGAAATGATTGCGGCTGGCTTCCTGTCCAACGGCGCAAAAGTGATCATTTCGTCCCGCAAGGCGCAGGCCTGCGAGGAAACGGTCGAGCGCCTGAAAGCAGAATATGGCGGCGAGATCTATGCCATCCCGTCAGATGTTGGCAGCCTGGACGGCGTGAACCATCTGGTGAGCGAGCTGGAGAAGAAGGAAGACAAGGTCGACGTGCTGGTCAACAATGCCGGCGTCGCTTGGGGCGCCTCTCTCGATGAGTTTCCGGAGCATGGCTATGACAAGGTGATGGACGTGAACGTCAAAGGCGTTTTCTTCCTGACGCAGAAAATGATGCCGCTGCTGCGCAAGGCAGCCAGCAAGGACAATCCGGCCCGCGTCATCAACATCGCTTCCGTCGACGGCATGCACACCTCTCCTATGAGCGGCTATATCTATGGCACGTCCAAGGCAGCGGTCATTCACCTGACGCGCTTTATGGGCTCTCAGCTGGCCAAGGAAAACATCCTCGTCAACGGCATCGCGCCGGGCCCGTTCCCGACCTATATGCTGTCCACCGGTGTGGGCTACAAAGGTGAAACCGAAGGTGTCGATTGGGACGCCATTGGCAGCCGCACGCCGATGGGCCGCGTTGGCGCGCCGAGCGATGTGGCAGGCCTGTCCATCTTCCTGTCGTCCAAGGCATCAGCCTACATCACCGGTCACACCATTCCGTGTGATGGTGGTATCGTCTCTGGCAGCTAAGGCTGCACACAGTCTAAGCCCCGCTGTCTTGTGGATGGCGGGGATGTGGCAGCCAGAATGCCTGCGGGCAGGGGATGGCAGATGTGGCGAGGCAGTTTAGACTGCCCACATATAGAATCACCCCTTGCCCAGAAAGGCCCCGCCCATGGCAAAAGCTCCTGTCGGATCCAAATCCAATCCGTCCGAATTCGATGTGCTGGAAAAGCTCGCGCCGGATGAGCCTTACTTCGTCATTCGTGCGCACGATCCGCTCTCTTCCGCGCTAGTGGAGCTGCACGCCTATATTGGTGCTGGTCAGGCAGGCGCGGCCCACAACAAGCTGGCCGAGATCATGGCGTTGACCTCAGCCAAGGCTCCGCGACCGGCTTCCAGCCCAAAATACCGTGAAACCTTCGCGATTTCGCTGGCCATGGAGCAATGGCGCGAAAGCCACGAGGAATAATGGCAGACTCAGGTGCAGCTCGCCCCGGTCACGCTCGAAAATCGTTTCGCACGGCTCGTTCCGTTTGATTTGGAGCGGCATGCTGCGGACCTGCGCGACATGGCGGAGCGCTCAGGTGAGCGGCTGGCGACCTGGCCCTATTTCAATCCCCCCGGCGACTGGATCACGCCTTGGGTGGCGACTATTCGCAAGCGGGCTGAAGCGGGTACGCTGATCCCGTTTGCGGTGATCCTGCCGGATGGGAGATTTGCCGGCATGACGGCGTATCTCAGTCCGGATGCAACATCGAAACATGTTGAAGTCGGGATGACGATCTATGCCCCGGAATTCCAGGGCAGGGAGGTCAATCCTGCCTGCAAGCATCTGCTGCTGGCCCATGCCTTCAATCAGGGGGCTATTCGCGTTTTTTTCAATGTGGACGAGCGCAACAAGCGGTCTCAGTCGGCGGTCAGAAAGCTCGGCGGTGTGCAGGAAGGCATTCTGCGCGACAATCGTATCCTGCCAGATGGATTTGTCCGCTCGACCGTGGTGTTCTCCATCCTGGCGCGCGAATGGCCCGGTGTGAAAGCCGGGCTGGAGGCGCGCCTTGCCCGGTTTGAGGAGCAGGACGGATGAGCGATCCGATCAATCTCAACAAGTTTCGCAAGGCGAAAGCCAAGGCCGAGAAAGAGCAGCGCGCAGTGGAAAATCGCGCCAAGTTCGGCCGTACGAAAGCCGACAAGACGCTCGACAAGGCCCGCGCCGACAAGGTGATCCGCCTGACGGACGGGCACCGCTTGAAGGATAACCCGGAAGATCGTGGTTAATCAGATCTGAACACCGGGGCACCGGCCTTGCAGAGTTTCTCCCGACCTTGTTTCAAAGCGGGAGATTCAGGCCATGCGTCGCATTTTGGCAAAACTCAGCCTTGCCGCCTTCGCTTTTGGCGCCGGCATGACCTGGGGGATCATCGCCGACGCCGCCGAAATGGGCATGCTGAAAGGGTTTTAACTGCCCGATACTTTCTCGGTGAGAGAGGCGTCTGGCTCTTCCGGGTGGAGGATCGAGTTGATCAGGGCATCATCCATGCGGCGGCCCGAGACACGTTCCAGAGCCGAGAAGATTGGCTGGGCTTTCTTGTCTTTCAGCAGGGGAATGGTCTGCGCGATCTCGGCGGCGCGGGCATAGCGCAGCTGGGCCGTGGCCATGTCTCCGCGGGCTTCTGCGCAGGCCCCGATATTGTGGATCACCGCAGGCGCACGTGGCCATTCGCGGCCAAGGGCATCCCATTGCGCACAGGCCCCCAGAATCTCACCGCGCTTGGTGGCCTCGACCGCGGCTGCAAAGCGTGGATCATTCTGCGCTTCAGGCGTCAGCCCTTCGGTGAGGATCTCGGCCCGCATGGTCTTGTAATAGGGGGCCACATCATTTCGGAAGCGCCGCACGGCCTCGACCGTTGCGTCCTCGATCATGCCGATCGGTGCATTATAGGGATTGTAGCTGGAATGGACGGGATCGCGCCACGTGCCCAGTTCCTGACCATAGTCTTCATATTCGGCAATGTCGCGGCAAGTCTCACGATTGGCGCCGCCAATTTGCTTCTGTGTGAAGACAGCACGCCCCGTATCATAATCCACAAGGTTCGCGGTGACGACGACTTCGACCGTTTCCTCGCGGCACTCGGTTTCAACAATGGCGCGGTGTTCGCAGTCAAACAGGCCGTCATATTCCACGCAGCGTTTTTCACGCTCAAACCGTAACTCCTCTTCCCATGAGTCGATGTCTACGCGGCCCTCATAGACGCCTTGCGGCACTGGGCTCGTCTGCGTGAACCAGTAGGTGCCATCCAGAACGACCTGATCGAGCATGTTGGAAAATTCTGCCTCGGCGACGTCTCCGGCCGGGCCGCGGAACCGCCCGACCTCAACATCTCGATAGCTGGCGGCTTCCGGAATGTTGGGAGCCATGCGGGCCTGATAGTCATATCCGGGGGTGGCGCAGGCCGTTACCATAGCGGGAATAGTGAGGAAAAGCAGTCGTCTCATAAGTATTTGGTCCAGTGATTTCAGCCCATTAGCCTTCAGATATACTGAATGCTGCATGAACCTTACCGCATGATTATTCGCGCAGGGTCATTCTTGACCTGAGGAGCCGGTGCCGCCACCTGTTGGCGACACTTATGAGGAGCTCCTGATGACCAGCCCGCTGTTTACGCCTTTCAAATTGAAATCCCTGACCCTGCCGAACCGGATCGTGATGGCGCCGATGACACGATCGCAATCCCCGAATGGCGTACCTGGCGAGAATGTTGCCGATTATTATGCCCGCCGTGCCGAGAATGAAGTCGGCCTGATCGTGACCGAGGGGACGACTATCCGCCGGGGCGGGGCTTCCAATGATCCAAGCGTCCCGAACTTTCACAAGCCGGACTCGCTGGCCGGCTGGCAGAATGTCGTCAACAAGGTGCATCAGAAAGGCGGCAAGATTGCGCCGCAGATCTGGCACATGGGCATGGTGCGCAAGGCAGGCAGCGGCCCGGAGCCGGATGCGCCGACCGATAGCCCCTCCGGCATGACCCATACGGGCAAGCAGGTGGTCGATGCACCAACCGATGCCGAAGTGGATGACATGGTGCAGGCCTATGCCGATGCGGCGGCCAAGGCCGAAGAGTTGGGCTTTGACTGTGTCGAGATCCATGGCGCGCACGGCTATCTGATTGATCAGTTCTTCTGGGATGTGATGAACAAGCGCGACGATCGGTTCGGTGGCACCAGCCTGGTCGAGCGCGCGAGCTTTGCCGGGGACATCATCCGCGAAGTGCGCAAGCGGGTGTCCAAGGACTTCCCCGTAATCCTGCGCTATTCGCAATGGAAACAGCAGGATTATGGCGCGCGGCTTGCCACGACGCCGGATGATCTGGAGGCTTTCCTGAAAGTCTTCGTGGAAGCGGGTGTCGACATTCTGCATGTGTCCCAGCGCCGCTATTGGGAGCCGGAATTCCCTGAGGTCGATGGCGAAAATGGTCTGAATGGTGCCGGCTGGGCGAAGAAACTGACCGGCCTGCCGACGATTACGGTCGGCTCTGTCGGCCTCTCGGGTGATTTCATCCATGCCTTCCAGGGTCAGGGTGCAGGAACACGCAAGCTGGACGATCTGGAAGAACGGCTGTCGCGCGGTGAATTCGATCTGGTCGGTGTCGGCCGGGCCCTGCTGCAGGATCCGGCATGGGCGCGCAAGGTGCATGAAGGCCGCCATGCAGAGCTGGCCGATTATGATGCAGCGAGCCTAGCCAAGCTTTATTAATTCGTTAATTCCCTTGTCAGGGGAGTTTTTGCATGGTTTTCATATATCTGAGTGGAGCGCTGACAGGGACGTGTCGGCCTCTGCGCAGATGGTGGGGACGATTGGCAGACCTCCCCGACATGGTGATATCGTCAAAGTATGCGAGGGACCTGTGCGCATACTTTTGTCCGCTCCTGGCAATTTGACCCGGCCCGGAGCCCCGCCATGTGGCTGGTCTAATTTCCCCCTTCCGCGGGCTTGCCCCGCATTTGAGACGAGGTGCCATCACACCAGCATCTCGTGTCTGGCCCTGCGGGGGATGTATTGCTCACACCCGGTACATCCTCTGCAGGGCTTTTTCTATAAGTGCATCAGTGGGAAATCAGGGTTGGGTGCCTTTGGCCCGTGCCATGATGGCGCCGCAGGGCGCATCTTCCGCCATGCCGGGTTCAATGAAGGGGAGGGCGGCCAGGCCGCCGCTGACACTTCCCAGCAGGGCAGAAATGCCGAGCTGCAAGATGGTCTCTCCGCTCAGGGCAGAAATTTGGGGACTTCGAAAGCTGCCCATGATGCTGACATTGCCGATCAGTGAGCCGAATGAGGCATCCTTGGCATCCGAGCGGACTTTCAGATCCATCATTTCGTGCCGCATATTCAGCTTGCCATCCACTATGACGAGGCTGTCGGCTGTGTCGACAATTGCCGGATCAAGTTCTCCAATCCCCTGATCGAACCGGATGGAAAGCGCTGCGCAGCGGGCAGGTGTGTAAGTGCGGTCTTCCGGCGCTTCTCCCAGCAAGGTGATCGCCTCACCCAGATCGAGGGCAGCGCCTTCCGCGGCGAGCGCCCACAGCTCAGCCGTTTCCGACCAGACCGACACACGGCCATCCAGTGTCGCGGCGGCTTGCTGGAAGCCATCGCCCGTCGCCTCTATCTGGAAGCGCCCATTGGCATTGCCACGCACATAGGGTGTTAGCGAGAGATTGCTGAACGGCACATTGGTTAGCTCACCCTGCGCATCTGTTTTGGCGGGGGACTGGCTGCCATCCAGTGTGACATAGGAAACGAGGTGGCCTTCCGCGAAGTCGAGCTGGAGGGTGGGGGCTCGCACGACGCGGCCTTCAATGTTGAATTCCAGCTTGATGCCGCGAATGTCGAAAATGGCATTGGTCACCCTGTTGGCATGATAGAGGACATGGCCATCCACGGCGTCAAGACGGGTGAAGTCTATCACGGCATTCGGGATCAGCCGGCCGCTAGCATCATACGCCTCGCGGGTTTTCTTCTGAACTGTATTGGCTGTTTCATTCTCGCCGGTTCCAACAGGGATGCCGAACAGGATGCCAAGATCATCAAAGTCCAGATTGGTCGATTGAAGGTCTGCCTCCAGGATCGGTTTGCCCTCTCCAAAAGTGATCTTCAGCGGGCCGCTGAGATCACTATCGCCGATCCGGGTCTCCGGGGCAAAGTCGAGAGCGATTTGCTCGCGGGAGAAAGTCAGATAGGCGACGGCATCATAGGGCGGTGTGTCGGGTGAGGCGAAGCCGGCCAAATCTGCGAAATCTGCGAAATTTTCGCCAGAAAGGTTCAGTTTGCCAGATAGAACGGACAAATCTGATGGTATGGCCCTGCCATCAAAGTCCAGATCCACGCCCTTGCTTGAGGCCTTCACAGACAGGTCTCCGCTTCGCAGGGAGCCTCTGGCTGTCTGCACCATGATTTTTTCCGTGCCTTCCTTGCGTACGAAGCGGACCTCAATATCTCTCGCGCGCACTTCATCTATCAGGGCTCGCCAGTCTTTCAGGTGCATCCCCTCGTCATCGTCTTCCGGCCCGTCCATTTGAACCACGATATAGCCATCACTGGCCTCGGCCCGGGAAACCCAGCTGAGACCTGGCAGGAAGCCAAAGAAATTGACGCGCAATTCGCCGGTTTGCGCTTCAGCCGTGCCGGGGGCCTGGAAGTCCTCCAGGATCATTTCATTCACGGCAGGAAAGCGTAGATGTGCCCGGCTGACAGAGGCGTTCTCCGGCCCCCAATGCTTCAGCGACCAGTTCGTTATCGGCGTGGCGACAGCTGGGAACACCATCAGAATCAAAAAGATGGCGAAGGCCACAAGCAGAGCGCAGGCAATGTCGAACGCAATTTCAACACTGCGGAGGAGGTGGATATCCGGCATGGTGCTTCAACGCCTGGATGAGTGATTGGTTCACCGGGTGCAACGGCCCCTGCCCATCGGGCCAATCCCTGCTATATGTTCGCTATGAGTTCCAATCCGAATCGACTGTCCATTTCCCAGATGGCGGCGGCGAAAGCCCCCGCGGCAGCAGGCAATGAGGCGTATCTTGAAGGCCTGAACCCCGAACAGCGCGAGGCCGTGCTGACGACGGAGGGCCCATTGCTGGTGCTGGCAGGAGCGGGCACGGGCAAGACGCGCGTGCTGACCACCCGTCTAGCGCATATCATTGGCACGCGGCTGGCCTGGCCGTCGCAGACGCTAACCGTGACCTTCACCAACAAGGCCGCGCGGGAGATGCGCGAGCGGGCGCTGTCCATGCTGGGGGAAGCAGGCGAAGGCCTGCGCTGGCTGGGCACCTTCCACTCCATTAGCGCGCAGATCCTGCGCAAGCATGCCGAGCTTGCGGGATTGAAATCGACCTTCACCATTCTGGATACAGATGATCAGGTGCGCCTGTGCAAACAGATCATCCTGGCCGAAAACATTGACCCCAAGCGCTGGACACCGCGTTTCCTGGCGAGCCTGATTGATGGCTGGAAAAACCGGGCGCTTACACCGGACAGGGTGCCGACGGAAGAGGCGCACCAGTTCGCCGATGGCAAGGGCATCACCTGCTACCAGATCTATCAGGCTCGCTTGAAGGTTCTGAACGCCTGCGACTTTGGCGATCTTCTTATCCACAACATCACGATCTTTCAGAAGAACCCTGATCTACTGAAAGAATATCACGACAAGTTCCGCTACATCCTGGTTGACGAATATCAGGATACAAATGTGGCGCAGTATCTGTGGCTGCGTCTTCTCGCGCAGGGCTCCCAGAATATCTGCTGTGTTGGCGACGATGACCAGTCCATATATGGCTGGCGCGGCGCGGAAGTGGACAACATCCTGCGCTTCGAAAAGGACTTCCCCGGCGCGAAAGTGATCCGTCTAGAGAAGAATTATCGCTCTACCAAGCACATTCTTGCCGCAGCCTCTGCGGTGATCGCCAACAATAAGGGCCGCCTTGGCAAGACGCTCTATGTCGGCGACGACAATGCGATTGACGAGATTGACGCGGCCAAGGTGAAAGTGCGGGGTCTGTGGGATGGCGAAGCGGAAAGCCGCCTGATTGCGGATGATATTGAAAGCTGGGTTTCCAAGGGCGGCAAGCATGATGATTGCGCCGTGCTGGTGCGGGCCTCCTGGCAGATGCGCGCCTTTGAAGAACGCTTCATCATGCTGGGTATTCCGTACCGTGTGATCGGCGGGCCGCGGTTCTTCGAGCGTGCAGAGATCCGTGATGCGCTGGCCTATTTGCGGCTTTTGCGATCGCCCGATGATGATCTGGCGTTCGAGCGTGTGGTGAACCAGCCGAAGCGCGGCGTCGGCAACACGTCCCTCATCAAGCTGCAATCCTATGCCCGCCATGATGGTCGCAGCCTATTCACGCTGACGCCCATGGTGCTGCAAACGGATGAGATCAAGGGCGGCGCGAAGCGCGGGCTGACGCAATTTATCGACCACATCAATCTGTGGCGGGACAAGTTGGCTAATGGTATGCCCCATACGGAGCTTGCCGAGACAATCCTGGAAGAATCCGGCTATACGGACATGCTGCAAAAGGATCGCAGCCCACAGGCACAGACGCGGCTGGATAACCTCAAGGAACTGGTCCGCGCAATGGGAGAGTTCGACTCTCTGGCAGGCTTCCTTGAGCATATCGAACTGGTAATGGACACGTCTGCTGGCGGAGCAGGCGAGGATCAGGTGCAGATTCTGACGCTGCACGCCGCGAAAGGTCTGGAATGGCCGGTCGTCTTCCTGCCGGGTTGGGAAGAGGAAGTCTTCCCGTCCAAGCGCAGCATGGATGAAAGCGGCCTGAAGGGCCTGGAGGAGGAGCGCCGGCTTGCCTATGTCGGCATCACGCGGGCACGCCAGCAGGCCTATATTTCCTTTGTTGCAAACCGCCAGATATATGGCCGCTGGCAGAGCGTCCTGCCCAGCCGCTTTGTCGACGAGCTGCCACATGATCATGTCGAGGCGGTTTCCGAAACCGGATATTCCGGTATGCCCGGCGGCGATACCGGCTTTACCGGGTCCGTCGAGGATCTGGGTGAGCGCTCGAACTACAAAAGCCCTGGCTGGAAACGCCTGAAGGAAAATGCCGGCCGTTTCGATACGCGTCCGCCAAAGGATGCCACGAATTTGTCAGCCACCAGTGGCGGGCCTGAAACCTTTCGCAAGGGCCAGCGTATCTTTCATGACAAGTTCGGCTATGGCCGGATCGCGCATTCGGAAGGCAACAAGCTGACCGTCGATTTCGAGAAGACCGGCCGAAAGAAGGTGATCGCCACTTTCGTTCAACCCGCCTGACCGATTGCTTGACGGCCTGCCAGCTTCCGACTTGGATGAACAAGGGACGGGGGGAGAGGCAGGCATGGCAGGATATATCGAGAAGCGGCTGTATGAAGGGGAAGTCCTGCGTCATCGCGGGCAATTCCACTGGATCGTGCATGCGCGGGCCTGGGCGGCGTTGATCCTGCTGGGTGTTCTGGTGTTCGGCATTGTGTATTTCATCATGGAAATGGTGCGCGTGAACACGACAGAATTTGTTGTGACAGACCGACGCGTGGTGTTGAAGACGGGGCTATGGTCCGCCGATGTTGAAGAGATCACGTTGGATGCGATTGAGGGCAGCTCCCTCAAGCAAAGCATCTTTGGCCGGATATTCGATTATGGGCGCCTGTCCATCCATGGGCGCGGGGAGACGCATATCCGTTTCCCCAATATGGCGCACCCGCAAACATTCCGGGCTGAGGCCGAGCGGTCCAAGCAGGCCGCTATCGCCCCCGACGGTTCGCTGGCAGGCTAGCCTCTTCCAGAGGGAAGAAGCAGCGCCAGACGACCTGTCTCAGGGGGGAGGGTTTGGGAACTACCAGGTCAGCATTCAGGCGTGATGGGTGAAGACGCTTGCCTCTGGGAGGAGCTGCTGCCCGGCGCTGCTGACTCTGTTTCGCACGGGCGCTTGGAACGCAATCCGAATGGCGCGTTCATCTGCCGGTCATCTTGCAGGCTTATTCCGCCGCAGGCACATCAGACATATTACGGCTTCCTTGGAGACGTTGCTTCTGACGCTTTGCCCAATTGCTGATGCGATAGGGGGCGAGCAGCCATACCGGCGTAACCAGCAGGATCATCATGGTGGAGAAACCCAGGCCAAACACAACGGCTGTCGCCAACTGGACCCACCATTCAGAGCTCGCGCCGCCAAAATTGATGGCGCCATCGCCAAAATCCACATTCATCTGGATGATCATAGGCAACAGGCCGCAGATGGTCGTGCCCGTCGTTAGCAGGATGGGGCGGATACGCTGCGCGGCTGTTGCGATGGCGGCCTCTTCCGGCGCGCGTCCATCGCTCAAGAGGCGGTTATAGGTATCTATGAGAACAATGTTGTTGTTCACTACAATGCCGGCAAGCGCCACGATTCCGGTCCCTAGCATCAGCTGTGAAAGATAGGGAAGGACCAGTTGTATGCCGATCACTACCCCGGCAGTTGACATGATCACAGCTGTCAGTGTCAGGAATACCTGCCAGAAATTATTGAACTCCCACAACAGAATGACAGCCATCATGAACAGCATGGCCATCAGCGCACTCTGGAAAAAGGCCGTTGCATCGGCGCTGTCTTCATCAGCCCCTTCAAAGCGAATTTCGACAGAGGCCGGAAAGTTCTGGTCTACGACCCAGGCCTTGATGTCATCGACGATCGCTGCACCCTGGCCCTGCTCCCGGGCGTTGGCGCGAACATCAATGACGCGTTCGCCATCACGGCGCTCAATCTTGCTGACGCGCGGGGCGGGTACCCGGTCCACAAACAGGGAGAGGGGTACATTACCGCGCGGTGTTGCTATGCGTAGATCATCAATCGCGCTGGCGCTGCGATTTTCCTCAGGGAAACGGACGCGTATGTCGACTTCATCGGAGGCGTCATCCGGGCGGTAGCGACCAACAAGTACGCCATTGGTCACCAGCTGCACAGCCGCGCCCACCTGGCTGATATCGAGACCGTATTTGCCGGCTTCTTCCCGGTCGACTTCCAATTGGTATTCGATTCCCGGCAGAGGGCGTGTGTCGTCAACTTCACGCAAGTCGGCGCGATTATCCAGATAATTACGGACTGCCGCAGCGGTCTGGTTCAGCGCCGCGTCATCTTCGGACAAGAGGGCAATCTGCACATCCTTGCCCGTGGGAGGCCCTTGTTCGCGTTGTGTGATTTCAAAGCGCAGGCCGGGCACGTCTGACAAGCGTTCACGGACATTTGCCAGAGTCTTGCGGCCATCATGCACACCGTCGGCAGTGGCAAGATCCAGCAGCAACTGTCCGATTGTATCAATTGGCGCGCTGGCACCATCGGGCGAGAAAGTGGTTTCTCCGCTGCTGCCGGTCTGGGTCGAAATGTCTTCGATACCGTCCATACCGCTAATGGCGGCTTCGGCGTGTTTGACCAGGTCCAGCTGCTCTCTGGCAGACAGGCTGCCCTGCGCCTGAACGAAGACGAAGGCTTGTTCAGGCTCGACATCCAGGAAGAGTTCAGATTTGTGTGGGGTGGAGATAAACCAGATGAATATGGCGAGTACACCGGCAATGGCAACACCTGTCACCGTCAGGGGACGGTCAATCATGGCCTGAACGATTCTTACATAGCCGCCTAGCCATCCTGTCGCTTCATTCGGGTCTGCATCCGCCGCCAGCGCGGCAAGGCTTTCATCCGTGCCTTCAGGGCGTGCACCGATTACCGAGCCGAGCACAGGCAGGAAGATCAGCGCCATGACGAGAGAGGCTGTCAGAACGAAGATCAGCGTGATCGGCAGATATGCCATGAATTTTCCAGGCATGGAGTTCCAGAACAGGAAGGGCACGAAAGCCGCCAGTGTGGTGGCGGTCGAAGCGATGACCGGCCAGAACATCCGCTTGCCAGCCATGGCGTAGGCTGCCTTCCTGTCTAGCCCTTCCGCCATTTTCCGGTCAGCATATTCCGTCACGACAATTGCGCCATCGACCAGGATGCCGACGGCGATGACCATGCCGAACATGACCATCATGTTGATTGTATATCCAAAGGCCCCCAGCAACAGAAAGGCCATCACAAAGGAGGAGGGAATAGAGATACCCACGAGCAGTGCGGACCGCCAGCCTAGCGCCGCCACACAGATAATCATGACTAGCACAACGGCTGTAACGATGGAGCTTTGCAGCTGTCCCAACTGATCGCCGATCAGTTCGGATTCGTCTGACGTTATGCGAACCTGAACCGTGCTCGGCCAGGATTTCTGCTGTTGCTTGACCACATCTCGTACAAAATCAGCCGTATCGAGAATGTTTGCACCTGAACGCTTTACGATCTGCAACTGCAGGGAAGGCTCGCCATTGAACGTGGCAAAGCCGGAGGGGTCCTTGTAGGTGCGGCGAATGTCGGCCACATCGGACAGGGTGATTGTGGCATTTTCCGCCCGTTTGACCGGCAGGTTCAGCGCGTCCTTCGCGGTGCGGATCAGGCCCGGCACCTTTACGGCAAAGCTGCCTTCGCCGGTATCAATCTGTCCGGCTGGCACAAGCTGGTTGTTCGAGGAAACGACGGAATAGATGTCCTGATAGGACAAATTATAGGTTTCGAGTTTGACCGGATCGACGACAATCTCCAGCACATCCTCGCGCTTGCCGATGATGCGTGCTTCCAGCACGCCGGGGTCGCTCTCAAGTTCATCCTGCAGATCTTCTACAATACGGTTCAGGCCGCGTTCGGGTGCCTGGCCGAACAGGTTGACCACCATGATCGGGAACTGGGAGGCATTGACCTCCGTGATTATAGGCTCTCGAGCATCGTCCGGGAAGAAACGTTTGGCAAGATCCACCTTGTCTTTCACGTCCAACACGGCCTGGTCGATATCCGTATCGATTTCGAACTCCAGTATGAGTTGGCCTGCGCCCTCCAGGCCATAGCCTGAATACGTCTTCAGACCTTCTAGGGACTGGATTTCCTGTTCAATCGGTTTGACCAGCAGGCGTTCGGCATCTTCAGGCGTTACGCCAGCCAGCGGTACGGTAATGCCGACAAAGGGAACGGGAATGTCCGGATTGGCTTCCTTCGGCAGCCCGACATAGGTGGCGGTGCCGGCAATGATCGCGCAAAAAAGGATGGCGAGCACCATCCTTGCGCGGCCAATGGCACCATCGATCAAACCTGTCATGGCTGGGCTCCACCTTTCGGCACAGGTTTCACCTTCACGCCTTCGGCCAGATAGTCCTGCCCCAGAGAGATCAGTTGTGCTGTTTCCGGCAGGCCTGTTACCCATGCACCCTGCGGGCTTTCATCAATGATCGTTACCGGAGCAAAGCCAACCGTGTTGTCCGCCTGAATGTATCTGAGGCCCATTTCGCCTGAATCAGACAGTGTGAGTAGACCGGGAGAGATGCGGGTGGCTTCGACTTCACCAATCGGGATGAGCAGTTCGGCGGTAACCCCTGCGGGTACGGGCGCTTCACCTGCATCCATGGCGGCCTCAACGCGGAAAGTGCGTGTACTGTCATTCGCGGTGCGGGAGACATAGCGCAGTTTTGCAGGATATTCATTGCCGCCAGCCAAGCGAACCAGGGCGTCCATACCCGTGGTCAATTTGCCGGCATGTTCTTCCGATACCTGAACCGCCACGATGACCGGAGACATGTCCACAAGCTCGCCACAAGCCTGTCCGGGAGATAGGAAATCCCCGGCTTCGGCCAGGCGCGTTTCGAAAATACCGTCAAAAGGTGCGCGGATCTGGGTTTTAGAGAGTTCCACACGGGCTGCATTCACGGCGGCCTCGGCCGCATCCAGGCTGGCCTGCGTGGCCGTCACGCGATTCTTGGGTCCCAGACCTTTTTCTGCCAGTTGTGCTGCCGCTTCATAATCGACGCGGGCGGCGTCACGATTGGCTTCAGCCTCTTTCAGGCGCGCCGCGCGCGATTCCACGTCCAGTCCGCAGAGCAGCGTGCCTTTTTTGACGAAGGTGCCTTCTGCAACGGGGGTGGAGATGACGGTGCCGGTTGTGCCGGCCTTGACGGTAACAGTTTTGTCGGGGGCCGTGCGGCCCTTGGCCTCGACCTTAACGGGGTGGAGACTGGAGCTGACCTGGATGGTGACGGCTTCGGGAACAGGCTTTTCCGTCGTCATGGCAACGGATTCCTTTTGTGTGCTGATTGATCCGCGCAGAAGGCTGCGCCCAGCAAACCAGACCAGCAGGACAACAAAGATCGCAATCGCAATTTTGACAGATTTGTTCACGGTTTACCGCTTTCGTAGGGCCTGTGTATCAGCAAATATAGAGCGCGCGCCGCGAATGTCCGCGCTGCAGCCTGTCTCGCTTAGCAGAACTCCATTGCGAACATGCAAAGCTTCAGGATGAATTTCTGAAGGATGGGAAAGTTATGGTTAATATATGAGCGACGCTGCTGGCGCGTTAGATCCACCGTCGCCAGCGGAACAGGGCGAGCATCGCCACGGTTGCAATGGCCAGTCCGCCAACAAGAATGGCAAAGGCCAGAGGGCTGTGGAGGCCAGGCATGCCACCGACATTCACGCCGAACAGCCCGGTCACGAAGCTGATCGGCAGGAAGACAGCAGAAATAATGGACAGCACGAACAGGCGCTGGTTCATTATCTCTCCACGTGCCTCGATGACCTGTTCCTGCAACACGGTTGAGCGATCTCGTATGGTTTCCAGCTCTTCCGACAGGCGGGTTACGCGGTCAGCGGATTCGCGCAGATAGAGCATGTCATAATCGGTAAAGAGGCCGGCCTGCGCACCCTCCCGCACCAGGTGTGCCAGCGCATCGCGCTGGGGCATGATATAGCGGCGCACTTGCAGAACGCGACGGCGGAATTCCGACAGCGCGCTGCGGGGCAGGCGGTTGTCTGAATCCAGAAGCTGATCTTCGAATTCATCGGCCTGCTCATCGAACTGCGCGATTTCAGGTTCCATCCGGTTTGTCAGGGCTTCGGCAAGCGCAGCAACTAGCCCGCCGGTGGAGTTGGGCACATCCCCGTCGCGCATGGCGTTCTCGACGTCGCGAGCAGCCTGAATGCGCTTGGCGCGTAGAGTGATCAGAGATGTTTCGCTGGCCCACATACGCAAGGCCAACATGTCTTCGCGGGCTTCACCCTCATTCAGGTTCATCCCGCGAAGATTGATCAAAAAGCCTTTGCCATGGCGCACGGCTCGCGGGCGCGTATCTTCCTGCAGCAGCGCATCGGTGGCGAGTTCATCCACGCCACTTGCATTGACCAGCCAGTTCTGCGCCGCCTCAGACAGTCGGTTCAGGTGCAGCCAATAGCGCCTGAACTCGGCTAGCTTGCCGGAGGTGACGTCCGACCAGCTCAAAGGCGTGGGCGTCCCGTCATTCGAAAACCCGTATCCAAATACCAGAGGAGGGATCTGGGAGGGCGTATGAGAGGGCGCAGGCGTCGTCATGAGTGCCTAGAATGCAGAGACAGGCGGAACCTTGTTGATCCAGGGCCGGACCTGTTCCAGCTGCATGGCCAGCTCGAACAACAGGCCATCATCTCCGCGCTTGCCGGAAAACATGGAACCGATCGGCAAGCCAGAAGGCGACCAGCCCAGCGGCACACTCATGGAGGCTGCGCCGGAGACGTTCATCGGCGCCGTAAAGGCCGCGAAGTTCAGAACGCTGGTCATGACATCTTCGAAATTCCCATCCGGGGCCTGCTCGCCAATCGGCCGCGCGGGACTGCCTGTAACTGGCGTCAGCAGGATATCGATATCCTGGAACCACTCATCATAAACGGCTTCAAAATTTTGAAGGTATTTGATGATTTCCGGCATTTCATCCTGGCGGGACTGGTAGCGTGCGGCGAGCCCCAACGTCCAGGGCTCGACAATTTCAGGGCTTATTGGCTTACCGGTATATTCACTGGCCTGCTGCGCAAAGGCGGCGGCACCCGCAGACCAGTACATCAGGAACTTGTCAGCAAACTCTTCGCCATTCAGAGGCACTTTGAAGTCCCTGACATCATGGCCAAGTTCACGGCATAGCTTGGCTGTTTTCTCCAGTTCGGCGGTGGTCTCCGGGGCGACCGTCGTGCCGCTGATCGTATCCGGAGCGAAGCCGATCTTGAGCGGGCGGCGAATGGAACTGACCTCTCCCAGAGGCGCATAGGTGCCATCATTGGTTTCTGCGACGCGGAACAGCTCAATAGAGTCCTGAACAGAAATGGTCACGGCGTGGTTTACCGAGATGTCGACTGGCGGAGTTGGACCATTGCGCGCAGACTTCAGGCGCCCGCGGGATGGTTTCAGACCGAAGACACCGCATGTGGAGGCAGGGATACGGATGGAACCGCCGCCATCGCTGGCATGGGCAAATGGAACGACGCGTGCGGCAACTAGCGCAGCTGCCCCGCCGGAGGACCCACCGGTCATGCGTGAAAGATCCCACGGGTTGCGGGTTGGTCCGGTAACCAGAGGCTCCGTGGTGGAGGTAAGACCATCTTCAGGGCTGGTGGACTTGCCTAGCGAAACCACGCCTGCCTTGCGCCAGGCGGCGGCAAATGGTGCGTCTTCTTGTGCGATATACCCAATAAAAGCGCGGCTGCCGAATAGGGTCTGCGTGCCTTTCCAGTCCATCAGATCCTTGATGAAGGTTGGTACGCCGCTGAACGGGCCAGGCACTAGGTCACCTGCATCAATACGCGCCTGATTGAAGCTTTCAGTTGCGATGGCGTTAATCTGGCCATTAACGACTTCCGCTCGTGTGATGGCGGCATTCACTTGTTCAAGAGATGTCGTTTCCCCGGTGGCGATGCTGCTGGCAATGGCCAGACCGCTCATCCAGCCTTCCGGAGGCAGAACCTTGGCTGTAGCAGGGCCTGTTGGCGGAGGCAGGGCGGTATCTGTCTTCTGTCCACAAGCAGCCAAGGCTGTGATAGCTGCCCCACCCAGCAGTGCGCTGCGCCGTGTCAATTTCGTCATAGTCGGAACCCTCCCTGTATTCTCTGATACCAGCCTGTATCGCGCCGGGGAATTTCGCAAGCAGATATGAAACCGGCCACGTCATAAAACGTGACCGGCTGCAGGCTTTATTCTGATTTACGTAAGCTGAACCTATTGGATCACACCGCAGGCAACTCGCGCGCCCGCGCCGCCAATGGGCTGGGTCATGTGGTCGTCTTCGCTTTCGTGAATGATAATGGCCGCGCCGTCATCATCCAGCAGGGCATCAAGACCTGTAAGGCGTGTGAACGTTTCGTACCCGGCCGAACCATCTGCTGCGACCCAGATATTCGGCAGGTCGCCGGCTTCAGGGCCTTTCGGGTTGAGCAGACCGTGGCCGCCATCATGCTTGCCCTGGTGACCACCGGATTCCTTAAACGCACCAACGTCTTCGCAGGTGCCGACGGCGTGCAGGTGGATGCCATGCCAGCCGGGCTCAAGCGCGCCTTCTGAGAGTTCAACGCGGATCAATTCTCCATTCGGACCATCCAGGAAGTTGGCGGTGCCTATCTCTGTGCCTCCTGCGCCAATGATTGAGGCTGTTGCGCGCATCATGGATGGGTAGACGCCGTCATCCGGGCCGGACAGTTCAGAGGGAGAGGGCAGAGGGGCCCCTGTTTCTGGAATTTCCTGCGGCTCGGCGCTTTCCTGTCCGCAGGCGGCTGCCAGCACAAGGGCGGCGGTCGCAATCGCTGTACGGGTGATCATAAAAGAGTCTCCTGTTTGCTTGCCTCTGATATAGGGCATAACGCGAATGTTGCAGGAAGGCTCCACAGGGTGAAGGACCGAGCAGATAAAATCCTCGTTAGTTTGGGCTTTTTTGAAAGCCGGGCAAGCGCGCGCGCCGCTATTGAGGCAGGCCGGGTGACAGCCAATGGAACACCCGTGACCAAGCCTTCGCAAATGTTGTCAGGTGATGCGCGTATCGAGGCATCTGCGGCCCATCCCTACGTGTCGCGCGGCGGCCTGAAGCTGGCGCACGGGCTGGATGTGTTCAGCGTAGACCCGTATGGGAGGCTTTGTCTCGATATTGGCGCATCGACCGGAGGCTTTACGGATGTGCTGTTGAGGCGGGGGGCGCAGCATGTCGTTGCGGTGGATGTCGGGCGCGATCAGTGTCATCCGTCTCTGGCTAGAGACGCCCGCGTCACCAGCCTTGAAGCGCAGGACGCCCGGGCGCTGACATCTGAGATGCTGGGAAGTGCTCCCTCACTTTTGGTGTGCGATGCAAGTTTTATATCGCTGGAGAAACTGCTGGAGGTGCCCTTGTCACTCGCCGCGCCGGAAGCAGAGTTTGTTGGCCTTTTCAAACCGCAATTTCAGGTCGGCCGGGAGAATATTGGCAAGGGCGGTCTGGTGACGGACACCAATGCCGCGGATCAGGCGGCCCAGACCTTTGCCGATTGGATGAAAGAAAAAGGCTGGCCTATCCAGGGGTGGACGGCCAGCCCGATTTCAGGTGGCGACGGCAATGCCGAACGTTTGTTCCACGCAGTCAGAGCGCCTGACGCTCAATAGCCATAGTCATCATAATCATCATATCCTGCTGATCCGTCTTCGATCACCCAGGTGCCGTCATACGGGTCACGACAGGTGGTGACCGGATCACGGATGACACGCCCATCCGGCAGCCGGGTTTCCCGGTTGATTGTCCGGCACTCGCGGGCATCTGCCTGCGGCTGAGGATAGGACGGATAGGTAGGGCCGGGCCGGGTTGAGGCCGGATAGGTACGGCTCGGCGGCGGAGTGTTCGGATAGGCAGGATAGCTGCCGACGCTCTCCGGACCGCCATAAAGGCCATCCGTTGTGCGGGGGATCGCGCCTTGTGAATAGCCGCCTGTTTGATAGTTGTAGGGGGTGGCTACAGCGCAGGGCCTGCTGGTGCTACCAGCCATGGAGTTTCCGGCAATGCCGCCAATCACAGCGCCGAGAATGGCGCCTGCGGCGACCTCATCAGAATTGCCATTGCCGTGATAATAGCCACGATGACCTCTATGTCCGCGATACCCACGGCGTCCGCGATGCCAATGCCTGTCACCATCTTCGACATTGTTGCCGATGGCCCCGCCAATCAGAGCGCCGCCAATGACCCCGATCACCGTGCCGGCGACCTTGTCATCCTTGCGCTGTTGCTCGCAGGCCGTGTTGCGGACGGGGGCGTTATAGCCATACCCGTTGGTACCTTGCGCCGCTGCCGTTGCAGGTATGGCGAGGGTTAACAATCCAAGCGCGCCAATCACCAGCGAATGTTTCTTCATCGCATTACTCCTTGCCGCGGTCGTATTGCCGCGAGTCTCCCTTATGCAAGGTGACAGAGCCAAGGTGAACGAGACCTGAAGGCTGGACGCAGGCCCCGCCGAGCCACATATTCAGGGGGATGAGCCTGTTTGATCTTGCAACAAGAACTGCCGGGCGCGCACGGTATGCCGCTGCGCAGGGGCTGCGCTCTGCTTGGTATGGCGCGCAGATGCGGGCAGTACGTCAGCAGACTGGCGGGCTGAGCCGCCCGGGCGAACCGGCTTTCGAGCCAAGCCGTGGCACACCGGATATGCGCGGGCTGCGTCGTGCTTACCTCCAATTGTTCCTGCAGGACCGGCTGAATGTGGAAAGAGGGCTGTATCCTGCGCCAAAGGATGTGCGCCTGAAGGATCTGCCCCACGCCTTGCAATCAGCCCGTGCCTTTCGCGAGGATGCCAGTGAGGTGGATCGCAGACGTGTGACGCGTAACGGCACCGAAATTCGGCAGCACGTGATGGATGGCCACAATCGCTATCCTGACTATTACCTTCAGAACTTTCACTACCAGTCCGGCGGCTGGTTCACCGAAGACAGCGCGGACCTTTATGACACACAGGTGGAAGCGCTGTTTACAGGAACGGCCGATGCCATGCGGCGCGCCGCACTGGCCGAGATTTCGCGGGAACTTAAGGGCAGGGACCAGCGCGGTATCAGCCTGCTGGATATGGCATGCGGGAATGGGCGGTTCCTGTCGCAGGTCATGCAGGTCTATCCGCGTCTCAGGGCGTCGGGTCTAGACTTGTCGCCGAGCTATACCGAGGCGGCGCGGGAGCGGCTTAACCGCTGGCCGCATGTGAATATCCTGCATGAGGCTGCAGAGGCGATGCCTTTGAAGGACGATAGCCTCGACATGGTTGTCTCGATCTTCCTGTTTCACGAATTGCCGGTGGATGTGCGACCGAAGATTCTGGCGGAAGTGGCGCGCATTCTGAAGCCCGGCGGACTATTCATTCTGGCTGATAGTGTCCAGTTTGGCGATTATCCGGATATGGATGGGTTGCTGGAATATTTCCCGCACGGCTTCCATGAGCCGTACTATGCGGAATACCTCTCCTGGGACGCCGCAAAGGCGTGCGAATCTGCAATGCTTCTGCCTGAAAGACAGGCGCTGGCATTTCTGACAAAAGTCAGCACCTTCCGAAAATAGGTATAAATCCTTATTTTTCAGAGATTTGTGTGGCCCTGGCCATTAGGGTTAATCCCCGATGAAAAAAAATTGATTTGCAAGCGTGGAACATGACAGTAATATGACAGTTAGATTACAGTCGTATGACAGTAATTTTCACCAGGAAAGGAAGGAGGCTATCATGGCTGTCCTAGATCACAATGATAATCATGTTTCCTGGCTGGCGCACAGGGATCTGGCGAACAATGACGCCGTCCTCAGTGTGTTGAGGGGAACAATGTTGGTTTTGGCTGGCGTTGTCGGTGTGAGCCTTTCAATCGCGCTCGACCCGATCGTCAATATTTTCGCATAAGCCGCGTAAGTCTAGAAACTGGGTAGTTTCCCCGTGCCGAGCAGCGGCATGGCAAAAGCTAGGATTATCGAAATAATGAGGCCGAGGAAGGCACGTCCGGCATCGCCGAGAACGTCTTTCACGGCCTCATTCTTTTCGCGCAGGTGCGCTACATAGGAAATCGCTAGTTCGCGGCCAGCCAGCAGGCCCAGGAATACCCACGTCGTGCTCATGGGCACATTGCTGACTTCCTTGAAGATAAAAAGAATGATCCCGTAGATCAGGTCTACGATCGTGGCGGCACGCACGTCCACGGTGTTGATCTTGCGTTCAACGATCCGCTGAATCTGACCGCCTTTCGTGGCGAAGATATACGCCTGAATAGCAATCAGCAGGAGGGCGCCGAAGATGACATAGCCGAATGCAAAACTGACATGCGTCTCACCGTTAACAATGGTGACTTCGCGCGGCAGGTAAACGAAGATGTTTGCCAGATCCTGCATCAGCCATTGCGACCAGAGGAAGGTTGTCGTCAGCCACTGGAAGGTCACCCAGTAAGGCCAGGGCATCTCGTCCCGCGTATGATAGACCCAACGTTCGAACGTGCGGGAGATGATGACCCACAGTGCAATGCCGCAGCCAAAGGCAACCACATAGCCCATGGCGGACTTGATGATCATCTTTTCCAGAATGCCGTCACTAGATGAGCCACCGGACAGGGCAAACAGGGTCAGCACGAGGAAGGTGGTGGAAACCGGGATGCCGAAGCGCGTAAGCATCAACAGGACCAGAGGGGGCAGGGCATGCCACCACTGGATATTCGGCATCAACAGGCCGCTGCGGTCACCCTCTCCGGGAAGGATGGACAGCTTGTCCAGGCGGTCATAGGCGACATCGCCCTGACCGTGGAAGTAACCATAGAAGACAACGACCAGCAGAATAGCGCTGGCAAACAGCCAGAGCATCCACCAGGGGCGCTTGGAGTTTGATGATAGAAATGTCCCGAGGGTCTGGATCGAGTCATTTGCGACCACGGCGTAAGACGCCAGTGCGAAGCCTATGACCCCGAAAATCTCAACGCCACCCATGCCAGTCACCCGCTATTCCTTCAATTCCGAACCCCGTTAGCAGGTTCGGTCTGAGTTGCCGATAGCAGGTATGTGAAGATACTGTGACACCCACAGTCTTGCTCATCGACCGGTTTGCCCCCTGTGCCTCAGCTTCGCATCTGCCAGCACGCAAGCCATCATGGCTTCCGCCACAGGCACCGCGCGAATGCCCACACATGGATCATGCCGCCCAATCGTGCGCACGTCCACTTCCTCGCCATTTCGGTTGATGCTCTCGACTGGTGTCAAAATTGAAGAAGTCGGCTTGATGGCCACTCGCACGACCAGCGGCTGGCCGGTCGAAAGACCGCCGGCAACACCGCCATTATTGTTGGCACCAAAGACGGGGTTGCCATCTTCGCCCATCCGCATCCGGTCTGCATTCTCCTCGCCAGACATGGCGGCGACGGCAAAGCCTGCGCCGATTTCAACGCCTTTGGCAGCATTGATTCCCATCATGGCACCGGCAAGTTCCGAATCCAGCTTTCCGTAGATGGGCGCACCCCAGCCTGCCGGAAGGCCGCTCGCCTGGATCTCGACAATGGCGCCGATAGAGCTTCCAGCCTTGCGCGTCGTGTCGAGAAACTCTTCCCAGACGCGCACCATGTCCGGGTCTGGGCACCAGAATGGGTTTGATTCCGTTGTGCTCCAGTCAAGACGTGCGCGGTCAACAGCGTGCGGGCCGATCTGAACCACGGCGCCGCGAATCTGGATGTTTTTACCAAGAACCTGGCGCGCTACAGCGCCAGCCGCTACCCGCGCAGCCGTTTCCCGCGCAGAGGAACGCCCGCCGCCGCGATAGTCGCGGACACCATATTTCTGATCATAGGTGTAGTCGGCATGGCCGGGGCGATACCGGTCGCGGATTTCGCGGTAATCTTTCGAGCGCTGATCAGTGTTTTCAATCAGAAGCGAGATGGGTGTGCCGGTAGTGACTGGGCCATCCGTGCGGTCATCCTCGAACACACCGGATAGAATCTTCACCTGATCGGGTTCCTGCCTCTGTGTGACGAAGCGGGATGTGCCGGGGCGGCGCTTATCCAGGAATTGCTGGATGAAGGCTGCGTCGAGAGGCAAGCCGGGGGGGCAGCCATCGACAACACAGCCGAGCGCGGGCCCATGACTTTCACCCCAAGTGGTGACGCGGAAGAGATGACCGAATGTGTTATGCGACATGACATGCCTTCAAGCGCAAATGCCGCGCTTTGAACAGCCCTGACTTTCCTGGCTTTCTTAAGATTGCAGTTTTCACCGGGGACCAGGGCCGCTGGAATATTCTTGCATGCAGTGGACGGAGTCAGGACAGGCACGTATGTCAGGGGCGACAGGGACCTGATAGGTCAGCCATGTTTGCAAGCAGGAGATCATCCGGATGAGTTCATCTGTCATACCGCCTAGCCCGAGTGCCGCAGAGTATGCGACAGACCCGACAGGAAAGCCCCTGATCCCTGATACAGACGACCCGATCGCCCTGTTTCAGGTCTGGATGGCCGAGGCGCGTGAAAAGGAACTGAATGATTCCAATGCGATGTCACTTGCCACGGTGGATGCATCCGGAATGCCCGATGTACGTATCGTCTTGCTGAAGGAAGTAACGCCTTCAGGCTTTGTGTTCTTTACCAATCTGGAAAGCGCCAAGGGCCAGCAACTGGATACAACGGCCAAGGCTGCCCTCGGCTTTCACTGGAAGAGTTTGCGCCGCCAGGTGAGGATACGTGGAACTGTGGAACAGGTGACCGAGGCAGAAGCGGACGCGTATTTCGCGACGCGCGCAGCCCAGAGCCGGATTAGTGCAATAGCCTCTGACCAGTCCCGCCCTCTGGAAGACCGCGCAGAGTTTGAACAGCGCGTCGCCGAGCTGTCAGAAATCTATGGTGATGGGCCGGATATCCCGCGCCCTGAGTTCTGGGGCGGCTTCCGTGTGACACCGGCAGAGATTGAGTTCTGGCAGGATCAGGCCTTCCGTATGCATGATCGCCTGAAATTCAGGCGGGACGGGGAAGGCTGGACCAAGGGCAGACTCTACCCCTGATCCTGACATCTTAAAGCGCCTGCCTCAAACAATGCCATTCAGCACATCCTGCAGGACAAGATGTGACTGTCCGTCACTGGTTTTTGCCCATGAGACGCCATTTGCGTCCACTGTGGCTGTCACGCGCTGGCGCAGGGCCGAGAAGCTGTCAAACTCCACAACGTCGACAGGTGTGTCGAAGTGCAGGGTCACTTCATAGCCCATGCCGCCTGCCAGCTCGCGAATGGCATGGACGCGCCCTTCAAAAGTTTGCTTGAGATATAGCCCGCTGACCCGGTCGCCTAATTGGCAAGGCGCCTCCGGTCTGTTCGAGAGGCGCGCCGAAGCGGTGTTCCAGTCCCGATAGCCGAGTTCGACCGCGACTCGCTCCAAGGCTTTTGAGTGCGACAGGGAGGTCCCGGCAGCGGCGGCCTCTGCGCGCAATTGTCTTGCGCGGGCTTTGGCCCCGTCACGTGTCATGATGTGTAGCGACATGGTGAGGATCCTTTCGTCTTCATCCAATCGCGGTCTTGTTCTGCGGGGCTCGCCTTGCCGCTGGACCGCTGTGGTGAAAGCGTCAGCATCCTTGTTGAACAGCCGCTTGAGGCGGCTGTGAGCGCTTCACCGACGGGACATCCCGGCGAGCGGCAGGTGGCTCAAACCTGCGCGTTAAATAGGTCTGAATGTGGCAAGGGTCAATGTTCGCAAGCCGAGCGACCAACATCGTCAGACGTCATCGCCTCGGCGGCGTCGAGCGGGCGGTCTGTAGCCAGCATAACGAGACCCATATCGGCGAGGTCCTGATATTCCGAGCCATTGCCGTCTGCCATGTACTGGTCGTCCAGCCGCTCGCCGGCGCGGCCGAGGGTGCCGAAGGCGGATTCCACCTCATTGAGGGCGTTGCGGTGCCATGCGGCTTCATCTGGCCGGTCCGTGCCCGTCCAGCCGATCAGATGCTCGGGATCAACGCCGCGAGCTTCAAGCGCGGCGATATCGCGTCCTCCACGTACCGAAGCGGTCATCATGAATTCGGGATCTATTGACGCGATCTCGGCGGCTTCATCATCTGTGTAGGAGATGAAGATCATATTCTCTTCTGCATCGGCAGCATATACCGCCTCGGCAATGTTGCGAAAGCTGGTCGTTTTCTTACGGTCCAGTTCCAGAATGGCGCCTGTTTCCGTTGCCCAGAGCAGGGCGTCGGTCAGCTTGGGTGGGGAAAAATCTGTGCGCTGGCCATCATTGTCTACCAGTTTGAGGCCGGACATGTCACTCCAGCTGATATCGGAGACATAGCCGCGCCCTGTGCTAGTGCGGTTCAGACGGTCATCATGCATGAGGGTCAACACGCCGTCGC
Organism: Hyphomonas pacifica; assembly: GCF_000682675.1. Taxonomy (GTDB): domain Bacteria; phylum Pseudomonadota; class Alphaproteobacteria; order Caulobacterales; family Hyphomonadaceae; genus Hyphomonas; species Hyphomonas pacifica. The sequence continues at coordinate 58,751 of NZ_AWFA01000034.1, read as the reverse complement.
GTGTTTCAGCGATGTCAATCTCGAAAACGCGAACCCCATGATCGAAATTATATTGCATCGTCTCAATCGCGTTTTCGGGGTAGCCCCGGGCGGGACCACCGCGATGGGCGGCAATCACAATGCCCTTATTCTCCCGTAGACAATCAAAATAGGCGGGCAGGGGCATGCGGCGGACCTGCGCGCGCTCTGTGCTTGCAGTGCCAAGTGTTGTTTCTGCGGGATTGCAGCCTACCAGCAGCATAAGTGCCGTGAGTGGGATTGCAAAAAGTTTCATACAAGCAGCTCCTGTTCTTGCACTGCAGCAGTGGCGCGAATAAACCGGTTCTAATTCAGGCTCTTATTGCCTGAGATCATTTTGTCTACGGGAGGACAGTGATGCTGGGCATCATGCAGGATTGGCCACTGACGGTTAACAAGATTCTTGAGCACGCCAATCGGATCAATCCGACGCGCGAGATCATTACACGTCGTGTGGAAGGAAATATTTCCAGAACGACTTATGCCGAGCTGTTCACCATGTCCAAACAGGTCTCCAATGCCCTGAAGGATCATGGCATTGGCATGAGCGACCGGGTCGCGACACTGGGCTGGAACTCTGAGCGTCATATGGCCTCCTGGTATGGCGCAATGGGCATTGGCGCTGTGCTTCATACAATCAATCCGCGGCTGCACCCGGAGCAGATCGCCTGGATTGCCAATCACGCCGAAGACAAGGTGCTGATCTTTGACAAGACATTCCTTCCCATTGTCGAGGCGATCAAAGACCATCTGGAAACAGTAAAGACGTTCGTCATCTATGCTGATGCCGACACGATGCCTGAGAATTCTCTTGGCGCGATCCCGTTCGATATCTGGATTGATGGCCGCTCTGACGAGTGCCGCTGGGGCGACTTCCCGGAAGAGACGGCCTGTGGCCTTTGTTACACATCCGGAACGACAGGCAACCCGAAGGGCGTGCTGTATTCCCATCGCTCCAATGTGCTCCATACAATGATCACGATGCAGAAAGATGCCATCGGAATGGGCGCGAATGATGTCGTGCTGCCGGTGGTGCCGATGTTCCACGCCAATGCCTGGGGACTGGCCCTGTCTTGCCCGGCAACAGGCGCAAACATGGTGATGCCTGGCGCGCAAATGGATGGTGCCTCCATTTATGAGCTGCTGGACACCGAAAAGGTTACCATCACCGCCGCCGTGCCGACTGTCTGGTTGATGCTGCTCAACCACCTGCAGGAGAACAATCTGAAACTGCCGCATCTGAACAAAGTGGTGATTGGCGGCTCTGCCGTGCCGGAGAAAATCCTCCGCGCATTTGAGGAAGATTATGAAGTGGACGTAGTCCATGCCTGGGGCATGACCGAGACTTCGCCACTGGGTACGCTGGGCACACTGCCGCCACATATGGTGACTGCGCCGATTGAAGAGCGTCTGGAGCAGAAACTGAAGCAGGGACGTCCGCCATTCGGTGTGGAGCTGAAAATCGTTGACGATGAAGGCAGTGACCTGCCGAATGATGGCGAGACGAGCGGTCGCCTGATGGTTCGCGGCCCCGCGATTGCTGCTGGGTATTTCAAGGGAGTTGGCGGCAATGTGCTGGACGATAATGGCTTCTTTGATACCGGCGATGTAGCGCACATTGACGAGTATGGCACCATGACGATCACTGATCGCGCGAAAGACGTGATCAAGTCTGGCGGGGAGTGGATCTCTTCCATCGACATTGAGAATATTGCGGTGGGGCACCCGAAAGTGGCGAACGCCGCCGCGATTGGCATCTATCACCCGAAGTGGGACGAGCGTCCGCTGCTTGTGGTTCAGCCGGCGCAGGGGGAGGCTCCCACCAAGGAAGAAGTGCTGGCTCAGCTGGACGGCAAGATCGCGAAATGGTGGACGCCGGATGATGTTGTCTTCGTCAGCGAAATTCCGCTTGGCGCCACGGGCAAGATCAACAAGCTGGCGCTGCGCGAGCAGTTCAAGGACTACAAACTGCCAACGGCGTAAGGCGGCCTAGTCCTTCTTACCGCTGAAATCAGGCACAGGACGGGCGGCAGCTTCTTCGGGGGTTGTCGCCTTTCCATTTTTGGCGATGTCGGCAATCAGCCACTCCATTTCAGAAATTTCCTTGCGCTGGGTGCGGATGATGCCGTCAGCCAGTTCGCGTACACGCTGGTCTTGAATATTTGCTCGCTCACTTGTGAGAATGGCAATGGAGTGATGAGGGATCATTGCTTTCATATACGATTTGTCGCTGACCGTTGCCTGACTCCGCACAAGCGCCAGCGCCGCGGCAAACAGCATGACGCTACCTACATAAATCGCCCAATTCAGCCGGGTGCTGCGATACATGTTCAGCATGAAAGACAACATGATCACCGCCATGGCCGCCGCCATGATAAGGGTCATGTAAAAGCGCGTTTCGCTCCAGTGGACATGTGAGACAGCGTAAGTGTTCAGATACATCAAGCCGAACATCACGATGGCTGACGTCAAAATCATCAGGCCGAAACGGCCGTAGGATCCTTTTTCCATGGCTGGAAACCTCCCATTCTTGCGCAGATTTTGTAAAACGCCCGGTCAGTCCTCATGTTCCGGCGATTTGTGAGGCTCAGGACTGGTCCAACCCGAGCGACTGGCCTATGTCTTTCCCTCAAAGGGTATGAAGGGAAGGCAGACGCCATGAGTTCAGTGGATAAAGCACAGGATGCCGGGTGGCGCGCCATCGTGGCGAAAGTTTCTCTGGGCCTTTCGATTTTTGCCGTTCTCTGGTTTGTCATCGCTGCGGTGGGCGCGCGGTTTGGCGCCTGGAGCTGGCAGTTCGGCCTTGGCACCATGACCCTGAACTGGGGTCTGAAGCTGATCTTCCTGGCACTCGGCGTGTCTGTCGTTGCCATGGTGCTGGCCCTGATCAAGGCGCCCCGTAAGCGCGCTTTCATCCTGTCTTTAGCGGCTCTTCTGGTTGCGGGGCTGAGCTTTGGTCGTGTGGCGGCCTTTGGCGGGCAGGCGACACGCCTTCCACCAATCCATGATGTGCAGACGGACTGGTCTGATCCGATCCAGCCAAGCGAGAGATTGGTGGCTGAACGTAAAGCCGATGGCGCTATGAACCCGATTGAGGATGCGCCTGTGGTGCCGGAGGCGGCAGAAGGCCGCTGGCCTGGCACACCAGGACGCCTTGTTTCGGAACTGCAGGAAGAAGCAGAGTTCCGTCCGGAAGAGCAGGATTCTCCTAAAGTCGCTCCCTATCCAAAGCTCGACACTTACGAAGCGCCCGTCGCACAGCCGGACGCGTTCGCCACAATTGTGGAACTGGTGAAAGATCGCGGCTGGAAGATCGTGTCGGCAGATGCTGCCGAAGGCAGGATCGAAGCAACCGAGACCAGCTTCTGGTTCGGTTTCAAGGACGATGTGATGATCCGCGTGCTTGCGATGGAAGCAGGGGGCACACGTATAGATGTTCGCTCTACCAGCCGCGTTGGCCTGTCAGACCTCGGTGCCAACGCAAAGCGCGTGCGTAATCTGCTGGATGATATTGAAGTTGCCCTGCACTAGGCAGGCGTCGTTTCGGCAGAGACTGGGTTTTCAGTGGCGGATTTCTTTTCCGGTTGCAGGCCGAGCAAACGTGCCGCCGGTGCGATGGTCCAGCCCTGTACGGTGAGTGACACCGCAACAATCACGAAGACCACATTAAAGAACCCGACCGAGATTGGCCCAGGTGAAATGACTGGATAGATGGCGAGCAGAACCGGCACCGCGCCGCGGAGCCCGACCCAGCTGAGGAATATGTTTTCCTTCAGGCTGAAGCCCATCCAGCCGACACTCGTGAAGACAGCGATAGGCCTGGCCACGAGCATCAACACGGCGGCGCATCCGAGGGCAGGCCAAAAGCCATGCATCAGGGCGCTTGGCGTGACCAGCAGGCCGAGCATCAGGAAAAGCACCATCTGGCATAGCCATTGAAAGGCTTCATTGAAATCCATGATGCGGTCTATCGGTCGGTGCAGACGCGCCTTCAGCGTAAAACCCGCAAGATAGGCTGCCAGGAAGCCGCTGCCCCCCAGCAGGCTGACGCCTGCAAAGATGATCAGCGCCCCGGTCAACGACATGACAGGATAGGTCCCCAGCGGCAGAAACAGCCTGTCCAGGATAAACGCCAACAATCGGCCACCGAGAATTCCGCCGACAAGACCAATACCCGCCTGCTGAAGCAGGAAGATGCTGAGCGACATAAGGTCTCCGGTGACATCCTGCTGCGTAGATGCGACCAGGGTGGTGAGAGAGACGGTCAGAAAGATCGCCATCGGATCATTCAGGCCGGATTCCAGAAGCAGGGCATCTTTCAAACGTTGACGCAGGGCGATGCCACTTTGCTGAACAAGCAGGAAGGTGGCGGCGGCATCTGTCGAAGCAACTGTCGCCCCTAGAAGCAAACCAACCAACCACGGCACATCCAGCAGCAGGCAGCTGGCAATTCCGGTGATAGCTGCTGTAATCAGCACGCCGATTGTTGCCAGGCTAGTGGCCGGTGCGCCAGCATTGCGGAAAATAGCGCGATTGGCTTCCAGTCCACCTGCAAACAGGATTACGGCCAGGGCGATACTGCCAAGGTCAAATGCCAATTTGAAATTACTGAACAGAATGCCACCAGGTCCATCTTCACCCAGAAACATGCCGATGATCAGTGCAATGAGGAGAAACGGGGCCCCGGCACGGCGGGCGAGGGGCATCATGGCGAAGCCGCCGAAGATGATCAGGCTGCAAAAAAATACGAACAGCTCCAACCGCGCGCGTCCTCTTTTCTCGAATATCGTATTTATTGCAGATAGTTACTGCGAACAGGTTTGCGCAAGGCGCGAAGGCGCAATCAAGCGCAGCATTTTCATTTAAAAGCAGTCAGATGCGGCCTAATTGCGTCGGGAAAATCAATTCCGGGCATATTTGTCTTCATATCGCACAATATCATCTTCGCCGAGATAGCTGCCAGTTTGCACCTCGATCAGGATGACGGGGTCTTCCCCCGGGTTTTCAAGACGGTGAATCGTTCCGATAGGAATGTAGACCGACTGGTTTTCTGCAACGAGTTTGACATCTTCACCGATGGTGACTCTGGCCGTGCCTGCGACAACGATCCAGTGCTCTGCACGATGACGATGCGATTGCAGCGACAAGGACTCGCCCGGCTTTACAAAAATGCGTTTGACCTGAAAGCGGTCTCCTGAAGCGATACATTCGAAGGAGCCCCAGGGACGGTGATCGCGAGGAAATTTCTCTGCCTGCTGCGCGCCTTTTCTTTTCAGTTCTGCAACAGCAAGTTTGACATCTTGGGCGCGTGAAGCATCTGCCACCAGAACGGCATCTGGCATAGCAACCGCGATGACGTTCTTCAGACCGATTCCCACAAGTTCCAGCCCCTCGTCTTCTGACCTCAGCAATGTGTCAGAGCAATCGAGGGCTGTTGCGTGACCGCTGACGGCCACACCGTTTTCATCCAGGCCGGACTCACGCAGGACTGCGTCCCATCCCCCGAGGTCCGACCATCCGGCAGAGAAGGGAATGACGCTTATATTATCGGCCCGTTCCATAATGGCATAGTCGATGGAGGTGGCTTCGGCTTGCGACCAGGCTTCCTGTTGCAGACGCAGAAAATCCAGATCGCGCTTTGCCTCATCAACAGAGGCTTGAACCAGGGGCACCATATGCGGGGCATGTTGGCGGTAGGCCTCAAGAATGGCCTGCACGCTGAACAGGAAGATGCCTGCATTCCACATATGATTACCGGCAGCGACCAGTCTCTCTGCTTTGTCGGCATCAGGCTTTTCAATGAAGCGGTTCAAACGGATGGGAGAGAGGTCACCAGCCACCGGAACAGAGCTTAATTCCAGATACCCGTACCCTGTTTCGGCATAGGTCGGTTTGATCCCGAAGGTGACAAGGTCCCCTTTCGCTGCAGCCTTACAGCCAGCTGCCACAGCCTTATGAAAGGCGAGGGCATCGGGAATAACATGATCAGATGGTGCAACCAGCATAAGGGCATCCGGGCGTGTTTTTGCCAAATGCAGGGCCGCCGCCAAGATTGCCGGAGCTGTATTGCGAGCTTCAGGTTCAATCAGGATGCCCTGATTTTGTATTCGGTAAACACTCAATTGCTCTTGGACTACGAAGCGAAAGTCTTCGTTCGTTAGAACAAGCGGAGCATCGAAGACATCGCCACTGAGACGCCTGGCCGAAGACTGAAAAAGGGTTTCCCCCCCCGTGAAAGGAACAAATTGTTTCGGGAAGCTCTTGCGGGAGAGAGGCCAGAGGCGTGTTCCTGCGCCGCCGCATAGCAGCACCGGCACAATTTTCCTGTCTATCGCCTCACTCATGATTTTCCTGGTCCCCTACATCGTTCTTATACTGCGGCCAGAAGCAGTTCTTCCCGGTTAAGAGAATATCGAGTGCGATGCAATCGTCTCGCATGAATATGGACTGCCTGTGGCTTAGGCTTACCGGTCTTTCGGATCCAGCGCATCCCGCAGGCCGTCACCGATGAAATTCAGGCACAAAAGCGTGACGGCCATGGTGAGGGCAGGCGCAAGCAGCATCCAGGGCTTCTCTCCCATCCGGTCTGCGCCGTCAGAGATCAGCACGCCCAGCGAGGTGAGCGGTTCATTCACGCCGAGACCGAGGAAGGATAGGAAGCTCTCCGCCAGAATGACCACAGGAATGGTCAGAGTGACATAGACTGCCACCGGGCCGATCACGTTCGGCAGGATGTGGCGTATGATGATGTCGCGGCGGTTCACGCCGGAGGCGCGGGCTGCCTCGATGAATTCCTTGCCTTTGATGGCAAGCGTCTGACCCCGCACGATCCGCGCCATGGTGAGCCATTCGATGGCGCCGATGGCCGCAAAGATCAGCACAATGTTGCGCTCGAACACTGTGAGCAGCAGGATCACAAAGAAGATGAAGGGCAGAGCGTAGAGCACATCAACGATGCGCATCATGAAATTGTCGATGCGTCCACCAAGATAACCGGCTGTGGCACCCCAGCTGACGCCAATGATGAGACTGACTGCGGTCGCAACAATGCCGACCATCAGGGATATTCGTAGACCGATCATCAAACGCGCCAGAAGGTCACGCCCCTGCAAATCTGTGCCCAAAGGATGCATGCCATCCAGTGTGGGGGTGATCATACGCAGATCAGAGATCGTGCGGTAATCGTGTACCCAGACCATGGGACCAAACACGGCAATCATCACCAGAACACCTAGAATCCACATGGAAATCACGGCGGCGCGATTGCGTAGAAGGCGGCCGCGCGCGTCCTCCCAGAGGGAACGTCCACCCACAATTGCCTTTTCAACTGGCTCGATGCGACCCGTCGGGTCGAGAAGGGGGTCCACGTCTGTCATCAGTCGTATTTCACTTTCGGATCGAGCATTGCGTAGAGAATGTCGGCAATTAGGTTCAGAATGACGATGAAACCCGCATAAACAATGATGGCACCCATCACGAGGGTATAGTCGCGGTTCAGCGCGCCATCGACAAAATAGGAACCGAGCCCTGGCAGACCGAAGATCTTCTCGATCACAACAGAACCGGTCATGACCCGAGCCATGGCCGGGCCAGCATAGGAAATCAGAGGCAGCAAAGCGGCCGGCAGCGCATGGCGCGCGATCACCTGGCGTTCTGACAGGCCCTTGGAGCGGGCGGTACGAATGTGGTTTGAGCGCATCGTCTCAATAATGGAGGCGCGCATCAGGCGTGAGATGATCGCGATTTGGGGCAGGGCCAGTGTGATGACCGGCAACGTCATATTGTGCCAGCTCATGCCGATATTTGGATAGGTGCCAAGACCGCCTACGGCAAAGATGCCTGCGCCAAGGGCAAAGATCAGAATCAGAATCGGTCCTGTCACAAAGGTGGGGATGGAGATGCCGGCCATAGCGATCCCCATAACACTGTAGTCTGCCGCTGTATTTTGCCTGAGCCCGGCAAAAACACCCAGGAACGTGCCCACAGTGATCCCTAATACCATCGCCAGAATACCGATGCTGAGCGACAGGGGCAGGCCGTCGGCGATGAGATCATTCACACTCTTGCCGAGGGTTTTGTAGGAGGGGCCGAAATCGCCCGTGAGCACGCCGCCGACATAATTCAGGTATTGCTCGTGCAGGGGTTTGTCGAAGCCGAATTTGGCGGCCACGGCTGCTTCCGTGGCAGGAGGCAGCTTGCGCTCTCCGTCGAAAGGCCCGCCTGGCGCAGCGCGCATCATGAAGAAGGCCATGGTAATGATAGCCAGCATTGTCGGGATTGCTATCAGCAGCCGCCTGAATGTGTAGGCCCAAGGAATGCGGCTAAAGGCTCTCTGCAGTGTCGACACGTTATCTGCTATTCCATTGCTGTTGAAAGGAATTCCCGACGCGACCGACACCAAAGCTTGGCAGACCGCATCACAATCCTTAGCTTGTAGATACAGCCGATCAAGACGGCAGACTCAGGCAGGGATTTTTCAATATGGCTGATATTCGCCGCGTGACGGACGCTTTTGCCGTTGCTCCCCAGATTTCAGAGGATGATGTTGCAGAGATTGCTGCGGCCGGATTCAAGACGATTGTCGTCAACAGGCCTGATGGAGAAGGAGGCGTGGACCAGCCCCGAATGGGCCCAATTCGTGCAAAAGCCGAATCACTGGGGCTCGCATTTGCCGCTTTGCCTTTCTCTGGCGCGCCGACTCCTGAAATCGTTGAGCGTATGAGCAATATCCTGAATGAGGCGCCTCAGCCTGTCCTGGCCTATTGCCGCACCGGCACGCGCTGTATCACGGCTTGGGCGCTGACACATGCCGGTCAGGGAACCGCCCGCGAAATCATCGATGCGGCTGCAGATGCCGGATATGATCTGTCGAGCCTTGAAAGCCTGCTATAGGGGTTGCCAGATACGCTATTGTGAGCAATTCTTCACACTGTTGCCGCATTAAGAGTGTTGTCAGGTGTTCGGCACCGTGCCAAGCGAATTGCGGGAGAGCGCGGGTGTAACGCCTTTGGCGCAACAGGAGTGGATTAAGATGAGCGATCGTCTGTGGATCACCGATTTCAAGTATGACGATCGGGCCGTGCTTGTAAAAAAGACGGGGCATCGCATCCCTCTGACATTTTCCTTACTGCATGACGTCTTTACCTGGTTTTGCTTCTACTTCTTTGCGCAAACCTGGCGCACTTGGCGGCGCCTTACCGGGCATAAGCGCCCTACGATTGCCTTCTATCCTGACAAGCCGCGGCCTTGGTATTTCATTTGGCCGGTGATGCATGTCTCCGGCGCCAAGCTGATTGATGATGTCGCCACGGCGGACATTGTCATGCAGTTTGACGATTCTACCGAAACGGACAATTCCACGCCTCCCGTAAGAGACGGTGCCATCCTGGTGAATTTCAGCTGCGATGACATCTCAAAGTCCACCGTCGCTGCTGCTTTCGAGCGCGCGTCCGGTTATTCGCTGAGCGTCGACCCGACAACCCATGCCGGTCGCATGGTCGAAAAATCCGAGCTCAACGCCGCGCATGATGGCCGCATCCTGGAAGGCCCGCTTGATGCACCTTTGCCTGGCAAGACCTATCAGCGCCTTGTTGACAATGAGATTGATGGTGGACTGGTCGAGGATCTGCGGTGTTGCATAGTGAATGGCTCGCCGGTCGTCGTGTTCCGCAAGCGTCGGCCGCTGGAGCGTCGCTTCCTGAACGAGAATGTCGAAGTTTTGCTCGATGAGCCTCGTAATTGCTATACGGCCGACGAAATTGAGGTCATTGAGCGCTTTGCTGCCGAAATCGGTCTGGACTGGGGTGGCGTAGACGTCTTACGTGATCGGACAACCGGACGAATCTACATCGTCGATGCAAACAAGACGGATATGGGCCCGCCTGTGGCCCTGAAGCTTGGCTCCAAGCTCCGCGCAACGCGCCGTATGGCGCAGGCCTTTGCCGTCGCCTTTGCACCGAAGAAGCGTTGATTCCTCCGGCACGTTATGATGACGCTGCAAGAGATTTAGACGCCCATGGCCATACCTTACGTCCGCGAGATCGAATTTGAGTATGGTGTGGTGGAGCAGGTCTCCCCTCTGATACGGCGTGTCATTGCCAATAATCCGGGCCCGTTCACCTATGTCGGCACAGGCGTCTATATTATCGGGCATGGAGAGGTGGCCGTGCTTGACCCGGGGCCTGAGGACGCCGAACATTTCGAAGTCCTGAAAAAAGTCCTCGAAGGCGAAACGGTTACGCATGTTCTGGTCAGCCATGGCCATTCAGACCATTCCCCGCTGGCGCACCCGCTGGCCGAATGGGCGGCCTGCAAGACCTATGCGAAGAATTGCGGTATCCCGACCGCCAAGGGCGAACTCGGCAGTGCGGACGATCTGGGCTTTATGCCTGATGTGAAAGTTGGCGACGGTGACGTGATTTCCGGACCGGGCTGGACCCTGGATGTGATTGAGACACCGGGCCATACCTGCAATCATCTTTGTTTTGGTCTTCGTGAGGAGAATGCCTGTTTCTCCGGTGACCATATCATGGGCTGGTCGACGACAGTTGTCGCGCCGCCGGACGGGGACATGGCAGATTATATGAACAGCCTGGACAAGATACAGGCCATGAAGTTCGAAACGCTCTGGCCGACCCATGGCAGCCCGGTGAAAGGGCAGGCCTTTGTCGATACGTTCATCACAGAATATGCCAGTCACCGACGAGCCCGTGAGGCTGCCATTCTGGAGCAGCTGCGTTTTGGTGAGACCGCGATCCCTGAGATGGTGAAAGTAATGTATGCGGATGTTGATACGCGCCTGCATCCTGCGGCCGCCATGTCTGTGCTGGGGCATATGATTGCTCTGATCAAGGCGGGGACAGTACGTTGCCCTGACGAGAACCCAACCGTGCGCTCACACTTCGAACTTGCCTGAGACCACTCGTGATTTCAGGCTTCAGTCATATCGGAAGCGTGATCGGCAATTGCCAGGCTGGCGGTCAGGCCGGGAGATTCGATCCCGAATAGATTGATCAGGCCGGGCAAGCCATGTTGCGCCGGGCCGTCTATGCGGAAATCTGCTGTGGGCTCGCCTGTATGGGAGAGTTTGGGGCGGCAGCCGGAATAAGCAGGCGTGAGACTATCATCAGGCAGGCCCGGCCAGTATTTGCGGATTGCTGAATAAAATGAAGTCGCGCGATCTGGCGCCACACTGTAATCAACCGTGCAGGGATCATTCTGATCCAGCCATTCGACGTCCGGCCCGAACCGCATCTGGCCCCCAAGATCCAGCGTCAGGTGCACACCGAGGCCGCCATCTATCGGCACCGGATAGATCAGGCGCTCAAAAGCAGGTGGGACTTGGCAGCTGAAATAGCTGCCTTTGGCCAGGATCATTTCGGGCAGGGCCTCTGGTGGGAAACCTTCAATGGCGCGAGCAAGCGGCACGGCGTAGAGCCCCGCCGCATTTATGATTGTGCTCGCTCGCAGCGTCTGTGGATCAGTTCCTCCCAAGGAGAGAGCTATGTGCCCATCCGACAAGAGTCTGCCGCCTGAGACGGGCGAGCCAAAGGCGATGATGCCGCCATGGTCTTCCAGTGCGCCTTGCAGGGACAACATGTAACCATGCGTATCCAGAATACCTGTTTCTGCCGAGTGAAGCGCTGCCTTGCAGGTTAGGGATGGCTCAAGTGCAGTCGCGCTCTGGCGCGTGAGATGGACTATGTCCTCCACGCCATTGGCCTTGGCCTGCATCTCTATAGCTGACAGGACAGGGAGGTCTTCTTCACTGGTTGCGACAACCAGCTTGCCGCATTTGCGATGGGCGACATTTCGGCTTTCCAGCCACTCATAGAGCCGGTATCGTCCTTCTACGCACAATGTGTGCTTCAGCGAGCCGGTGGGGTAATAGAGGCCAGCATGGATAACTTCGCTGTTGCGAGACGAAATGCCAGTTCCGATGGCCCGTGCCTGTTCGAGGACGACGACATCGCGTCCGCGTCGGGCGAGTTCGGCAGCACAGGCTAGACCAACCACCCCCGCACCGATTACCACGACATCGGCTTCGAGCATGATCAGGCCATGACACTCTCAGCCCGGTTAGGACGCATCAACAGGCGATGAATGGCTTCATCCACATTGATCGCGCCTTGGATCACATCGGCCACCGCATCGCAAATGGGCATGTCGACATTCTTGCTGGCGGCGAGCTTTTTCAGGACAGGCGCAGTGGCGACCCCCTCGGTTACCGCGTTGCGCGCGCCGAGAATGGCTTCCAGCGTTTCACCTTTGCCGAGCGCCATACCGCAGCTCATATTGCGGCTCGTCTCCGAGGAGCAGGTGAGCACAAGGTCGCCGAGCCCGGAGAGGCCAGCCATTGTCTCCCGGTCTGCACCGAGTGCGAGGGCCAGCCGGGTCATCTCCGCGCTGCCGCGTGCGATGAGGGCAGCATGAGCGGATCGACCGAGGCCCTTGCCGAGCGCGATACCGCAGGCAATGGCCAGCACATTCTTCACCGCGCCGCCAATCTCGGCCCCTAGTAGATCATGCGCCAGATATGGGCGGAAGGTGGGTGTGGATATCGCTGCGATCAGATCCGTCCCGAGGCTTTCATCCTCAATGGCGAAGGTCACAGCTGTAGGCAGGCCGCGCGCCACATCAATCGCAAAGCTAGGGCCTGACATCACTGCCGGAATGGCCTCCGGCAATTCATCCGCCAGAACCTGCGTCATGAATTCCGCGCTCGACAGCTCAATCCCCTTGGAACAGAGCACGACTGGCGTGTCACAGCGAATATGGCCTTTCAGGGTGCGCAGGGTTGCGCGGGTATGTTGAGCCGGGGCAACGGAGAACAGCGCATCCATCAGGTGCAGTTCAGTCAGGTCGCTGGTGGCCTTTAGAGATGGGTTCAGTGGTACACCGGGCAGGAAAACGGTATTCTCATGCCGCGCATTGATCGCGTCCGCGACCTCTTCTTCGCGGCACCAGATCATTACGTCCTGTGTGTCACGGGTCAGCATCTGGGCAATTGCTGTGCCCCATGCGCCGCCGCCGATCACGCCTATCCGGTGAAAATGTCTCGTCATGCCTCCAGATTGCGGCATGTCACGGGGAGGGGCAAGCACTGCTTCGCAGCCTTTGCTCAAGCACAGGCATCGGGCGCGATACATGATGAATGTGAAAATCATTCGCAGGGTTATTGCGAATTATTCTCAGAGCTGGTAGGCGGGCGCTGATCCATCTATCGAACACTGGGAAGCATCATGATTCAGCGACTATCCGTTCCGCGCCTCGGCCTAGTTCTTGCCGGTGCTGCCGCTTCTGCTCTGGTTTCACAGGCGCAAATTGTAGAGCAGGACGAGGGGAAAGAGCTGCGCCAGGACACAGTGATCGTGACTTCCCGGGCGCAAGAGCTTTACCGCGTGCAGGAGACAAGTTCGGGTAAGCTGCCGACTGAGCCGCTCCTGTCCACGCAGGCGATCACAGTAATCAATTCCCAGCTGATTGAAGACCAGGGCGCGCGGGATGCGCAGGATCTCTATCGCAACATTTCAGGTGTGACCGTGTACAGCTATGCTGGCGTGACAGCGCGCGGTTTTCGCCAGGAAGAGAACTTTTTCGACGGATTGCGCGGTGATCCCTATGCCGGGTTCTCCGTGCCCCAGCTGTTCAATGTGGGACGCGTCGAGTTCCTGAAGGGCCCGGCAGGCATGTTGTATGGTGCCGGTGCACCGGGCGGCCTGTTCAATTATATCACCAAGACGCCGAGCAGGGACTTTGCGGCGAATGTTTCAGCCGTCTACGGCACGGAAGGGCGCAAGGGCGCATCTTTTGAAGTGACGGGTGCGTTGCCCATGGATGGTACGGCCGGTCGGCTGGGCGTTTTCTATGAAGACCAGCACGGGCCGCGTTGGAATACCGGCTCTGAGACAGACATTTATGATGCGGGTATCAGCTTTGATCTCGGCCTGGCGGATCTGGTGGTGCAGGCCACACGCTATGAGCAGAAGCTGAACGGTAACCGTCTGCGCGGTGTGCCTACGGATGATTTGGGGAACTTCATTGCGGACCGCCGCTGGAATCATAACGAGCCGACGGACTTCCTCGACCTTGCCTCAAATGTTCTCCAGGCAAAATTGTATGCCGAGCCAATGGAGGGCCTCACTCTGGATGCAGGTATCCGCTACATGGATGGCACCGAGCGGCAGCAGTATCATGAGCCGCGCGGCCTGTTTGATTCGAATGGCGATGGTGAGGTGGACATGTCCATTCGCGAATTCCGTGATCAGAAGCGCCGCAATGAAGGTGTCTCCATGGGCACTAATGCCGTCTGGTCTCGCCAGTTCGGGGCAATCGACAATCGTGTGCTGGTCGGCGCGGACTGGTATCGCAATGATTCCTATTTCTCAGGGATGACCATTCGCGGGAAGAAAAACGTAACTTCCGGTTTGCCATCTCCTCTCAGCCTGGAAAACCCGACCTATGGCGAGACGGATCCGTCCACATATAATGACCTTCCGGCACGTGTTACGGATTCGGTGCAGACACGTTACGGCTTCTATGCCCTCAATGAAGCAACCTTGGGGCCTGTGGTTGCCGTCGTCGGCGTGCGTCATGACACATTCGAGGATGAAGATCGTGTCGGGGGTGACGGCTATGAAGATGACGCCGTGACCTGGCGTGCAGGGCTGGTCTATCGCGTGCGGGAGGATGTTTCCCTGTTTGGCCAATGGGCGAGCAGCTTTGAGCCTCAGGACATAAGTGCCCAGACGCCGCTGGCAGGCGGGCCGTTTGAGCCGACCGAAGGCGAGATCGTCGAAGGGGGCATCAAGACCGAGTTGATGAATGGCCGGGTTCAGTCATCTGCCTCCATCTATCGCATCGTCAAAAACAATGTCTTGCAGGCTGACCCGCGCGGGGATGTGGATGCAGATGACGTGGATGACCTGCTGGCCTTTGGTGAAGTGACCAGCGATGGCTTCGAAGCGGACATCACGGCTGACATTACAGAGAACTGGGTGGGCACCGTGTCCTATGCCTATAATGATGCGCGCATTACGAAGTCGAACGGCCTGACCAGTATCGATGCCAATGTCGGCGACAAATTCCCGAATGCACCTGAGAATACGCTGGGTTTCTGGACACGATATCAGGTGCCCGCTTGGAACACGGCTTTTGCCTTTGGTGGCGACTATGTTGATGTGCGCGTCAGCCGCAGCGGGCAGAAAGTGCGCCCTTACATGGTGTTTGATGCCTCGATCATCTACGAGATTGAGGACTGGAAAGCCCTGTTGCGTGTCGACAATCTGTTCGATGAGACCTATGCGTCCAGCGGCTTTATTGACCGGACTGGGCACTTCCCAGGTGATCCGCGCTCTGTGTTCCTTGAAGTCACCCGTAAATGGTAACAGGCCCACGCCGACGAAAGAAACCCAAGGCCCGCCTCTGGTGGAAGATACACCAATGGGCGGGCCTGCAGGTCTCTTTGTTTCTGTCTTTTGTGTTCCTGACGGGAACGCTCGCCGTCTTTTCCTACGAACTTGACTGGCTATCGCGGCCTGCCATGTGGGTGAGTCCGGGTGAGGTGACCCAGCCCGTCAGCTGGGGAAGCGTCAGTGCGGCCGTCATGGCATTTGATCCTGAGGCGGAGATTATCAGGATTGATGCCCCCATCAACAAGGCCGCCGCGATTGACGTTGTGGTGAACTCTCCAGGCAAGGCGACGCCACATCATGTCTACGTGCACCCTGGTACGGGGAATGTCACTGGTACGGGTGGCTGGCTGGGCTTTCAGCGTTTCCTGCGCAATACGCATCGCCATTTGATGTTGCCCGTCAAGTGGGGCGTTTCCATTGTGGCCATGGCCGCAGTCCTGTTGCTTGTTTCCCTCGTCACATCCTTTGTTGTCTACAAGAATTGGTGGCGCGGTTTCCTGCGCTGGCCGAAAGGACGAACCCTGCGCGCCATGGTGGGCGATGTGCACCGGTTGGCCGGGCTTTGGTCCATGTGGTTCATTCTTCTGCTGATTGGCACGGGCTTTTGGTATCTCATTGAAGTCTGGGGCGGGGGGGCACCTCTTCCAGATCGTCCTCAGATTCAGCCGGCAGGTAGTGCGCAGACTACAGAGGACCTGGCGGGTGCCCTCGACAAGGGTATTGCTGCGGCTCAACGAGACATGCCGGAGTTTCAGGTGAAGGCCATCATCTGGCCCCGCGAAAAATACCCAGCCTTCATGGTGCAGGGGCATACGGGACGCGCCATATTGGTAAGGCCGCGGGTGGATTCCGTCTGGGTGGATGGCGCAACAGGCACCGTACTGGGCGGCATTGATCCGCGTAGCTTGAACCTGCACCAGCGGATATCCGAGGCGGCAGATCCGCTGCATTTCGGAACATTTGCTGGCTATTGGACCAAGACCATCTGGTTCATCTTCGGCCTTGCCATGACAGGATTGTCCCTGACTGGCGTGGCAATCTACAGCCTACGGATCGTCAAGAGTGAGCGGGCAAGTCCTGGCTGGCGTCGGGGCATACGGGACGGATGGCGGGCTATGGGCAAGACGCGCTGGGTGGCGCTTGGCCTGTGCATCTTGCCTTTTGTGCTCGCGCCTATTCTGCTCTAGCTCGCATCAGGCGAAGTCGAAAATACCCTTTTCACCTTCGACCTTCACACTCACCTTGCGGCCAACAGGGGAGGCATCCTCCCGAAGGACGCCCAGCGCAGCAGGGGAGGCATTGGCCAGCGCGCGGCGGCTATCTTCCAGCCGAATGAAGGCGATGCCCTTGTTCGGGCCTTCCTTGCCATGCGTCACCGTGAAGGTTTCCAGCGTGCCTTCGCAATCTTCCTTGCAGAGTTCAACTTGCTCGGTCGGCGTTGCATAGGGCTCGGCGGGGATGAAGTGGATCGGCTTCTGCATGGAATATATGCCAACGGCTTCCTTGGTCATCCAGCCGCCATTAGCCAGCACAAGACCGTAGCTGTCGGTATCTTCGCGCAGGGTTTTCGCCATCTCCGCAATGCCGTGCAGGGAGTAATTGTTTCCCGGTCCACCAAAGAAGGGCAGGCCGCCCGTCAGGGTCAGCGGCCGCAGATCGTTCTTCCAGTCAATGCCAAGGGCTGCTGTGGAAGAGAACACTGCGCAAGGGAAACAGGAATAAAGGTCGAAATGCTTGATGTCTGCGGTTGTCTTATTCGCTTGGTGCAATGCGCGGCTGATGGCTTTCTCCATGGCCCATGATCCGTCGAGGCGTGGGCGGAGAGAAATCAGGTCATCCGCCGCTTCGCCTGCGCCATGGATGTAGACGCGTTTGTCTGCTGGAATGCCCAGTGCATCTGCCTTTGACTCGCTCATCAGGATGGCCGCGGCGCCCTGGTTCACCGCGTCCTGCGCAATGAACCATTTCAGGAACGGGTCTGCATATTCGTAGTTCGCTTTGGACGGTGTGGAAAGAAATTCGACGGAGTGTTCATCAGGGAACTGAGAATAGGGGTTTCCAGCGGCAACCTTCGTGAAGGGCTGGAACAGCTTTGCCATTGAGGTGCGATGCTGGCTGCGGCTTTCGCCTTCACGGGCGGCAATGGCATTTTCAAACAGGGCATAGAAATAGGCTGGCGCCACAATGCCGTGCTTGATCTCTTCGCGTGATAGCATCATCGGGCCGAGCCCGCGATCTTCATAGTTTGCGTCTGCATCATCGGCCCAGTTAATCTCGACACCATTGCGGCGGGCCCCTTTGGAGGCGCGGTTTGCTTCGGACCCCGAAATGAGGGCGCAGTCGATATCGCCCGCATGGATCTTCGCGGCCATTTCATTGACCAGCGCCTGGGGACTCTGGCCACCAACGGTCTCATAGATCAGCGT
This sequence comes from Hyphomonas pacifica, assembly GCF_000682675.1. Classification (GTDB taxonomy): domain Bacteria; phylum Pseudomonadota; class Alphaproteobacteria; order Caulobacterales; family Hyphomonadaceae; genus Hyphomonas; species Hyphomonas pacifica. The sequence continues at coordinate 40,894 of NZ_AWFA01000034.1, read as the reverse complement.
CTGTGGCGCTGCGCCTATGTCGCGCGCGAGCGTGCCTGGCAAATTCGTGTTGTGTCCATGAGGATGGGGTGCGCCACCAACAGAGTCCTCAAAGATGCGGACAACCGCGATCGTATTGATGGCTCTAGCAAGGTCTGCGACGCCACTGTCTGCCAGTGCGGCTTTAGAAGCGTCGACCATCAGGGAGAGGGGGGATGGGGCGTCAGCAGCGCCTTGAGTTCCGTCCCACTGGCTTAGGCTTTGTCCAACGCCAACCACCACAGGCATGTCGCCTTTTGCCATTTCTGTCTCTCCCTCAAATTCTTGTCTGAAAGAGATTTACAGCGTCGGGGGAAGCAGATCGACCCGCTACGTCGGGGAAGGGCTCAATGCAGCAGATCGATGTGAGGTCAGAGCTGGATCAGATGTCCAGCATACCCTTTTCCTTGAGGTAGTCCATAATGCTCTGGGCGGCCTCTTCGGCGGTATGATTGACTGTATCAATCGTAATTTCCGGATCCTTCGGTGGTTCATACGGGCTGTCGATGCCGGTGAAGTTCTTGATCTCGCCAGCGCGGGCCTTTTTGTAAAGACCTTTGACGTCGCGTTTTTCCGCCACTTCAATAGGCGTGTCGACATAGACTTCGATGAACTCGCCTTCGGCCATCAGATTCCGCGCCATCTGGCGCTCTGACCGGAAGGGGGAGATGAAGGAAACGAGCGTGATCAAGCCAGCATCGGTCATGAGGCGCGCCACATTTGCCACGCGGCGAATGTTTTCCACACGGTCTGCATCGGTGAAGCCAAGGTCACGGTTCAGGCCGTGACGCACATTATCGCCATCCAGCGTGAAAGTGTGCTTGCCTTGAGCAAACAGCAGCTTCTGCAGAGCGTTGGCGATGGTGGACTTGCCGGAGCCGGATAGGCCGGTGAACCACAACACAGCCGGTTTCTGGCCTTTTTGTTCAGCCAGAGTTGCGCGGTCCATGTCCATGGCCTGCCAGTGAATATTGGAGGCGCGGCGCAGGGCAAAGTCGATCAGGCCGAGGCCGACCGTATCATTCGTCATCCGGTCAATCAGAATGAAGCCGCCCATCTCGCGGTTTACATCATAGGGATCATACGGAATGGCCTGATCCAGAGACAGCGTGGTCACGCCGATCTGGTTGAGTTCAAGTGTCTTGGCAGGCACATCGGACAGTGTGTTGACATCGATCCCGTATTTCGGGGCGTTCACGGTCGCAGTCACGGTCTTGGAGCCGATCTTCAGAAGATAGCGGCGGCCCGGCAGCAGCGGAGACTCGCTCATCCAAAGGATACGTGCCTGGAACTGATCCGATACTTCGGTCGGGTCATCAGCCGAGACGATCACATCGCCGCGCGAGCAGTCGATTTCATCTGCCAGAGTCAGCGTAACAGATTGCCCCGCAATGCCTTGTTCAAGGTCGCCGGTGGCGGTCACGATCCGGTCGATGGTGGACTGCTTGCCGGATGGCATGGATTTCACCCGGTCGCCCGTTTTGATCGTGCCGGCCGTGATCTGGCCGGAAAAGCCGCGGAAATCGAGATTTGGGCGGTTTACCCATTGCACAGGCATGCGGAAAGGCGCGTTCAGACGTTTGTCACCAACCGGAACGGTTTCCAGATATTCCATCAGGCTGGGGCCTTCATACCAGTCTGTCTCATTCGAGCGACTGGTGATGTTCACGCCTTCCAGAGCTGACATCGGAATGGGCTGGATCTCCAGATCCGTCGCCAGCTCATCGGCGAATGCATAGAAGTCTTCGATAATGTCTTCGTAGACCTGCTCGCTATAACCAACGAGGTCCATCTTGTTGACGGCCACGACAAGCTTGCGGATGCCTAGCAGGGTGGTGATGAAGCTGTGGCGGCGCGTCTGGGTCAGGATGCCCTTGCGCGCGTCGACCATCAGAATGGCGACATCGGCCGTTGATGCGCCAGTCGCCATATTGCGGGTATATTGCTCGTGTCCGGGTGTGTCGGCCACAATGAATTTGCGTTTGTCGGTGGCGAAGAAGCGATAGGCAACATCAATCGTGATGCCTTGTTCGCGTTCTGCTGCGAGGCCGTCCACAAGCAGGGCGAAGTCAATATTCTCGCCTTGTGTGCCGACTTTCTTGGAGTCGCTTTCCAGCGATGCCAACTGATCCTCGAAGATCATCTTGGAATCGTACAGCAGGCGGCCAATCAGCGTGGATTTGCCGTCATCAACTGAGCCACAGGTGATGAAGCGCAAAAGGGATTTGTGCTCATGCTTTTCCAGATAGGCGGCAATGTCGGTGGCGATGAGGTCGTCATTGAGGCGCATTAGAAATAGCCCTCCTGCTTTTTCTTCTCCATTGATGCGGACTGGTCCACATCAATGACGCGCCCCTGACGTTCGGATGTCGTCGTCAGCAGCATTTCCTGGATGATCGCCTCCAGCGTGTCAGCCGTGCTCTCGACCGCGCCGGTCAGGGGGTAGCAGCCGAGCGTGCGGAAGCGGACGGATTTGGTGACAGCGGTCTTGGCCAGGTCTTCGGGCATCCGGTCATCATCAACCATGATGTCGACGCCGTTCCAGTTCACAACCGGGCGCGGCGCAGCGAAATAGAGCGGAACAATCTCGATATTCTCGCGGCGGATGTACTGCCAGATGTCGAGCTCGGTCCAGTTGGACAGCGGGAAGACGCGGACGCTTTCGCCCTGATTGATGCGGGTGTTGTAGACGTTCCATGGCTCTGGCCGCTGGCGTTTCGGGTCCCAGCGATGTTCAGCCGAGCGGAACGAGAAGATGCGTTCCTTGGCACGGGATTTTTCCTCGTCGCGGCGGGCCCCGCCAAAGGCGGCATCGAATTTGTACTTGTCGAGTGCCTGCTTCAGGGCCTGGGTCTTCATCACATCGGTATGGACCGCAGAGCCATGGCTGAACGGGCCTACACCATGGCGCACACCTTCTTCATTGATGTGGACCAACAGGTCAAAGCCCATTTCCTTTGCCTTGCGATCACGGAACTCGATCATCTCGCGAAATTTCCATGTCGTATCGACATGCATCAGCGGGAAGGGAGGCCGTGAGGGATAGAAAGCTTTCATCGCCAAATGCAGCATGACGGCTGAATCTTTGCCGACAGAATAGAGCATCACCGGATTTTCACATTCGGCAGCAACTTCCCGCATGATGTGCAGGCTTTCTGCTTCAAGGCGGTCGAGGTGGGTAAGTGTCGTGGTCAAAACGTCTTTCTTCCTTGCGGCGTGCGCTGGTCAGGTACTGTTTTTTGCTAGCGTATAAAAGGCTTTGTGGGCGGCAATCTAAGTTGTCTTGATAACTTCACGGTTCAGACCTGCTAAACTCTGCAAGATTGACGCCACTTTGGGCACGTCGGCGCGCATTGTTGTAATCATACATAAAGTGTCATTAGTCTGCCCGATTCTGCGGGTCTATCTGTGCCGGTGATTCATGGAGGTAGAGTATGTGCGGAATTGTTGCGATCGCTGGTAAAGAGCCGGTTCCTTCGCGTCTGTTGGACGGATTGAGACGGCTTGAGTACCGGGGTTATGACAGTGCCGGCGTGGCCGTTGTTGACCATGGCCGCCTGGAGCGCCGCCGGGCCAAGGGCAAAATCATCAACCTGCAGGCCGCCATTGCGGACGAGCCTCTGGAGGGGCTGACCGGTATCGCCCATACACGCTGGGCAACCCATGGCCAGCCGAATGAGGTGAATGCCCACCCGCACATGTCTGGAAATGTCGCGATTGTGCATAATGGCATCATCGAGAATTTTCGGGAGCTGCGTGAGCGCCTTCAGGCCAAGGGGCGCCAGTTCGAATCTGAAACAGATAGTGAAGTTATCGCCCAGCTGATTGCCCAGAATATGGATGACGGCATGGACACAGTAGATGCGTTTGAAGCGGCGCTGAAAGAGCTGTCCGGCGCTTTCGCGATTGCGGCGATCTTTTCCGATGATCCGGACCTGTTGATTGGTGCCCGCAAAGGCAGCCCACTTGTGCTGGGTTATGGGAATGGAGAGATGTATCTTGGCTCCGACGCCATCGCTCTGGCACCGTTGACCCGTGATGTCACCTATCTGGAAGAGGGGGATTGGGTGATCCTGACACGGGAGACAACAGACATCCGCAATTCTGAAGGCGAGCGCGTTAACCGGCCTTGTGTGAAATCTGCTGTCAATGATGCTCTGATCGAGCGTGGAGAGTATGACCATTTCATGCTGAAAGAGATTCACGAGCAACCGGAATCCCTTGCGCGGTCAATCCTTCCCTATATCGACCAGGCGGCCCAGACGCTGAATCTGGATGATGTTGCCCACAAGATGTTCACCAAGGCGGACCGTGCGGTCGCGATCGCCTGCGGCACGGCTTATTATGCCGCCCATACAGCGAAATACTGGTTTGAGCAGAAAGCGCGTCTTGCTTTCGAGACCGACATTGCGTCCGAGTTCCGTTATCGTGAGCCGGTTCTGCCCCAGACGGGCCCTGCCATGTTCGTCAGCCAGTCGGGCGAGACGGCAGATACATTGGCCGCGTTGCGGTATTGCCGTCAGAACGGGACACAGGCTGTCGCTGTGGTGAATGTGCCGGAAAGCTCGATCGCCCGGGAAGCCGAGGCCATTGTGCCGACGCATGCGGGCCCTGAAATCGGGGTTGCCTCCACCAAGGCCTTTACGGCTCAGCTCTCTGTGCTGGCCGTTCTGGCCCTCAGTGCCGCCAAGGTGCGTGGCCATCTTCTGCCGGGGGATGAGGCCAATGCCGTGAAGACGCTGTTGGCCCTGCCTCGCAAGATAACTGAAGCCCTCAAGTCTCAGGATCAGATTCGCGAGATTGCGCAGACCCTGACACAGAGCAAGGATGTCCTATTCTTAGGCCGCGGACGTTACTATCCACTTGCAATGGAAGGCGCCCTGAAGCTGAAGGAAGTGTCCTATATCCATGCCGAAGGCTATGCGGCAGGCGAGCTGAAACACGGACCGATCGCGCTGATTGAAAAAGATCTACCCGTTGTCGTCGTGGCGCCCAAGGATGAGCTGTTCGAGAAGACAATCTCCAATGTCGAGGAAATCCGCGCGCGCGGGGCGCGCGTCATCCTGATCTCTGATGAGGCGGGCATTCAGATGGCCGGAAACCGCGCAGACCATATCATTTTGATGCCAGAAGGCGATGATATCAGCCTGCCGATTCTGGCAGCCATTCCACTACAGCTGCTGGCCTACCATGTGGCGGTTGCCAAAGGCACAGATGTTGATCAGCCGCGAAATCTGGCCAAGTCCGTAACTGTGGAGTAGCAATAATTGCTGTCAGACCGGTTCATGCTATAGGCCGGGACTTGCAACACCTGTGACGGACGGGCCTTCATGCCATTTGATTTCAAACCGGACGGCGTCCTGCCAGAAGTAATTCACGTGCAACCAAAGCGATTTGGAGATGATCGTGGCTGGTTTGCCGAAACATTTCGGGCGGATGTCTTTGCTGAGGCTGGCATCACAGAGCCCTTTGTGCAGGACAATCACTCCTGGTCCGCTGAGAAGGGAACTATACGCGGCTTTCATTTCCAGATTACGCCCAACGCGCAGGCAAAACTGGTGCGGTGCCTGAAGGGACGTATTCTGGATGTCGCTGTAGATATCCGCAAAGGATCACCGCGCTTCGGCAGGGCGACGTCTGTGGAGCTGAGCGCGGCAAACGGGGCGCAACTCTATATTCCGCGCGGTTTTGCGCATGCCTTCTGTACCCTCGAAGAAACATGCGAAGTTGCCTACAAGACGGATGCTTACTATGCGCCAATCCACGAGCGGGGTATTGCGCATGACGATCCGGACATTGGTATAGATTGGCCTGTAGATCCCGCTCGGCGCATTTTGTCGGACAAGGATAAGGTGTTGCCGCGCCTGGCTGAGTTGGTAGAGGTGCCAGAGCTTGTAGGTGGCACATTATGACCTGGCTCGTCACAGGCGGCGCAGGATTCATTGGGTCGGCGCTTTGCCACCATTTGGCAGAAGCAAGTGATGACAAGATCGTCGTCATCGACAAGCTGACCTATGCCGGGAACCGGGCTTCGCTGGGAGACTTGGAAAAGGCTGGCCGAGTGGAGCTGGTTGTCGAAGACATCACCCGTGCGGATCGTATGAAAGAGCTTGTTTGGGACGCAGCCCCCAAGGCGATCTTTCATTTGGCCGCAGAAACGCATGTGGACCGGTCAATTGATGGGCCGGGCGCGTTTATTGCCACAAATGTTTCTGGTACATATTCCATGCTGGAGGGCGCCCGGGCATTTCACGCCAGGTTGCCTGGTGAGGACAAACGGGCCTTCCGCTTCATTCATATCTCCACAGACGAAGTCTTCGGATCTTTAGGGGAGGAGGGTGCATTTTGCGAGACCACGCCGTATGCTCCATCATCTCCCTATTCGGCCAGCAAGGCGGGATCAGACCATCTGGCGCGCGCCTGGTTTCATACATTCGGATTACCTGTTATCGTTTCGAATTGCTCAAACAATTATGGGCCGCGACAGTTTCCCGAAAAGCTCATCCCTCTGATGATTCTGAAATGTCTTGCGGGTGAAAAGCTGCCTGTCTATGGCCGCGGCGTGAATGTGCGTGATTGGTTACATGCTGAAGACCATGCCCGCGCGCTTTTGATGATGGCGCAGAATGGTGTACCGGGAGAGACCTATTGTGTCGGTGGCGGTGCAGAGCGAACAAATATTGATATCGTGAACACGATTTGCGAGATCATGGATGATCGTCGCCCTGAGGGTGCCCCCCACAAGCGCCTGATCGAGTTCGTTACGGATCGGCCCGGACATGATTTCCGCTATGCGATTGATGCAAGCAAGATCAGCAGCTCTCTGGGCTGGGCTCCATCCAGGGATTTTGAGACCGGCCTTACGGAAACAATTGATTGGTATCTCGGCAATGAAGGCTGGTGGAAGCCTGTCCAGCAAAGTGTCTATGTCGGTGAGCGGCTGGGGAAGGCATAATGGCGCGGTATCTGGTTATCGGAAAATCCGGACAGCTCGCGCAAGCTCTCGCACAGGAGGGCGGTGCGGATGTGCACTGCGCGGGTCATGCCGAAGCCGACCTGCAGGATACGAAGGCGCTGGGAGCTGCGCTCGACCGGCATCTGCCCAAACTGGTCATAAATGCCGGGGCCTACACAGCTGTTGACAAAGCGGAGACGGAACCAGAGCTATGTCGGGCCTTAAATGTATCTGGTCCTGAAACCCTGGCCCGGTTGTGTGATACGCGGGGGATTCCCCTTATTCATTTGTCTACAGATTGTGTATTTGACGGGGAAAAGACCTCGCCCTATACGCCCCAGGATGCCGTCCGACCGCTTTGTGTGTATGGACAGAGCAAGCTTGACGGTGAACTTGCCGTGCGTGCCACTGCTGCCCGGTCTCTGATCGTGCGGGTTTCGTGGATCTTTTCCCACTATGGCAGCAATTTTGTTACCACCATGCTGCGCTTGGCTGAAACGCGCAAAGAGGTGTCTGTCGTGAATGATCAGTATGGTTGTCCGACACACGCGCCAGCCCTAGCGCGTGGGCTACTACAAATTGCTGAGCGGGTGTCTGTATCCGGACATAATGCCTGGGGCGTCTATCACCTGGCCGGTGCCGGGGAAACAGACCGTGCGACCATGGCGGAACTGATATATCAGTCAAGCCTAAGTCACGGTGGCCCTGTTGCTCAGGTCAGAGCCATTCCGACCAAAGATTATCCCACTCCGGCATGCCGGCCATTGAACGCCCGTTTGGACATGTCTGACACGACACGCGTGTTTGGGGTTGAATTGCCAGACTGGGAAGAGGGCCTCGATGAAACCGTCCAGATCTTGACGGAGGAGATGAAAGCGTCATGAAAGGCATCATTCTTGCGGGGGGCGCGGGCAGCCGCCTCTATCCTGTTACTCGCGGTATCTCGAAACATCTGTTGGCGATCTATGATAAGCCGTTGATTTATTATCCGGTCTCCACGCTGATGCTGGCCGGGATCAAGGAAATTCTGATCATCTGCAATCCAGAGCATCGGGGGGCTTATCAAGGCCTTTTGGGTGACGGCTCCAAATGGGGCGTTCACATTTCCTATGCGGTTCAGGATAAACCGAACGGACTGGCAGAGGCTTTCTTGATCGGACGAGATTTCATTGATGGCCAGCCCTGCGCCCTGGCGCTGGGGGACAATATTTTCTATGGCGCAGGTCTATCCGGTCAATTGCAGGATCTGGCAAAGCTGACAGAGGGCGCTGCGGTTTTGGCCTATAAGGTAAAGGATCCCGAACGTTTTGGCATCGTGGAGCTGGATGATGAGGGGCGTCCCTTGTCTCTGGAAGAAAAGCCCCGCCAGCCCCGAAGTGATTGGGCTGTTCCCGGGCTCTATTTCTATGGGCCTGATGTTGTGGAGGTAGCTGAAAAGGTTAAGCCATCCGCCCGAGGAGAGCTGGAAATCACAAGTGTGAATGAGGCCTATTTCAAGCGTGGCCAATTATCTGTTGTGCGTTTGCAAAGGGGCACAACCTGGCTGGATGCCGGAACTTTCGACAGTATGCTGGAGGCCTCGCAGTTTGTTCAAACGGTGGAGAAGCGCCAAGGATTGAAAATCGCCTGTCTCGAAGAAGTAGCGTGGCGTAAAGAGCTGATTGAGGCGGACGATTTACGTGCACTGGCTGATGAGTTTCAGAACGAGTATCAGGATTATCTCCTCAGCCTGTTGGGCAGATAGTCGTGCGCGTAAATATGGTCAGTAAGGGGATAAACGATTGCCTAAATATGATCTGAAGCACATCGAGGCACGTATTGAAGCCACTCTGTTGGAGAAAGGGCCGCGTCTCGGCAAGGAACTGGCTGAAGATATGCGCGATGTCCCTCAACTGGCTCTTTGGCAAGCCTGCTATCAGAGCCGGAAGCTGCATGTCTCCCACTTTGCCAGCTATTATCTGCGCTTTGATATTCGGCGCGAGGACCAGGTCCGGCTAAGTCCTTCCATCTTGCGGGATTTCCTCTCCTTCACTTTGTTTGGCCTGCCAGGCCAGCGGGATAAGATGATTGAACGGCAGGGAACCCTCTCAAACATGCACCGTGAAATCAGCCGTGAGAAACTGTCTGTCGCGCAGTCGGTCATGAAGCAGGTATTCGTCACGTTGGGACGCGAAATCCGCAGCCAGCTATGTGCCTTCATCGCCGGAGACCTGGCGTACTATCTTGCCCATAATGAACCACGTGAGCACATGGCGACAGGGGAGATGGTTAAAGGTTCTGATATCGATATCATCATTATTTTGAGCGAAGCGTTACCTGAAGAGGTGCAGGAACGGATCGATACGGAGATGACTGCACTGAAAAATTATTATATGCGTCACCCTGAGTATCGGCACGAGATTGATTTTATCTGCAAGCGCAAATCCGTTATGGAGCGACAGTTCCAGTACACCGATATACACGACAAGATTGCCAGCAAGATTGCATATGAATCCATGTTCCTCGGCGGGTCTTTGACCCTGTATATGGAAGTACGGGATGCGATGGTTCGCACAGGCGTGGATCACCTCATCGAGGCTGATTTCGAACATGCTCTTAAGGACCGAAAACATGCAATGCATCGCTTGCTGGAAGTACGCGGCGACGCGATTGATGATGAGATACGGTCTCTTTTCTACTTCTCTCAGGAGCGGGTGGAGTTTTCGTGATATGCTGCTCTAAATAATTGCCACTACTTGATCTTTGTTGTGGAGTTATAGTTTCCAGAGATAAGGCACGTGTAGAAACAGTGCCGATGAGACAGGAAACATGCATGTATCTGCCCATTTTTGAGACACCTCGCAAGCATCGCTCCCGTTCACTGTGCACAGCTGTAATGCTGGGTGTTTCGGTATTTGCGCTGACCGCATGTGCAGGGGGAGGAGGTGGCGGTTCCAGTGCTGCCGTTACCCCGTTGCCGCCCCCTCCACCACCACCACCGCTCCCGCCGACATCAAATCCATTCCCGGAGCAGATTGCGAACCCGTCCGCATTTGAGACACGTGAATACAATGCGACCATTGGTTTGCCGCTCATCGGGGCTTCCTCTGCCTACGCCATTGGCGCAACAGGCAAGGACATTACGATCGCCGTAATTGATACGGGTGTTCTGTCAGACCATCCTGATCTCCAAGGCGCTGTTGTTGGCATGTATGATGTTTGTGCCGATACGGCCTGCCGGGGCTTTGACAACAATGGCAACCGTACCACGATCACGCGCCAGCCTGGTGATGTTGATGCGGAGGGACATGGCACGCTTGTAAGTGGTGTGATCGCCGCGCGCCGACAAGATGATTACCGATCGAGTGCGGATGATAATATTTCCAATGGAATTCAAGGTGCAGCCTATGAATCCTCAATACTCGGAATTCGTGCGGATTCACCGGGCAGTTGCGGGCGTAGTGGCGAAGATGAAGACTGTGTCTTCTCTGATGGAGATCTAGCGCGTGCTATTCAGTACGCTGTTGATCGGGGAGCGAGCATCATCAACATGTCCCTGGGCGGGGAAGTTGATAATGATCCGACTTTGGAGAATGCTGTGCGTGCTGCAGTGGCCGCAGGTGTCCTCGTCGTTATCTCGGCCGGCAATGAAGCCGAACCAGCTGGCACAGATGAGAATGGCAACCCGACAGATGCTGTTGGAAGCACGCCGACAGAGCCGGCCTATATAGCAGGCCAGGCTTCTTCACAGGGCCGGGTGGTTGCGGTAGGCTCTGTAGACCCTTCTGGTCGGATGTCCGATTTCTCCAATCGCGCAGGGGCTTCGGCAAAGCGTTATTATATCCTCGCCCCAGGTGAAGATGTCATCTCCACCGGACTTGATGATGATGTCATTTTTCCGGATTCTCCTAGCTGTTCGCAGGAGGTTACAGACAATTGCAATGATACGGATGATGAGGGCGACTATTATCGAATCTCCGGCACATCCTTTGCTGCTCCCTATGTTGCTGGTTCGCTCGCCTTGTTGCTGGATGCGTTTCCCAATTTTAGGTCGAAACCTGAAGTGGCGCTCCAGATCCTTCTTGATACGGCTACAGACTATGTCGAAACTTCTCCTGATCCTATTACGGGTGAGATTGCAGGGGAGGGGGTCGATGATGTCTCCGGTGTCGGCCTGCTAAATCTTGAAGAGGCCTTCAAGCCGCAAGGGCAGCAGAACCTTGATTTTGGGATTGAGAGAGTCAGCCTGGCCGAGGTCTTCGCACCAAGTGGTGGAGCGTTTGGGGATTGGGCCTCCAATTCCGGGGCCTTTGACGGGCTCACTTTCCAGGACAAATATGAGCGAGGCTTTCGTGTGAATGCCAGTGCCATTACGGCGCGCATTCCAAAGGATGCTCTTGGGTCGCGTCTGACGGATTTCGGTGCACGAGCGGACTGGGCCAATGGCGAAAGCCGCTCGGTTCGGGCGGGGAATGTCAGCCTGAACTGGACACAGGCTCGCGTCTGGGATGATCCGACGGCACCGTATCAGGAAGACCCGCAATACACGTTCCAGATGCGCTACAGTTTTGGGGAAAGCCAGGTAGAGCTGGGCAAGGGCGGGTCTCTCACCCACCTCGCGCCAGATATCTCCTTGCTGAACGAACCCGGTATGGGCAACGCGTTTTCTACCTCGGGAACCTGGGCAAAATACAGCCACGTGTTCGGGGATGATCTTGTGATGGACATCTTTTCGGCGGAACAGGAGGGGCGTTCCCAATCCGGTTTCATGGTTGGACGAGATGCCCATACGTGGTCTATCCGGGCCGGGGCCTCCTTCGTGAAGGATGAAGAAACGTCGCTTGGCGGCTCGCTTCAGCGGCGCTTTGGTGAAGAAGATCAGACCAGGATGACGGCTTACTCCATGGAAGGTGCAATGCTGACAGGTGAAGCCTGGACCATTTCCTCCGGGTTCGAATTGGCAAGCGTTGAACTGCCGGGACTTGATGCGCAAGGCGTCTGGACCAGTCGTTGGTCTCTGGGTGTTAGCCGTCTTGTCGGGCAGGGACGGCTGCACTTTGTCATGGCGCAACCTCGGCGAGCGGAGACGGGCTCTCTCCGCCTTAATGCACCCATAGGAGTGGATCTGAATGGCGATCTGCTGCGTGATTATATCAATGCCGATCTTAGCCCCAGTGGTCGACAGGTGGATTTCGAAACGCGCTATGCATTTGGGCTGATAAATTTCTGGTCTGGGGAGGCGGCTGCGGTAATGTCTACCTCGCCGAACCATATCGACGGGGCGCAAGAGCAGGGGGCGCTATGGTTGCGTCTGTCGAGGCCATGGTGAGGCCCGTGTGCGCCGCCTTGTCCTTGGTGACGTCCGTCATGCTCGTATCCTGCTCCGCGGTATCTGATGCCTCTGCGCCGTGTCCGGAGGTTACAGATGTCTCGGCTTGGGTAAACCGTATGCCGGGGGCAGGTGGTCGACCGGCAAAGCTACACGTTCTTGTGCGTGTTGCCGACGATCAGTCATGGATGCTCAGCCCGGTCGTGTCTGCTGAGGAAGGCGTCTTGCGTCTGTTCCTGTCGCCGGGCGGGCCCTCTGTTCCCGGAACAGCGGCGTATCAGCAAAAAAGTGCACCAATGCCAGAACAGGTGAAAATAGAATGCCATGGCAAAATCGTGGCATCCGTAAAAGAAATCATGACGACGTTCTAGGTTGCGGGGTTTAGTTCACCAAGCGCGACAACTCGCTCACGAGATCCGTCTTCTCCCAGCTGAAGCCGCCATTCTCTGTTGGTGTCCGCCCGAAATGGCCATAGGCAGCAGACGGGCCGTAAATCGGCTGGTTCAGCTTGAGGTGCGTGCGGATGCCCTTAGGGGAAAGATCGAACAGATCACGCAGGGCTTGGGCGATGCGGTTTTCGTCCGCATTGCCCGTACCATGGGTATCGACATAAATTGACAGAGGTTGTGCAACTCCAATTGCATAGCTGACCTGGATCGTGCAGCGGTCGGCGAGGCCAGCCGCAACAATGTTCTTTGCCAGATAGCGCGTGGCATAAGCGGCAGACCGGTCAACTTTGGAAGGGTCTTTGCCGGAAAAGGCGCCGCCGCCATGGGGGGCTGCGCCGCCATAAGTGTCGACAATGATCTTGCGGCCTGTGAGGCCTGCATCGCCATCCGGTCCACCAATTACAAAGCGACCTGTCGGGTTCACGTAGAATTTGTTTTCTTCCGGGAACCAGCCTTCGGGTAAAATTTCCTTGATCACAGGGCGGATAATCTCGCGCAGTTGCTCCAGAGAGGCGCTATCCTTGTGTTGGTGGGACACAACAAGCGCGTTGACGCCTACGGGCTGAGAGCCTTCATATTGTAGCGTGACTTGACTTTTTGCATCAGGTTCCAGTTCCGGGTGGGTGCCGTCATGGCGCAGTTCTGCAAGACGCTGCAGGATCTGGTGCGAGTAGACAAGTGTGGCCGGCATCAGCTCTGGTGTTTCGTTCGTCGCATAGCCGAACATGATGCCTTGGTCGCCTGCGCCTTCTTCCCCGTATAGGCCCTGGCCCTCTTCAACGCCTTGGGCGATTTCTGCGGACTGTCCGTGAACATAGTTCTCTATGCTCATGTTTTTCCAGTGAAACCCGTCTTGTTCGTAGCCAATGCGTTTGACCACATCGCGGGCGACCTGTTCCATTTCCTCATGTGAAATATCGGTGCCATTGTTGGTGCGCACTTCGCCAGCCAGAACAACGCGGTTTGTAGTTGTCAGGGTTTCAACGGCAACTTTGGCGCTGGGGTCCCGCGATAGGAACAGATCCACGATTGCATCCGAAATCTGATCGGATACTTTATCCGGGTGGCCTTCGGAGACGCTCTCGCTGGTAAATTCGTGGCTGGAAAGTTTCATGAGTGCTGACTTTCTTTGTACTTATTATTTTTACCTGGCGAAAACGACCGTTCTGCCGGAATTTACAAATATGCGGTGCTCCGCATGTGCCTTGACGGCGCGCAGCAGGGCATTGCCCTCAAGGTGGCGCCCTGTCTCGATCATGTCGGCAGGGCTATAAGTATGGTCGATGACTTCCGTAACCTGAGCAATGATCGGGCCCTCGTCCAGATCACCTGTGACGTAATGTGCCGTCGCGCCGATCACTTTCACGCCACGTGCATGGGCTTGATGATAAGGCTTCGCGCCTTTGAACCCTGGCAGGAAGGAATGGTGGATGTTGATGCATCGGCCTTCCAGGCGGCGGCATGCTTCATCGCTGAGGACCTGCATATAGCGGGCCAGGACGACAAGCTCTGCACCAGTCTCATTGATGATTTCGAAAAGCCGGGCTTCGGCCTCCGGCTTCGTATCCTTAGTTACCGGAACATGGAACCAAGGCAGGTTCCAGTGCGCGAAATTGTCTCTCAGCGTTTCGTTGTTGGAGACGATGCCCACAACGTCAATCGGCAATTCCCTGCGCCGCGCCCCGTATAACAGCGTGTTGGCGCAATGGTCTGATTTTGAGACCAGAAGAAGCGCCTTGATTCTCTTATCACTCGAATGAATTGCCCAATCCGCCTGAAGTTCGTCACCCAGGTTGTGGAGTTCGGCCTCAAGGCCATCCGGGGTGGACTCATCAGGGGCATGGAACACCAGACGCGCAAAGAAGTGGCTGCTTTCAGGGTCGCCGAAAGTCCGCGAGGACGCAATAAAGCACCCATGTCGTTCCATAAGTTTGGCCAGGCTGGCCACAAGGCCAACCCGGTCGGGGCAGGAGAGGGTGAGGATATGTTCGCGTGCCAAAAGTCGGGCCCTGCCTTCTAGTAGCGATAATGCTCTGGCTTGAACGGGCCAGTCTGGTCGACTCCGATATAGTCGGCTTGTTCGCCGGACAGTTCAGTCAGCTGAACTCCCAGCTTGTTGAGGTGCAGCATGGCTACTTTCTCATCCAGATGCTTCGGCAAGGTGTAGACCTTGTTCTCATACTGATCGCCGCGCGTATGCAGCTCAATCTGTGCTAGCGTCTGATTGGTGAAGGAGGCTGACATCACGAAAGATGGGTGGCCTGTCGCATTGCCAAGGTTCACCAGGCGGCCTTCCGAGAGAAGAATGATGCGCTTGCCATCCGGGAAGGTGATCATGTCAACTTGCGGCTTGATATTCGTCCATTCGAAATTGCGCAGGCCTTCGACCTGAATTTCGTTGTCGAAATGGCCGATATTGCAGACGATTGCCATGTCTTTCATTGCGCGCATATGGTCGACGGTAATGATGTCTTTGTTGCCGGTCGCCGTGACGAAGATGTCGAATTTCGGCGCGGCGTCATCCATTGTTATCACTTCGAAGCCATCCATAGCGGCCTGCAGGGCGCAGATCGGATCAACTTCTGAGACAGATACGCGGGCACCGGAACCAGACAGCGAGGCTGCAGAGCCTTTGCCGACATCGCCATAGCCTGCAACGAAAGCCTTCTTGCCGGCCATCATGACGTCCGTGCCGCGACGGATCGCATCGACTAGGGATTCCTTGCAGCCATACTTGTTGTCGAATTTGGATTTTGTGACCGAGTCGTTGACGTTAATGGCTGGGAAGGGCAGCTCGCCGCGCTTTTCCATCTGGTAGAGGCGGTTCACACCGGTCGTCGTTTCTTCAGACACGCCTTTTATACCGGCCTTTGTCTTGGCGAACCAGCCTGGGGATTCCTGGATGCGCTTCTTGATCTGTGCGTAGAGCGCAGTTTCTTCTTCCGATTTCGGGTTGTCCAGAATGGAAGGGTCGGCTTCAGCCTTCTCTCCGAGAACGAGGTAGAGCGAGGCATCGCCGCCATCATCCAGGATCAGGTTCGGGCCGGTGCCGTCATGCCAGTGGAACAGGCGGTCTGTGTAGTCCCAATACTCGGTCAGGGTTTCACCCTTATAGGCCCAGACCGGCGTGCCATTGTCGGCGATTGCGGCAGCGGCGTGGTCCTGGGTCGAGTAGATGTTGCAGGAGACCCACTGAACGTCTGCGCCGAGGGCTTCCAGCGTCTGGATCAGAACTGCGGTCTGGATGGTCATGTGCAGCGAACCGGCGATCTTCGCGCCCTTGAGAGGCTGCGAAGGGCCGTACTCTTCGCGTGCGGCCATCAGGCCCGGCATTTCCGTCTCGGCAATGGCAATTTCCTTGCGGCCATAATCGGCGAGGGAAATATCGGCTACGTGATAGCTTTTAGCCATATCAATAATCCTTTATACGTTTGTATGGCGGGTAACATGACAGGCAGCAAAAGGCAACGCGCGAAGTGCGCGTTACCCTGTAGTCGAGCTGCGGATACTCTTGAGAAAGGGCTGGAAGCCCTAGGGGGCTTACCCGTTAAATGCGCGCACGGCGTCGATGATTGTCGCCTGATCTGCTTCTTCCAGATAGGGGTGCATCGGCAGAGCGATGACGTGCTTGCTGGCAGCCTCGGTGACGGGCAGGGTGCCCGCAGGCGGTTTGTAGGCGGCGCAAAAATCCTGTTCGTGGATTGGCACGGGATAGTAGACGGCCGTTGGGACGCCCTGGCTGGAGAGGTGCGCCTGCAGACCGTCTCGGTTCTCATGTTCGATGACATATTGCGCCCAGACGCTCCGACCGCCCTCAATGACAGTCGGTACGCGCTTTACGTGGCCCTTGAGGCCCTCGGCATAGCGGTCTGCCACCACCTGCCGCTTGTCGATCTCATCGGCGAAGATCTTCAGTTTCTCCAGCAGGACGGCGGCCTGAATCGTATCGAGACGGGAATTCATACCGACGCGTAGCGACAGATATTTGGGGTCATGATGGAAGTTGCGTTCTGCGGCATCAGTAGGCGTCACCTTGCCATAGACACGCAGCGATTCGATAAGTTCTGCTAGGGCCGCATCATTGGTGATAATCGCGCCGCCATCGCCATAGCAGCCTAGCGGTTTGGCCGGGAAGAAGCTGGTCGTTGCGATATCGGCCCAGTCGGACGGGTGTTTGCCATTCAGCGTGGAGCCATAACCCTGCGCTGTGTCAGCCAGCAGCTTCAGGCCGAACTCGTCACAGATCGCCTTGATCTCGGGATAGTTGGCCGGCTGGCCAAACAGGTCCACAGCGATCACGACTTTCGGGGTCAGCTTGCCTTCGGTCTTCACCGCTTCGATCTGTTTGCGCAGATGGGCCGGGTCCATGTTGTAGGTTTCCGGCAGGATATCCACAAAGACCGGTGCGGCGCCAAGCCATGGCACGACTTGCGCCGTGGCAACGAAGGTGAAGGAGGGGCAGAAAACGGCGTCGCCGGGCTTCAGTTCCCACGCCATCAGTGCCAGGGCGAGCGCGTCGGTGCCATTCGCGCAGCTGACAGAGTGCGATGCGCCGCACCACTCCGCCAGTTGTTTTTCAAGCTCGGTGACTTCTGGCCCGAGCACATACCGGCCGCTTTCCACAACACTCTGAATTGCAGTGTTAATTTCCCCCTCAATGCGTTTGCGTTGTGTCTGTAGATCAATGAAGGGGAGGGACATGGTAGGTTCCTTTATTCTGTTGCGCCTCGATAGAGGGGTGCCAATCTGGCGGCAAATCACGCGTGGTTACTATCTGTTGCAGGTCGTGTGTTTCAGGGAAATGGGTGCGCCTTGGAATCTATGTGCTACCCGTGTTTGAGCCTGTCCCGATGCCGGGCTCGGCAGGTTGCTTCACACGTGTCCTTGCTTTAGGACGATCCCTCAAAATCGTCGTTCGGGTGGAAAGCTTTGGACAAGCTTTTAACCCGTTTCTCTGATGCAGCTTTAGCAAGGTAAATTGACGTGTGTAGAGCCGCCCGCAGGCTGCTTTTTATCGGGAAATTTAGATGAACACCGGCCCGGTTCCACGCTAGGTTAACTCGAATACAGATCAGAGAATGCAAGCAGTTAGGAGTTTATGTGACAAAGCGTATTGGCCTTGTTGGGTATTTCAAGTGGGGTAACTATGGCGACGAGTTGTTCCGGGAGGTTCTGACCGACTTGTTCGCCGGGGACGAGGATATTGAGGTGGACGTCATGCACGACATGACTGAAGCACCCTATTTTTCTGGGTCCGTGGCCGAACGTGTAGATAAATTCGATGCGATTATCATCGGCGGGGGGGATCTTGTTATACCTTGGTCGCTCAGCCCCCTCTACTGGAAAGAGGAATACCTGGCCAAGCCCGTCTTCGTCATTGGCGTGGAAGTGCCCAGATGGGGCGGCTGGAAGGAGGAAGTCTGCCTGGAGATGTCGCGTTTCCTGCAGCATGAAAATGTGAAGTTCATACATGCGCGCAGCGAGGCCAGCGCAAAATGGATGCAAGAGCATTTGAGACCAAAGATAGATGTCTATCCGGGTATAGACATTGTCTGCGCCATGGACTTTCCATTCCATGCGCCGCAGAACAAGGTACTCGGTCTGATTACGCGTGCTTATCAGAACATTGATCCGGTCCATATCAACGCGTTTCTGCAGAAGGCTGTGGATGACGGATGGACCATCAAACACATCCCTCTGGGAACAGCCCCCACCTCTGAAGAGGATATAGCGGAGGCGCACGAGCATACGTTCACGCCAAGATCAATCACCGTGACGCGGACGATAGAGGAGCTGACGCGAGAGATTCAGACCTGCCAGATGCTGCTCAGCATGAAGTTTCATGGTTGTGTGGTTGGGCATATGTCAGGGGTACCAACCGTTACGCTGAGCAGGGCGGACAAATTCGTCCATTTCTATCAGCGTATAGGCAGAGCTGCCTTTCTGTCGGTCGCCGGGGATGCCAGATTGCCCGAACTATTTTACCTTGGAATGTCAGGCGTTGACCGGCACGGGGTTGAAGAGCTACGCGCTGTGGCGAAGCAGGAGGTGCAGATGCTTCGTGATGCTGTTCTCCAGTACGTTTGATTAAGTTGCTATAGAGAAGATGGGAAATCGCTATGCTCTTGGGGGCTATTGACAAGTTTGAGCGCAATTATGTCAGCGGTTGGCTGGTAAATGTATTCAACCCGGATGATGTACTGGTCATTGAAGTATTCGCCGATGACGAATTGGTCATGGCCGCTGAGCCGGAATTCGTACGGGAGGATGTGGATGAGGAATATGCCGCGCTTCATATCGGCTTTGCTGTAGAAATTCCGCAGACGATCAGCTCTCAGGCGCGTCTCACAGTCAGAGTCGCCGGACATGACTTTGATTTTGATGGTCAGGCAGTGGAGCCTGGTGCGTTCTCGTCAAAGTCGCAAGGGGAGCAGGCAAAGAAAACCTTCCAGTTCCCGAAAGTGCTTTACCGTGCGGATCAGCCGCGTCTCATGAACATGCAAAGCATTTTGCACAAGGCGCATGACGCGTTTGACAAACGTCAGCCCATTTTCATCGTGCCGCCCTTTGTGGATTGGAACCTTCCCCTTTTTCAGAGGCCACAGCATATCGCCGCCGCAATGGCGGAGTTGGGGGCTATGGTCATCTACTTTTCTCCATCTTACATGTATGATGAGGGAGATGAAGTTCTTCAGATTCGTGACAATTTGTATCTGTGCAAACAGCCTGCATTGTTTGAGCAGTACATCGTGGATGGCCCGCCGAGCTTTATCGACCTCTACAGTACCGCTTGGTATTTTTCCAAAGAGCGTATCTCTGCCTGGCGAGAGGCCGGACACTATATTGTCTATGAATATGTAGATCATATTGATGAGGCAATTTCCGGCAAGGAGGGGGCAGACGCGGCGAAGGTAACGTTCGCATGGCTGGCGCCTTCAATTGTCGATGTCGTCATTCCTACAGCGGGTCTGCTGTACGATGAAATGAGGGCCCGCTTCCCATCTGATATGGTGGCCATGTCACCGAACGGTGTGGAGATCGAACGTTTCATTGGCTGCAAGGAGACGAACCCGGTCATTGATGAGATCCGCAAGGCGCATGGCAACAAACCTGTTATTGGATATGTCGGGGCGCTGGCCGATTGGCTGGACTATGAGTTGATTGCAGACTTGGCGCGGCATCGGCCGGATCTGACATTTGTCATGGTCGGACCGAAATACACGGATTCCATTACTCTTCCTGAGGCGGATAATCTCGTCTGGCCGGGACCTTTCCCGTATCCAACCGTCCCGACACTGTTGAATTCTTTCGATGTAGCATGGATCCCCTTCAAGGAGGGTGACATTGCAAAGACGACGTCGCCACTAAAGCTTTTCGAGTATTTCGCGGCGCGTAAGCCGGTTCTGGTCAACAGCGATATGAGAGAGTGTGTTGCCTACAAGGAAGTCTTCTCTGCCAGTGATGTGCAATCTTTCTCTGAGGCGCTGGATGCAGCCTTGGCGAAAAAGGATGATGCGGCTTACAAAAAGGCTGTTTTGAAGCATGCTCATGCCGCCAGCTGGCAGGAGCGTGCACGGACTATGCTCGATGCCTTTGAACATGTTGCGCACCTCAGATATCATTATGCAAACCGTAGTCGTGTTCCGTACTCCTATATGAGTGCCGGAGTGGGCTCGCTTGAGCGCGAGCGGACATCAGAGGCGCTCTACGAGATCGCACAGACCGAAAATGGCATGGAAGTCATTCCGCTTCCCATGGTTGCCCGTCCGGGGGACTATAAGAGCCTTTCCGTTGATATGGCACAGTGCGAGATACCAACGGATATCGATTGGGTCTTGTCTCTTCGCATCAATTGTTCTGCGCCGCCTCCGCCAAGAGTTTCGGTTGTGGATGTGCTGGTTGATGGGAAACTATGCTGCAGTTTTGATGGCTCCCGTCTTCAGCAGCCTTGCGATATCCTTTTCAAAGGGGATTTTGTTCGCGACAAGGTCGTTACGCTGCGCCTGCGCGGTATTCGTGCGGATATCCGCCGTTACTGGAATGGGCTGACATTTATGGTCGAGGATGCCTATGTCATGCAGCGGAAGATGAAACGAAACCTTGTCGTTTCGCTGGACGGCGTGGAATATCAATAATTAAGGGCGTATAATGAATAATTCAAAATCGAATTTGAGGGTAACGGAGTCTGTCGTTCCTGTCGAAACGCTCGAAGTTTATCTGCATTCGCAGGATGCCTGGACAGCAACCGTACCCAAGGCAGTCTTTGATGTTTATGAGACCGAGCCAGGCCAGGAGGGGGAGGGCACCCGTAGTCGCGTAGAAGGCAAGATCTACGCAACGATCGGTGTATTGCCGTTTGAATTTGTTGTGGAGAGTCGCAAAGATGGCGAGCGGCTGGAATTTTCAGGCCGGGGGACTGTTGCGAAAGTGGCTCCGGTGTCTCTCGAAGGGGCGGCGGAAAAAGGATTGGCAGGTAAGACTGTGATCTCAATGTCCCCGGTTCTAGATGGCCTGCCGGGCATTCTGCGCCGTATGCTTGAGAAGGTAGAGCAGAAGCTTGTCACCACCATAAGGGATCGTATCGAAGCATATTATGCTTCGCAGAATTCAGACGAGCTCTAGTCATTTCCAGGCAGGCGTCGGCGCAGGCTACTATGCGCTGAGCGCCTGCTGTTTGACTTTCAGAGATTGCAGGGTAGTGGCGGCTTCGCGCACGCCCTTTGTCATCGCAATTTCAATAAGATTATGAGCGATGGCTTCATCTCGGGCAGGGAAGGATTTGTCTGCCAGAATCAGGCCTTGATGATAAATGCTCCAGGCATCATCCGTTAGGGATGGGTGCCGGAAATAGGGCAAGGCTACCGCCATGTTTATGGGCGCCCCTCGACCGTAGAAGTGAATTGTGCCCAGGCGGTATGC
The DNA here is from genome assembly GCF_000682675.1 of Hyphomonas pacifica. GTDB lineage: Bacteria > Pseudomonadota > Alphaproteobacteria > Caulobacterales > Hyphomonadaceae > Hyphomonas > Hyphomonas pacifica. Next base: position 19,245 of record NZ_AWFA01000034.1, on the reverse strand, counting down.
CGCGCGTGCAACATTCTCCCTGGCATAAAGTTCTTCTGCAATACGGCGCGCCTCTGAGAAATTCTGTGCGAACCAGGCCTGATCCATTTGGCGGACCTGATCGTCAATATAGGCTTGCCGCGCTTTGGCTGCTTCTGCTTCTCCGCTCGGTTTTTGCATGGTTCCGGCCTGGCCGTGACGCCGCATTTCCGCCGCATAGGCTTCTGACACGTCCTTTGGATCGCCCACGGCGACGATCTCGCCTTTGCGCATCCAGGCCAACTTGTTGCAGTTCTGTTGCAGAATGGATGTTGTATGGCTGGCCAGCACAACGATGCCGGACTGTTCCACCATATGCTTCAGGCGTTCGCTGGCCTTGCGGACAAAGCCTGCGTCGCCAGCCCCCAGCCATTCATCCAGCACGAGAATGTCTCCACGCAATGCGGTGCAGATCGCGAATGACAGGCGCGCCCGCATGCCATCGGAATATGTGCGTACGGGCAGGTCCAGGAACTCGCCGAGCTCGGTGAACTCCGGAACGGTATTATGGGCTTCTTCGACTTCGCTGTTCGTCGCCCCGAAAAGGCGGAGGGGAAGTTCAATATTCTGGCGACCAGTGAGCTCGGGGTTGATGCCTAGTCCGCGGCTGATCAAGGGGATGATACGCCCGCTTGATTCGATGCTGCCAGTCGTCGGCTGGGCAATGTTCGCCATGAGACGCAGCAGAGTCGATTTGCCCGCACCATTATGACCAATCAGGCCGAGCCGGTCTCCGGACTTCAGATCAAGATTAATGTCATTCAGGGCGTGCACCAGCTCAATGGACCCTGGGCCTTCAGCGCGGCGCCCACCCGCGCCTCCCGCCAGAACAGCGCTCTTTATGGACCGGCTCTTCGCATTGAAGATCGGATAGGAGAAGCTAACATTCTGAACGTTGAGAAACGTCATGAGGTCTACCTAGAGCCAAAAGATTACGCGTTTACGACTATAGCGCCAGACAATTAGTGCCGCGATAAGGCCGCCAATCAGCATGACCCCTGACGCGATCAGTGTATCTGTGCTTGGGATATACCCCATGAGAGGTGCCCGAATAAGCTCAATCATATGGTAAAAGGGATTGGCGTGCGTGACCAGCGTCCGCCCTCCGATCTGGCCAGTCTGCCAGATGATGGGAGTCAGGAAAAACGAAACCTGAAGGAGGTTCGAGATAATTTGCTGAAGGTCTCTGAAGCGCGCGCACAATGGTCCGCTTACAGAGATAAAGAAGAATAAAATCAGGCAGTTGATGAGCAAGCCAACGGGCAGAAACAGCATGGCCCAAGTGATGTGTACCTTTGCATAGATCAAGACACAGACAACAACCAGCATATTGTGAAAGAATACGATGATGTTCCGATAAACAACGCGTGCCGCAAAAATGCTGAGGGGCATTGGCGCACTCATCAGGTGCGATGAATTATCAATGACTGAAACACTGCCTTCGCTGATCACGGCAGAAATCATGTTCCAGGCCAGCAGGCCGCATGACAGGAAGACGAGATAATCGAGAAAGGGTTGCTTCAGGATCTGGGCGTAAAGTATTGAAATACCGGCAATCCATGCCGCCAGCGTCAGGCTGATCCAGAACGGGCCGATGATGGAGCGCTTGTATCGAAGTTTGATGTCCTGATTGCCCATGAGAAACCAGATGGGCCAGGTGTTTATTACATTGGTCAGCTCTGAGAATATCGAGGCTGACCTTTTGGGTGTGACTATACTCTGCGTCATAAATCAGATTTTATTTACGCCCGTATGGGTTCCAAACATCCGCGAAGATATACCTCAATAGGAGAGAAATTCCCTGATGGACAGAACAATTCTCATCAGTGTTGCGAATCTCAGCCACGGTGGGTTGGAGACGCGAATTGCTGGTGAGCTGCGTTATCTTCGATCGCGCGGCTATAAGATTATTCTTGCTACGGCATCGCAAGAGGCCGCTGTGCACGAGCTGGGGCTTGCATACGACCATGCAGTCTTCGAGGTGCCTTTTGACAAGGCATTGACCCCCGACCGCCTCAGGGAAATGGTTCAGCTACTTTCCGAAATTATACAAGAGCGCGGCGTAACAGAGGTCTGGGCGCATCCGTTTCCTTCCATACTTCCGGCTGTTCTCGCCGCCGAGAAGCAAGGCATCCCGCGCCGCGTATTTCTTCACGGTCCTCTTTCCCTTGCGGAGCAGGGCTATGGAGCGCTTTGGACGCTTGTGCTGAGGCAGTTTATATTGCCTGCGGCAGAAGAGATTGTTGCCGTTTCCGAAGAGGTGAGGGAGGTTGTCGAGGCGGCGGCCCTGGCGCCTCTACAGCGGGTGTCCGTTGTTATGAATGGCGTCAATACGGGAGTGTTTCAGCAGAAGCCGACAGGTCTTCCGCCGCGAAAGCGCGTCCTGGTCGTCAGCCGTCTCGACAGGCCAAGGGTCAAGGCGATCATGCCTTTGCTGAAGGCCGCGGCTGCTCATGAGGGCTGGGGCGTGGACATTGCCGGCGATGGGACTGCCCGCGCACGGCTGGAGAGAGCAGCGCGCATGTACGGTCTGACGCCGGATCGCGTGACGTTCCTGGGTGCGCGGCATGACATTGCCGAACTTCACGGCGATTATGATATCGTCGCCGCAAATGGCCGCGCTTTCCTTGAGGCTGCAAGTGGAAACAAATTGTGTGTTCATTTGGGGCCGGAGGCTTTGCCTTTCCTGGTCTCCAAAGCTGATTTTGAAACCCTTCGGACACGCAATTACAGCGGCAGAGGCGTTGGCGAGCGCACAGATGATGTTATCGCCCTGCTGGAGCGAATAACGGATAGCGAGGCCGAGACCTACCGTTTGAGAGATGTCGTGGTTGCCGGGGCAGATGAGCGGCGCATTCTTGAAACTTGGGGTGTGCCAGACCTTTCGTTCGTGTCTTCTCCGATCTCGGGGCTTTTGACTCTGCTGGACGAAGATGTGGTCCCGGCAGATGTTTCGATCAGTAACCATCCTGGCTTCCTCAGCAGGATGAGGCGCCTAGCCTGGCCAACTCCCGGGAAGCTGGCGTTTCAGGACCTGTACATCGACTTTTTGGAGGTTTCCCGTAGTAATCTTAACGACCGTACCTGGCGCGCGGAGCAGAAATTGCGTCAACTGCAGCGGGAAGCTTAAGGCGTGGTTGCGCTGTCGGGAGTGGGCGGCTAACTCAACGGCTTGCGAGGCGATTCTTTTCCTTCCGGCATTTATCGAGGTTAGCATGAAAATTCTCAGTATCGTGGGTACACGGCCGGAGGCTGTGAAGATGGCGCCGGTATTGCGGGCGCTCAATGCACAAAGCTGGTGTGAGGCACCACTTTTGCTGACTGGACAGCATCGCGATCTCGTTGATACAGCGCTCAGACAATTCGACATTGTGCCGGATTACGATCTTGACCTGATGATGCCAGGCCAGACCCTGGGGGCATTGACCGGACGGGCATTCCTGGCGCTGGAGAAAACGCTGAACGAGATCAAGCCTGACATCGTGCTGTCGCAAGGGGATACGACCACCGTAATGGTGTCTTCGATCTGTTCCTTCTATCATGGAATCCCATTTGGCCATGTCGAAGCCGGTCTCAGAACCGGCGATATTCGCAATCCGTTTCCCGAAGAACTGAACCGGGTCATTACGGGCAGGGTGGCCGATTTCCACTTTGCGCCAACCCCCGCATCTGCTGATGCCCTGCGGCGCGAACTGGTGCCGGAAGACAAGCTTTTTGTGACCGGTAATACCGTGATCGACAATCTCGCTTATTACATGGACCGCGTGGCCCCGTCGCAATTCGCAGCGCCGGAAGGCAAGCGCCTCATCCTGATGACATCCCACCGTCGCGAAAATTTCGGCGAGCCGATGCGCCAGTATTTTGCCGGCCTGCGCGAAGTCATCGACGCGCGTCCGGACGTGTTTCTCGTTTATCCGGTGCATCCCAATCCGAATGTTGTCAGCACCGCTCAGGAATTACTGGGTGACCATGACCGCATCCAGCTGATCGACCCGCTGCCCTATTTTGACTTTGTGGCAGCCATGAAGGCGGCGGACCTGATCGTCACCGATTCCGGGGGTGTACAGGAAGAGGCTCCATTCCTGCGCAAGCCCGTACTGGTTCTGCGTGAAGAAACGGAACGGCCGGAGGCTGTTTCGTCTGGTGTCGCCCGGTTGGTGGGGCTGAAGCGCGAGAAGGTGCGTGACACCGTTCTTGAGGTGCTGGACAATCCCGACGTGTATGCTGCAATGGCCAGCGGGGCATCCCCATATGGAGACGGCCTGGCAAGTAACCGGATCGTTCAGGTCCTGGCAAACTATGCAGGCAAGACATATGAAGGGGAACAGATTGGGCCATTCGAGGGATGAGAACGTAAACGCCCGGCCTGTGAATCGCGCGCCACGGCGATATCTTCTTTCCCTTTGGAAGCCATTCTGGGTCCACATTGACCAGTGCAATGCAGAAGGTCTGATTGGCTGGGTAGCCCCTTCAAAGGCGCTGTCACCTGAGGAGACCTTGTCTGTATCTGGTGCCTGGGCAGAGCCTGTGCACGCCAGACTGAAACCGGATGGCGCCCTTCGGGCAGCATGGCAGACGCGTCCGCTCTACAGGTTTCACATCCCATTCCCGGTCAGCGAGCCTGGCTCGCGCGGAGCATGGCGCATGTCTCTTGCGGGCCATGTACAGACCATGCCCGCTCCGAAATGTTCCGGTGGCTGTTTGGCGTCACAGATACGGTTTGTCGGGCCGGGCACACAGCCCTGCAAGAGCAGGCGCGTGCTGCTGGTTCTTTCATCCATCGACTGGGAGTTTCGCCGCCAACGCCAGCAGCAGCTGTCGCAGGCCCTCTCGGTTTCCTATGATCATGTTCTCTATCTGGGGCCAGCCAGCCTGGATCATGCGGATAACAATCTGCCTGTTGTGTATAGCCTTGCGGAGGCAATCTCGGGCGTAGCCGTGCCTTTCGAGCGGGCCTTCGATATGGCGCAAGACCGCCTGACTGCTTCATCCGCCCATCAGATTGCGGAGCAGGTAAATACCCTTCTGAAGGGCGCGGTACATACGGATGTCTTGTGCCTCTTTCCGGCATGGCAGCCGGTTATAGGGGCGCTGGCAGCTAACCGTGTGATCTATGATCTTCTGGACGACCATGGCAGTTTTGATCATATCCGGGCGGATATCATGGTCGAGGAACAGGCGCTCATTGCGCAGGCAGATCTTGTGACCAGTCCGCATGTGGGCCTTCTTCAGCGGGCTGACCTGTCGGGCGTGAGAAATGCTCTTGTGCCAAACGGCTTTGACCCTGCGGCCTTGTCGCAAGCAGAAGCAAGCCATCCGCGCGCAAGGCGTGCCGTCTATCTTGGCGCCATTGAGTCCTGGTTCGACTGGCCCTTACTGATGCAGTCGGCAGAGACCCTGTCGGACATAGAGTTCGAAATCATTGGGCGGGTCGAAAGCCTGCCACCCGGACCATTGCCTGCTAATGTGATCCTGAAAGGCGAGATGCCCCATCCTGAAGCGATGAAACGGCTATGCGAAGCCTCGGTTGCGCTCATCCCGTTCAAGGTCACGGCCCTGACGCGTATGGTCGATCCGGTCAAGATTTACGAGTACATGGCCGCCGGTTTGCCGGTCGTGTCCACGCCGTTTCTTGATGAAGGCTGGGGCCGCATGGAGGGGGTGGAGTTGCAGGCCAAATCCGACGGATTTGCGGATGCGGTGCTGCGCTTTGCCGGTGATGCGGATACCGCCTTGCGTCAAACGCTGATGCAGCAGGCGCAAACGGCCAGTTGGTCCGCACGCGCACGGGATTTGATTGCTGCACTGAACGGGGAGAGTGGCTGAACTGTTCGGCGGAATGGTCGTTGCCTTACCGTTCGCAGGTAAGCAAAAAGGACATCCCGAATGGACCATTCCTCACATCTTGGCCTGCCATATCTGCAACCCTCCCAGGCGCAGAAACATGTAACCATCAATGAATCCCTGGAGCGCCTAGACGCATTGGTGCAACTGTCGGTCATCTCGCGGGTGACTGACATTTCAGATGTGACGCCTACGGAAGGGGACCGCTATCTGATACCTGACGGGGCGACAGGGGGCTGGGCCGGGCGGCAGACGGAGATCGCCGCTTGGTATGCGGGCGAGTGGATATTCGTTACGCCAGGGGCAGGGTGGCAAGCCTGGGTGATGGACGAGGCGAAGCGGATTGTGTTCCAGGCGGGCGCCTGGGCCGGTGCTGCCGAAGAGGCTGCCCGCTTTGGCGTGAACATTGCGCCAGATGATATACGGCGCCTGAGTGTCCGGTCTGCACAATCGCTGTTTACTCATGATGGGGGTGACCACCGACTGGTCATCAACAAGAATGCGTCTATGGATATTGCCAGTCTGGTGTTTCAGCAGAATTATTCCGGCCGCAGTGAACTCAGCCTCGGGGCCGACGGAGCCTTTGCCTTGCGCACCAGCGAGGATGGGTCCAGTTGGCAGTCTCGCTTCAGCGCTGCGCCGGGCGAAAAGCAGGTTTGCTTTTCGGGTGCGCGCAGTGGCCTGATAGACATTCCTGATGCGGATGTGGCCACGATCATTCCACCCGGCAGCGGCGGGTTCCTTATGCTGACCGTGGTGGACCCGGATTATCCGCAGGCACACCATAGCGGAATATTGGTATTTGATGTGGGGACGTCTCCAGGTCTGATCACTCTGACAGCGGGAACAGGCCTTCATAATGCGGGTGTGTCTTCCCCCGGCGCGCTTGTCGGCGAAGTCAGCCGGTCCAGCCTCGGTGTTGACAGTTCCGGTTTGCACATCAGGAACCGGACGGGCGATGCCAGAACCTATTCCTACACTTTTCTGGGCTGATCCGGGGTGAGCCGTTGTTGCACATATTTTCTGTAAGCCTGTGCACTCAGTCGGGACGTGACGCGTTGGCGGCCATCTTCGCCCGTTTTTCTGGTCAGGTCCGGATCGTCATATAGCTGTTTCAGCTTGCGCCCGGCAACATCGAGATCCGGCTCGGCCCATTCCTGTCCTTCGTAAATCCGGTCCTGATCCTGCACGGCAATCATCGAGACGGGAACAGCACCGAAATAGTCCGTACCCATGAAGTCCAGATTTCCTGACCAGGCGGTTGCGAGTACAGGTTTGCCGCGTTGCATGGTTTCGGCAATCACCAGGCCAAAGCCTTCTGCACGATGCAATGACAGGAAGACGTCGCACCGCTGGATCAGTCCGTCCACCTCTGAGCGTGACCAGGTCTCGTTTACAATCAGAATACGCGGGTCTCCTTCAGCGGCGGCGTGAAGCCGGGCAGAAGATTCCGGGTATTGCTGGCCGTGCTGTGTCTTGATGATCAGCATAGCATTTTCATCACCGGAAAATGCCTTGCGAAAACTTCCAATCGCGCCGAGTGGATTTTTCCGCATCAGGGATGAGCGCATATCGAACATGCACAAGGCAACAAATGCATCCTGTGGCACGTCAATCGGGCAGGCTAGGGCTTCAGCCGCTGCTGGGCCTCCCAGTGCTGGCAGGGGGTGCGGCACCACATGAACAGGGCAACTGGCCTCTGTCATGGCGTCCGCCACAAATTGCGCCGGCACCCAGATTTCATGACAGAGGCGGCTACGTTTGATCCAGCTTTTCGGTGCTTTCGGCAGTTCCCAGGCCCAGTAACCGATGACTCTGGCTCGTGAGCGGTGTGTCAGGCCCAGCTTTGCGAGTGCAAAGGAAAATTCCGGCGCATTCACATGGATGATGTATGTGCCGGTCAGGCTTTCCGGGGCGGGCGGCTTGTTCAGCAGGGCCATCGCGGATGGCGGGCCAAGATCAATTCGCTCAACATCCATACCCAGCTCTTCCAGTGCATTGGCGCACCGTATGGCTGACGCGGCAATGCCGTGGGATTCCGAGAAAAATCCGGCTACGTATAGTTTGCCCTCTGTCCAGTTCGGGCTGCGCCGGCTGAGGAGGAAGCTGACTTGCTCGATGGTTTTCCAGCTATATTTGCCAACAGCCTTGCGCATCCAGAGGGGCAGGGGCAAAGCTTTCCAGAATCCGCGCGCTGCGCGTAAAAGACGTCCAAAAGACAACATGCGTCAGCTAACCGTGGTGTTTGGGTTTTTGGCAGGCGTGCAATTATCTGTAGCCTGCTTTTCCGGACCGTGCTGCGTTTGAAGCGGGCGGACATGTACACGCCGCCGGCTCATGCGGAACGGGTTCCACGCCATGCTGCGTGCCAGCCTCCACAAAGGTATACGTTGCACGCGGTCTTTCTTGCCTGCCTTGCGCATGCGCGTTGCGCCTTTCAGGCCATCACGCATTCCGCGCCAGGTGTGCCGGAAGCGCCCGTTGAACATGCTGTGTCCCAGAACATAGGCAGAGAGCGCTAGATGTCCGGGGATTGTGGGCCAGAACAACAGGGATGGCATGTTGCGGGCATAGGTCCACACCCTGTTGCGGCTGCCATGATATGTGGAGAAGTCGCTGTCGCGGCCGGACAGGCCGCCGCCAACATGATGGATGATGACCTTCGGCAGGAAAACGCACCTTTCGCCCGCCAAACGCAACCGGAAGCCCAGTTCGACATCTTCGCAGAAACAGAAGAAATCCTCGATGAAGCCGCCCTTTTCGAGAAAAAGCGCCCGGTTGAAGATGGCACCGGCACCGCAAGGGCTGAAGCATTCGCCTTCATCCGGCATTTCGCGCGCCGGGCGCCCAAAGCCGCCCCGCCAGGGAAAGCCAAAGATCAGATAGGCATCGCCGGCTCCGTCCAGCAGATCAGGATATTCCAGGCTGTATTGTGCCGAGGCGAACATGTTCACGCCAGGATGGCGTGCAATTCCGCTGGCGATCTCATCCAGATAGGAGGGGTCTGCCACGGCATCCGGATTCAGGCAGACGATCCAGTCGCCCCGCGCGTGGGCAACACAGATATTCGACCCGCGGGCATAGCCGTGATTTTCTGTTTCAGCGAGCAGGGTGAAACCAGGCAAGCCTGACGTTTCAAGATGGTCGACAGAGCCGTCGCTGGAGGCATTGTCTATCAGGATGACTTCAAAATCCTGGCGTGTCTGGCGACTCAGGGAATCCAGAGCATCCTGCACATAGTGGCCACCATTATAGTTCACGATCACGACTGAGAAGGTCGGTTTTGGCATCTTTGGTTTATCTGTATTTGCCGATGTTCTGATAAATTGATTGCATCCCATACCCGGTAACCCATCATCTTTCGACCATTTGTCTGACTTTATATGGCTGTTTCATGGCGTAGGGCCTGCTCGTTCATTTGACAGGTGATCCCGGAGAAAATATAGTTGCAAATGAAACTATATTTGTTTTGACCATACCCTCTGAGGAAAGGCGCCAGGATGCTAAAGAACCGGTATCATGACGCACCCCGCGCGGCTGATTTCACGATTGATCAGGCGTGGGAGAGCTACAGCCCGGAGGAGCACGACAGGTGGGACCGCCTGTTTCGTCGCCAGCGCGAGGTCGCCAAAGGCCGGGCCTGTGCCACGGCCCTGAAGGCGATGGAAGAGCTGGAGCTTTCAGCCTCCGGCATCCCGCATATGGGAGAGCTGTCGGACAAGCTGGAAAAGATCACCGGCTGGCGCGTCGTGCCGGTCGCAGAGCTGGTGCCGGACGAGATTTTCTTTGACCATCTGGCCAATCGCCGCTTCCCGGCGGGCGCCTTTATCCGGCCGGAGGCAGAGTTCGACTATCTGCAGGAGCCGGACATCTTCCACGACATTTTCGGCCATGTGCCGCTGCTGGCCAATCCTGTGTTTGCGGACTTCATGGAGGCCTATGGCAAGGGCGGGCAGCGCGCCATGCAGCTGGGCCAGCTGCACAATCTGGCGCGGCTCTACTGGTACACGGTGGAGTTCGGCCTGATCCGCGAGGCAGGCGGCCTGCGCATCTATGGCGCCGGCATTCTGTCCAGTCCGCAGGAAACCGTCTTCGCGCTGGAGGATGACAGCCCGAACCGTGTTGCCTTCGATCTGCAGCGCATCATGCGCACAAAATACGTCATCGACGATTTCCAGCAGACCTATTTCGTCATCGACAGTTTCGATGCGCTGCTGGACGCTTGCTACAAGGATTTTGGCAATGTCTATCAACAGGTCAAAGACCAGCCAGACATTGAGGCTCACGAGACCCTTGCGGAAGATGCACTGCTCAACAAAGGCACGCTGGGCTACTTCCGAAAGAAGGCGTCCGTCTAACCCACGCTGAGGGCCAGCAGGCGGCTGATCTGCGCATAGGGCAGGCCGCTGTCGCTGTGCCAGTAATTGAAGGCTACCTGCACTTTCTTCATCGCGGATTTGCTCTTCGCTTCCGGCGTCTCCAGCACGTCCTCACGCATCAATGCGCGGCAGACATCCCCGGATGTGATCCAGGAATCATGCCCTGAAAAGCGCAGGAAATACTGCCCTGTAGCGCCGCCAAGGCGAGAGCCCTTCTTGCCCAGATAATCCAGCAGGCCTGCCTGGTCATTCTGCGGCCAGGCCTTCAGGAATTTGCCAAAGCTGCCATGCTCAGTCGCTGTCTCTGCCACAAAGCGGGCATTCTCCAGCGTTGCCTTGATCTTCTGGCCATTACGCACGATGCGTGCATCAGACACTAGCTGACCCATCATCTCGTCGCCAAAGAAGGCCAGCTTGTGCGGGTCGAAGCCCTCAAAGGCCGCTTCAAAGCCCGGCCATTTGGTGTCGATGACTTTCCAGTTGAAGCCGGCATTGAACACACACCGCGTCATGGTTGCCAGGTATCGGTCGTCCGGCACCTTGGCCAGATCCTTCACGGCGTGCGAATTGCGCGACATTTCCAGCACGGCGTCGCGGCTGCCATGATGGCTCGCAGCAAATCCGATGATGCGGTCCATCGTGTTCATGGCTCGGCTTCCTCCCGGAAATCACCTTGTCGCATCACCGCGAAATGTCCAAGAGCCTTGACCGGGCAGGGAAAAGCGGAGATCGCTTGACCATGCATTATGTCCCGCGAATTCTTGTCACCGGCGGTGCCGGTTTTATCGGCTCCTTCCTGTGCGAGCGGCTTCTGGAAACCGGCGCGGAAGTGCTCTGCGTCGACAATTTCTTCACCGGCCGGCGCAGCAATGTCGCCCACCTTCTGGACAATCCGAAATTTGAGGTAATGCGCCACGACATCACCGTGCCGCTGTTTGTCGAGGTCGACCAGATCTACAATATGGCGTGCCCGGCCAGCCCCATTCACTACCAGTTTGACCCCGTGCAGACGACCAAGACCAGCGTGCACGGCGCGATCAACATGCTGGGCCTGGCCAAGAGGACCCGCGCGAAGATCCTGCAGGCCTCCACGTCTGAAGTGTATGGCGACCCGGAAATCCACCCGCAGACCGAAGACTATTGGGGCAATGTGAACCCGCTTGGCCCCCGTGCCTGTTATGATGAGGGCAAGCGCTGCGCCGAGACGCTGTTCTTTGACTATCACCGCCAGCACAATGTGAAGATCAAGGTCGCGCGCATCTTCAACACCTATGGCCCGCGCATGCATCCGAATGATGGCCGCGTTGTTTCCAATTTCATAGTCCAGGCGCTACGCGGCGAAGACATCACCCTCTATGGCGATGGCGAGCAGACGCGCAGCTTCTGCTATGTGTCTGACCTTGTGGATGGGCTGATCCGCCTGATGAACACGGAAAATGACGTCACCGGACCGATCAATCTCGGCAATCCGGGGGAGTTCACCATTCGTCAGCTGGCCGAGCAGATAATCGAGCAGACCGGCTCAAAATCCCAACTCGTTCACAAGCCGCTGCCGCAGGATGATCCGCGCCAGCGCCGCCCGGACATCACCCGCGCCAAGACCACGCTGGGCTGGCAACCGGGCATCCGCCTCGCCGAAGGGCTGAAGCCCACAATTGAATACTTCCGGAATGAGATTGCGGAGATGGCATAACGGCCAGCACGTTTGCCCGGCATGGCGGGGGCCATCCGGTTGGGTCAGCCGCTATATCCCTGCGCAGGGTCCTGGATAAACCATTGCGGATTTTCCGGGATGACAGGGAGGGGAGGTTTGTGCGCGTGCAGCCATCCTTCGACTTCGCTCAGGATGAGTCTTGGTGTGTGGGGCGAGACGGAATTTGTCATCCCGGCCAAGCGTAGCGCAGAGCCGGGATCCAGTGTCGCAGTCGTGCTTTTCGGTGACGCTCAAGGCGACCGGAAATGAATGGTGGGCCCGGCAGGACTTGAACCCGCGACCAAACCGTTATGAGCGGTCCGCTCTAACCAACTGAGCTACAGGCCCCAGCCGCCCGTTTTAGCGAGCTTCTCCGCCTTGGCAATGCGTTGTCTGCGCCCGGGATTTACGAAATATGGTAGGCCTGTTGCATGGAGTGTATCCCCATCTCCCGGGATGGAACACGCCAATACAGATAAGGGCCAGGATACATGCAGGACAGATCAGGAACTATTCTTGTTTCGGGCGGCGCAGGCTATATTGGCTCGCATACCTGCGTCGAGCTGGTAAAACGCGGGTATAGACCTGTTATTGTTGATGATTTTTCGAATTCCTGCGCTGCTGCCATAGATCGCATCTGCCAGATTACCGGCGTGAACGATTTGCCCGTCATCGAGGCGGACATTCGCGACACGGCGCGGATGGAGGCCATCATGCGAGAGCAAGAATGTGCCGCTGTGATCCATTTTGCCGGCCTGAAGGCCGTGGGCGAATCCACACAGAAGCCGCTCGACTATTACAGCGTCAACGTCCAGGGCTCGCTCAGCCTGCTCACGGCGATGCAGGCGGCCGGGGTGAAGCATATCGTGTTCTCCTCCTCCGCGACCGTTTACGGCACGCCGGTTTCGCTGCCCTATACAGAGAGCCATCCTCTGGCGCCGACCAATCCCTATGGCATGACGAAATATGCCGTGGAGCTGATGCTGAACGATCTCGTCGCGTCGGGCGCCGGTGTGAATGCAGGCATCCTGCGCTATTTCAATCCGATTGGCGCGCACCCGTCCGGCCTGATCGGGGAAGATCCGAATGGCATTCCGAACAATCTGATGCCCTATGTGGCGCAAGTGGCCGTTGGCCGCCGCCCGCATGTCAATGTGTTCGGCAATGATTATGACACGCCGGATGGCACAGGCGTGCGCGACTATATCCACGTCATGGATCTGGCTGAGGCGCATATTGCCGGTCTGGAAAAGCTGATGGCGTCTCCGGACAGTTTCACGGTCAATCTAGGCTCCGGCAATGGCTATTCGGTCCTGGACGTTGTGAAGGCCTTCAAAAAGGCCAGCGGCCGCGACATTCCGGTGGAGTTTGCCCCGCGTCGGCCTGGTGACCTTCCAGCCTATTGGGCAGACCCGACCCATGCGCGGGAACTTCTGGGGTGGCAGACACGTTTTACGCTAGACGATATGTGCCGGGACCAATGGGCCTGGCAAAGTCAAAACCCGAACGGATATCCAGACGGGGACACAAAACCGGCCTGATTTGTTCATGAGTGCGTCATGTCTCTCCTGCAAGGCTGGATCATCAAGTCAACGCAAGGAGCGAACATGCGTATTGCCCGAAACCTGCTTATATCATCCAGCGCGCTTATCTTGGCCGGCACAATGGCTGCCTGCGCTCAGATGCCAGCAGCCCAGAATGCAAGTGCAGGAACCATGACCAGCAGCTACCATCCCAACTCCATCCAGCCTGAAACAACGCTCGACATTTCTGCCGAAGCGACCGTGAAGCAGGCGCCCGACATCGCCTATATCAATGCCGGCGTTCAGGCCGAGGCCGACACGGCGCAGCAGGCCATGGCTGATCAGGCGAAAGCGATGAACAGCATGTTTGAGGCGCTCGCCGCGGCAGGCATTCCCGAAAAGGACATGCAGACCTCAAACCTTTCGCTCAATCCGGTATATGACTATGTTGAGGAAACCGACGGCAATGGACGTCGCAGCGGCAAACAGGTGCTGCGCGGGTATACTGCCTCCAACCAGCTGACGGTGAAAGTCTCCGATCTCGACAATTTGGGCGAGACGCTGGACAGCTTGGTCGCGGCCGGTGGCAACACGTTCAATGGGCTCTCTTTTGCCCTTGAAGATCCCAGCGATGCTCAGGATGAGGCCCGCCGGGATGCGATCAAGGATGCCATGTCCCGCGCCCAGCTTTATGCGAACGCCGCCGGCATGCGTGTTGGCCGGATCGTCAGCATCTCTGAATCGGGTGGCTATGCCCCGCAACCGATGCAGATGGGCCGCATGGTAATGAGCGAAGCGATGGACGCCAAGTCCACGCCGATTTCCGGCGGTGAGATTGGCTATTCCGCTCAGGTCAGCGTGAAGTTTGAACTGGTGAAATAATCACCCTGAAGCGCGGGCGCCTCAGACGTATCCTTCGGCAAGAAGATCCTTCATGTCGATGATGCCGATGGGGCGCCCGTCTTCCACGACAAACGCATTCGAAATGCGCTTCTCCGTCAGCCGCTTGATGACAACAGACATTCTCTCTTCCGGGGAGATGGTCTGTGGATTGGCGGTCATGATGGAGGTGGCATTGCCGCTCAACTTGCCTGCCAGCATGGCCCGGCGCAAATCGCCATCGGTCACCATGCCGACCATTTTGCCCGCCTCATCCAGCACGGCGACACAGCCCTTGCGGCCTTCCGAAATCGCCAGGATCACCGTGTCCACGGCTGCCGTATCGCTCACGCTTGGCAAATCGTCTGCGCGCCCGGTGACATAGTCCCCGGCATTTTGCAGGGACCGACCCAGCTTGCCGCCCGGATGGCGGAAGCCAAAATCTTCACGCGAGAATCCCCGGCGCGCCATCAGCACAATGGTCAGCGCATCGCCCAGCGCAAGCGCCATGGTGGTGGAAGAGGTCGGTGCCAGGCCATTCGGGCAGGCCTCTGCCACGGACGGCATTTTCAGCAGCACATCGCAATTGCGGCCCAGCGTGGAGTCCGGCGCGCGGCTCATGCCTATGACGGGGATCTGATTGCCGCGGCAATAGCGCAGCAAATCCACCAGTTCACGGCTCTCTCCGGAATAGGAGATCGCAATCACCACAGAGCCCGGGACGATCATGCCAAGGTCGCCATGGCTGGCTTCGGTCGGGTGCAGGAAGAAGGACGGCGTGCCGGTCGAAGCAAGGCTCGCCGCCATTTTCTGGCCGATATGACCTGACTTGCCGACGCCGGCGACGATGACATGGCGGTCGGTCGCCATGATGAGGTCGGCGGCCTGCTGAATGGTTTCATCCAGTCCGGATTCCAGTTGTTCCAGCGCATCGCGTTCAATGCGGATCACATTGCGCGCTATGTCGAGATCGCTTTCACGGGTCACGTCGAGTCGCTCCTGATGCCTTAAAAGCGTTCTGGGTCAGGGGCGCGGACCTGGCAAGGCCTGAACTGAAGCGGCATCTGCCGCAGATGTGCGCTGCTTATCGAACGATGCCCATCTGGCGCGCTTCATATTCTGACACGCTCATCATTTGGGTCTTTGGTTGCTCAGCGACATTGATGGTGGTTTCCATCTTGGTCTGCTCGACAATTTCCGGCTCAGCCCGGGCGACAATGGCGGCCTCTTCCTGCGCTGCCGCTTTGTCAGCGGCAACAGCCTGCGCCGTAACCAGCGTTTCGGCTGGTGCCTCATCATCACTGCCGCCTTCGGCAATGATCACGCGCAGCGGCTTGCCGTTCAGCATCGGTTCGGCCGCACCATTCGGGTGGATCGGCAGGGCAACCTTGGCAAAGACCAGATCATGCTGCTCAGCCGGATCGTTCAGTGTTTCAAAGGCGGCCTCGACCAGATCCTCGACATGGGTGTTGCGGGATTTGGATGTGTTGCCGCCCAGCATGATGGCGATGACGCGGCGATTGTCGCGCTTGGCGGAGGCCATCAGATTGAAGCCGGAGGCGCGGGTATAGCCGGTCTTGATGCCGTCCACACCGTCGACCTTGCCCAGCAGGTCATTGTGGTTCTTGTAGTCGCGCCCGCCCCAGGTGAAGCTGCGCTGGGAGAAATAGTGGTAATAGTCAGCGTGATTTTCCAGCATTGCCTCGGCCAGGATGGCCAGGTCGCGTGCGGTCGTCAGCTGGCGCGTATCGGGCAGACCGGAAGCATTCATGAACCGTGTATTCTGCATACCCAGGGATTCGGCCTTCACCGTCATCAGCTGTGCGAACCGGCTTTCCGTGCCGCCCAGACGCTCGCCCACAACGGCGGCGACATCATTGGCAGACTTGTTGACCAGCGCGCCGATGGCATCGCGGACG
The DNA here is from genome assembly GCF_000682675.1 of Hyphomonas pacifica. Lineage (GTDB taxonomy): Bacteria > Pseudomonadota > Alphaproteobacteria > Caulobacterales > Hyphomonadaceae > Hyphomonas > Hyphomonas pacifica. The sequence continues at coordinate 2,990 of NZ_AWFA01000034.1, read as the reverse complement.
GTGATCGTGGAGCCGGTGCGCAGTTTCAGATTGGAAGGCGGCTGACTGGCCGCATGGCGTGAGACGGTCAGGCGCTCGTCCAGCGTCACGTCTCCGGCCTTCAGGGCGTCGAACAGCATGTAGAGCGTCATCACCTTGGTGAGAGAGGCCGGATAGCGTGGCTCGTCCGCATTGCGGGCGTGCAGTACTTCATGTGTGTCGGCATCAATCACAATGGAAGCATATTTCTCGGCTGCCGCAGTCTGGACAGCCAGACCGGACATGAAGAGCATCACCGTTAAAGCCATAGCCTTCAGAACTGGTGAAAATGCTCGCCGCATCGTGTTTCCTCCCAAATGAGTTAACCCCGGACGCCCCGGTCTTAATCTAGAATCTGTCAAATCTGTTGACCACACCTTAACGCAGGGCCCAGCCTCACAAATCCGTAATCTGCTGGCAAGGGAGAGTGCGGAAACATGACCGGAATTTATTGTGCGGTGCACAAAAAATCATTGCATGTGCGAACAATTTACGCTAGGGTACTCTCTCGACGCTAGAAGAGGACTATCCCATGGCGACAGCAAAGAAAGCCGCTCCGAAGACAAAAGCGACCACCGCCAAGGCGGAAGCGCGTGTCGCGGATTCAGCGAGCAAAATGATTGATGAAGGTGTAGAGCAAATGACGGATTACGCTGGCAAGTTCGGCGGCTTCGCCGAAGACGGTTTCAAGGCATTTGCCAAGCAGGCAGCCAGCTCCACGGAAGTTTTCCGCACGCTCGGCGCCCGCAACATGGATTTCTTCGCTCGCACGCTGGAGCAGGGTGTGGAAGCCACGCAATCGCTGACCAGCGCGAAAGACCCGCGCGAAGCGATGGAAATCCAGACCGGTTATGCGAAGAATTTCTTCTCCGCCTACACCTCTGAAATGACCAAGCAGGCTGATATCTGCATGAGCGCATGGCGCAATGCGGCGAAGCCGTTCATGGCATTTTCCGGCAAGTAGGCTTGCCCCTCGAAATCCCGTCCGGGCGTGGCAGAGGCCCGGCGTGGAGGTAGAGTGAGTAGATTGGTGGAAGCCGGGCCTGATTGGCCCGGTTTCTTCTTTTTAGGACAGTCTCTTCTTTTTGGTCCGTGTTGACGCTGGATCAGGGGCTGGCGCAGGCCGCGAGTCCGTATACATTTGTAACATGAGCGATTTTCTGGACTTCTCCACCCTCAAGCGTCCGAAGACGCCAAACACCTGGCTCGTCGCCCCGCCCGGCTTTGTCGATCATGCCTCACCAGACGGCGAGGCGCCGCTTTTTTCCTGCACAGCTGAGGAATTGTTTGCCCGCGCCGAGGGTGTGGTCGCGGGCCATAAAAGGTGGGAATTGCAGGCCGCAGATCCGGCATCCCGGCGGATGCATTTCATCGCTATTTCGAAGATCCTGCGTTTCAAGGATGACGTTGATATCGCAGTCCTGGCAGGCCCGGAGGGCTCCGGCAAAGCCACGCTCGCTATCTATTCCCGGTCGCGGGTCGGGCGCTCTGATTTCGGAGTGAATGAAAAGCGTATTCGGGAGATTCTTGATACACTTGCCTTGCCTTAAATTCAGGCAGCCTGTGTAATTGGCAGACATCAACTCTTCAAAGTCCAGCAGGAACGTATATCTTAAGACATATGAGCGGCACTCTTCATCCTATCTGGTTAAATGACCCGGGCCCCGAGGGCCCTCCGGGGGGCAGTCAGTCAGGGGATGAGGATGGTTCCAATTTCGGCCTCGCGACGCAGACGAGAACCCGGACGAAGAAGCCGTCGCTCTATCGTGTCCTTCTGCTGAATGATGACTACACCCCGATGGAGTTCGTCGTTTTCATTCTGGAGCGGTTCTTCAACCGGTCCACAGAGCAGGCGACGCGGATCATGCTTCACGTTCACCAAAAGGGCGTGGGGCTGTGCGGGGTTTATACCTACGAAGTGGCCGAAACGAAGGTCGCGCAGGTTTTGGACCTTGCCAAACGCCATGAACACCCTCTCCAATGCGTCATGGAGAAAGACGACTAGAAACACTCATCCCGGAAGGCCAACCCCTTGCCACGCTTGTCCCCCTCCTTAGAGACCGCCCTGGAAAAGGCCCTAACGCTCGCCTCGGAGCGTGATCATGAATACGCAACTCTGGAGCACCTGCTCCTGGCGCTGACGGAAGATGAGCATGCCCGAGAAGTCATGGGCGCCTGCAAAGTGGATATTGAAGCGCTCAGCGCCGATCTCAGCCGCTACATCGACGAAGAATTGTCCAGCCTGATTGTGGATGACGGCGAAGGCCGCGTTCAGCCCACGGCTGCCTTCCAGCGTGTGGTGCAGCGCGCCATCCTGCACGTCGAAAGCTCTGGCCGCGATGAAGTGACCGGCGCCAATGTGCTGGTTTCCATCTTCTCCGAGCGTGAAAGCCACGCTGCCTACTTCCTGCAAGAGCAGGATATGACCCGCTATGACGCGGTGAACTTCATCTCTCACGGCGTGGCCAAGCAGCCGGGCATGTCCCGTCCGTCCAGCCCGCGCGGCGCGGAGCATTCAGAGGAAGAACCCGTCAAGCAGGGCCATGAGGCGCTCGACGCCTATTGCGTGGACCTCAATGAAAAGGCGCGCTCCGGCAAGATCGATCCGCTGATCGGCCGCGAACTGGAAATCAATCGCTGCATCGAGGTGCTCTGCCGCCGCAACAAGAACAACCCGATCCTCGTTGGCGATCCGGGTGTGGGCAAGACGGCGATTGCCGAAGGCCTCGCCAAGAAGATCGTGGACGGCGAGGCGCCTGAAATCCTGGACGAAGCCGTCATCTGGTCGCTCGACATGGGCGCCCTGCTGGCCGGTACGCGCTATCGCGGTGACTTCGAGGAACGCCTCAAATCCGTGATGAAGGAATTGGAGCAACAGGAAAAAGCCATCCTGTTCATTGACGAGATTCACACCATCATCGGCGCAGGCGCTACGTCCGGCGGCGCGATGGATGCGTCGAACCTTCTGAAGC
>NZ_AWFA01000033.1 GCF_000682675.1 Hyphomonas pacifica | reverse complement strand
CAGAGTGTCTCAACCGTTCGAAAACGGACAAATGAATCAAACCGTAAAGACAGGCGATTGCTGCTCCGTCAATAAAAACGGCGACGACAGCTATGACCTCATCGTCATAGGTGCTGGCTCGGCCGGGTTTTCGGCTTCGATTAGCGCGGCCGAGGCCGGCAGGCGCGTGGCCATGGTTGGGCATGGCACCATCGGCGGCACCTGCGTCAATGTCGGCTGCGTGCCGTCCAAGGCGATGATACGGGCCGGTGAAGCGGTGCATGCTGGTACAGCGGCGGCACGGTTTCCGGGCATTGAGCCCTGTGCGCAGAGCGTGGACTGGTCGGCGGTCGTCAAGGGCACGGCCGATCTGGTCGACGAGATGCGCCAGAAAAAATACATCGACCTGCTGCCTTCCTATGAGAATGTCACCTATATCGAGGAAGGTGCCGCACGCCTGATCGAAGGTGGGATTGAGGTCGGCGGGCGGATCATCGCTGCACCGAAGGTTCTGATCGCCACCGGCTCGCGCCCTTTCTTGCCGGAAATTGACGGGATCGAGACCGTGGAGGCGCTGGATTCCTGGGACCTTCTCAGCCTGCCCGATCAGCCCGAAAGCATCCTGGTACTGGGCGGCGGCTATATTGGCTGTGAACTGGCGCAGATGGCGTCGCGGCTGGGCGTCAAGGTTACACTGGTCACGCGTTCGCGCCTTCTGCCCGGCGTGGAACCGGAAGTGGCCAAGGCGTTGACCGACGCGTTGAAGGCTGAGGGGGTCGCGGTCGAGACCGGCCTGTCCTACCGATCGGTGAGACGGAGTGACGGCGGCGTCACGCTGACAATCGAACGGGGTGGAAAGCCTGTAACCCTCTCCGCTCAGCGGCTTGTGGCCACCACAGGCCGGGTGGCCAATTCCGAAGACCTCGGCTTGCGCGAGTTCGGCATCGAGACCGATGCGCGTGGATCGATCAAGGTCGGAGCCGACATGGCCACAACGCGGCCTGGCGTCTGGGCAGCGGGTGATGTCACCGATCGCGACCAGTTCGTCTACATGGCCGCTTATGGGGCCAAGGTGGCGGCCAACAATGCGCTCGGGCTTCAGGATTTGCGCTATGACAATGGGGCCATGCCCTGGGTCGTGTTCACCGATCCGCAGGTCGCCGGCGTCGGCCTTTCCGAGGTGCAGGCGAAGGCAGCCGGTCATGACGTCAAGGCCAGCGTGCTGACGCTGGACCACGTGGCACGCGCCGCCACCGCCCGCGATACCCGCGGCGTCATCAAGCTGGTCGCGGATGCGAAGACCGACCGCCTCCTGGGCGGACAGATCGCGGCGCCCGAAGGGTCTGATGCGATTCAGACGCTGGCTATGGCGTTGAAGTTCGGCATGACGAGCAAGGCGCTTGGCGAGACAATTTTTCCATACCTGACAACTGTTGAAGGGTTAAAATTGGCGGCACAGACGTTCGACAAGGACGTGGCGAAGCTTTCATGCTGCGCAGGCTGAAACCAATTTTAACCGCAACGGGGCCTCGCCAGTCCAGCCAGATCAGGAAACGTCCCAGCCATGGATATTCGCGCGACGTTGTTGATCTATGCTGGCGCGGCAACCGCCGAAATTGCCGGTTGTTTTGCATTCTGGGCCTGGCTGCGGCTTGGAAAGTCCGCTTTCTGGCTGGTTCCGGGGATGATATCCCTTGTTGTATTCGCTTGGCTGCTGACACTGGTGGATGCGTCTGCAGCCGGGCGCGCCTATGCCGCCTATGGTGGGGTTTACATAACTTCCTCGCTCATCTGGCTATGGACCATTGAGGGGATTCGTCCCGACCGCTGGGATCTGATAGGGGTTGTAACCTGTCTGATCGGGGCTGCGGTTATTCTTTTTGGTCCGCGCATGCCAGTTTGACGCTATGGCGAAACGGGTCTTTATCGTCTTCCCTTTAGCTCGATCGGGGACAGTGCCGGAGTATGCCGCCTTACTGATCTGGAGGGTTGTGCGGATAGACTGTTTCTTGGTCCGGGCAGTCGCGGCCATTCGCGGGAATGCTGCAAATTTCCATGATGCGATGAGAACCGTCCCGGCCCCGTTTGACCTGGAAGATCACGTCATCGCCTTCAGAGAGGTCAGTCAGCTCAAGATCGCCCATTAAAGCGAAACTCATGGTCATCGCGCCCATGGCGATGCCTTCGAAGGGGCCATGGTCGATGGTGACCCGGCCGTCGTCGCGATCAAGGGATGTGATCCTGCCCGTGGCCCGTCCAGTATCGCCGGGCATAGCTTCATCTGCCTGTTCGAACGGTTCAGGCCTGGTCTGGTCTGCAGGGCCGGATGCTGGCGGCGTTCGGCTTTCGGGGTCACTGCAGGCTGTCAGGGAAGCGGAACCTAACAGGAAGGCGGTAATCAGAATTCTTTGAGTCATTGGGATTTCCTGGTGAACTAATCGGGAGACGCAGGCATTCCGGCCGCGGAACGCGGCCGGAACCTGATTTACGAATTTTTTGCTTGAAACAGAGGACCGGCTAGTGATCGGTGTCGTCATGATCCTTGCCTGACATGCCGGACATGGATCCGTGTCCGCCCATGTTGCAGTCCATCATGCCTTTGCCTTTCATCATCGACATCATGGATTGCTTGAAAGCATCCGGATCGCCGCCGATCGGCATCATCATGGCGATATCATAATTGTCGCTGTCGTCCTGCTTGAGCATGAAATGGACGTTGTCGCCATTCTCGAATTTGTCGAGCGCAACCATTCCGCCGACCTCGAAGTCCATTGTCATTTCACCCCAGCCGATCTTCTTGATCGGATCGTGTGAAATATTGACGGTTCGGGCATCCAGATCGACGCCGTTAATGACGCCAAAGCCGGGCGCCATGTCGCCGCAGCAGCTCATGCCGGACATGTCCATGTCTTTCATGCTGTCCATTTTCATGCCGGCCTCCTGGGCGAGCGCCGGACCAATCAGGGCCAGTCCGAGGATTGCGCCTGTGACTGCTGTCTTTCTGACGAGGGTTTTCATCGTTTTCTTCCTTTTTGATTGTCAGGCGCGGCTTTCAACAGAGGCCCCCGATGCGCGCCGGGACGGGGGAATAGGGTGGATGGACACGGGACTATTATTTCGACCTCAGATATTTGATGAGGGCAGCGATCCCGAGCAGGAGGAGGAGCACAGCAAGCAGCATGAACACCGTGCCGAACAGGCCGCCACCCATCATGCCGCCGTCGATCATCATTCTGCCTGATGAGCGATCCTGCGCGGCCGCCGGCAGCATGGCGCTACTCAGAAGCAGTGGAAACAAAAGCGGAATTTTCAACAGGTGTCTCGTCATGGTTTTTCTCCTTCGGGGGTGAATGAGCCGGCCCGGTTATCCGGTTCGGCCCGGGGTAAATCTGATGGAATCTGCAGCCCGACCCGGATGTAGTAGATGGCCGGGATCACGATCAGGGAGAGGATGAGGGTTGAGGCCATGCCGCCAAGCATGGGCAGGGCAATCCGGCGCATGACGTCCGATCCGAGGCCGTCGGTCAGGAAGATCGGGGCAAGACCTGCAAAAATGGTCGTGACCGTCATCAACTTCGGCCTGACGCGCATGGCCGCGCCCTTGCTGACAGCTGCGAAAAGCTGGCTCCTGTCAGACGGGTTCGCCTTGCGGACTTCCGCGTCGATATAGAGCAGCATCACGACGGCTGTCTCGACCGCGATGCCGCCCAGGGCGATGAAACCGACCGCGACGGCTACTGACAGATTGTAGCCTGCCAACCAGACGGCCCACATTCCGCCGACCAGGCCGAATGGCAGGCTGGCCATGATGATCAGGGTCCGGTCGAGCCGACCGAAATGTAGCATCAGCAGCAGGAAGATCAGTGCAATCGCAGCTGGAATGGCGATCTTCAGCCGCGCATTCGCTTCCTGCATCTGTTCATACTGTCCGGAGAACTCCACCGCATATCCCGCAGGCAGGTCGACGGCGTTGGCAATCACCTGTCCGGCGTCTGCAACATAGCTGCCCATGTCCCGGTCCGCGATATCGACGAAAACCCAGCCAGTCAGCCTGGCATTTTCCGATCGGATCATTGGCGGGCCTTCCGCATAGGAAATGTCCGCCAGTTCGCTGAGAGGGATATGGGCGCCGGACGGGGCGGGCACGAGTATCTCTTCCAGGTCTGTGGCACTCTCACGAAATGGCCGATCATAGCGCAGGATGATGTCATAGCGTTCCCGGCCCTCGACAGACTGGGAGAGTGTCATGCCGCCCAGGGCGGTTTGGATCACGGACTGGAAGGCTGCCATGTCGATATTCTGCCGGGCGAGTTCGCCCCTATCCGGCGTGATCTCGAGATATTTTCCGCCCATGACCCTGTCGGCGAAGGCCGAGCGCGTTCCGGGTACGTCCGAAATGGCCGCTTCTATGTCCCGGGCAATGGTCTCAATCTCTGTCAGATCATCGCCCGTAACCTTGATGCCAATGGGCGTGCGCACACCTGTTGAAACCATGTCCATGCGAATCTTGATCGGATAGCCCCATGAATTCACGAGGCCGGGCATTTGCAGCTTGGCATCGAGCTCATCGGTGATGTCCTCGACCGTCACACCTGGCCGCCAATCCTCCTTCGGTTTCAGCTTGATCCAGGTCTCGATCATGGTGAGTGGCGCTGGATCGGTTGCGGTATCGGCGCGCCCGGCCTTGCCGAAGACACGATCGACTTCTGGCACGGTCTTGATGACGCGGTTTGTCTGGCCAAGAATCTCCCGCATCTTGGTGGATGACACGCCGGGCAGGGTGGTCGGCATGTAGAGGAGCTCGCCTTCATAAAGGGCCGGCATGAATTCCGAGCCGATCCTCTGGACCGGCACGATGACGGTGGCCGTCAGCGCGAGCGCAAGGGCGACCGTGATCCATTTGAACCTCAGGGCTAGATGGAGCAGCGGTTTGTAGGCCCAGACGAAGAAGGCGTTCAGGGGATTGGCTTCCTCGCGCCGGAACCGACCCCGCATCAGGTACAGCATCAGAACCGGGACAAGTGTCACCGACAGAATGGCCGCGAAGGCCATCGCATAGGTCTTGGTATAGGCGAGAGGACTGAAGAGCCTGAAGCTCTGACCGGTCAGGGCAAAGACCGGCAGGAAGGAGACCGTGATGATGAGGAGTGAAAAGAATATGCCGGGGCCGACTTCCTGAGCCGACTCGACCAGCGCTTGGCGGCGCACGCTCGGATCGGGTTTCGGTCCCAGATCCGCCAGTTTCCGGCTGGCATTCTCGACAAGCACAATCGAGGCGTCGACCATGGCGCCGATCGCGATGGCGATCCCGCCAAGTGACATGATGTTCGCTGTGACACCTTGCCAGGACATGATCAGGAACGCGCCGAGCACTCCGAGCGGCAAGGTGATGATGGCAACCAGAGACGACCGTACATGGAGGAGGAAGATCAGAATGACGAGAGCAACCGCGAAGCCTTCCTCGATCAGCTTGTCTTTCAGATAATCGACCGAACCCTCGATGAGAGGCGCGCGGTCATACACAGTGACAATCTCGACGCCTTCTGGCAGCCCGCGCTGGAGACTATGAAGTTTCTCCTTCACACGTTCGATCACCGACAGCGCATTCTCGCCATCGCGCATCACCACGATGCCGGACACAGTTTCGCCTTCGCCATTGAGTTCGACAATGCCGCGCCGGAGGGCCGGGCCTTCGACAATCCGGGCGACATGGCTCAGCTGGACGGGGGTGCCATCCTCTGCCTTGACCACGACCTGTTCGAGATCAAGTTTCTCATCGACATAGCCTGATGAGCGGATGACATATTCCGTTTCGCCCTGTTCGAGCACGCGGCCACCGACCTCGCTCGAGGCGGCGCGGACCGCGTCACGGATACGGGTGATCGACAGGTCGTAACTTCTCAGGCGATTGGGATCGAGTAGCACCTGGTATTCCCGGACAAAACCGCCGACCGAAGCGACTTCAGAGACCCCTTCCACTCCGGCGAGTTCAAGTTTCAGGAACCAGTCCTGCAGTGAACGCAGCTCGGCGAGATCGGTCTTGCCGGTCTTGTCGACCAAGGCATACTGATAGACCCAGCCAACGCCGGTTGCATCCGGTCCGATCTGGGGTACGGCGCCTTCCGGGAGTTCGGATCCCAGCCGGGACAAGGCTTCGAGAACGCGCGAGCGGGCCCAGTAGAGGTCAACATCATCGTCAAATATGACATACACAAAACTGGTGCCGAACATTGAGGAGCCGCGCACGTCCTTGGTCTTCGGCAGACCGAGAAGGTTCGTCGATAGTGGATAGGTGACGAGGTCCTCGACAATCTGCGGGCTCTGGCCCGGAAAATCGGTGCGAATGATGACCTGGGTATCTGTCAGGTCCGGCACTGCATCGAGCGGCGTGCGCTGGATCGCCATCCACCCGGTCACAGCCAGTGCAGCGGCGAGCATGAGGACGATGAGCTGGTTGGAAACCGACCAGGAGATCAGCTTTGCCACCCATGATTTGGAGGGGTCTTGCCCCGCGAGGTTTCTGTCGTTTCGTTCAGTCATGACTGTCCCCCGAATGCCCAGGGGCCTGGTCAGCGCCAGTCTCGCCGTCATTGGTCGTCATCGACATGCCGGCCATCGGGTTGGGCCAGTCAATCCGTTCGGCTCCATCTGCGCTGTACGGATTGGCTGGTTTCGCTTCTTCCTGCAGCCAGTACCGGCCCGTTGCGGTGTCCCGGTAGAGCACCAGACCAGCCTCGCTGTAATGCTGAGGTGCGCCTTCCAGCAGCCAGGGTTTCAAGGCCTCGACCAGGTCTGAGAGTTGTGTGGCAAGGTCTTCGCGGTCCGTGGCGTCCTGCGCGGCGGCGAGAGCGGTTTGCGTAGCATCCATGACCGGTGCCAGTTTCGTGTTCGCGTAACGGTCCCGCAGCACTGGCACCAGGGCGAGCGCCGGGTCCACGAATAGCGGATCGATGTCATACCCGTCTCTCAGGGCCTCGTGGAAGTAGAGCGCCATGTCAGTGAAGTGATCGATTTCGGCGAGGGCTTTACTGTCCACCGGAATATCGGAGAGCGGTGTTTCCGGACTGGCCGCGCTCGCATCCGGAGCTTCCAGCTTGGCAAGACCTTCTTTCAGGTTGGCTTCGCTATCGAGCAGGAACTGCCCGCTGGCGACGACCATGTCGCCACTTTCCAGACCCGACAGGATTTCGGTCCGGCCATTGGCCGAAATCCCGGTTTGCACGGCGCGTCCGGAGAAGCGGCCATTGCCTTCGGCGATGACGACACGGGCGCCCTCGCTACCAAGCAGAATGGCTTCACTTGGAACCGAAAGACGCGGTCGGCCGCCGATATTCAGCCTTATGTCCGCATAGGCGCCCGGGCGAAGATAGCCCGACACATTGTCCACTTCGATCCGGACGTCGGCTGTACGGGTTTTCGGGTCGATTGTCGGATAGATATAGTCGACCTGGCCTTTACCGGGGGCATCGGGCGCGCTCGGAAAATCGAGTTCGGCCTGCATGCCTGTTTCCACCAGAGGCAAATCGCTCTCCGGCACCGAGGCAATGACCCAGACATCGGCATAGGATTGCAGGCGTAATATAGGCGTGCCGGGTTTGACATAGTCGCCATTGCGGACCTGGAGCTCGGCAACCGTGCCGCCGGCTTCTGCGTAAACCGGAACACGTTCAATGACCTGGCGGGTTTCGGTCAGCCGGTCGATGGCCGCATTCTGCATGCCAAGGGAGCGCAGGCGCTGGCGAACCGACGCGATGCGCGCTTCGTTACCGATCCTGAACGAGTTCAGATAATCTTTCTGCGCGGCGATCAGGTCCGGACTGTAGATCCGGTAGAGGAGACTGCCGGGGCGGACGGTGTCGCCCTCGGCATTGACCGCCAGATTCTCAATCCAGCCTTCTAGCCGCGAGACGGTAACATTTTCGAGCCGTTCATTGGTCTCGACCGTGCCGAAGGCTCTCAGTACACGGCTGAAATCCCTGGTCTCGGCAGGTGATGTCCGGATCCCCATGGTCTGGATCATTTCCGGCGAGACGGCCACGCCCGATCCGGTGTCATCGGCATAAACCGGGATGTAATCCATGCCCATGGAATCCTTTTTCGGAACAGGCGAGGTGTCCGGCTTACCCATGGGATGCTTGTAGTACAGGATTTCCCCTGTTGAGCTCGTCGGTTCCTGGGTCTTGTCGGCAGGCACCAGGTCCATGCCACAGATCGGGCAGGTGCCGTCCGGATCGGTCGAAATATAGTGCGGGTGCATGGGGCAGGTGTATCGTTGCGTCTCGCTCGAGGCGTTCGGTTTTTCACCCTGGCCGCCCGGTGATCCGCCCGGTGCGCCGCATGCGGCGAGCAAGAGGGCGGCAGATGCGGTGCCCATTATCAGGAATGTCTTTTTCATTGTGTCACCAGGAGGGCATTCAGGCGTGCGATCGCAGCGGCCTTGCGGGCCGTTTCAGCTTCGATTTCCGCCCGGAGTTTGAGAATGGCGATCTCGCCGTCGATGATCGGCGCATAACCGCCAACACCGGATTCATAAGCAATCAGCTGGGCCTCGACTTCGTCTTCGACGGCAGCAATCTTGACCTGCAGCACGTCGATACTGGCATCGGCCGCGCGTATAATGGCGTCCCGGGACGCATACTGGGCCGCCGCATTCCGCGCGGCAGCCTGGTAGCGTTGCTCGGCGCCGGCCCGCTCAGCCTTTGCGGCGCGCAAGTTCGGTGCCTGCTTCCTTTCGGCCCAGAGCGGAACCGTAAAAGTCACCATACCGGAGACCCAGTCATCCCCCGCGAACATCGCGCCTTCATCGCGCTGTTGATAGGTGAGCTGGGCCCCCCATTCTGGCTTCCAGGCCGCGCGGGCCTCGTCGATACCGTAATCGGTAACGCGGACGGCCGCGTCGGCAATGCGTACGGTGTGGAACTCAAGCGCTGCGCCGGACCAGTCTCTTTCAGTCAGGGGAGGGAGGCCGGTCGAAGGGACCAGTCCGACGAGTTCGATCAGGCGCGCATCGGTCTCGGCTTCCTGCCGGTCAAGATCAACAAGCGTCCGGGAAACTTCTGCCCGTTCGCTTTCAATTTCGGCAAGGCGATAGACGGCCGGGCGGCCCGCATCGATCTCGGCCTCGACAATGTCGACAAGCTCGTCGTATTTGGCGTTTCGCGCTTCGGCGAGGGATCTCTGCCTGGTCAGTCTAGTCTTGTCAGCGAGAAGAGCGATGAGTTCGGCGCGCAAGGCCGCATAACGGGCATCGCGAACCGCCTCGGTCTGTGCTGACATCGCCCGGGCTTCACCGGCGCGGGCTTCACGGCCCGCGAAGCTCGGAAATTGTTGCCGGATACCAACGGCTTTATTGGTCGGCAAGTAACTGTCGAATGAGGGATCGAAAATCGGAAAGTTGTTGATCCCGAGGGATACGACGGGGTCCGGGAGTGCGGTTGAGGCGACAGCACGCTCCCGGTCGGCCTCGGCATCGTAACCGAGAGCGGAGAGGCTTGGATGGGCCTCGAGACGGGCTTCAAGCTCGGCAAAGCTCTGAGCGTTGGCAACCGCCGCCAGGGGCACAGCGGCAAACGCTGCGACCAGCAGCATTCTTGAAATGTGGGGCATGATAAAACGGGCTCTTCTGAATTGTGAGAAGCGATGACGACGGGCTGCTGTGGCGGCCGCAGGTCATCGCTCTCAATTCAGGAAGCGCTGCTTTAGCGATATTGGCGTGTGCTGGACGATATCCAGCCGAGGTGGAGGCCCGGTCTTTAGCGTTTCGCGCTCTGGCAGGAATGCCTTTGGTGGGTTAGCGAGAACCGCAGCAAATTCTGCGTCTACATTCGCAACAGGTGCAACTGGATTGGCGTCACTGTGCGCCTGGATAAGCATGGGTGCACAGTCGTATCCCGCGGGGCAATCAGACGATGATGCCTGATCTGTATGCCCGGTGTCGGCCATGGCTTCCATCGCCATGTCATTACAGGGGTGATTGCTGCTCATTTCAGTCGGCGCGGTTTCGGAGGTCCCGACCATCAATGGACACGCCATGACCGGATGAGCCGCCATGAAGGCAGCGGCAAACAGTGTCAGGAGGCGGGTCACAAACTGCATCATTGTTCAAATACGTGAAAAGATTAAAACTTTCATTTCAACAAACTGTGAGGCCGCTACTTCTTGCGGCCACCAAGCACAGCAACAAGTTCCTCGACCTTTTCACGCCGGTCATCGACATTGCTTCCGGTCAGGGCATGATCCACACACGTTGCGATATGGTCATCCAGGATAACGGCCTCGAGGCCGACAAGCGCGGCCTTCACAGCCTGCACCTGACGAATGACATCAATACAATACCGATCGTCGGACACCATCTTCGTGATGCCGCGCACTTGTCCCTCGATGCGGGCAAGCCTTCGGGTCGCGGCCTCTTTGGTTTCAGTCTTCATGGCAAATACCCCATACAGGGTATCCATATGGGGACCTCGTGAAGCAATTTCCAGTCTCTTCATGCGTCAGAAACGAAAGGTTCAGCCCAAGATGGACTGACAGTCATCACTCAATGGCATTTCCAGCTGCGGTCCACGCCTTCATCGAGCCGATATAGACATCGACCTCGGAGAACCCCTTCCGCATGAGCTGCGAGGCGGCAATGGTGGCCCGGGCGCCGCTTCCGCACATGACGGTGACGGGCTTGTCCGGGTCGAGGTCACTGGCCGCATCAGGCAGCTTGCCGACATAAGCGTGCTTGCTGTCCTTGATATGGCCGCTCTCATATTCGTCGATGGCCCGGACATCGAGCAGGGTCCAGCCAGCCGGCGGGTTGTCTACGCGCGCGGCGACGGTTTCGGTATCGACGAAGTCGAGTGTGTCGAGCGGGCCGTTCTGGACCGCCACGGGCATGGCGCCGCTGACAAATCCGCTCACATTGTCGAAGCCGATCCGCTGAAGCGTGGTGGCCGCATCGACCGCCTGGTCGTCATCGCGCGCTACCAGCAGCACCGGTTTGTCGCCTGGCAGCAACCAGCCCGCGAAGGCGGCAAGCATGTCATCCGGGATGCAGAGCGAGCCCGTGCGGTGTCCGCCGGCAAAGTCGAATATGCCACGGACATCGAGGCAGACCGCATCGCCCGGATCGAGCAACCTGGCCGGGGAAGCGGGCAGGGGCGCCGGCGGCGCAGCTTCGGTGCCTTCCATATTGCCCTCTTCCATGCGCCGGAAGTATGGCGGGATGTAGTGGTTCTCGGCTACCTTGGCGTCGATGAAAGCCTCCCGGTCATCGATCTGCAGGCTCGGATTGTTGAGCTTTTCATGGCCGATGGAGGAAAACTCCCGGTCGGCCATGCCCGAGCCACAAACCGAACCGGCGCCATGCGCGGGATAGACGAGGCACTGGTCGCCGAGCCTCATCAGTTTCTCCAGGCTGTCATAGAGCAGGCCGGCGACTTCGCGTTTGCGGTCGGGATAGAAGTCCGTGCGCCCGACATCGCCAATGAACAGGGCATCGCCCGTGAACACGCCAACCGGGCCTTCCTCAAAGCTCTTGTCATAAAGCACGTAGGACAGGCTGTCGTCGGTGTGCCCGGGCGTTTCAAGCACCTTCAGGAGCGCGCCGCCAATCTCGAACGTGTCGCCTTCCCGCGTCTCGGCTGCATACTGGATCGGCTTTTCAGGGTTCGGCCCGTGCCAGACCTTTGCGCCAGTCTCTTCCTTCAGGACAGGGGCGCCTGAGAGCAGGTCCTCGTTCCGGTGGGTTTCGAAGACGTGCTTGATGACAGAGCCTTCCTCACGGGCGAGGTCCAGATAGATGTCGATGTCACGCCGCGGATCGATGACCGCAGCTTCGCCATCGGCGCTCAGGAAGTAGGAAAGGTGGGCAAGGCCCTGTGTCTTGATCTTTTCAAGTCTCATTCTGTTTCGCTCCTTTTCGGGATCGAATGGGTCTGACTGGACGTGGAAGGCGCGTTAGTCCTCCGCGATGGCTGCCCCGGCAGCGTCGTCTGGATTGAGCGTGCCTTCAAAGGGGGGAACGGGGCGGCTCGCCGCCTCCCTTTCCGTCGATGCCGGGCCATTCTCCGCGATGTCGGAAATCAGCCATTCCATTTCCTTGATCTCGCGGCGCTGCGCCGTGATGATCTCGTCGGCAAGCTCGCGCACACGGACATCCTCGATGCCGGCGCGTTCACTTGTCATGATGGCAATGGAGTGGTGGGGGATCATCGCTTTCATGTAGGACCGGTCGTCGACAGTGCTCTGGCTGCGCACCAGCCAGAGGGCCAGGACGAACACGACCGCAGCGCCAATGAAAATGCCGAAATTGATCCGGCTGTCCTTGTACATGTTGAGCATGAAGCTCAGCATCACGACGGCCATCGCGGCGCCCATGATGAAGGCCATGTAGAAGCGCGTTTCGCTCCAGCGAACATGCTCCCACGCATAGGTGTTGAGGTACATCAGCCCAAACATCACGATCATCGATGTGATGATCATTGCGCCAAACCGCCAATAACTGTTCTTCATATCCACTTTCAACATCCTCCTTATACAGTGGTGGGGTATTTCCACGACTAACGGAGAAGTGTGTGAACAGGTTCCGAGTTAATCCGATGCTTGAATTCCGCCTGAAGTTGGACCATCCATTTGGTTTCGCATCAGGAGGAAAATGAAGGATGCCGAGCACGAAATCAGCAGGAAACCATTGAGTGATTCCAGTCCCGCCAGGAACCGCGAATGTCCGGTTGGATAGATATCGCCCAGCCCAAGCGATGTGTAGTTGACGAGGGAGAAATAGAATATGTCCATGAACCCGTCCGCTTCGCCGCCCTTGAAACCACCCAAGTCAAAGGCATCCAGTAGCGTAAAGCTGGTTGCATAGAGCGCTGCCTCAGCGAGGTGCGCCAGGCCTGCACCTACGATACCCGAAACAACGATCGGGAGACCTGAACGCGCTTCATGGTTCAGGCGTCGGTGCAGATGCGCCAGTGCGAGATAATGCACCGTGCTTGCCAGCACAAAAGTGAGCAGTCCGATCAAGGTTGCAATGATCATGAATGGGCTTTGTGCTGGTTGTTTCCGGACTCCTCTCCGGGAGGATTGTCGCGGAGACGTTTCAGAAAGAAATGCTCGAATGAAAAGACTACAACCATGCCGAAAGCCGCGATCAGGATGATGACTGGATCGGCTTGCCACTTCAGGAGGAGGAAGGCGATCAGGACGACGGCATCGAGCGCTATCGCACAGATAAGGATTGCAGGTGCGGCGCCGACATCCTTTCTCAAATGCCGGAAGACGCCCCAATGGATGATGATATCCATGACCAGATAGAAGATTGCGCCAAGCGAAGCGATGCGACTGAGATCGAAGAAAGCCGCGAGCAATCCGGCAGCCACAACCGTATAGACGAGCGTATGACGCTGTACCGTTCCGGGCATGCCGAAATGTCTATGCGGAATCAGGTTCATGTCGGTCAGCATGGCGAGCATGCGGGAGACGGCAAACAAGCTGGCAAGCAGGCCTGAAGCTGTCGCGATGATCGCAATCGTTACTGTGAACCACAATCCATAGTTTCCAAGTGCTGGCCGGGCCGCTTCGGCGAGGGCATAGTCCTTCGCCGCAACAATCTCCGAGACAGTGAGGGTTGATCCGACAGCGAAACAGACAAGGAGATAGATGAAAGTGCAGATCGCAAGTGAGATCATGATGGCCCGCCCGACATTGCGGGTCGGTTGCTTCACCTCGTCGCCACTGTTCGTGATGGTGGTGAATCCCTTATAGGCCAGGATGGCGAGCGCGACGCCGGCCAGGAACCCACCGGCAGATGTGCTGTCAGCGAAACCGTCTGCTGCTGGCTGGAAGCTGAATCCGGCAGCCCAGATCGCAATAAGCGCGAAAATCAGTATGCCACCAATCTTGAGAATAGCCGTGACCTTCGATACGCCGCCGATCACCTGATTACCGGCAATATTTATCACGAAAGCCAGGATAATCAGTCCGATTGCCAGCAAGGGAACGAATATGCCGCCCTCGACGCCAAACAGCTGCAGCGTGTACGTACCGAACGTGCGGGCGACCAGGCTTTCATTGATGATCATCGAGAACGCCATCAGCAGGGCGGCGCTTCCGGTCACGGTAGACGGGCCGTAAGTGCGTTGGAGTATCATCGCGATGCCGCCGGCGCTAGGATACTTGTTGGAGACCTTGATATAGGAATAGGCGCTGAAGCCGCTGATGATGGCTGCCGTGAGGAAGGCGAGCGGAAACAGGTCGCCTGCAAATTCAGCGACCTGACCGGTCAGGGCAAAGATGCCGGCACCGATCATCACGCCCGTCCCCATGGCGACGGTGCCCGCCAGCGTCAGTGACCCTTGCTTGTAGTCATCCTCACTCATGGTCTTGCCTGTTCGGAGACCAATTGCGTTCCCCGATAGGAGGCATATGTCCTGGCATCCTCTCCAGAGAAGATGATGACATCATACCGATCTGGCGCGTTCGGTGTTTCCATGCCGGGAGAGCCTTGCGGCATGCCGGGCACCGAGACGCCGTTGACGTCAGGCTTTTCTTCGAGCAAGCGTCGTATTTCCCGAGCGGGAACGTGACCTTCAACGACATATCCGTCGACTTCTGCGGTATGGCAACTCATCAGTTCATCCCGAACACCAAGCCGTGACCGAATGGGTGTCAGGTCCTCTTCCTCTTTCACGATGACGTAGAAACCCTCGTCATGCAGGTGGTCCACCCAGGCGGCGCAGCAACCGCACCATGGCGTCTTGTGTACAGTGACTGTTTGCGCGTTGGCTGCGGGTGACGCGGAGAAGAGCATCACGCCCGCTATCAGGGCTGCAATCATCAGCGCACCGAGCGCGCTCATAGCAAGTGGTCTGGACATGTCTGTGCTCCGGAAAATTAGAGTTTAAGGGTTCTCAGCCGCAAGGCGTTGCCGATAACAGATACGGAGCTGAAACTCATGGCGGCCGCCGCGATCATCGGGCTCAGTAACAAGCCGAAGAAGGGATACAGAATGCCAGCGGCAACCGGCACGCCAAGCGTATTGTAGAAGAACGCGAAGAACAGGTTCTGGCGGATGTTGCGCATCGTGGCGTGGCTGAGCTCCCGGGCCTTTGCGACCCCGATCAGATCGCCTTTCACAAGCGTTACACCGGCACTCTCCATGGCCACATCGGTTCCGGTTCCCATGGCGATTCCGACATCCGCCTGAGCGAGCGCGGGCGCATCATTTATGCCGTCACCGCACATGGCCACGCGGGCACCGTTCTTCTGGAGTTCGGACACGATCCGATGCTTGTCTTCAGGCGAGACGTCGGCGTGAACCTCATCGATGCCGACCTTGTCGGCGACCGCGCGTGCTGTCGTCTCATTGTCACCTGTCAACATCACAATCTTCAACCCTTCGGCATGAAGACGTCTGATGGCTTCCGGTGTCGTCTCCTTGATCGGGTCCGCCACAGAGACAAGGCCTGCCGGTTTTCCGTCGACGGCGGCGAACATAACCGTCTGGCCTTCGGTGCGGTACTGGTCAGCGCGTGTCCCGAGGTCGTCAGACCAGCCCCCGATCCGCTGCATCATCTTTCTGTTGCCGATGGCGACGGTTTGGCCGTCGACGCTTGCCTGCGCACCTTCGCCAGTGACGGATTCAAATCCGTGCGCATCCTTGTGAGGCGCGCCCTTGCCTTTTGCGCCACGCACGATCGCGTCGGCAAGTGGGTGCTCGCTCAAACGTTCCACCGCGGCTACGAGACTAAGCAACGAGGCTTCGTCGAAGCCTTCGCCTGGCTGGACGCGTACCAGTTCGGGGCGTCCGAGCGTCAACGTCCCGGTCTTGTCGACCACGATCGTATCGACCTTCTCAAGCGTCTCCAACGCTTCAGCATTCTTGATCAGGATGCCGTTGGACGCGCCCTTGCCCGTGCCGACCATGATCGACATCGGGGTTGCCAGACCTAGCGCACAGGGACATGCGATGATCAGGACGGCAACGGCATTCACGATCGCAAAAGCCATCGCCGGGTCGGGTCCGAACACGGCCCACACGACAAAGGTCAGGATTGCAATTCCAATAACAGCCGGAACGAACCAGGCAGCGACGAGATCAGCGAGCCGCTGGATTGGAGCTCGGGACCGCTGAGCGGCGGCAACCATTCGGACAATCTGGGACAAGAGCGTGTCTTCGCCCACATGTGTCGCCTTCATAACGAGCGACCCGGTTCCGTTGACCGTGCCGCCGGTCACACGGGTGCCAGCGGCTTTTTCGACGGGCAGGGGTTCGCCGGTGACCATGGACTCGTCAACCGACCCATGGCCGTCGACGACCTCGCCATCGACCGGGATCTTCTCACCTGGCCGGACCCGCAGCTTGTCGCCAGACTTTACATCCGCGAGATCGACATCCTGTTCGCTGCCATCGTCAGCAATCCTGCGCGCAGTAGCAGGGGCAAGCTCCAGCAGTGCACGAATGGCTCCTGAGGTGGCGTTGCGCGCGCGCAGTTCGAGCACCTGGCCAAGTAAAACCAGCGTAACGATGACGGCGGCCGCCTCGTAGTAGACTGCTACCGCGCCGCCATGCCCACGGAATGAATCGGGAAATATGCCGGGCGCGAATGTTGCGACCAGGGAATAAATATAGGCCACGCCGACGCCCATCGCGATCAGGGTGAACATGTTGAGGTTGCGTCGCTTCACGGATTGCCAGCCGCGCACGAAGAAAGGCCAGCCGGCCCAAACGACAACGGGAGTCGCGATCAGGGCCTGAAGCCAGACACTCCATGTCGGATCAATCCAGTGCCTGAGCGGGCTGCCGGGAATCATTTCGCCCATGACAAAGGCGAGCAGTGGCGCCGAGAAGACAAGGGCGACCCAGAAGCGCCGCGTCATGTCATCCAGTTCGCTGGTATCCTGCTCGGCCGTCACCGTTTCCGGTTCGAGCGCCATGCCGCAGATCGGGCAGCCTGTATTGGCAGTTTCGCGTACCTGCGGATGCATGGGACAGGTCCAGACGGTGCCGGCATAGCCGATCGGAACCTTGTCATAGGCATCATCGGGCTTCTCTGGAGCGGCCTGATCGTTGTGATGGCACGCATGTCCGGAATGGGCGTGAGAAGTGTCGTTGGTCATGGCTCTGACTCTTTCAGCAGGAGTGCTTCACAGGATGAGGGTATGCATCACTTTTATGCGCTGCTGTTTCGGTTGAAGAAGTTGAACAAGGGAACGAACAGAAGGGCGATGTACCAGCCATAGAGATAGCTCTCGACAAGGCCGATCAGGAAACCAGTCAGCGTTCCAAACTCAAATCCGGGCAGTAGATCCTGCCATGCTGGATGCATGTGAAGGCTGGACGGCGTCACACTCCCCCAGCCGACGCACAGCAAATAACTGACGAGCAGGAACAGAGACAGCGAGTGTCCGACGGGGATAATTTTCATTCTGACCTCCAGCGGTCCAGGCAAGAGCAAGTAGGACAGTCATAGTATAATACCCCTAGGGGGTATATTCAATATCATCGCCGCTTGCCGGTTGCTTTTCAACTTGGCCGGCAAGCGGCAGTTTGGATTTCCTCCTTATCGCGGCGCACGGGAGGACGAGTGCGTGTGAATGACCTGCCAGGTGCCGGCGACCTTGCGGAACAGCACCGTTTGTTTCCCGATACGCTCCAGGCGTTCGCCATTGGAGCTGAACGTTCCACTGATCGCTGTGTCCGCGACAGCCCATGCAAAGTCACTTCCCTCGAATTGCACGTCTATATTCGAGAAGTCGAGTTCGAGATCCGGAATGGTATCTTTTTCGGGCTCGACATGATTTTCGACAAGGTCGAGCAGGCCAGTATTCTCGCCGCCTGACTCAAAGTACCGGGCGCCTGACCAGTCGAGAAAGTTCTGTCGGAACAGTTCGCCATCGCCGGTCTCCCAACCGGTTTCGATCGCGGCCATGATATCCAGGATCGCCTGTTCATCAGTCGAGACCGGTTTGGTGTCGTGATGGCCGTCGGAGTTGTCGTGTCCGGCGGGGACCGTGCCTGACATTTCTCGATCAGCTGCACCGTCGGTATGGTCGTGATCATGTCCATCGCCGCTCGCCGATGATCCATCCATCGTGTCGGATGGAGGCGCTCCGTGAGCGTCTTGATGATCGTCTGTTGAATTTACGGTGCCTTGGTCGCCATGACCGGCTCCGCCGCCATGATCATGATCGTGGCCTGGCCCGCTGGCTTCAGGAAGGGTCTGCACGCCAAGTCCGTACTTGTAGACAATTGTGCCTCCCCACCACGCTGTAACCGTCAAAAGACCTGCCACCGCCAGGGCACTGATCGCAAATACCGGGCCGGGCGACGAGGCCCTTCTCAGCCAGCGCCAACCGGCGAGGGCCAGTAATGCGAGGCCCGTGGGAACAGCCCAGTTGCGATGGGTTGTCATCGCTTCATGGGACGGCGCATCGTGAGCAACGCTGTAATAGGCCTGAAACCCGGCCGCGATGGTGGCCAGAACCGCCAAGGCAGCCAATGCCAGCATCCAGTCGGCGGCCGGTCGAAGGCTGTCGCGCCAGCGGCCTGCAGGTACGAGGAGGCCAGCCACATATGCCAAGGCTGCAGATGTGCCGAGGGCATAGGTAAAATGCACCAGCACGGGGTGAATATTGGGTTCTATGAAACCGCCCATTTTGTTCTCCTAATACCAGGTCCGCAGGCCCACGAGAAAGACGATATCGTCGCCTTCACCGCCTGCGGCTTTGATCATGTCGCGTGTCTCACCGAAGGCGCTTTGCCATTCGACGCCGACATAAGGCGCAAACTCCCTCCTGATTTCATAACGAAGCCGCAAGCCGGCATCGAGTGTGCTAAGTCCCGCGCCCGTTTCCCTTTCCGGTATGTCCTGCGCGGAAAGATTTGCTTCGATCCGAGGCTGCAAGATCAACCGCTGGGTCAGGAGCAACTCATATTCAGCCTCGATGCGGGCCGTTACATCGCCTTTTTCACTGAGAAAGGCGGAAGCGTCGACTTCGAACCAGTAGGGCGCCAGACCATTCAGTGCGACGACCCCATGCGCGAGACTATCCGGTTCGATGTCGTAGCGAACGCCCGCCTGAACATTCCAGAAAGGCGCAACCGCGCGGGAATAGAGCGCCTGGATCTCGGCATCATCCACGCCCTCTCCATTCAGAGAGGCGCGGCCCTCGCTCTTGAACCAGAGCTTGTTGATATCGCCCCCATACCAAGCCTGTCCGTTCCAGTACAAACTGTCGCCCTCGTCAGACATCTGAGCCTCGAGCTGGTTGAAGAGGATGTAGAAGCTCTTCTGGTCTCCGCCTTCCGCAAGAACGTCCCGGCGAGCGTCCGCCATTGCATCCTCGCCGTAGATGGCGTCGGCCTGATCCCAGGGCGGGGTTTGATTTGTGTCTTCCGCGAACGCGCTGCCGGTCGCGTAGAGCGCGAAGCCGAGGAGGAGAGGGGCTGCCAAATTCGGTTTCATCATGATTTTCCCTCCCCATGGTTCATGCCGTGATGGTCCATGGGCATATTCATCTGACCTGCCGGCATTTTTTCAGCTGGTGTCGTATCGTCTGCTGGCGGAATGACGCTGACGACCTGCATCATGCCAGCGTGCATGTGGTAAAGCAGATGGCAGTGGAACGCCCAGTCACCGACATGTTCTGCGGTGATGTCGACGCTGACCCTGTCTGCAGGCTTGACCGTTACTGTGTGCTTGCGCGGCATGTGATGACCACCGCCATTCACGAGATCGAAAAACATGCCGTGCAAATGGATCGGGTGTGGCATCATTGTATCGTTTACGAGCGTCAGGCGAACACGTTCACCCTCGTAGAACTTGATTGACTCGGTTACCTCGGAGAATTTTACACCGTCGAACGACCACATGTAGCGTTCCATGTTCGACGTCAGATGAATGACAATTTCGCGGCCAGGCGGGCGATGGTCCTCATTCATGTCGAGCGCGCGAAGCTGGTTGTAGGTGAGCGTGCGGTGGGGGACATCATCAAGCCCGAGACCGGGTTCGCCCAAGCGGCTCATCGTCATGCCTGATACTTTTGCGACACCGGGGCCGCGCTCTATATCTGCTTCAATCTTGACGGGCTGGACCGCCGGACCATGAGGATCGGGCATCATCGACATGGCACCCATGTCGTGGCCTTTCATGTCGTCCCCGGCCGTCGCGGTGTCCGGACCATGATCCATTCTCCCCATGCCTGACATGCCCGCCATGTCTCCATGGGCCATTCCCATGTCCCGCATGGTCAGCATCGGCACAGCTCGAAGCGCAGGCGCATCGACCCGCATACCGGCACGCGGGCCGAGCGTGGCGACGGCCTGGCCGGAGCGGTCGATCGATTCGGCAACAAAGGCGTAGGCGCGCGCTTCGGTCGGCGCGATGATGACATCATACGTCTCGGCCACGCCCATCTGGAACTCGTCGGTCTCAACCGGCTGGACATTCAGACCGTCGGCCTGGACCACCGTCATCGGCAAGCCCGGGAGGCGGACATTGAAGAGGGTCATGGCGGAGGCGTTGATAATGCGCAGGCGAACCCGCTCGCCCGGCTGGAAGACCATATTGAAATTATCGGCCGTCGAATGGCCATTGATCAGGTAGGTGTAGGTTTCGCCGGTCACGTCTGCGAGATCGCGCGGGCTCATTCGCATCTGCCCCCACATGCCGCCAAGTCCGGTTGGGTTCGACAGGGTCGGGCGGTTGAAATTCAGGCTCTCGGCATTCTTCTTGAGCTTGTCGAAGATCCGGTGCGGATGCGTGAAACTCCAGTCGCTGAGGACGAGCACATATTCCCGGTCATAAGCCACTGGGTCTGTACCTGCCGGATCTATGACGATCGGACCGTAATGGCCGAGTTGTTCCTGCAGACCAGAATGGGAGTGATACCAGTAAGTGCCATTTTGCGGCACCTTGAACTGATATTTGAACGTTTCGCCCGGTTTGATGCCCGGGAAGCTGACGCCCGGCACGCCGTCCATATGGAAGGGGACAAGCAGTCCGTGCCAATGGATCGAAGTGTCTTCGGCAAGCCGGTTGGTGACGTTCATTGTAACGTCATCGCCCTCGCGCAACCGCAAGAGCGGACCGGGAAGTGTGCCATTGATTCCGGTTGCCATACCGACTTTGCCGTTGAGCCTGACCGGGAACTGCCCGATTTCGAGGTCGAAGCGCGTGCCCGAAAGTGAGGGCACACCAAGGTTTCCGTTGCTGGAAGATTTTGCCCAAGCGGGCAGGAGGCTGCTTGCCCCCAAGGTTGCGCCGGTGCCGAGCACCGTCTGCAACATACGTCGTCTGTTCAACATAATCGTCTCCATGAGGTGAATTTATGCAATCGGGCTGCTAATGCAGCGACGCACGAAATCAGCTCAGGGAACGCACCTTCAATGTGACTGGCGTTTGTTGCAGCAGGTAACTTCGGACCTCAGGCCAGGGCGTGCGGACATTGACGACGCGCTTCCATGCGTGTTGCCATGAGGGTGTAGCAAGCCCGATGGGCGTCGTATCGCCTAATACGTGCTGGACCGGGTTCGCCGTCTTGTCGGCTTGGGCGACCGTTGCTGTCTGAAGCTTGCAGTGATCAGTCTCATCATCGCAGGGCGCCTCAGGCCCATCGGCGGGCGCCTGGTGAGAATGAGCGGTGAACTCGGTTGCCATGCTATTCGTCGCCGACATATCGACGGGACACGCGCAGAGCACCTGCGACAGGCTGAAAAATACCGTCACGAGAGTTGCGACAACAAAGTTCATGACTACCACTTATACCCCATAGGGGTTTAAATCAAGAAAGAACCTCTGAGCACTCAAGGTTTGTCGTAACGGAGCAGGATCAACCCAGACCCGCGGGTCAGTCCCGAGCGAAAAGTTGCATGGCTACGCTCCAGCGCGAATTTGAACGGCCAGCAAATCATGTTAGCGATGTGAATGTCGTTGATAGGCAGCGTCGAACTTTGACAACACGAAAGGGCTGCACCACAGTTTGCACTACAAATTTCAAACAATCTGCACAACAAGCGAAGTTTTGAGTGCCATAGTGCGTTGAATTAATTTAATTTCAAGCACGATTACTGGGCGCGTCACTCGCGCCATTTTCAAAAATAATTCCTCAAAAATATCAAGGACTTAGGCCTGAAAATGGTGCGCCCCGTCCGCATTTCTCCAAAAATGGGATACAAATGGGATACAAATGGGATACAAATTGGGATACAAGAGCGCATGACGATCATGCGCGATCCCGACAGATTTTTGCTCAAGCGTGGTAAGCGTTGGTACTATCAACGTCGTGTGCCCGGACAATTTTCACATTTTGATCAAAGACGGTTTGCCAAGGTCTCGCTCAAGACCGAGTCACTCGAAATCGCGCGTGTTCGGCGAGATCAGCTTGCTGAAGCCGATGACGAATACTGGATGGCGCTGGCGGTTGAGTTAGCAGAGGAAAACGCCAACGGTTCAACCGTTCGTGCGGCGTTGGAGCATCGCTACAAATCTGCAATCTCACGGGCCATGGCTTACGGGTTTTCCTACAAGCCCGCCGAGCCCCTGGCGGAAACGCGTTCGATTGCCGAATTGATGGATCGGATCAAAACACTCGAAGTCCAGTCCGGAGCTGGCGGCGACCCTAACCGGGCTGATAGTGAAGCCCTTCTAGGAGGTGCTCCTGATCCGGCAGCGAGAATTCCAGTCTCTGAAGCCTTCGAACTTTATGTCTCAAAAATTGCCTTCGATGATCAATATAACAAATCCGAAGCACAGCGGCGATCCTGGGAGAAAACAAAGCGCACGTCGATCACTTATTTTATCGAACAAATGGGCGACCTGCCTCTAAGCGACATCACGCGAGACAAAGCGTTGGAATATCGTGATTGGTGGGTTGAGCGGATGCAACCACAAGATGGAGACCAAAAGCCGGTCACGCCTAACACGGCTAACCGGCACATCGGAAATGTGCGGTCGCTCTTGCAGCGATACTACAAACATATTGGTGCGGCAGATTTTGAAGACCCGTTTCGCGACTTTTATTTCTCAGGCAAGTCCGAAGCTAAACGCGCCTCTATCACAGATGACTGGGTGCGTTCACGCATTCTCGTCCCAGGCCTATTTGACGGTTTGCGGGTCGAGCTGCGCGTTTTGATCTATTTGCTCATTGAAACTGGCGCGCGCTTGAGTGAACTCGTGAACCTTCGTGCTGAGGACATTCGCTTAAACGATAAGGTTCCTCATATCGCCATTCGTCCCGAGCAAAACAGAGAACTCAAGACCGAAGACTCGAGGCGGGAAATTCCGCTTGTTGGCGTTGCAGAGATCGCAATGCGGTCGTGCCCGGAAGGCTTCCCGTACTATTACGACAAAAGCACGCTGGTCTCAGCGAACCTGATGAAAGCGTTCCGGCAGCGGAAACTATTACCATCCTCGGATCACGTTATCTATTCATTCCGACACTCATTCGAGGACCGAATGCTCGAAGGCGGTCTCGATTATGGCCTAAGATGCGCCCTGATGGGGCATAAGAATAACCGTCCTGAGTACGGCCAAGGCGGCTCACTCGATTACCGGAGAAGCGAGCTTTTGAAAATTGCGCATCCCGTCCAAGCGGCGCTTTTTTAGGTCTTGAGGTCACCTTTGCGACTGCGGTCGAAAGGTCCAGACGTCGTCTGAACCGTAACGATTGCCTGATGTGGCTCAGCACAGTACTGGAACTTATGGACTGGAAGGGTGAATTCTACATTGGTGAGACTTGGCTTGTTTATCGCGGACGCGCCGCGGACAATCGCCCACATGCCCACGCGACGCTCCAACTCACCGTGTCCCTTGGTCCAGACATCTCTATTAGTGATCAGAGTGAGCAGGTCATTTCTGGTGCAGCGCTTTGTGTGAAGGCGGGAAAACGCCACACGCTTCATCCATCAGACAAAGCCGTGCTTGTGTTGATTGAACCCCAATCGCAGCTTGCGCGATATGTTCAAAGCTTTGCCGGGGATGATGATGTCTCGAGGGTGGATCCGAACCTCATCGCTCAAGTGAACTGGGAGGGTGAACTTGGTACGCTCCTTGATTCCTTGGACTTGGACTTTGGTGACGTCGGCTCCCAAATGGATTTGCGTCTGATGGAGGCCCTCAAATTCTTGCGGACAGCGCAGCTAAATGGTGCGATTTCCGCTGCGGCGAAATCATGCGGCCTATCGGAACCGAGGTTGCGTGCAATCGCACAAAAGCAACTTGGTGTGCCCCTGTCTAAGTGGCTCATATGGCAGGCCACCCGGCGATCAGCACAGGCAATGGCACAAGGCACATCGCTGGCCGAGGCTGCCTATGCTGGCGGATTTGCCGACCAGGCGCATCTGACCCGGACAATGGGAAAGATTATGGGGGTCACGCCCCTGCAGGCATTGAACGCTGGTCAATAGCGGCAATTGGCAAGCGAGCGTTTCGTTCAATACGCACAAGACAAGCATCAAGTATCCTCTTCTTATTTGGGAGATACAGACATGGCGAAGAGCACCGTTTTGGCAGATTTCGACGATGATCTGGTTCGAAGCACCGCAAATCGAATTGTCGGCAACGCTGACAACGCGGAAGAGAAGTTCAGCAGACTGCTCAACTATGTCAGAGACGACATCAAGTTTGGATTTCCTGCGAGTGGCGACCTGACGAAGGCGTCGGAAACCATCAAATTGGGTTTGGGGCAGTGCAACACGAAGGCGACCTTGCTTCTAGCCCTATGCAAGGCCACAGACATTCCGGCGCGGATACATTTCTCGCTGATTTCTAAAGAGATCCAAAAAGGCTTCTTTAAGGGGCTCGCCTATCGGCTAATGCCCGATGAAATTTCTCATTCCTGGCTTGAAATCGAAATCGACGGCGAATGGAAACGGACGGACGGATTTATCAACGATACCTCACTTCAAGCTTCGTCAGAGGGAGAGTTAAAGCGACGCGGTTGGAAAACAGGTTTCTCGGTTGCACTGTCATCACCTTATAAAGATTGCGGAACTTGCTCTACTTTTGGGACTTTTCAGCAAATGGCCGCGGTCACTGATGATCATGGCGTTTTCGACGAGCCCGCCGAGTATTTTCAATCTGCACTTTACGAAAACCGACCCGGTCCGATCAAACTCTTGCTTTATCGGATCAGTGTCGCAGCCATCAATCGCCGCGTGGAAGCACTGAGAGCAAAGTCCGATACAGCTCTTTCGCGTCGGACGGCTCAAAGCGGTACAAGCGTTTCGTTCAATACGTAGAAAAATAGATCGCTGAAGAAGACCATCGAAAATTCTAATCGAAGGTTGAATTATGAAAGCCGTGACCTGAGCCCCAAATGGTCCCGCAT